>NZ_CAXUQW020000002.1:35000-578360 GCF_964253355.1 Brevundimonas sp. LjRoot202 | reverse complement strand
CGGGCGTGGGCGTCGGCGGCGGGGGTTCGGGGGCCTCGACCGGCGGCGCGGCCGCCGTGTCGATCGCCGGGTCCTCGGAGGGCGCGTCGGCCGGGCCGGCCAGCACCATCTCCTCGGAGAGGATCGAGACCGGGATGGTGGTGACGATCTGGCGCTCCGGCCGGTCGCCGGTCGCCGTCAGGGCGAGCAGCACCGCGCCGATGATCGCCGCGTGGACGACCACCGATCCGATCAGGGCCGGGCCGGGACGCTCCAAACCGTCAGCCCTCCTCGCCCGGGGAGGCGGCGGTGTCAGTGACCAGGTTCAGCTTGGTGAAACCGGCGGCCGACAGGCGGGCCATCACCCGCGCCACCGCCTGGTAGGGCGCGCGGCCGTCGCCCCGCACCGAGACCGGATTGTCGCGCGCGTCGGCGCCGCCCGCCTCCGACACGCGCGGGATCAGGTCGTCCCATGCCACGGCGCTCTCGCCGACGAAAATCTCGCCGTCACGGCCAATGGTGACCACTACCGGCTCGTTGACCGAATTCATGGCGCTGGCCTCGGTCTTGGGCAGCTCCACCGGCACCGCCACATTGAGCAGCGGGGCCGAGATCATGAAGATGATCAGCAGCACCAGCATCACGTCGACCAGCGGCGTGACGTTGATCTCGCTCAGGGGCCGTTTCCGGGCCCGTCTGCGGCCCCGGACGTGTCCGCCCGCGCCGCCGCCTCCGCCCATGGCCATCTCAGAGCTCCCGGCGTGCGTAATCGGCCGCGGGTTGCGGCGCGGGGCTGGACGGGCCGCCCAGCCGGCGCGCCACGGCCGCCTGCAGGTCGTCGGCGAAGCTCTCGAGCCGCCCCGTGAACTTGCCCGCGTCGATCGAGAACTTGTTGTAGGCGATATAGGCCGGGATGGCCGCCGCGAGGCCGAGAGCCGTGGCGAACAGGGCTTCCGAGATCGCCGGCGCGACCGTGGCCAGGTTGGTGTTGCCCGAGCCGGCGATGGCGCCGAAGGCGTTCATGATGCCCCAGACGGTGCCGAACAGGCCGATAAAGGGGGAGGAGGTGGCGACCACCGACAGCACGCCGAGACCGTTCTCGACCCGTTGGCCCTCGCGCGCGATCAGGCTGTCCAGCGCCCGGTCGATCCGGGCCATCAGCATGTTGCCCTGCCCTTCCGTCAGCGGCCCCCGGGTGCGCGCTTCACGCCAGTCCGCCAGGGCGATGACCAGCATGCGCGGCAGGGGATGGACCGGGTGGGGTCCGGCTTGCGCCGCGACGTCCTCGAGTGACCGGCCCGACCCGACCGCGTTCTCGAAGGCCGTGGCCTGGCGGTTCAGCGAGGTGAAGCGCACCGCCTTGTCGATGATCACGGCCCACGACCACAGCGAAGCGACGGCCAGGCCGACCATGATCGCCTTCACGACCGGATCGGCCTCCATGAACAGGGTCACGGGGTTCATCATCATCGATGCGTCGGCGACGGTCATTCGGTCGTCCTCTTTCGTCCGGTGCGTCCTGTGCACCGGACGCGCGTGGCGGATGTGTGGCGAATTGGGCCGGGTCTAGCGGGCCGGGGCCGCTTCGTCACCCGACCGCATCTGACAGGTGTGTGAACGGTGAAGCTTCAAGGCGCCAGCCATGGCCGGACCTTCTCCACCAATGCCTTCGTCGGGCGGCGCGGGCGGCCGTCCATGTGGATGCAGACCACCTCGACCTCGGCCCGACACAGCACTTCCTCGTCGCGGGCGATGGTCTGGGAGATCAGCAGTCGGGGCCCCCTCACCGACTCGTAGCGGGTGCGCACCACCAGTTCGTCGTCGATCCGGGCGGGCTTGACGAAGGCCAACTCCATCTTCGTCACCACGAAGGCCGTGGGCTGGTCGCCGTCCAGCAGCTCGGCGTGGCCGATGCCCATCAGCCGCAGGCAGTCCGACCGCCCCCGCTCGAAAAAGCGGACATAGTTTCCATGATAGACCAGGCCGGTGAAGTCGGTGTCCTCGTAATAGACGCGGACGGGCAGCCGGTGCTCACGGCCCTCGAAGCGGCCGGCGGTGGGGCGGTCGCTCATGGTCGAACCCCGCCCCTCGCGCCCGGGGCGCGCGTGAGGAAGCCAGGGCAGACGTCGCCCAGCATCTCGTCGAACTCGGCCTTCAGCGGATCGGTCTCCAGCAGGATGCGGTTGGGCCGCGAGATGAACACGACCAGCTGGTCGCCGGCCGAGACATAGCCGCACACGGCCCGGCGTCGGCCCGTTTCGGTGTAACGCACCACGGCCCCGGGCCCGATGTGCTCGCGCAGCTGCGCCCGGGCGCGGTCCTCCGCCGACGGCTCTCCGCCGCCGAGGCCGCCGTCCCGGCCGACCAGCCACAGGACCAGCACGCCGAGCACGAGCACGGCGGCGCCCAGCACCGTGATCAACCGTTCGACCCTGATCACCCGCCGCGCCATGCCGTCTCCGTTCGAGGCGGAGCATGAAGGGGTTCGGCCGCGCCGTGAAGCCTCACTTGCCCCCGAACAGCCCGCCCTGCTCGGGCGCGCGGGGCGGCTCGGCGAGGCCGAGGTGGGCGTAGGCCCTCGCACACGCCATACGCCCACGGGGCGTGCGCTGGATGAAGCCCTGCTGGAGGAGGTAGGGCTCGATGACGTCCTCGACGGCGTCGCGGGCCTCGGCGATGGCGGCGGCGAGGGTGTCCATGCCGACCGGGCCGCCGCCGTAGTTCTCGATGAGGGCCTTGAGGAAGCGGCGGTCGAGGCTGTCGAGGCCGGCCTCGTCGACCTCGAGCCGGGCCAGGGCCCGCGCCGCCGCCCGCTGGTCGATCGAGGTCGCGCCGTCGGCGGTGGCGAAGTCGCGGACGCGGCGCAGCAGGCGGCCGGCGACGCGGGGGGTGCCGCGCGAGCGGGAGGCGATCTCGCGCGCGCCGTCCTCGGCGATCGGGGCCCCCATCTTGCGGGCCGCGCCCATGATCACCCGGACCAATTCGTCGGGGGTGTAGAACTCGAGCCGCAGCGGAATGCCGAAGCGGTCGCGCAACGGCGTGGCCAGCAGGCCGGCGCGGGTGGTGGCGCCGACGAGGGTGAAGGGGGCCAGGTCGATCCGCACCGACCGGGCCGACGGGCCCTCGCCGATGATCAGGTCGAGGACGTGATCCTCCATGGCCGGGTAGAGGATCTCCTCGACCGCCGGGGCGAGGCGGTGGATCTCGTCGATGAACAGCACGTCGCGCGGCTCGAGATTGGTCAGGATGGCCGCGAGGTCGCCGGCCTTGGCCAGGATCGGGCCGGAGGTGGCGCGGAAGCCGACGCCGAGTTCGCGCGACACGATCTGGGCCAGGGTGGTCTTGCCGAGGCCCGGCGGGCCGAACAGCAGGACATGGTCCAGCGCCTCGCCGCGCCCCCGCGCCGCCTCGATGAAGACCTTGAGATTGCCCTTGGCCTGCTCTTGGCCGACGAACTCGGACAGGGTCTGGGGGCGCAGGGCGCGGTCGTAGGCCTCGCCCGGGGCGGGGTCGGACGAGATGATGCGGTCGTCGGTCACCGCCCCAGCTCCTGCAGGGCGGCGCGGATGACCGCCGACAGTTCGGCGTCGTCGCCAAGGCGGATCAGGGCCTGATCGACGGCCCGGCGCGCATTGACCTCGGCCACGCCGAGGCCGAGCAGGGCGGACACCGCCTCGCCGGTGACGCTGGGGACCGGTGCGATCTCGGCATGCAGCCCCGCCGCGCTCGGCGTGAAGCTGACATCTCCGAGCGGCTTGCCCTTGAGTTCGGTGACGATGCGCAGGGCCAGCTTGGGCCCGACGCCGTTGGCGCGAGCCACGGCGGCCTTGTCGTCGCGGGCCACAGCGCCGGCGAGTTCGCCCGGCGGCAGGACGTCGAGCACCGCCAGCGCCGCCTTGGGGCCGACGCCCTGGATCGCGATCAGGGTGGTGAAGGCGCGGCGTTCGTCGCGGGTCAGGAAGCCGTACAGGCGCGGCCCGTTCTCGGCGGACCAGCTGGATTCGACGTGCAGGGTCGCCTCGTCGCCGGGCGCCGGCAGCCGCTGCAGCGTCCGCGCCCCGCAGGCCACCACATAGCCGACGCCGGCGCAGTCGATCAGGCAGTGATCCGCCTCGACCTCGGCCAGCACGCCTCTGAGCCGGCCGATCATGCCGCCCCCGCGAGTAGGGCCCGCTTGCGCAGCTGGGCGTGGGTGATCGCCACGGCCAGGGCGTCGGCCGCGTCGGCCTTCACGTCGCCGGCGGACGGCAGCAGCCGTTTCACCATGAAGGCGATCTGGCTCTTGTCGGCGTGGCCGGCGCCGACCACCGCCTTCTTGATCAGGTTCGGCGAATACTCCGCCACGCTCAGCCCGTGTCGCGCGGGGGCCAGCATCACCGCCGCCCGGGCGTGGCCCAGCTTCAGCGTCGAGGCCGGGTTCATGTTGACGAAGACCTCCTCGATCGCCGCCTCGTCGCAGGCGTGGGCGGCGCAGACCTCGCCGACCGCGTCGAGCAGGAACAGCAGTCGTTCGCTGAACGGCGCCCCCTCGGGCGGGGCGACGACGCCGTGGGCGATCCAGCGCAGGCGCGAGCCTTCGGCCGCCACCACGCCCCATCCGGTGCGGCGCAGGCCGGGGTCGAGACCGAGGATTCGAGTCACTTCGTTCGCCATCCGTTCCGTTATTGCCCGATAGATGGCTAACGGACAATGACCGATCGCCGGCCGTTCAGTGGCCGAGACGCAGAAGTCCCAGCGCCGGCGTGCCGTCATCCGTCGGCATCAGGTTGAGCATATAGACCGGCTCGGTCGCGGCGTGGTCCGCCATCGCCTCCATTCCGCCCAGCATCAGTTCGGTCCGGTCGGTGTAGGGACCGTTCCCCGAGAAGGTCCAGACCGGGAGGATCGCGGCGGCGAGGCCGAGCCGCGCCTCCACCAGGGCGCTGAGCGCGGCCTCGTCGATGGCGGAGGCCGGCGCGGGCTCCACCACGCAGACCCGAACCTTCACGCCGCCCTGCCCCGCCATGGGGGGCGAGGTGGTGAGGATCAGCCGGGCCGGGGCGGCGTCGACGGGCCCGCTCAGGCGGACGACCGCCTCGGGCGCGTCAGGGTTGACGATCTCGTCGACCATGGCCTGGGGCGCGGGCAGCCAGCCCTCGGCCTCGGCCGCCGCCGTCGCCAGCGCCGGATCGCCCCCGGTGCTCAGGCAGAAACGGTCGACATGCTGGAAATAGGTTTCCGTACTCATCGGAGTCTGCGCCCCGGCGGGCGTCGCCATGACCATCGCCGCCATGGCGACGAGCGCCGTCCTTCGTCCAGTCATCGTGTTCCCCCAAAGAGCCCTGCGCCTTGCTAGCACGCAGGTCGGCCATGGGAAGCACCGGCGAACCGATCATTTCTGACGGCGGCGTCCTTTCGCGCGGCCTACTCGTCGCGCGGCAGCACCGAGAACCCGGCCAGGCCGTCGTGGCCGGACAGCTGCGCCACCAGGGCGTCGGCGTCGATCGGCATCGGCCCCTTCACCTTCAGCTGGTGCTCGTGGATCAGGCGGTCGGGGCTCATCACATGGCCGATGCGCACGGCCTTCAGGCCCCGGGCCCGCAGCAGGTCGCGCAGCGCGGCCTCGCTCGGCGCCGCCCCTCGTTTCCAGCGCAGCACCACGTCCATGACGCCGACGTGCGGAAGCTTGGCGTCGAGCAGGCGCAGCACGGCGAGCACCGCCAGCGTCGCGCCGGAGCCGATCAACGCCAGCTCCAGCATGCCCACGCCATAGAGGACGCCGATCGCCGAGGTGACCCACAGCGAGGCGGCCGTGGTCAGGCCATGCACCGAGAAGCCCTCGCGGAAGATCACCCCGGCGCAGAGGAAGCCGATGCCGGTCAGCAGACCGTGCGACATCCGCGTCGGGTCGATCACCACCCTCTGGCCGGGGAGGTAGGCGAAATCCCAGGTCGACTGCTGCATCGCCGCCAGCATCAGCAGGCAACTGGTCAGGCACACCAGGATATGGGTCCGGAACCCGGCCGGATGTCCGTGATAGGTCCGCTCGACCCCGATCAGGCCGCCCGCCGTCATGGCCGCGACGACCGGCCAGACCAGATCCCAATCCACCAAGAAAATCCCTCCGGAAGCTGCCGAACCTCCAGCGTAGGCCCGCCGCCCCGCGGCGATCAAGCGGCCGTCAGTCGTCGCGCGGATCGAGCCGGTAGCCGGTGACCCCCTCGATGGTCCTCAGTCGGGCCGCCAACGCCTTCAGGGGCTCCTCGCCGACCGCCCTGAGCCGGAAGGCCCGCCGCACGGATTCACCGCCGTCGATCAGTTCATGCCGGTCGCCGCTGGGGGACCAGCCGATCTCTCCCATGGCCGCCTCGACCGCGTCTTCAGCGTCCGGGGCGTCACGCCGCCACACCACCTCAGCGTCCACGACGGTCTGCTGCGGCAAACGCACACTCACCAGCCTCAGCGCCGCGAGGATGACCACGGTGAGCACCGTTCCGCTGGCCGCCAGCGCGAACAGGCCGGCCCCGAACAGCAGGCCTATCGCGGAGGTGATCCACAACGACGCCGCCGTGGTCAGGCCGTGGATCGAGAAGCCCGCCCGGAAGATCACCCCCGCGCAGAGGAAGCCGATGCCGGTGAGCACGCCGTGGGCCATCCGGGTCGGATCGCTGACGATCTCGGTCCCGGCCAAGGCGTCGAACCGCCAGGCGCCCTGCGACACGGCCGCCGCCATCAGCAAGGCGGAGGCGAGACAGACGAGAATGTGGGTGCGGAAGCCGGCCGCCCGCCCCCGCCACTCGCGCTCGAAGCCAACCAGTCCGCCGGCCAGCACGGCGGCGAGCAGGGGCAGGGCGAAGTCGGGCAGCGAGGCCAGGTCCATGCTCCGGCAACGGCGCGGCAGCCTCGCCGTTCCCGCCCTCCGGGGCCGCAACCCCCTCATGAGGGTTAACGCCGGAACCGGACGCCGATCCGAGGGTTACTCGCCGGTTGACCACAGGCCTTCGCCGCCACGGAGGGCTCATATGGCCCAGATTCCGGACCGCCGCCTCGCCCTCGCAGCCTATGAGAAGGTTCGGGCTGACGTGTTGCACGCCGTCGTCGAGCTGTCGGACGACCAGTTGCTCGAGCTCACCGACGCCCTGCACGATCTCATCCGCCTGCGCCGCCCCGGCCGTCCGGGCCGCCACCCCGACGGCTGGGTCGTCGACGAGTTGCGCCGCTTCGCGGGCTGACCCTCAGCCGGCGTATTTCGCCAGGTCCTCGTCCGAGATGTCCTCGTTCGAATAGACGTTCTGCACATCGTCCTCGGCGTCCAGCGCGTCGAGCAGCTTCATCAGCGTGCCGACCGCCTCGCCGGTCACGGCGACCTCGGATTGGGGTTTCCAGACAATGGCCGTCGACTTCGGGTCGCCCAGCACCTTGGACATGGCGTCGGCGACCTCGTTGAGGTCCTCGAACTTCGTCCAGATGGTGTGGCCCGGCGCGTCCTCGTAGATGTCCGGCTTGACCAGATCGCTCTCGACGTCCTGGGCGCCCGCCTCGATGGCGGCCTCCATGACCTGGTCCTCGGTGCCCGCGTCGGCCTTGTAGATGATCTGGCCGACCCGATCCCACATGAAGGCGACCGAGTTCATCTCGCCCAGGGCCCCGCCGTTCTTGGAGAAGGCGGCGCGGATGTTGGAGCCGGCGCGGTTGCGGTTGTCGGTCAGGGCCTCGACGATGATGCCGACGCCGCCCGGCCCGCGGCCCTCGTAGCGGATCTCCTCCATCGTATCGACGTCGCCCGCCGCGGCCTTGTTGATAGCCCGCTGGATGACGTCCTTGGGCAGGCTCTCGGCCTTGGCGTTGTTCACCGCGAGGCGCAGACGCGGGTTCATGGCCGGGTCGGGCATCCCCGACTTGGCGGCGACTGTGATGTCGCGGGACAGCTTGGAGAAGAGCTTGGACCGCTGCGCGTCGGCGCGGCCCTTGCGGTGCATGATGTTCTTGAACTTGGAATGGCCGGCCATGAGGATTCGTTCTGGGTCCGTGGAAAAGTGAGGCGCGCCGTCTAGCCGATGCGCGACCGGCTGTCACGGGACAGGAACCGCCAGCTTCGCCGGGCATTTCCCGAGAGACCCGCCGGAGCCCGCCATGACCGCCGAAGACGCCATCTATGACACCGACCTCTATGACGAGGGCGACCTCGACGAGGCGGACATCGTCGAGTGGTACGAGGCCCGCCCGGTCACCGTCCCCGCCGCCGTCGCCACCGGCGCCATCATCGGCGCCTTCGCCCTGGGGGTGCTGACCGCGGTCGGCGCGCTCGCCCTCATGGGGCGGTTGGACGACTAGGTCTTCAGGCTTTCCAGGAACCCGCGCATCTTCTCGTCCACCGACACCGGTCGCTTTGTCTCGCGGTCGACGTAGACGTGGACGAAATAGCCCACGGCCGCGGCTTCCTCCTCGGCATTGCGGAACAGGCCGATCTCGTAGCGCACCGACGATGTGCCGACGTGGGCCACCCGCACCCCGGCCTGAATCTCGTCCGGAAAGGCGGTCGGCGAGAAGTAGCGGCAGCCGGTCTCGACCACCAGGCCGATGGTCCGGCCGCCATGGATGTCCAGCACGCCGTTGACGACCAGCAGCCGGTTCACCGCCGTGTCGAACCACGAGTAATAGACCACGTTGTTCACGTGGCCGTAGACGTCGTTGTCCATCCAGCGCGTGGAGATGGCCTGGAAGCGGCGATAGTCGCTCCGTTTGGTCCGTTCGATGGTGCCGGTCATGTATCCCCTCCGGGTTGGTGCGCTATCGCTCGGCGCGCCGCGCCTCGCTGCTTGAGCGCGATGTTTCCTCGAGCACGTCTGGCGCGCGCTTCATGGGCGACGCTCGGGCTTGGCGGACGCGGCGTCAAGCGCCTAGCCTCCGCTCCATGCAGACCACCGCCGCCGTCCTCCGCAGCATGGGCGCCGCCCGCCCCTACGCCGACAGCCGCCCGCTGAGCCTCGAGACCGTGACCCTCGATCCGCCGGGCGCGGATGAGGTGCTCGTCGCCATCAAGGCCGCCGGCCTTTGCCATTCGGACCTCAGCGTCATCAACGGCGACCGGCCGCGCCCCCTGCCGATGGCGCTGGGCCATGAGGCGGCCGGGGTGGTCGAGGCGCTGGGGCCCGGCGTCGGCGACCTGGCGATCGGGGACCATGTGGTCATGGTCTTCATGCCCAACTGCGGTCATTGCGACCCCTGCGCCGGCGGCCGGCCGGCCCTGTGCGAGCCGGGGGCGGCGGCCAACGGCCGGGGCGTGCTGCTGGGCGGGGACCGGCGCATCCATGCCGGCGCGGATACGCTGAATCACCATCTCGGCTGCTCCGCCTTCGCGGGTCATGCGGTGGTGTCGCGGCGGTCGCTGGTGAAGGTCGACCGCGACCTGCCCTTCGAGCACGCCGCCCTGTTCGGCTGCGCGGTGCTGACCGGCGTCGGCGCGGTGGTGAACACCGCCGGGGTGCGGACGGGCCAGTCGGTGGTGGTGGTCGGGCTCGGCGGACTCGGCCTGTCGTCGGTGCTGGGGGCGCTGGCCAGCGGAGCGTCGCCGGTGGTGGCGGTGGACCTGAGCGACGACAAGCTGGCCCTCGCCCGGTCGCTGGGTCCGGTGCGGACGGTCAACGCCGCCGACGCCGATGCGGTGGAGCAGGTCCGGGCCCTGACCGGCGGCGGGGCCGATGTCGTGTTCGAGATGGCCGGCAGCGTGAAGGCGCTGGAGGCGGCGTGGCGGATGACCCGGCGCGGCGGGACCACGGTCACCGCCGGCCTGCCGCCGCCCGAGGCGGCGCTGGCGGTCAACGTCGTGCAACTGGTCGCCGAGGAGCGCAGCCTGAAGGGCTCGTACATCGGAACCTGCGTGCCCTCGCGGGACATCCCGCGATACGTGGCGCTGTTCCGCGAGGGGCGGCTGCCGGTGGACCGGCTGCTGACCGGGACCATTCCGCTGGAGGACATCAACGCCGCCTTCGACGCCCTGGCCGACGGGGTGGCGGTGCGAACCGTGGTGACCTTCCCGTAAGGCCAAGCTAGAACCCGGTCCGAAACCCGCGAGGAGAGACCGCCATGGCCACCGAACTCTACGATCTGACGGTCCCCGTCTTCACCCGCGCCCTCAAGGCCCTGTCGGGCCTGCTGGACAAGGCGGTCGAGCACGCGGGCCAGGCGGGCGCCGACGCATTGCTGTCGAACCGGCTGGCCGAGGACATGCACCCCCTGGTCAAGCAGGTGCAGATCGCCTGCGACGGGCCCAAGCTGTGCGTCGCCCGCCTGTCCGGCGTCGAGGCCCCGGTCAACGAGGACACCGAGACCACCATCCCGGAGCTGAAGGCCCGCATCGCCGCCACCCTGGACTGGATCGGCTCGGTCCCGCGCGAGGCGATCGACGGACAGGAGAACCGGGATGTTGTGCTGAAATTCCCCGGCGGGGAATGGCCGTTCAAGGGTCAGGCCTACGTCGTCGGTTTCGCCCTGCCCAACTTCTTCTTCCACGTCACCACCGCCTACGACCTGCTGCGCCAGGCCGGCGTGCCGCTGGGCAAACGCGACTTCCTCGGCGCCGCGGGGTAGCCGGACCGGGGGTGGACCCCGCCAAGGCAACGCTGCTACCCCAAGGGCATGGAAACCGGCGCACTCATCACCATCGGCCTCTATTTCGTCCTGATGCTCGGCATCGGCGTCTATGCCTGGAGAAAGTCCACCAGCGACGTCTCGGGCTATATGCTGGGCGGGCGACAGCTGGGCCCGGGGGTCACCGCCCTGTCGGCGGGCGCGTCGGACATGAGCGGCTGGCTGATGATGGGCCTGCCCGGCGCGATGTTCCTGACCGGCCTGTCGGCGGCGTGGATCGGGGTCGGCCTCGTGGTCGGGGCATGGCTGAACTATCTGATCGTGGCCCCGCGGCTGCGCGTCTACACCGAGGTCGCCAACGACGCGATCACCATCCCCGACTATCTGGCCGAGCGCTTCGCCGACCGGGCCCATCTGCTGCGCATCATCTCGGCCGTGGTCATCGTCGTCTTCTACACCCTGTACACCGCCAGCGGCATGGTCGCGGGGGGCAAGCTGTTCGACAGCGCCTTCGGCCTCGACTACGCGTGGGGCCTGTGGATCACCGCCGGCGTGGTGCTGGCCTATACGATGTTCGGCGGCTTCCTCGCCGTCAGCCTGACCGACTTCGTGCAGGGCTGCATCATGTTCCTGGCCCTGATCCTCGTGCCGATCGTGGCCATGATGAACGTCGGCGGACCGGCGGAGACGGCGGAGATCGTCCGCTCGGTCGATCCGGCCCGCTTCGACCTGCTGGCCGGCACCACCGCCGTGGGCGTCGTCTCGGCCCTGGCCTGGGGCCTCGGCTATTTCGGCCAGCCCCACATCATCGTCCGCTTCATGGCCATCCGCTCGGTGCGCGACATCCCGGCCGCGCGCCGCATCGGCATGAGCTGGATGATCGTGTCGCTGGTCGGCGCCCTCGCCACCGGCATCACCGGCCTCGCCTACGCCACCTTGAACAACCTCGACGTCGCCGACCCCGAGACCATCTTCATCCTCCTCTCCGACCTGCTGTTCGATCCGCTGATCACCGGCTTCCTGCTGGCCGCCATCCTCGCCGCGATCATGAGCACCATCTCGTCGCAGCTGCTGGTCTCGTCCAGCTCGCTGACCGAGGACGTGTACCGCACCTTCCTGCGCCGCAGCGCCTCGCAGAAGGAGCTGGTGCTGGTCGGCCGCCTCGCCGTGCTGGCCGTGGCGCTGGCGGGCATCGGACTGGCGTATGACCCGGACAACAATGTGCTGGGCCTCGTGGCCAACGCCTGGGCCGGCTTCGGCGCCGCCTTCGGGCCGCTGATCATCCTGTCGCTGACGTGGAAGCGGATGACCCGCAACGGCGCCCTCGCCGGCATGATCACCGGCGCCGCCGTGGTGCTGTTCTGGATCTTCGCCCCGGTGCTGCCCTCGGGCGCCGCCCTGACCACGGTGCTGTACGAGATGGTCCCCGGCTTCATCCTCAGCTTCCTCGCCATCGTCGCCGTCAGCCTGATGGGCAAGGCCCCGGCCGGCGAGGTCGCCGCGACCTTCGACGCCGTCGAGGCGAAGCTGGCCGAGGCGAAGGCGCCCGAAGCGGCGGCGTCGTGAGCGACTCCGCGCCCGGCCCGCTGCGGCGCCTCGCCGACCTGCCCGGCGTCGACGACCTCGAGCTCAAGGCGCTGATGAAGCCGCGCCTCGCCGACCCCGACCTGCGCGACGAGCACCCCGAGGTCGACGCCGTCGCCCGCGCCGCCTTCGGCCTGTCGCTGGCCGAGGCCGAGGCCGTCGCCCTGCCCGCCGACTGGCCCGACCCTCTGCGCGACCTGCACCGCCGCTCGCCGGCCGAGCTGGTCGAGGCCTTCGAGGCCGAGGGCTGGGACGTCACGGACAAGCGCCGCAAGCCGCTGCGGATGCTGCCGATCTTCGCCCTGCCGCTGGCGCTGGCCGCGCGGGGCGTGGCGGGACAGCTGCCGTTCGTCGCCGAGCCGGATCATCCCACGACCGACTGGGGCGCCAGTCTGAAGGCCGAGGCGGGGCGGTTCAGGAAGCGATGACATCGGCGGCGTCAGCCGCCGCGTCGTCGGTCCGGGCGGCGGTCCGCCGCAGCGGGTCGGTCACGGTCTCGGCCATGAACAGCAGGCCGGGCAGGATGAAGTCGGCGGGGTCGGCGATGCGGCGGGCCTGAAGGGTCCAGAGGAACAGGTGTTCGCGCTCGAAATGCGGCTCCATCCGGCCCTCGGCGATCTGCATCAGGCGATGGCGCTGGACGGCCCACATCTGGTGGTCCTTGCGGCGCAGGCGGTTGGGGCGGCGGGTTTTCACGGCGATCTCTCTCCGTCAGGCGCCTTGCAGGCACGGGTTTGGGCTTCCCGGAGCAGGCTCCGGAAAGGTGGGAGGGAGCGGGGCGACCGGGCCTCGCCCGGTGCTTTGATAGATAACCGTTTCGACGAGACAGGCTGCCCCGCGTAGTCGTTTTCCACACGCCCTCCGGCTGGCGGCCTTGGCATTCGGGCCTTGCCGGATCACCGCCGGAACCGTTGCCGGGCCCGACGCGGGGCGGACATGACGGCCTCAGGACGTCAGCAGCCCGCAGTCCAACAGCGCGCGGCGAGCAAGCAGAGGCCATCCATCGACCTCCACGAGGACCCCCGGACTCTCCTTCGCCCGGGCTTCATCGCTCGACCATAGCCCGCCGCCATCGAGGAACGTGGATCCGACGCCCTCCCCACCGACGGGATGGGCAGGAGTATGGGCCGGGTTCTTCCTACGGCGGGCTCAGGACGCTGGGAATTTTCGATCCGGCCTGAAAACAACAGGTTGGCGGTAAAGATTAGGGAGGTTGGGCCCGGATTTGCAGCGCAGCATTCCCCTTCGTCATCCTCCGGCAAGCGCAGCGAGACCGGGGGACCCAGCGGCGCCGAAGGCGGTCTGTTCCGGCAGGCTGTATCGAACAGCGGCGCTCCCGACAGGGTCGCGCTCGCGCGCGCCGCTGGGTCCCCCGGTCTGCGCGGCTACGCCGCTTGCCGGAGGATGACGATAGCGGGGATGCGTCTCCTCCCTGTCCGCAGAGCGGATGGGGAGGTGGATCGACGGCGGAGCCCGCGAGACGGAGGGCTGGCGGCGGCGCGCACGAAAGGGCACCCCTCCACCGCTTCGCGGTCCCCCTCCCATCGCGGAGCGACGGGGAGGAGACGTGGCAACGGCGCCCAGGGCGCGTGTTGAAGGCTGGCGTCCGACGCTCCGGAGGCGCTAACCTCTAGTAGGAACGCTGAGCGACTCACCTACTCGAGGTAGGAACTTGGTGATGAACTGGGGGGCGGACGCCGTGAGCGCTCTATCTGCTGCGCTTTCGAAACTAACTCCGCAGCATCGCACCGCGCTGGAATGGTTTTGGTCGCGGCGAGGTGAACTTATCGGATGGCCCGAGCCACTCGACGGCCTGTTCCTAGTCAACCGCCCCAAGGGCATCCACAAACCTGAGGGCTGGGTGCACGCTCTTAGCGTTCGGCAGGCCCTTAAGGGCCCCTACCCCGACAAGCCGGTTAGTGGCTCGTTCGAAGACGGCTGGACCTACGACTATTTTCAAGAGGGACAGCGGCCGGAAGACCGGGACAAGTACGCGGGCAATCGCGGGCTGATGGCGTGTAAGGCGGACGGGGTTCCCGTGGCTGTCCTTATTCAAGAAAAGCCGAAACCCGGGGTGCAGTATCGCGTATGGGGGTTGGCAGAGGTCGTTGATTTCGATGCCGGCTACTTCCGACTTCGTGGTTTCTCCGCCGACGGCAACCTAAAGACTCCGCACCCGGGGGCCGGGCTGGATTTCGCGTATCCGCAACCCGAGCCGAGCCTCGCCCACGCGGCTGACCACCCACCCCTTTCACTCGACGACGCTAGGCGTCGTATTGAAACCCAGATCGTGGAGCGCCAAGGCGGCAAAGCCTTTCGCGAGGAGGCGCTCAAGCGCTTCAGTAGCCGCTGCGCGGTGACCGGATGGAACGTGCCCGAGGTACTCGAAGCCGCCCATATCGTTCCTTACCTCGGAGAGCACACCAATCGGCCCGACAACGCGCTGCTGCTGCGGTCAGACATCCACACACTTTTTGATCGTGACCTGTTGGCCATTGACCCCGAGACCCTCCGAGTTCGCCTAAGCGGCACTCTCGATCAGGGGCCATACGCTGAGTTCTCCGGCAAAGGAGTCGCCCTTCCTACCGGAATCGCGCCGGAGACGCTTCGAGCCCGCCTGTTGGAGCGGATCGAAGCTCTGAAGCCAAAGACGTTTCAGGCTTAACCAGAAGTCATCCGAATGGCCTCGAACCGGATCAGCCCGTACTTCTCGACGAACCACGCCACAAAGGCCTCTGGGCTCTCGCCGTATCGCCAATAGCGCAGCGCGTCTTCGGGCGACCAACCTGCGTCATTCGAGTCGATGCACCAGTCGCGCTTCATGACGCGATCGACCTCCGCCAGCCATGCGATGCATTCGGAAGAAATTGGAGCGGAGGCTGCCATGGCCGCGAGCCTATCCCTGTCTCGCCGACGCCTCTACCAACCCGGAGTAGGTACGCCCCCTACGCCCGGTCCCGCACCCGCATCGCCCCGCCCGCGCTGGTCTCCACCTCGAACCGGCCCGTCCCGCGGATCAGGTCCGACAGCTTGGCATAGCCATAGGACCGCTGGTCGAAGTCCGGGTAGGCGTTCCTCAGCCGGTTGGCGATGCCGCCGGCGTTGACCCAGCCGTCGCCGTCCTCGTCCATGTCGGCGATGACCGTGGCGATCAGGCGGGCGGCCTCGGACGGGGGGCGTTTGCCGGGGGCCGGGGTCGCGCCGGCCGGGGCGGCGGCCGCGGCGGTCTTGCGGCCGCGGCCGGAGCCGGACGCGGGGGCGGCGGGCTCGTCGGCGGCGGCGGCGGCCATGCGGCCGGTCAGGTTCTCGGTGTAGATGAAGCGGGTGCAGGCCTGGCGGAAGCTCTCGGGCGTCTTGCGCTCGCCGAAGCCGTAGACGTCGACCCCCTCTTCGCGGATGCGCGAGGCCAAACGGGTGAAGTCGGCGTCAGACGAGACGAGGCAGAAGCCGTCGAACCGGCCCGAGTGCAGCAGGTCCATGCCGTCGATGACGAGGGCGATGTCGCCGGAGTTCTTGCCCTTGGTGTTGGCGAAATTCTGCTGGGGCTGGATGGCGAGGCGGGCCAGGACGCGGGTCCAGCCGGCGATCTGGGGGCTGGAGAAGTCGCCGTAGATGCGCCGGGCGCTGGCCTCGCCGAGGGTGGCGATCTCGGTGAACAGGGCCTCGGCGATCTTCGGCGAGGCGTTCTCGGCGTCGATCAGCACGGCCAGGCGCGGGGCGCGGTCGGCGGCTCGGGTGGGGTCGGTCGCCATGTCGTCGGGCCTCCTCGGCTGATGAACCGGTGTGGCGCGGCGGCGGGGGCGGGTCAACCGGGGGCGGCCGGGGGCCGGCGGACCCATTGGCTCGGCCGCACGTTTTCCCGGTCATGGTTTACCACAATCACCTTCTCGACACGCTCGGGCCGGACGATCTGGAGGCGCTGCGCCCGCACCTGCGCCCGATGGCGGTCGCCGCCGGCCAGATCCTGATCGAGCAGGACGGCGAGATCGCGGAGGTGCATTTCCCCGCCGACGCCCAGCTGGCCAATCTGGTGCGCTTCTCCGACGGGTCGGCGGTCGAGACCGCCGTGGTCGGGCGCGAGGGCCTGTCGGGACTGGCGCCCCTCATGGCCGACGAGCCGTGCGGCTGGGAGGTGGCGGCGCGGCTGCCGGGGACGGTGCATGTCATGCCGGCGGCGGCGCTGCGCGCGCGGATGCGGGTCAGTCCGCCGCTGATGGACCGGCTGCTGCGCCTGTCGTCGATCTACCAGATGCAGGCGGTGCAGCACGCCGCCTGCAACGCCACGCACAGGGTGCTGCCGCGGGTGGCGCGCTGGCTGCTGAGCGCCGGCGACCTGACGCCGGACGAGCGCATCCACTTCACCCAGGAGGAGCTGGCCGGCCTGCTGGGGGCGCAGCGCACCACGGTCAACGACGCCGCCAACCAGCTGAAGGACCGCAAGGCGATCAGCTATGCGCGCGGGGCGATCCGCATCCTCGACCGCCGCGCGCTCGAGGCGGAGGCCTGCGAATGCTACGCCATGGAGCGGAGGCGGATCGAGCGGGCGGGGGTGCGGCCCTGAGGCGTCACGCCCGGGCGGACACGATCTCCAGCCCGGCCCCGGGCGCGGCGTCGGGCGAGCCGACCACCACGTCGAGGCGCGTGTCCAGCGTCACTCCGGCCAGCGCCCGGTTCATCAGCAGGGGGATCGGGGTCTCGCCCGCCGCGCGGATGTCGAGCAGGAAGCCCTCCTCGCCGTCGTTCCAGCGGGCCAGCGCCAGCCACGCCGCCTTGACCGCCGGCTCGGCCGCCAGTTCGCGGGTCAGGGCGTCGACGAGGCCGGGCGGGGTGCTCGCCGGTTTGGCGACCTGGGTGGGGTAGCGCTCCGCCGGGGCCGGGTTGGGCCGGCCGATCAGCCGGGCCATGGCGTCGGGCGACCAGCGCGCGCCATAGCCGTGGCCGGGGTTCAGCACTGCCGGGTTCTCGCGGATGGTCTCGAGCAGGGCGCGGCCGGGGAAGGCCGTCGGCTCGGCGTCGGCGCCGATGGACTGCAGCGCCCGTTCGCGCGCGGTGAAGACGGCGGTGGCCGGGCGGCCGTCCTGGGCCACGGTGCGCAGGCGCAGTTCGTCGGCGGCGGTCTGGCCGGGGGCGGGAACGACCCACAGTTCGGCGTCGGACACGGCGGTCTCGAAGGCGGCGCGCTCGCCGGCCCCGCCCGAGGCGGCGGCCATCAGCAGGCGCTCCAGATCGTTGAGCGGCTCGAAGGCGGGGCGGGCGGGGGTGGCGGTCATGGGGTCAGTCCTCGTCCATCTTCAGCGCGGCGATGAAGGCCTCCTGCGGGATCTCCACCTTGCCGAACTGGCGCATGCGCTTCTTGCCGGCCTTCTGCTTCTCGAGCAGCTTCTTCTTGCGGGTGGCGTCGCCGCCGTAGCACTTCGACGTCACGTCCTTGCGCAGGGCGCGGACGGTCTCGCGGGCGATGATCTTGCCGCCGATGGCCGCCTGGATCGGGATGACGAACAGGTGGGGCGGGATCAGCTCCTTCATCTTCTCGACCATCGAGCGGCCGCGCATCTCGGCCCGGCCGCGGTGGACCAGCATGGAGAGGGCGTCGACCGGCTCGCTGTTGACCAGGATGTTCATCTTGACCAGGTCGCCCTCGCGGTAGTCGCTGAGCTCGTAGTCGAAGGAGGCGTAGCCCTTGGAGATGGATTTCAGCCGGTCGTAGAAGTCGAAGACCACCTCGTTGAGCGGCAGTTCGTAGACCACCAGGGCGCGGCTGCCGACGTAGGACAGCTCGACCTGCTGGCCGCGGCGGTCCTGGCACAGCTTGATGACGCCGCCGAGGTATTCGTCGGGGGTCAGGATGGTGGCCTTGATCCAAGGCTCCGAGATGCTGAGGATCTGCATCACGTCGGGCAGGTCGGCGGGGTTGTGCAGCTCCATCTCTGAGCCGTCGCGCAGGCCGATCTTGTAGACCACCGAGGGGGCGGTCGCGATCAGGTCGAGGTTGAACTCGCGGCTGAGGCGCTCCTGGATGATCTCCAGATGCAGCAGGCCGAGGAAGCCGCAGCGGAAGCCGAAGCCGAGGGCGGCCGAGGACTCCATCTCATAGGTGAACGACGCATCGTTCAACCGCAGGCGGCCGATGGCGGCGCGCAGGTCCTCGAAGTCGGCGGCGTCGACCGGGAAGAGGCCGCAGAAGACCACCGACTGGACCTCCTTGAAGCCCTTGAGCGGCTCGGCGGTCGGCTTCTTCTCGTCGGTGATGGTGTCGCCGACGGCGGCGTGGGCGACCTCCTTGATCTGGGCGGTGATGAAACCGACCTCGCCGGGGCCGAGGGACTCGACCGGGGTGTTCTTGGGCAGGAAGACGCCGACGCGGTCGATCAGGTGGGTCGAGCCGTTCTGCATCATCTTGACGCGCTGGCCGGCGCGCAGCGTGCCGTCGAAGACGCGGACCAGCACGACGACGCCGAGGTAGGGGTCGTACCAGGCGTCGACCAGCAGGGCCTTGAGCGGCGCGTTGGGGTCGCCCTTGGGGGCCGGCAGGCGGGTGACGATGGCCTCGAGCACGTCCTCGATGCCGATCCCGGACTTGGCGCTGCACAGCACGGCGTCGGAGGCGTCGATGCCAATGACGTCCTCGATCTGCTGGCGCACGCGGTCGGGCTCAGCGGCGGGCAGGTCGATCTTGTTGAGGACCGGGACGATCTCGTGGTCGTTGTCGATGGCCTGGTAGACGTTGGCCAGGGTCTGGGCCTCGACCCCCTGGGAGGCGTCCACGACCAGCAGCGAACCCTCGCAGGCGGCCAGCGAACGGCTGACCTCATAGGCGAAGTCGACGTGGCCGGGGGTGTCCATCAGGTTGAGGACGTAGTCGAGCCCGTCCTTCGCCTTGTAGTTCAGGCGCACGGTCTGCGCCTTGATGGTGATCCCCCGCTCCTTCTCGATATCCATGTTGTCGAGCACCTGCGCCGACATTTCGCGCGCGGTCAGCCCGCCGGTGAACTGAATCAGGCGGTCGGACAGCGTCGATTTGCCGTGGTCGATGTGCGCGACCACGCTGAAATTCCGGATGCGTTCGATGGGAGGGGTCGTCATGGCCGCGCCGGTAGCACGGCGGGGCCGGATCGCCAACGCGGACGGCGTTCAGACGCGGTCCGCTACTGTTTTTGTGGCGGATTACATCGCCGTAAGGCGACGCATTGGCGTTTGAGAAGCGGTCGCGAAACGTCTATTCAACGGTCGATGACAAGGTTCGCCGCGACCGGCGGCCAACGACAGGCGCGCGGCTCCCCCTCCGCGCTGCATGGGGATCGGACGTGGCGAACATGATGCGGAACAGCTGGGCCGGCGCGGCCGTCCTGACTCTGGCCCTGACGCTGACTTTGGCGCTGAGCGCCTGCGGCGCGGGCGACGACGCGGCCAAGAAGGCCGAGACCAAGGCGGGCTCCACCGGCGGCAGCAGTCTGACGGTCACCGTCGCCACGGCCACGCTTCAGAACCTGCCGCGCACCGTCACCGCCTCCGGCACCATTTCCGCCTGGGAAGAGGTGCCGGTCGGGGCCGAGACCGGCGGCCTGACCGCCACCGCCGTCTATGTCGATGAGGGCCGCTATGTCCGCCAGGGCCAGCCGCTGGTCCAGCTCAACGACGCCCTGCTGCGGGCCCAGCTGCGCCAGCAACAAGCGGCCGTGCAGACCGCCCAGGCCAACGCCGCCCGCGACCAGGCCGCGCTCGACCGGGCCCAGGAACTGAAGGAGCGCGGCTTCCTCAGCCAGGCGTCGCTGGATACGGCCCTGGCCAACAAGCGTGCCTCGGACGCCAACCTCGCCGCCGCCCAGGCCTCGCTGTCGGAGACCCGCACCCGCCTGGCCCAGGCGACCATCCGCGCGCCGGTGTCCGGGCTGGTGATCAGCCGCAGCGTCACCCGCGGCCAGATCGTCTCCGCCGGGACGGAGCTGTTCCGCATCGTGCGCGACGGCCGTCTCGAGCTCGACGCCCAGGTGCCGGAGACCGAGCTGCATCTGGTCCGCGCCGGCCAGTCCGCCGTCATCTCGTCCGATCAGGTCGGCGAGGCCGCCGGAACGGTCCGCATCGTCACCCCCGAGGTGAACGCCGAGACCCGGCTGGGCGTGGCCCGGATCGCCGTGTCCGGCAGCGGCTTCCGGCCCGGCATGTTCGCCCGGGCCCGCATCCAGGTCGGCGACCAGCCCGCCGTCACCGTGCCGACCGCGGCCGTGCTCTATCGCGAGAACCGCGCCGGCGTCTTCGTCATGGGAGCCGACGGCCGGGCGCGCTTCCGGCCGGTCACCGTGATCTCCCGGGCCACCGACCGCACCGCCGTCACCGGCGTCGAGGCCGGCGTGCGCGTCGTGGTCGAGGGGGCCGGCTTCCTCGGCGAGGGCGACCGGGTCACCATCGCGCCCGCCCGGACCGCCGCCGCGCCGGCCACCGCCCGCGCCCCCGCCGCGGCCAAGAAGTAGGCCCCGGCCATGAAGAACATCTCGTCCTGGTCGATCAAGAATCCGATCCCGATCATCCTCATGTTCGTGCTGCTGACGCTGGCGGGCGTCAACGGCTTCATGGGGATGCGGATCAACAACAACCCCGACATCGACTTCCCGCTGGTTCACGTCTCCGCGGGACGGCCCGGCGCCGCGCCCAGCGAGATGGAGGTGCAGGTCACCCGGCTGATCGAGGACTCCCTCGCCGGCCTGTCGGGCGTCCGCCACATCAATTCGCAGATCACCGACGGCTCGTCCTCGACGACGATCGAGTTCGAGCTGGGCACCGACACCGAGCGGGCCACCAACGACGTCCGCAACGCCATGAGCGGGCTGCGCGCCGACCTGCCGCAGGACATGCAGGAACCGAGCGTCCAGCGTATCGATATCACCGGCGACGCCCTGATCACCTGGGTGGTCCGCTCGGCGACGATGACGCCGGAGGAGCTAAGCTGGTTTATCGACAACGAGGTCAGCCGGTCGCTGCTGTCCATCGGCGGCGTCGGCGAGGTCAACCGCTCGGGCGGCGTCGACCGCGAGATCCGGGTCGAGCTGGATCCCGACCGCCTCGCTTCCTACGGCCTGACCGCCGCCTCGGTGAGCCAGGCGCTGACCTCGGTGAACAGCGACCTGCCCGGCGGGCGGGTGACCATTTCCGGCTCGGAGCGTTCGATCCGCACCCTCGGCGCGGCCGGCTCGATCGACGAGCTGCGCCAGACCCTGGTGCCGCTGGCCGACGGCCGTTCGGTGCGCCTCGGCGATCTCGGGACGGTCGAGGACCACTGGAGCGAACCCCGCCGGCTGGCCCGCTACAACGGCCAGGAAGCCGTCACCTTCAACTTCCTGCGCTCGCGCACGGCCAGCGAGGTCAAGGTGGCCGAAAGGGTCCGCGAGCGCGTGGCCGAGATCGACGAGGCCCATCCCGAACTGACCATCGAACAGGTCACCGCCAGCGTCGAATACATCGAGGAGAGCTACATCGCCTCGCTCGAGGCCCTTTTGCTGGGCGCGGCGCTCGCCGTCGTGGTGGTGTTCATCTTCCTGCGCGACTGGCGGGCGACCTTCATCACCGCCATGGCCATGCCGTTGTCGCTGATCCCGGCCTTCGCCATCCTCGGGCCGCTGGACCAGTCGCTCAACGTGGTCACCCTGCTGGCGCTGTCGCTGACCGTCGGCATCCTCGTCGACGACGCCATCGTCGAGATCGAGAACATCGTCCGGCACATGCGGGACGGGAAGTCGCCCTACAACGCCTCGATGGAGGCGGCCGACGAGATCGGCCTGGCGGTCGTGGCGACCACCGCCACCATCGTGGCGGTGTTCGCGCCGGTCGGCTTCATGCCCGGCATCATTGGCCAGTTCTTCAAGGCCTTCGCCCTGGCCGCCTGCGTCGCCGTGGCCTTCTCGCTGGTCGTGGCGCGCACGCTGACGCCGCTGATGGCCGCCTATCTGCTCAAGCACACCAGGCACGAGGACGCCGACCCGTTCTGGATGGGCGGCTATCTGAAGGCGTTGCGCTGGTCGCTGGGCAACCGGTGGAAGGTGTTCGCCATGGGCACCGCCGCGGTGTTGGGATGCTTCGGGCTGGTCTTCGCGGGCGCCCTGCCGTTCGAATTCTCGCCGTCGGGCGACCAGTCGCGCGCCGCCTTCTCCGTCGAGCTTCCGCCCGGCGCGACGCTGCGCCAGACCGACGCCATCGTCCAGCGCCTCACCCGCGACCTCGAGCAACGCCCCGAGGTGACCTCCGTCTTCGCCCAGATCGGCGGGCAGGACGTCAATCAGGCCAACATCTTCGCCGACATGGTCGACAAGGGCGAGCGCGCGCTCAGCCAGCAGGAATTCGCCCGCGAGATGGTGGATCGCTGGAAGTCCATTCCGGGGGCCCGCATCGGCGCGGGAACCGGCAACCAGGGCGGCGGGCCGTCGGACGGCACCAGCTACACATTCGCCATCCTCGGCGACAATCCGGAAGCCCTGCAGGCCGCGGCCCGCCAGATCGAGGCCGAGATGCGCGCGGTTCCGGGCCTGGCCAACGTCGTCAACACCGCCTCGATCGCGCGGCCCGAGATTCTCGTCACCCCACGGCCCGACCAGGCCGCGCTGATGGGGGTCTCGACGCGGGACATCTCGCAGACCATCCGCGTCGCCACGATCGGCGACATCGCCCAGAACCTGCCCAAATACAATCTGGGCGACCGCCAGGTGCCGATCCGGCTGCAGCTGACCTCCGACGCCCGCGAGGACCTGTCGGTGCTCGAGAACCTGCGCGTGCCGACCAACACGGGCGGGGCCGTCCCGCTCAGCGCCGTGGCCGACATCCAGTTCGGGGCCGGTCCGTCGCAGGTGCTGCGCCAGGACCGCGCCCGCATCGCCTCGATCACGGCCGAACTGGATGGCATCCGCACCGGCGAGGCCGCGGCGGCGGTGCAGAAACTGCCATCGGTGAAGAACCTGCCCACCGGGGTCCGGCAGGTTCCGGCCGGCGACGCCGAGTTCATCCAGGAGATGGTCACCGGCTTCGCCATCGCCTTCCTGACCGGCATCCTGCTGATGTACGCCGTGCTGGTGCTGCTGTTCCGCAGCTTCGCCTATCCGGTCACCATCATGGCCTCGCTGCCGCTCGCCATAGGCGGAGCGATCATCGGTCTGGTCGTCGCGGGCTCCAGCTTCTCGATCTCGTCGCTGATCGGGGTGCTGATGCTGATGGGCATCGCGGCCAAGAACTCCATCCTGCTGGTCGACTACATCGTCATGGCCGAGAAGGACGGGATGAAGCGGTTCGACGCGATCATGGACGCCGCGCACAAGCGGGCGCGGCCGATCCTGATGACCACCTTCGCCATGGGCGCCGGCATGATGCCAGTGGCGCTGGGCTGGGGCGCCGACGTGGAGTTCCGTTCGCCGATGGCCATCGCGGTGGTCGGGGGCCTGATCTCCTCGACCTTCCTGTCGCTGCTGTTCATCCCGCCGATCTTCACCATCGTCGACGACATCTCGGGCTTCTTCGCCCGGCGGATGAGCAAGATGTTCGCCAGCCAGCGGCATGAGCCGAACCGGCCGGCGCCGGAGCCGGAGCCGGCGAAGTAGCGACACCACAGGGGGACCGGGACGGCGCGCAAGGGCGGGCCGACCCCCGGAGGGACCGTATTCCGAAGACAGGGTGAACGCGGCTTAAGGTCGTTTGTTTGGACTTGCTTCAGGCTCCTGACCGCAAACGTGGCGGCATGTGCGGGTTCGCCTTCGTCCGTAAGTTTCTCCGCCGCCGGGACGGCAATGTGGCGATTATCGCCGCCTTGGCCATGCCCCTGGTCGTCGGGGGCGCCGCCTATGGGGTCGACACCCTCTACTGGTATTTCCGCGATCTGGAGCTGCAGGCCGCCGCCGACGCGGCCGCCTACGCCGCCGCCATCGAGATGCGCGCCGGTCGCGCCGAGACCACGGTGACCGCCGCCGCCGGCCGCGAGGCGGGCGACAACGGCTTCGATCTCGCCGTTGGGACGTTGACGGTCAACACCCCGCCAACCACCGGCGCCTTCCAGCAGCCGCAGGCGGTCGAGGTGGTGCTGACCGAGCAGCAGGACCGGTTCTTCAGCGGCCTGTTCGACGATTCGCTCGTCTGGGCCGGGGCCCGCTCCGTCGCCATCTACGAAACCACCTCAAACGCCTGCGTCATCGCGCTCGATCCGGGCGCCGCCGCGGCCGTGTCCATGCGCGGCTCGGCGAGCCTGAGGCTGCAGGGATGCAGCGTCGTGGCCAACTCGATCGCCGACACCGCCATCGACCTCGGCGGCGCCTCGCGCCTCGAAACGCCCTGCCTGATCTCGGGCGGCGGGGTTTCGGCGACCTCGTCGCTGGTGCTGACGGAATGCACCGAGCCGGTGACCCGCGCCCCCCCGGTCGCGGACCCCTACCGTCTGGTGCCGGAGCCGACGCCCTCCGGCGGCTGCCTCAACGGGAATGGCGCGGTGCTGCAGCCCGGCCGCTACTGCAACGGCCTCAATCTGCGCGGCGACGTGCATCTGGAGCCGGGGGTCTACTACGTCGAGAGCGGCGACTTCCGCACCAACGCCCTCGCCAACATCACCGGCGAAGGGGTGACGATCTTTCTCGGCGACGGCGTCGGCACGCGCTTCAACGGCACGGCGACGATCACGCTCTCGGCTCCGACCGTGGGACCTTACGCCGGCCTGCTGTTCTTCGCCGACCGCGAGGGCCAGCGGCAGTCCCACCTGTTCAACGGCGGCGCCGGCTCCAGCCTCACCGGAGCCCTCTACCTGGCCGGTCAGGACGTCGAGTACGCGGGCAATTTCGCCGGCGACGGCGGCTGTATGCAGATCGTCGCCCGCACGGTCGCCTGGAGCGGAACCGCCGACATCGCCGTCGACTGCACCGCCCGCGGCATGACCGCCCTGCCCGGCCAGCAGCTGATCAGGATCGTCGAATGAGCGCGCGGCCGTTTCATCGGCTGGTCCGCGACGAACGCGGCGGATCGGCGGTCGAGTTCGCCCTGGTGGCTCCGGTTCTGGCGGGGATCCTGGCCGTCCTGACCCTGGTGTGGAGCGACATCACGGCGGTGGCGCGCATGCGCTCCGCGGTTCACGCCGGCGCCGACTACCTGCGCGCCGGCGGCGCCGACACGGCCCTGGTGCGCACCGTGGTCGAGCGGTCTTGGGAGGCGATGCCGGAGACCTACGAAATCACGGTCGCTGAATCCTGCGCCTGCGGAGACGCCGTCGGCGGCTGTGCGGTGCTGTGCCCCTCGGGCGAGCCGCCTTCGGTCTATGTCGAGATCCGCGCCGCGACCGGCGACCCCGACCAGATGATCGGCCGCACGGCCACCGAGCTGGTCCGTGTCCGCTAGCCCCCGCAGCCCCCGCGCCCTGGCCGGCGACAGCTCGGGAGCCTCCGCGGTCGAATTCGGCATGATCGCACCGCTGCTGATCGTCCTCCTGTTCGGCCTCTTCCAGGTGGGCTGGGCCCTGCACTGCGCCTCTTCCGTCCGCTATGCGCTGGACGAGTCGGCCCGGGCCCTGTCGATCGACCCGGACCTGACCGCCTCCGAGGTGGAGGCCGCCATGCGCGCGCGCCTGGACGAGTTCGCCGATCCGGAGATCAGCGTCTCGATCAGCGAGGATTCGGCCACGCCCGGCCTGCGTATCACCAACCTCCAGGCCACCTATGTCCACTCCCTGGCGGTGCCGATGCTGCCCGTCTGGGAGTTGCGCTTCCAGTCGGCCGCCTCCGTCGCCCGCCCGGTGATCTGACGCCCCAGGCCGAGGGCGCCCGACAAAGCAAAGCCGGCCGGGGTTTCCCCCGGCCGGCTCTTTCGTTCCGCCTGTCGGCGAAGCGGTCAGTACTTGAAGCGCAGGGTCGCGCCGTAGGTCCGCGGCGCGCCCAGGAAGGCGTCGTAGGTCTGGGAGTCCAGCGCCGGGTTGTAGTAGGTGCCGTTCGGCTGGATCGTGCTCTGGAACGCCGAGCCCTGGAGCGGGGCGTTGTAGGCGACCTGGATGTATTCCTCGTCGGTCAGGTTCTGGACCCAGAACTCCGCCGTCCAGCGCTCATCCGCGCTGCCGAGCATGACGCGCCCGTTGAGGGTGGCGAAGGCGTCCTGCTGCTTGAACGGGATCAGGTCCGAGCCGGTGTTGTACTCGGTCATGTACTTGCCGGCGAGGCTGAAGCCCGCGCGCAGGTTGTTGCCGACGTCGCGATCGAAATTGATCGACAGGGTCGAGGACCATTCCGGCGCGAAGGACGCCGTGGAGCCCGGCAGCAGCGACAGCTGCGGGAAGTTGCCGGGGCTGGCCAGATCGGCGGCGGTGAACTCGCCGTACTCGGCCTCGGTCCAGGTGACGCCGCCCTGGAAGCTCAGGCCCTCGACGGGCGAGAACCACACGAAGTCGGCGTCGACGCCGCGCGAGGTCAGCTCGGGGATCGACTCCACCACGAAGGCGGTGCCGAGGAAGGTGTTGAGCTGGAAGTCCTCGAACGTCTGGTCGAAGTAGGTGGCGTTCAGCAGCAGGGTGCGATCCAGCAGCGTCATCTTCACGCCGGCTTCGTAGCTGTCCACGACTTCCGACGGGAACAGGGTCGAGGCCACCGGCGTGATGCCGGCCTGAACGCGATCGAGGTTGTAGCCGAAGCTCTTGTAGCCGCGGGCGTACGACACATAGGTCAGGATCGACGGGTTCAGGCGGTAGGAGGCCTTGATCGTGCCGCTGAGTTCGGTGTCGTCGAAGGACTCGTCGATGCTGCGGTTGTTGAAGAAGACGTTGGCCCACGGCAGACAGAAGTTGCCGAGAACGGTGGCGGCGTTGCCGGCTCCCAGCACCGCGCCGATGGCGCCGGCGTTGCCCAGGGCGGCCGCGCAGGTGAGGCCGTTGCCGTTGGTGTTGGTCTGCTGACCGGTCAGGGACTTGTCGTCCATCGTGTAGCGCAGGCCGAGGGTCAGATCGAACGCCTCGGTGACGTGCCAGGTGTTGTTGGTGAACACCGCGAAGGAGGTCGATTCCTGCTCGTAGGTGTCCTCGAAGCCTTGGCCGACGATGAAGCCCGGGCCGCCGCCGCCGATGGCGCCGCCGGTGCCCAGGCAGGTCCCGAATCCGACCGGCGTCTGGGCAGGCCGCGTGTAGCAGCCGATGGTGTTCGGGCTGATCGGCAGGGCCGGATTGGCCGCGTTCAGGCGGGCGCTGAGCAGGAACGACAGGAAGGGCGTGTAGTCGTCGCCGAAATACCAGCTGTCGGCGCGGCCGATGTCTTCCTTGGTGGCGAAGACGCCGACCAGCCAGTCGAGGCTGTCCGTGGACCCGGCGAGGCGGAACTCCTGGGTCAGGTTCTCGACCGAGAAGCCGAAGTCGCCGTCCTGTTCGCGATAGGCGATGTCGGCACCGGTGTAGTCGATCTCGTGGCCGAGGCTGGACGTCCACTTACGCCACGACGAGACGGAGGTCAGGGTGGCCCCGCCGAACATCGACGGCATGTCGAAGTTGGCTTCGACCGAGACGCCCTTGTCCTCGACTTCCTGGCCGCTGGCGCGGTTGGCGTAGCCGGTACGGTCGAAAGGCAGCACGCCGAAGCCGGCGACCGGCGGACGCTGGCCGGGACCGTCGGAAAGCAGGTCGACGAAGGGATAGGTCGGGCCGGTGCGGATCTGCGTGCCGATGCAGCAGTATTCGTCACGCGACGAATAGTCGGCGATAACCCGGACCGAGGTGTTGTCGTTGGGCAGCCACAGCAGTTGGCCGCGGACGGTGCCGAAGTCCTGGTTGTTGTCGTCCGTTTCCTCGCGGGGGCCGTCGCCGGTGTCGATATTCATGAAGCCGTCGCGGAGACGGCGTCCGGCGTAGAGGCGGAAGGCCAGGGTGTCGCTGATCGGGCCGGTGACCGATCCGGAGACGGCCATGGCGCCGTAGTTGCCGACGGTGGCCTCGGCGCTGAAGCCGGGCGTGAAGGACGGAGCCTCGGTGATGATGTTGATGACGCCGGCCGAAGTGTTCTTGCCGAACAGCGTGCCCTGCGGCCCCTTCAGCACCTCGATGCGCTGCAGTTCGCCCAGATCGCCGAAGCCGACCGAGTTGCGCGAACGGTAGACGCCGTCGATGACCACGCCGACCGAGCTTTCGAGGCCCGGGTTGTCGCCGACCGTGCCGACGCCGCGGATACGGGCCGTGGTCGAGGCTTCCGACGAGGTCGAGGTGACCGTCAGGCCCGGGGTCAGGATCTGCAGGTCCTTGATGTCGCGGACACCGGCGTCCTGCAGGGTCTCCTGCGACAGGCTGGTGACCACGATCGGCACGTCCTGAAGGTTCTGCTCGCGCTTCTGGGCGGTGACGATGATGTCGTCGACGGTCGTGGCGGTCTGGCCCTCCTGGGCCTGGGCGACGCCGGCGAAGCCGAAGGCGACGGCGCCGACGACGGCGGCCGACGCAGTGGTGCGAAGAAGGTTGGTAAGGCGCATGCACGGCTCCCCGACATTGGCCGGGGTCCCGCATGGAACGGGTTGCCGCGGCGTTTCCTGATCCCTGGCCCGCGCTCTTCTTGCGGAGCGCGGAAACTCCAGCATTCGGGGTAATCCAAGCCGGACTCCGCCACAAGCGCCGGGGCGCCGAGGGGCCTCATTTCCGCCGTGCCGCTTGCCCCACTGTGACGCAAAAGCGACAGAAACGGATGACCCTACGTCAATATTCGCCCGCTATTCGCCAGTATCCGTGAGCTTCCCGGCCAATTTCTTGCGCCGCCGCCCTGCAACCGCCAGCACCAGGGCTCCCGCGACGGCCGACAGGAAGGATCCGCCCAGCACGCCCAACTTCACCTCGACTTGCTCGGGCGAGTCGATGGCCCCCGGAAAGGCCAGGATGCCGATGAACAGGCTCATGGTGAAGCCGACGCCGCACAGCAGGCTGACGCCGTACAGCTCCAGCCAGGTCGAGCCGGTCGGACGGCGTCCGATCTTCAGCGCCGAGGCCAGCCAGGCCGCTCCGAAGACGCCGATCTGCTTGCCCACGAACAGGCCCAGCGCCACGCCGATGACCAGCGGGGCGAACGCCTGCTCCAGCGACAGGCCGCCGAAGCTGACACCGGCCTTGGCGAAGGCGAACAGCGGCAGGACCAGGTAGGCGACATAGGGGTGCAGATCGTGCATCGCCTCGCGCAGGGGGCTCTGGCCGTCGCGACGCCGCTCGCTGACGGGGACGATGGCGGCGAAGGCCACCGCGGTCAGCGAGGTCGACAGGCCCGACAGCACCGTCAGGTACCAGATGAGGGCGAAGCCCAGCACCCAGAACGGCGAGGGTATCTTGCGGAACCGGCTCATGACTCCGCCGACGAGCAGCAGCCCGACAATCCAGACCAGCGGCTGCCAGACCACGCCGCTCGAGAACAGGGCGGCGATCAGGGCGATGGCGCCGAGATCGTCCACGATCGCCAGAGTCAGCAGGAAGACCCGCAGCGACGACGGCAGGCTGCGCGCCGCCACGGCGAACACGGCCAGGGCGAAGGCGATGTCGGTGGCCAGCGGAATCGGCCAGCCGCCTGTCGGGCCGGCCATGGCGTTCGAGACGACCAGATAGACGGCGGCCGGCGCGACCATGCCGCCAAGCGCCGCCAGCACCGGCGTGGCCAGCTTCTTTGGATCGCTGAGTTCGCCCCGGAGAATCTCGTATTTGATCTCCAGTCCGACGACGAGGAAGAAGACCGCCATCAGGCCTTCCTTGATCCATTCGGTGACCGACAGCTCCAGCAGCAGCGGTCCGACCTGCAGCACATGCTCGCTCTTCAGCCAGGCGAAATAGGTCCCTGACAGCGGCGAGTTGGCGATGATCAGGGCGGCCAGGGCGGCGAGGCCCAGCACCGCGCCGGACGCGGCTTCGGTCTTGAGGAAATCGAGGGTGATCTTGCGCGCCACGGAGGCCTCCGGATTGGAAAGGTCTGTCGTGGCGCCCGGTTATCGACGGGCGCCGGACCGGGTTCGCGCCGCGGATGCGGGCGCCGGCCTGGCCCAGCGGCGCCGCGAACGACGGACGGGCCTGATCTCTGCCGACACACTACCGGGCGCGGCCCCGCTGGTTCAACCCGTTGGGCAATCTGAACGGTCGCGGTTGCCCCGCGCGCCCAAAGACCGCATCTGCCGTCGATGCCCGTGTCACCCGCCTACCGTCCCGAACCGCGCTTCTTCGATCTCGGGGATGATTACGGCGACGCCGTTCGGGCCGCGGACTTTCCCGAGACCCGCCTGCGTTTTCGCAATGACCGCGCCGCCGCGACCGTCGGGCTGGAGATGCTGACCGACGCGGAATGGATCGCCCATTTCGGCCGTTTCGAGCCCCTGCCCGGCCAGCCGGGGCCGGTGGCCATGGGTTATCACGGCCACCAGTTCCGCACCTACAACGCCGACCTCGGCGACGGGCGGGGCTTCCTGGCGGCGCAACTGAGGGCCGATGACGGTCGGCTGCTGGACCTCGGCACCAAAGGCTCGGGACAGACGCCATGGTCGCGGGGCGGCGACGGGCGGCTCACCCTCAAGGGCGGGGTGCGCGAGGTGCTTGCAGCCGAGATGCTGGAGACGGTGGGCGTGCCGACCAGCCGCGCGTTCAGCCTGATCGAGACCGGCGAGGCGCTGCAGCGGGGGGACGAGCCGTCGCCGACGCGGTCGGCCGTGCTGGTCCGGCTGTCGCACAGCCACGTCCGTTTCGGGACCTTCCAGCGCGCCGCCTACATCGGCCGCCCCGACATGATCGAGGTGCTGGTCGAGCATGCCCGGGCGCTCTACCACCCGGACGTCGCGGCCGGGGACACGCCCGGCTTCCTGCGCGCCGTGGTCGAGGCCTCAGCCCGGTTGACCGCCCGCTGGATCGCGGCCGGGTTCGTGCACGGGGTGCTCAACACCGACAATCTGAACGTCACCGGAGAGAGTTTCGACTACGGCCCGTGGCGCTTCCTGCCGTATTACGAGCCCGGCTTCACGGCGGCCTATTTCGACCAGTTCGGCCTCTACGCCTTCGCCCGCCAGCCCGAGGCGGTGTTCTGGGCCCTGACCCAGCTGGGCGGGGCGCTGAAGCTGGTCGCCGACGCGGAGCCGCTGACCGACGCGCTGAACGGCTTCGGCCCCGCCTATATCCGCGAACTGCGGGCGGCCTTCCTGGCCCGGCTCGGCGTCGCCAGCCTCGGCGAGGCGGCCGACCAGCGACTGCTGGACACGACCCTGGCGCTGCTGCGCGAAGGCGGCGAGGGGCTGCGCTGGGAGCCGCTGTTCTTCGACTGGTTCGGCGGCTTCGCCTCGTCGGCGCGGGCGCTCGGCGGGCCGCGCGGCAAGCTCTATCAGGGCGAGGCCTTCGACGCCTTCCGCTTCGCCCTGTTCGAACATGAGCCGGACCGGCCCGAGCGGCTGGAGCATCCGATGTTCGCGGCGCCCGAACCCGAGGAAATGCTGATCGACGAGGTCGAGGCGATCTGGGCGGCGATCGACGCCGGCGACGACTGGACGCCGTTCCACGTCAAGCTGGAGCGGCTGGCCCGCGCTCGCGAGGCCTGGGGTCTGACCGGCTGCTGACAGCAGGCTGTCAGCAAGGTGGCGGTAGTCAGGGAGAAACCGGCGCAGACCGGACGCTCCTCAGAGGACAGCCGTCATGCCACCCCCGACATGCGTGGGACGCTCCGCTCTTAAGGCCCCCGAAACGGAGGCCGCATTACAGAGATTTATGAATACGGCCACGCTTTGGCCGTGGGGCTCATGCAGAAGGCGTTCACGGATGGTTACGGCCTCGCTTCGCGCCCTTGCGAACCCGACCCCGCGATCCGACATCGCAACTGTTGCCAATAGAACGAGCGCCCCTTCCCCGGCGTCACAGAAAATGACTTCTCAGGTCCTCACCCCCGCCCGCTCGCGCCTCGCCGCCAGCTACCGCAATCTTACGCTCTGGACGCTGCAGGGCTGGCTGGCGATGTTCTTCATCGCCGCCGGCTACGCCAAGCTGAGCGAGCCGTTGGCCACTCTTATCGACCTGATGCGCTGGCCCGGGCTCGTCGCCGAGAACATGGTGCGCGGTCTCGGCGTCGCCGAGATCGTCCTCGCCGTTCTGCTGCTGGCGCCGCTGGTGTCGTGGAAGCACGGACGGCCGCTGCTGGTGATGGCCGCCGGCGGCCTGCTGGCGCTGGAGGTGGTCATGCTGGGCCTGCACGCCGCCGGCCTCGAAGGCGGGCTGGCGCTGACCAACCTGGTGCTGATCGCCATGACGGCGCCGGTGCTGTGGATGCGGGCCCGCGAGGTGCGCTGAACCGCCCACGCCGAAGACCAAAAGACGGCCGCCGGGTTCGCCCGGCGGCCGTCTTTGTTTGCGCTCTCAACTGAAGGCTTCCCTTTACGTGCACGTCAAGTTATGAGGTCGGGCATGGCGACCGCCGACGATCATCGCACCTATTCGATCCGCCAGCTCTGCCGCGAGTTCGGGGCGACGGCGCGCGCGCTGCGCTTCTATGAGGACAAGGGGCTGCTGGCCCCGGCGCGGAAGGGCCAGACGCGGGTCTATGACGCCCGCGACCGGGCCCGGTTGAAGCTGATCCTGCGGGGACGCCGCATCGGCTTCTCGCTGCAGGAGATCCAGGAGATGCTGGATCTCTACGACCACGACAATCACAACGCCCACCAGATGGCCGTCGCCCTGCGCCGCCACCGGGCCCAGATCGCCGCGCTGAAGCAGCAGCGCGAGGACCTCGACGCCGCCATCGAGACGGCCGAGGAAGCCTGCGCCGTCATGGAACGGAAGCTGGGCGAACATCGCCCCGACCTGCTGCCGGGCGCCGAGGAGTACGCCAACCTGCTCAAGGCGCGCCTCAACCCGGACAACAACCTCCAGCCCTTCAAAGCGAGAGCGTAACTCCATGGCCTACAAGGCGCCTGTCCGCGACCTGACGTTCATCCTGAACGAGGTGCTGGAAATCGACCGTTATTCCAACCAGCCCGGGTTCGCCGACGTGTCGTCGGAGCTGGTCGGACAGATCCTGGAGGAAGGCGCCAAATTCGCCGAGGAGGTCATCGCCCCCCTGAACCGCGTCGGCGATCAGGAAGGCTGCAAATGGGTTGACGGGAAGGTCACCGGCCCGACCGGCTGGAAGGAGGCCTACAAGGCCATGGTCGAGGCCGGCTGGCCCGCCCTGTCGGCCCTGCCCGAGCATGGCGGCCAGGGCATGCCCTCGGTCGTGGCCATGGCCTTCGGCCAATTCACCGCCGCCGCCAGCGCCGCCTTCTCGATGTATCCGGGCCTGACGGCCGGCGCCTACTGGGGGCTGAACGCCAACGGCAGTCCCGAGCAGAAGGCCATGTACCTGCCGAAGATGGCCACCGGCGAATGGGGCGGGACCATGAACCTGACCGAGCCGCAGTGCGGCACGGATCTGGGCCTGATCCGCACGAAAGCCGTGCCGAACGGCGACGGCAGCTATTCCATCACCGGCCAGAAGATCTGGATCTCGTCGGGCGAGCACGACTTCACCGACAACATCATCCACCTGGTGCTGGCCCGGATCGAGGGCGCGCCGGCGGGGATCAAGGGCATCAGCCTGTTCGTCGTGCCCAAGGTGTTCGTCAACGAGGACGGTTCGCTGGGCGAGCGCAACGCGGGCGCGGGCTGCGCCGGGCTCGAGCACAAGATGGGCATCCACGGCAACGCCACCTGCGTCATGGCCTATGAGAACGCCAAGGGCTGGCTGGTCGGGACCGAGAACAAGGGCATGGCCGCCATGTTCGTGATGATGAACGAGGCGCGTCTGGGCACCGGCCTGCAGGGCCTGTCGATCGGTTCGGCCGCCTACCAGGCCGCGGTCGAGTTCGCCCGGGAGCGTCTGCAGGGCCGCAGCCTGACCGGACCGAAGAACCCCGACGGTCCGGCGGACTCCATCATGGTCCACCCCGACGTGCGCCGCATGCTGCTCGAGGCCAAGGCCTTCGTCGAGGGCGGCCAGGCCTTCACCCTGTGGACCGCGCTGCAGGCCGATCTGCAGCATTCCAACGACGAGGCCGAGGCCCAGAAGGCTCATGACTACATGGGTCTGATCACGCCGGTGCTGAAAGCCTATCTGACCGACAAGGGCTTCCACGTCGCCTCGCTGGCCATGCAGGTGCACGGCGGCAGCGGCTATACCGAGCATTTCCCGGCCAGCCAGTATCTGCGCGATGCGCGGATCACCATGATCTACGAGGGCGCCAACGGCATCCAGGCGCTGGATCTGGTGGGCCGCAAACTGCCGGCCAACGGCGGCCGGGCGATCATGACCTGGTTCGCCGAGATCGACGCCTTCACCGCCGAGCACGGCGGCGACGAGACGGTGAAGCCGTTCATCGACGGCCTGGCCGACGCCAAGAAGAAGCTGCAGGAGGCCACCATGTGGCTGATGCAGAACGGCATGCAGAACCCGGACAACGCCGGCGCCGCCTCGACCGACTATCTGCACATCTTCGGCCTGACGGCGCTGGCCTACATGTGGTCGCAGATGGCCATCGCGGCGCAGAAGCAGATCGACGCGGGTTCGACCGACCCGTTCTACGCCAACAAGATCGCCACCGGGCGGTACTTCGTCGAGCGCATCCTGCCGGACGCGGGCGCGCATCTGGCCAAGCTCAAGACGGGCGCGGATGTGCTGATGGCGATGCCGGCGGAGGCGTTCTGAGCGTGAACGTCCTCAACGTCCCCGAACCCGAGTTCATGCAGGAAGAGGAGATCACCCTCTTCTCGGACAGCGTCGGCAAATGGATCGACGAGCACGCCTCGCCCGAGGCGGTGCAGTCGTGGATCGCCAACTCCAGCGTGCCCCGCGAACTGTGGAGTCAGGCCGGCGAGGCGGGCCTGCTGGGCCTGTCGATGCCCGAGGCCGACGGCGGCATGGGCGGCGACTACCGACATGAAGTCACCCTGATGCGCCAGCTCGGCTGGAAGGGCGCGGATCACTTCGGCATCAGCCTGCACAATGCGATCGTCATGCCGTACATCTGGCACTACGGCACCGAGGAGCAGAAGGCGCGCTGGCTGCCCCGCCTCCAGTCCGGCGAACTGGTCGGCGCCATCGCCATGACCGAGCCGGGCGCGGGCTCCGACCTGCAGGGGGTCAAGACCACCGCGATCAAGTCGGGCAACGGCTATGTCGTGAACGGCTCCAAGACCTTTATCACCAACGGCCAGCTGGCCAATTTCATCATCGTGGTGGCCAAGACCGACCCGGCCGAGGGCGCCAAGGGCACCAGCCTGATCGTCATCGAGACCGACGGGGCCGAGGGCTTCGAGCGCGGCCGGAACCTGCACAAGATCGGCATGGAGGGGAACGACACCTCCGAGCTGTTCTTCAACGACGTGAAGGTCCCCGGCGAGAACATCATCGGCGGCGGCGAGGGCCAGGGCTTCATCCAGCTGATGCAGCAGCTGCCGCAGGAGCGGCTGAATATCGCGGTGCAGGGCGTGGCGGCGGCGGAGCGCGGCCTGCATGAGACGCTGGAGTACGTGAAGGGCCGCAAGGCCTTCGGCAAGCGGGTGATCGACTTCCAGAACACCCAGTTCAAACTGGCCGAGGTCAAGACCAAGCTGACGGTGGCGAAGGTGTTCGTCGACCACTGCCTGGGGCTGCACCTGCAGGGCAAGCTGGACGCCGCGACGGCCTCGATGGCCAAATACTGGGTCACCGACATCCAGGGCGAGGTCATCGACGAGATGCTGCAGCTGCACGGCGGCTACGGCTATATGAACGAATACCCGATCGCCCAGCTGTACAAGGACGCGCGGGTGCAGCGGATCTACGGCGGGACCAACGAGATCATGAAGCTCTTGATCGCGCGGACGCTGTAGGGATCAGGCACGGAGCCTTGTCATCCCCGACGAGCGAAGCGAGATCGGGGACGCGGAACACACAACCTTGACCACTCCCGGACAACTCGCAAGAGTTGATCCGGGAGGCAGGGATGGCCAAGCGCTTCTATGTCTATCTACTCGCCAGCGGTCCGTGTGGCTGGCTGTACGTCGGCATGACCAACGACCTGATCCGTCGTGTCAGCGAGCATAAGCAGGGCCTGATCCCAGGCTATACATGTGAGCGAGGGATTGATCGGCTCGTCTGGTACGAGACCCATCAGTACGTCGACCGGGCCATCCTGCGGGAGAAGCGCATCAAGCGATGGCTGCGCGAGTGGAAGTTCGCGCTGGTCGAGGACATGAACCCGCATTGGGCGGATCTGTACGGCGACCTGCTGGCCGATGAGCCCTAGCCCCGGTTCGGCAAGCCGACCGGGCCGGGAGTAATGCTGACCTTCCCGTCCCGGATCTCCGCTTCGCTTCGTCCGGGATGACAAGCTGACTCCAAAGTCTATGAGTCGACCAATGATCCGCCTCCACGTCCCCCAGCCCCTGTCCGCCGGCGCGGCCGTCCTGCCGACGCTGGATCAGTCGCGCTACCTGACGCAGGTGATGCGGCTGAAGGCGGGGGACGACCTGCTGGTGTTCAACGGCGTCGATGGGGAGTGGAGATGCTCCATCGCCGAGGCGCTCAAGAAGGGCGTGATCCTGCGCGCCGGGGAACAGGTGCGGCCGCGGGGGGCCGTGCCGGACGTCCACCTGCTGATCGCGGTGGTGAAGAAGGCGGCGCTGGAGTTCGCGGTCGAGAAGGCCACCGAGCTGGGCGCGGCGCGGATCGGGCTGGTCACGACCCGGCGGACGCAGGGCGACCGGGTGCGGATGGACCGGCTGGAGGCCATAGCGGTGGAGAGCGCCGAGCAGACGGGGCGGCTGGATGTGCCGGGGATCGACCTGCCGGTGAAGCTGGAGGTGGTGCTGGACGGCTGGGACGCCGGGCGGAGGCTGATGTTCTGCGACGAGACGGGCGGGGCGCCGGCGATGCAGGCGCTGGCGGCCGCCGGGGCCGGGCCGTGGGCCATCCTGATCGGCCCGGAGGGCGGATTCGCGCCGGAAGAACGCGACCGTCTGAGGGCCCTGCCCTTCACCACCGCCGTGTCGCTGGGGCCGCGCGTGCTGCGGGCGGATACGGCGGCGACAGCGGCCCTGACGCTGTGGCAGGCGGCGGTGGGGGACTGGGAACGATAGGCCTTATCGACGCCGTAGCAGAATGGGGCTTGAGCCGGCCGCTCCGTCTGCCCATCTAGCCGCGACAAGAGGGGCTTAGAGAAACAGATGGCCGACGCCGCGCCGCTTACCCGCGAAGACCTGATCGCCGCCATGTCGAAGGGGTCCAAGCCCAAGGACCAGTGGCGCATCGGCGCCGAGCACGAGAAATTCGGCTTCGACAAATCCACCCTGCGCCGCCCGGCCTACGAGGGGCCCAACGGCATCAAGGCCATGCTGGAGGGGCTGACCCGGTTCGGCTGGAGCCAGGTCTACGAAGGCGATCACGTCATCGCCCTGGAGCGCAAGAACGCCGAGGGCTACGCCGCCTCGATCTCGCTGGAGCCGGGCGGCCAGTTCGAGCTGTCGGGCGCGCCGCTGATGGACGTGCACGAAATCTGCAACGAGACCGGCCAGCACCTGATGGAGGTCAAGCAGGTCGCCGACCAGCTCAACCTCGGCTTCCTCGGCGCCGGCTTCGATCCGCTGTGGCGGCGCGAGGACGTGCCGGTGATGCCCAAGGGCCGTTACGACATCATGCGCGCCTACATGCCCAAGCGGGGCTCTCTGGGCCTCGACATGATGCTGCGCACCTGCACCATCCAGGCCAACCTCGACTTCGACGGCGAGGCCGACATGGTGGCCAAGTTCCGCACCTCGCTGGCGCTGCAGCCGATCGCCACCGCCCTGTTCGCCTGTTCGCCCTTCACCGAGGGCAAGCCGAACGGCTTCCTGTCGGCCCGCGCCAACGTCTGGACCGACACCGATCCCGACCGCACCGGCATGCTCGATTTCGTGTTCCGCGACGGCTTCGGCTTCGAGGCCTACGCCGACTATGCGCTGGACGTGCCGATGTATTTCGCCAAGCGCGGCGACCGCTACGTCGACTTGTCGGGCCAGTCGTTCCGGGCCTTCATGGACGGCAAGCTGGACGCCCTGCCCGGCGACCGGGCCACGGCCAAGGACTGGGGCGACCACCTGACCACCCTGTTCCCCGAGGTGCGGCTGAAGTCATATCTGGAGATGCGCGGCGCCGATGGCGGGCCGTGGAGCCGCATCTGCGGCCTGCCGGCGCTGTGGGCCGGAATCCTCTATGACGCGCCGTCGCTGGCCGCGGCCTGGGACCTGGTCAAGGACTGGGACATCGCGGACCACGAGCGGCTACGTCGCGACGTCACCCGGTTGGGCCTCAAGGCCGAGGTGGCGGGCCGGTCGGTGCGCGAGGTGGCCGTCGACATGGTCGCCATCGCCAAACAGGGGCTGAAGAACCGCGCCCGCTTCTCGGGCGGCATGGTCGACGAGCGCGGCTATCTGTCGGAGCTGGAAGACATCGCCGACAGCGGGGTCACCCCCGCTGACCGGCTGCTGTCGTTGTATCACGGCGACTGGCAGGGCGACGTCAGCCGCATCTACAGGGACTTCGCCTACTAGGCCCTCGCCGCCGCGTTGCACTGGGCCAGTTCGGCCTCGGTCAGGGCGAGGTCGCCGCGGGCGAAAGCCGAGACGGGACCGAAGCGGGCCACGAAGCGGCGGCATTCACGCATCAGCGGCTGGCTCGCGCCGCCGCCGCGACCGACGCATTCGCCGCCGCCGTTGCAGGCCCAACTGCGGCCATCGAGAACCTGGCGGACCTCGCGCGGCTGGATCAGCACCGCCGCCGCGTCGGGCGTTGGAGCCGGTTGGGCGACCGACAGGGCCGCCGTCATCAGGGTCATGAGAAGCATTTTGAGCCTCCTGGGGCTGGTCATGGCGGCCGGTTCATGCAAAAGTGACCGACCGTGCACATATGAGTGACCACTCGGTCACTTCGAGTCAACAAGAAAGTGGCCGTTCGGACACTTTTTGTCGCTGGAGTTCCCTGATGCCCCCCAAAGGCGCAGCCACCCACGCCCGGTTGATCGACGAGGCGATGACCCAGGTCACCGTGCGCGGCCTCGCCGCCGTCAGCCTGCAGGACGTCGCCGGCGCCGCGGGCGTGTCGAAGAGCGCGGTGCTGAAGCATTTCCAGTCCAAGGAGGCGCTGCAGACCGAGGTGGTCGACGCCATGATCGAGCGCTTCAAGGCGGCGGTCTGGGACCCCGCCGAGCCGCTGCCGGCCGGCCGCGAACGGCTGGACCGCATCTTCCAGGGCGAATTGGACTGGATCGACGGCGAGGACCGTCCCGGCGGCTGTCCGCTGAAGGCGGCGGCGATCGAACTCGACGACCAGCCCGGCCCCCTGCGCGACACGCTGAAGGCCAGCCAGGTGCGCTGGGCCAAGGTGTTGAAGCGCGAGTTCCGGACGCTGAATCCGAACGCCGACGATGCGGCGCTGGAGGTGCTGGTGTTCCAGTTCAAAGGGATCGTGCTGGCCTATGGCCATTCCCGCCGTCTGCTGGACGACGAAACGGCGCGGGCGCAGGCGACGGCGGCCTACCGGATGCTTGTGGCGACGGCGTCGCAGTCCTAGGTCTCGCCCCAGCAGGGAGAGGACCATGACCGGAACCATCAGAGTCGGCATCGGCGGCTGGACCTATGAGCCGTGGCGCGGCGTCTTCTATCCGGAGAAGCTGAGCCAGAAGAAGGAGCTGGAGTTCGCCTCCGGCAAGCTCACCTCGATCGAGATCAACGGCACCTACTATTCCGGCTTCAAACCCGAGACGTGGATGAAGTGGCGCGACGAGACGCCCGACGACTTCGTCTTCGCGGTCAAGGCCAGCCGGTTCTGCACCAACCGCAAGGTGCTGTCCGAGGGCAATGAGAGCCTTGAACGCTTCCTCGACCAGGGGCTGACGGCGCTGGGCGACAAGCTGGGGCCGATCAACTGGCAGTTCATGGCCACCAAGAAGTTCGATCCGGTCGACTTCGAGGGCTTCCTGAAGCTGTTGCCGAAGGAGAAGGACGGGGTGCGGCTGCGTCACGCGCTCGAAGTCCGCAGCGGCACCTTCGACAACGAGCAGTTCTACGATCTCGCCCGCAAATACGGGGCGGCCATCGTCTACGGCCACGACGACGAGGCGCCGGAGTGGCCGCGGATCGATCAGGACACCGCCGACTTCAAATACGCCCGGCTGATGTCGAGCCGCGAGGACGAGCCCACCGGCATGTCGCCGGCCGAACTGGACGGCATCGTCAAACAGACCCGGGAGTGGGCGAAGAAGGGCGACGTGTTCGCCTACTTCATCGCGGGCGCCAAGGTGCGCAATCCGGCGGCGGCGCAGGCGCTGATCGCGAAGCTGGGCGAATGACCCCGCTGGTGCAGGGAAGCTGTCATTGCGGGGCGCAACGGTTCGCCGCCCCGGCGCCCGACAGCGTCACGCAATGCACCTGCTCGACCTGCACCAAGCGCGGGACGGTCGCCGCCTACTATGCGCCCGGCGAGGTCGAGTTCAGCCTCACGCCCGACCGGCTGGCGGCCTATCAGTGGGGCGACCGGATGATGACCTTCCACCACTGCGTCACGTGCGGCTGCGGCGTCTTCGCCGAGTCGGACGCCTGGACGACGGAGGACGGCGAGGCGAGGCCTGCGCGGATCACCCTGAACGCCCGGCTGTTCGACGATTTCGACCTCGACGCCGTGCCGGTCCGCCACGTCGACGGGCGCAACGACTGGTGACCCCGCCGGTTCAACCCCATCTGCGCCCCTGCCCCTGACCCTTGGTCCAAGGACTCTTCATGCCCATCGCCACCCGCGCCTTCGCCGCCACCGCCGCCGACGCCCCGCTGGCACCCTACGGCTTCAACCGGCGCGATCCCGGCCCGGACGATGTAGCCATCGAGATCAAATTCTGCGGCGTCTGCCACTCGGACCTCCACGTGGTGAAGAACGACCTGGGCGGGACGCGCTATCCCATCGTGCCGGGCCACGAGATCGCCGGCGTGGTCGCGGCGGTGGGCGCGAACGTGACGCGGTTCAAGGCCGGCGACCGGGTCGGCGTCGGCTGCATGGTCGACAGCTGCCGCACCTGCGCCGCCTGCCTGGAGGGCGAGGAACAGTACTGCGCGCCCGGCATGACCCAGACCTACGGCTCGGCCGATCCGAAGGGCGCCGAGGTCGGCCAGACCATCACCCAGGGCGGCTATTCCGACCGCATCACGGTCGACCAGAACTATGTGCTGCGCATCCCCGACTCCCTGCCGCTGGACGCCGCCGCGCCGCTGCTGTGCGCCGGCATCACCACCTACAGCCCGCTGAAGGAGTGGGGCGTCGGGCCCGGCTCGAAGGTGGCGGTGATCGGCCTGGGCGGCCTCGGCCACATGGCGGTCAAGCTGGCCCACGCCATGGGGGCCGAAGTGACGGTGCTGTCGACCTCGGATCGCAAGAAGGCCGACGCCGAGCGGATGGGGGCGAAGCATTTCCTGATCAATTCGGACAAGGCGGCGATGAAGGCGGCGGGCGAGACGTTCGACCTGATCATCAACACCGTCTCGGCCACGCACGAGATCGCCAGCCACGTGAACCTGCTGGCCCGCGACGGGACCATGGTCATGCTGGGCCTGACCACCGAGGGCCTGCCGGTCTACGCCATGCCGCTGCTGTGGCGCCGCCGGCGGATCGCCGGCTCGCTGATCGGCGGCATCCGCGAGACCCAGGAGATGCTCAACTTCTGCGCCGAGCACGGCCTGGCCTGCGACATCGAGGTGATCGCTCCGGACCAGATCAACGAGGCCTACGCCCGGATGGAGAAGTCCGACGTCCGCTACCGCTTCGTCATCGACATGGGCCGCCTCGACCGGGCCGCCTAAGCCGATCCTTTCCGCGCAACGGCTCAAGGGCTAAAGCGTATCCATATGCAGGCGGCCCGGGTGAGAGGCCGCCGCTCGCAGGACAGGAAACGGACATGGCACGAGTGGCTCTGGTCACGGGCGGCACCCGCGGCATCGGCAAGGCGATCGCCCAGCGCCTCAAGGAGGACGGCATGCTGGTCGCAGCCGGCTACTCCGGCAATGTCGAGGCCGCCGAGGCCACGGCGCGCGAACTGGGCGTCATGGTGGTCAAGGGCAATGTCGGCTCGTTCGAGGACTGCCAGCGGGCGGTCGCCGAGGTCGAGGCGCAGCTGGGCCCGATCGACACCCTGATCAACAACGCCGGCATCACCCGCGACGGCTTCTTCCACAAGATGAGCGCCGACCAGTGGTCGGACGTGATCCGGGTCAACATGGACAGCGTCTTCAACATGACGCGCCAGGTCATCAACGGCATGCGCGACCGCGGCTTCGGCCGCATCGTCAACATCAGTTCGATCAACGGCCAGAAGGGCCAGATCGGCCAGACCAACTATTCCGCCGCCAAGGCCGGGATGATCGGCTTCACCAAAGCCCTGGCGCTGGAGAACGCCCGCAAGGGGGTCACGGTGAATTGCATCGCGCCCGGCTACATCGACACCGAGATGGTCGGGGCCATGGACGAGAAGGTCCTGGCCGGAATCATCGCCCAGATCCCGGTGGGAAGACTCGGAAAAGGCGAGGAAATCGCCGATATGGTGTCGTGGCTGGCCGGCGAACGTGCCGGATATGTCACAGGCTGCACCCTGTCGCTGAACGGTGGTCAGTATCTGGTCGGCTAACCCCACTCCGCCCAAAATCCGCCGCGCGGCGATTCCACGACAGAGGCCATGCAGTTGACGGCGAGGGTCAGAACGGCGCGACGGCCGCTTCCGACCGCGATGGCGATCGCCCTCGCGGCGGCGGTGCTGTCGCTGCTGTCCGTCGCCTCCGAGGTTTCGGCCCAGGTTCGCGGCAATGCGCAGGCCGAGCAGAGCCGAACCCTGCGCAACCGCCCTTCCGAACCCGCCCTGCCGCCGGTCGGGCGTTATGCGGCCGACTCCGGCGAGGGCTTCATCCTTGACCGGTCCGGACGGCATCCGCTGCTGCGCTTCGAGCGCCGCGACGAGACCTGGGTGCTGCGGCCCAGCGCGGCGCCGCGCGGCGATGTCATCTACCGCAACGACGCCGGCCAGCAGGTGCTGCGGGTCACCCCCAGCGGCGGCATGACCGTCTATACGCCGCGCTCGCCGGGCGGTTCGCCGGCCTCCTACGCCGGGCCGGGCGAAAGCCTGTCGCCACCCCGGCTCGGGCCGGCCCAGATGCTGAATCTGATGCTGCGGCGCAGCGCCATGGTCAGTCAGGCCGTGGGCCGGACGGTGGAGATCAACGCCGACACCGGGGTCGAGTCGGAGTCGCTGACCGTCGAGGCGCTCATCCTGTCCACCGACGTGGTGCTGCGCATCGCCCGCTCGCCCACCGGGCGCGCCGCGCTCAACCAGCTGCGCCGCATCGTCATCGTCGAAGGATCCAGGGCCTCGGTCACCTACAACCGCGGCGAGCTGCACATTGTCGTGGCGCCGTCGCAGGGCGCGGCGGGCCGGCCGTCGTCGGCCCGTGTCATTCGCGCCTTCCTGCCGCCGGCGCGCTAGACCGGCTCCACCCTAACCCGTGAAACTGTCCTTCGCGGCCCGGCGGCTCGCGAAGCCGGCCGCGTCGCCGGCGCGCAGGAAGGGATTGAACGCCTTCTCCGCCCCGATGGTGGTCGGAACCGTCGGCTGCCCCCGCTCCCGCGCCGCGAACACCGCCGCGGCCTGCGCCGCCATCTGCGGCCGGTCGTCGAGGCTGAGGGCGAAGCGGGCGTTGGCGGCGGTGTATTCATGGGCGCACCAGACGGTGGTCTCGTCCGGCCAGGCGGCGAGCTTCTGAAGGCTGTCCCACATCTGCTCCGGCGCGCCCTCGAACAGGCGGCCGCAACCGAGGGCGAACAGGGTGTCGCCGACGAAGGCCTGGCCGCCGGCGGCGTCGCGATAGACGATGTGGCCGAGGGTGTGGCCGGGCGTGTCGGTCACATCCAGCCGCGTCTCGCCCAGCATGACGACATCGCCGCCGCGCACGACCCGGTCCAGCGGCGCGGCCTTGCGCACCTCCTCCGGCCCGACGATCTCGCAGCCCGTCGCCGCCTTCAGCGCGGCGTTGCCCTGGGTGTGGTCGGGGTGCCAGTGGGTGTTCAGGATCAGGTCCAGCCGACCCCAGCCGGACTGCTCCAGCGCCGCCAGGATGGCGTCGGCGTCGGGCGTGTCGATCGTGGCCACCACGCCGGTCGCGGTGTCGCGCGCCAGGAAGCCATAGTTGTCGGACAGGCAGGGAAACAGGCGAACTTCGAGGGACATGCCGCATTCTAGCAGCGGACCCTCACGCGGCCTATGGTGACCGGATGCGGCGCAGCATCGAGGAACTTCGGACCTTCTATGGCGAGCCGGCGGGCGCGCTGGCCCGCCGTCTGCTGGCGCGCCGACTCGACGACGCCTGGGGCGAGGCGGGCGGGTGCGACGTTCTGGGCCTGGGCTACGCCACCCCGTGGCTGGACGCCTTCGTCGGGGCCCGGCGGGTGGTCGCAGCCATGCCGGGTGGACAGGGCGTCGAGTTGTGGCCGTCGGTGGGCCGCAACCGCACCGTTCTCGTCGACGACCGCCGCCTGCCGTTCGCGGCCGGGACCTTCGATCGCATCCTGCTCGTCCATGCGCTGGAAGAGGCCGACGACGCCTCCGCCCTGCTGCTGGAAGCCGTGCGGACGCTGTCGCCGGCCGGCCGCATCATCCTGATCGCCGCCGCGCGCGGCGGACTGTGGTCACGGGTCGAGGCCACGCCATTCGGCTATGGCCGGCCGTTCACCCGACGCCAGCTCGAACGGCTGGTGCGCGGGGCGGGGCTCGAGCCCACCGCCTGGAGCCAGACCCTGTACGTGCCGCCTTGGAGCCCGCTGCTGCCGCTGGCCGACGGCTTCGAACAGATTGGACGGCGGGTTATGCCCGGGGCCGCGGGCGTCATCCTGCTGGAGGCCACCCGCCAGGCCTACGCCCGGGTGCATCCAGGCAACGCCCTGGCCGCCGCCCCGGCCCTGGCCGCCGCCCTGCGGCCGCAGCCGATCCCGGGCAGCCGCCGCGAAAGCCGCTGACCGTTCCCCGGCTTTGCAGGCGGGGCGGCAGGCCCTAAAGGGCGGGCATGCAGAGACTGATCCTGATGCGGCACGCCGAGGCCGAGCGGGCGGCGGGTTCCGGACGCGACCGCGATCGCGCCCTGTCGAACCGCGGCCGGACCGACGCCGCCGCCATGGGCCGGGCCCTGGCCGCGCGCGGCCTGCGGCCGGACCTGGCGCTGGTCTCGCCCGCGGCGCGCACCCGTCAGACCTGGGACCTGCTGCACGACGCCTTCGGCGATGTGCAGATCCGCGACGACGAGGCGCTCTACAACGGCGGCGCCGAGACCCTGCGCCGTCTGGTCGAGGCGGTGGAGGACGACGCCGGCTGCCTGATGGTCGTGGCCCACAATCCCGGCGTCCATCTGCTGGCCGTGGAATATCTGGTCGAAGGGGCCGCCTCGCCGTCGATCCTCGACCGCATGAGCGGCGGTTTCCCGCCCGGCGCGGCGGCGATCTTCGGCGTCGACGCCGCCGGCCGGCGCATGCTCGAAGGCTATCTGCAGCCGCGCGATCTCGTCGCCGAATGACCGATACCGCCCACAAGCTGGTCGACCGCGCTGAATGGGCGCAGGCGCGGGCGGCGGGCGTCTACGACGGCTCGGCCGTCGATCGCGCCGACGGCTACATCCACATGTCGACGGCGACGCAGCTGGCCGAAACGGCGCGCCGCCATTACGCGGGGCGGGGCGGTCTGGTGCTGGTCACGGTCGACCTGGCCTCGCTCGGCGAGACCCTCCGCTGGGAGGCGTCACGCGGCGGCGCGCTGTTTCCGCACCTCCACGGCCCCTTGCCCGTGTCGTCGGCCACAGCCGGGCGGCCGCTGTCGGTGAGTGAGGATGGCGTGATGATCTTCGAGGATGGAGCGACCGGATGGCCCTGACCGACTTCGGCGCCGCCGCCCTGCGCCTTCTCGATCCCGAAATCGCGCACCGTCTGGCCATCCTCGCGCTGAGGATCGCGCCCCTGCCCGCCCCCCCGGCCGACGACCCGGTCCTGGCGACGACGGTGGCCGGCCTGCGTCTGTCCAATCCGGTCGGACTGGCGGCGGGCCTGGACAAGAACGGCGAGGCGCTGAGGGGGCTGTCGCGGCTGGGCTTCGGCTTCGTCGAGTGCGGCTCGGTCACGCCGCGCCCGCAGCCCGGCAATCCGCGCCCGCGCCTGTTCCGCCTGTCCGAAGACCGGGCGGTCATCAACCGCATGGGTTTCAACAACGCGGGGCTCGAGGCCTTCGCCGCGCGGCTGGCCCGCCGTCCCGCCGGGGCGGTGATCGGCGCCAATCTCGGAGCCAACAAGGAGACGGAGGACAAGGCGGCCGATTACGTCGCCGGTCTGGAGCGGCTGAAGGGCCTGGCCGACTATGTCACCGTCAATGTCTCGTCGCCGAACACCCCGGGCCTGCGCGACCTGCAGGGCCGGGCCGCGCTGGATGATCTGCTCGGACGTCTGGCGGAGGCCCGCGCCGGCGACCGCACGCCGGTTTTCCTCAAGATCGCGCCCGACCTGACGGCGGCGGAGATCCAGCTGATCGTCGAGGCGGCGCTGGACCACGGCATCGACGCCCTGATCGTGGCCAACACCACCCTGGACCGGCCTGACAGCCTGAAATCGCCTCAGCGGGACGAGGCCGGCGGACTGTCCGGCGCGCCGCTGAGAGCCCGCGCCACGGCGGCCCTGCGCGCGGCGGCGGAGGCGTCGTCCGGGCGTCTGCCGCTGATCGCCGTCGGCGGGATTGGTTCCGGCGCGGACGCCTATGAGCGCATCCGGGCCGGCGCCTCGGCCGTGCAGGTCTACAGCGCCCTCGTCTACGAGGGTCCCGGCCTCGTCGGGCGCATCAAGCGCGATCTGGCGGCCCGCCTGCGCGCCGACGGCTTCTCCACAGCAAATGAGGCCGTGGCGACAGGTCGTTGACGGAGCGTTAGGGGCCCGCGGGGTATGATTTAGACGGGCGAACACGTCCGATCCGGGGGAGCCGCATGGCGATCGCCAAAGCCGACATGCCTGCCGCCGCCCTGGACACCACCTGGGCCGGCGCCATCCGCCAGCGGCGCAAGGCGCTGTTGCAGCGGTTGGGCATGGCCGCGGCCTGCGCCCTGGTGTTCAGCCCGCTGCTCGGCTGGTCGCTCAGCGTCGGCTGGGTGCTGGGCTATTTCCTCGTCCAGTTGCTGGATTTGCTGGTCTTCGGCCCGGTCAACGACGGCCGCACCGAGCGCCTGCGCGGCCTGCGGCGGCTGGCCGGCGACGCCCTGCTGATCGTCAACGCCGGCTATTTCGGCAGCTTGGCCATTCCGCTGTGGCTGGTAGGCGGCCCGATGGGCGGCATCTGCGCCTCCATGCTGCTGTCGGCCGGCGCCATCTATTCGATGATCAATGCGCCACGCTCGATCTCGGTGCTCCTGCTGACGGTGACGCCGCAGTTCCTCTACCTCGCCTCGACGCCGTTCTTCATGGCCATGTTCGGCGCGTCGGCGGCCTTCATCACGGCGGCGTCGATCGCCGTCGGCGTCTTCATCACCTACTGCCTGTCGACATGGCAGCGCATGAACGAGGCCCGGGTCTCCGAGACCGCCGCCCGGATCGAGGCCGAAGAGAAGCGCGCCGACGCGGAACGCATCATGGAAGGCCGCAGCGCCTTCCTGGCCGCCGTGGGCCATGACCTCCGCACCCCGATCAGCGCGATCCTGACCGGCTCCGCCGAACTGGAACGCGGCGCCGCCGACAACACCGCCCGGGCCCAGGCGCGGCTGATCAGCGACGCCGGCTTCATGATGAAGGCCCTGCTGGACGACCTGCTGGACCACGCCAAGCTCGAGGCCGGGCACATGACCGTGGACGCGGTCGACTTCAACCTGCGCGACCTGCTGAACCAGTCCGCCCGGCTGTGGCGCGGACCGGCCCGCGCCAAGGGCCTGAAGCTGCGCATCGAAGGCGCCGCGACGGTGCCGGCCTCGGTGCGTGGCGATCCGATGCGGCTGCGGCAGGTGCTCAACAACCTGATCTCCAACGCCATGAAATTCACGGCCGAGGGGTCCATCACCCTGCGCTTCCACGGCTGGGCCGAGGACACCGGCGGCCACGCCGTGCTTATCGAGGTCTCGGATACGGGGCCGGGCATGTCGCGGGATCAGATGGCCCGGCTGTTCACCCCCTTCGACCAGACCGTCGATGGCGTCAGCGCCCGGCACGGCGGCAGCGGCCTGGGGCTCGCCATCAGCCGCCAGCTGGCCGAATTGATGGGCGGCCGCCTAACCGCGCGCAGCAGCGTCGGGCACGGGGCCAGCTTCACGCTCGCCCTGCGGCTCGAGCCCGGAAAAGCGAGCACGGCGGTCGCGCCCGCCCTGGACCAGGAAAGCCGCGACGCCGTCGCCCGCGCCCTGTCCGCCGGCGGCTCAGGCCGGCCGTCGAGCCCGGCATCGCCCGCGCCGGCCGCCCGGTCGCCTGGGGAGGCGTCCACGGACGCCATCCCGATCGAGGCCGTCGCACCGACAGCCAACGAACCTTCCGAAGAGGATGACGGCCGCCCGATGCGGGTGCTCGTCGTCGACGACCACGACATCAACCGCCGCGCCATCCAGCTGATCCTGCAGCCGCTCGGCTGCGACATCGCCACGGCCGCCGACGGCATGGCGGCGCTGAAGATCTGCGAAACCTCGGGTTTCGACCTGATCTTCATGGACGTGCGGATGCCCGAGCTCGACGGGCGCGAGACCACCCGCCGCATCCGCGCCGGCGCCGGCCCCAATGCGCTGGTCCCGATCATCGCGGTGACGGCGGACACCTCGCCCGACGACATCGCCGCCTGCACCGACGCCGGCATGACCTATTTCGTGCCCAAGCCGATCACCCCGCCGATGCTGCTGGGGGCCATCAACCACGTCATGACCCTGGCTCAGGCCGCTGAAGAAGACGCCGTGGCCGAGCCCGCCGTCGCCTGACCCCGCACCTCGGCGACCAGCCGGGCGGGGAAGTCGGCGGCCTTCATCCCGCATTCCCAAACCGTGATCACCCGCCAGCCCGCGGCCTCCAGCGCCGCCCGGGCCGCGGCGTCGCGGGCGCGGTTGCGCTCGATCTTGGCGCTCCAGTAGGCGGCGTTGGCCTTGGGTTTACGGGCCCCGCGGGCGCAGTCGTGGCCGTGCCAGAAGCAGCCGTGCACGAACACCGCCACGCGCCGGCCCTTCATAACCACGTCGGGCCGCCCCGGCAGGCCGGCGCCGCCCAGCCGATAGCCGATCCCCGCTTCGCGCAGGACGCGGCGCACGGCGCGCTCGGGCGCGGTGTCGCGGCCCTTGATGCGCCGCATCACCGCGCTGCGCTGTTCGGGGGTGAAGACGTCGGTCATGGCTCGGACCCCGCGCTCACGCAGCGAACGGCCGCGCCGTGAGCGATAGCGCCCCCTAGAGCTGCGTCAGCAGATGTTCCGCCGACGACACCTTGAACTCGCCCGGCTGCTCGACGTTGAGCTGCTCGACCACGCCGTCCTTGACGATCATCGAATAGCGCTGCGAGCGCTCGCCCATGCCGAAGCCCTTGGCGTCCATCGACAGGCCGAGGGCGCGGGTGAAGTCGCCGTTGCCGTCGCCCAGCATCACGATCTCGTCCTTGCCGATGCCCTGGCTGTCGGCCCAGGCCCCCATGACGAAGGCGTCGTTGACCGACAGGCAGGCGACCGTGTCGACGCCCTTGCCGGCCAGGTCCTCGCGGTGGTCCTTGAAGCCGGGCAGGTGTTTGGCCGAACAGGTCGGGGTGAAGGCGCCGGGCACGGCGAACAGGGCCACGGTCTTGCCGGCGAAGACCTCGTCGGTGGACACCGGCTTGGGGCCGTCGTCGGTGGCGCGGGTCAGGGTGGCCGAGGGGATGCGGTCGCCGATCTGGACGGTCATGGCAGGGCTCCGGAGCAAGGGGATGATGATCGAAACTCCCGATCCAGATAGGCGTTGCCGGGCGCAGCGCCAACCTTTCCGTCGCGGCCCGGCCTTGCGCCCGTCGCGCCCGGTCCCGATGATAGGAGAATGGACGATTTCCACTCCCTCGCGGGCCGACTGCTGGTGGCCATGCCGGGCATCAGCGATCCTCGCTTCGAGCAGGCCGTCATCCTCGTCTGCGCCCACCGGCCCGACCATGCCATGGGGCTCCGCCTCGACCGCCCCGCGCCGGGCATCGACCTGAAGGCGGTGCTGACCAAGCTGGAGACGCCGGCGCCGGAGTCGGCCGCGGAGCGCGCGGTGCTGGTCGGCGGTCCAGTCGAGCGCGAGCGCGGCTTCGTGCTGCACACCGACGACTGGCTGATCGACGACGCCTCGCTGGCCTTCGGCGAGGGCCTGGCCATGACCGGCACGCGCGAGGCGCTGGCGGCGATGGTCGACCCGGCCATGGGACCGCGGCGCTCGGTGCTGCTGCTCGGCTACGCCGGCTGGGGCGAGGGCCAGCTCGAGGACGAGCTGGGCGAGAACGTCTGGCTCACCGCCGAGGCCGACGCCGACCTGATCTTCGATCCGGACTACGAAGGCAAATGGGGCAAGGCGCTGGCCGGTCTGGGCGTCGATCCGGCGCGGCTGTCGGGGCAGAGCGGGCGCGCCTGACGGTCAGGCCGAGCGCGCCTTGATCGGCGCCGTGCCGTCGGCGAGCGACTCGTTCAGATAGACCTCGGCCTCCTGGGCGGGCAGGGCCGGGGCGTAGCCGAAGCCCTGGCCGTAGTGGCACTGGGCCTCGAGCAGCAGCTTGGCGAGGCCGGCGTTCTCGACGCCCTCGGCGACGACCTCGAGCGACAGGTCGCGGCCGAGGTTGACGACCGACTTGACGATCTTCGCCGAGCCCTCGTCCTTGTCCATGGTCAGCACGAAATAGCGGTCGATCTTCAGCGTATCGAACGGCAGCTTGGCCAGCCAGGTCAGGGACGAGAAGCCGGTGCCGAAGTCGTCGAGGGCCAGCGAGGCGCCGGCCTCGCGCAGCCGGGTCAGGGTGTCGGCCGCGCGCGAGGTGTCGCGCATGATGTCGCCCTCGGTGACCTCCAGCTTCAGCGCCCCCTTGGGCAGGCCGGCGTCGGCGATGATCCGCGCCACGTCCTCGACCAAGTTGGCCCGCTCGATCTCGCCGACCGACAGGTTGACGCTGCAGAACAGCCTGCCGGCCGACGGGTGCCGGGCCAGCCATTCGGCCAGCTGGCGCGCCGCCTGACTCATCATCAGCAGGCCGAGCTCGTTCATCAGCCCCATCTCGTCGGCGAGGCCGAGGAACTCGTCCGGCGGCACCAGGCCGCGCTGCGGATGGCGCCAGCGGGCCAGGGCCTCGAATCCGGCCACCGCCCCCGTCACCAGATTGACGATGGGCTGGTAGAAGGGCTCGATCTCGCCGCGCACGAAGGCGTTGCGCAGGTCGGCTTCAAGCGCCAGCCGCGACAGGCTGTCGGACTCCAGCGCGCGGCCATAGGCGGCCGCCCCGCCGCGCCCGGCGGTCTTGGCCTGTTCGACGGCCAGCTCGGCCCGGCGCAGCAGTTCCGCCGGGTCGGAGGCGTCCGGACCGCCCTCGGCCGCCACGGCCCCGATCGAGACGGTGGGATAGATGTCGAAGCCCGCCACCCTCAGCGGCTGCTCCAGCGCCTCGCGCAGACGTTCCGAGGCGGCTCCGGAGCCGCGCGGCACGATCACGGCGAATTCGTCCTCGCCGACGCGGGCGGGATTGGCCTCCTGGGCGAAGGCCCCGTTCAGGCGCGAACCCAGCGCCGCCAGCACCAGGTCGGCGCGTTCGTGGCCCAGGGCCTCGTTGAGGCGGCGCAGGCGGTCAACGTCGGCGACCACCAGCTCGTAGTCGCCCGGCTGGGTCAGGGTTTCGCCAGCGCGGGTCAGGAAGGTGCGGCGGTCCAGCAGGCCGGTCAGGTGATCCCGGTGGGAGGCCGCGAACTTGGTCTCCAGCGCCACCACCCCGGCGGCGCGCAACCCGTCCTCGAGCCAGACGCCGCGCCACAGGCAGGTCTCGGCCTCGCGCATGCGCAGGCGCACTGCGACCTCGGTCCCCTCGGTCTGCGGCTTGAGGATGCGCTCGGCCAGCGAACGGTCCGACGGCACGGCGACGGCGGTGAAGGCGGCGCCCGAACACTCCGGGGCCAACGGTCCGAGGCCGAGCGCCCGGGTGGCCCCGGTGAAGCGCATCTGATCGTCGGACGGGGTCCAGATCCACAGGGCCGTATCGGCCGCGGCCAGCGCCTCGATGGCGGTCGTCGCGTCCCAGGCCAGACTTCTGGAGCGAGTGTTCAAAACGCGTGACCGGTCCCGAGAAGGCGGCCCCAAGGATCACCCGAGGTCAGCCGCCGCGTCCAGCCCCGTCGTTGACGATCCCGAACAGGAGATGATCTGCCCAAGCGCCGTTAATTTTGAGATAAGCCCGGGCCTGCCCCTCGAGCGCGAAGCCGGCCTTCTCCAGCACCCGGCGCGAGGCCAGGTTGGTCGGCACGCAGGCCGCCTCGACCCGATGCAGTTTCAGCTCGTCGAAGGCGTGCGCGACCATGCCTCTGACCGCCGCCGTGGCGTGTCCCCGTCCGGCGAACGGGCGGCCGATCCAGTAGCCGAGCGTGCCCGCCTCGGCGACGCCGCGCCGGATGTTCGACAGGGTGATGGCCCCGACCAGCGCCTGGTCCGCGTCGGCGAAGATGAAGAAGGGCCAGGCGTTCCCCGCGTCCATCTCGCGGGCGTAGATCGACAGGCGCCGCTTGAAGGCGGGGCGGGTCAGGTCGTCCTCGGGCCAGGTCGGCTCCCACGGCTGCAGATAGGCGTGGGACAGCTGGCGCAGGGCGGACCAGGCCTCGTAGTCCGCGGCGCGCGGCGGGCGCAGGGTCACGCCTTCGCCCTTCACGACCGGACCGGTCGCCTCGTTGATCCAGTCCAGCAGGGCCATGCCCGAAAGGATACCCCCCTGCCGGTCAGCCGAAAAGGGCGTCGCGGAAGGCCGGGCCGGCCGGGGCCGCCGCGCCCGGACCCAGCACCGCCGTGGCCGCGCGGCCCGCCGACAGCGCCGCCGCCGCCGCCGCGCGGACGTCGTCGGCGGTCTGGGCCAGCGTCCGCCCGGCCATGGTCTCCGAAGTGATCGGGGCGCCGAAGATCAGCACCTGCGCCGCCGCCCGGCCCGCGCGCGCCGCCGGGCTCTCGTCCGACATCCACAGGCCGGCGTTCATCACCGCCTTGGCCCGCGACAGTTCGGCCGCCGTCGGGCCGCTCTCCGCGAGGGCCTTCAGCTCGGCGGCGCACACCTGGGCCAGTTCGACGGCCCGGTCGGCCGCCGCCCCGGCGTAGATGCCCAGAATCCCAGCGTCCTCGTAGGGCTCGTGATAGGCGTCGATGGCGTAGGCCAGGCCGCGCTCCTCGCGGGCGCTCTGGAACAGGCGCGAAGCCATGCCGCCGCCGAGGATTTCGGTCATCAGCCGGGTGGCCGCATAGGACGGGTCCGTGGCCGCGGCGGCCGGCAGCTGGAAGACGATGTTGGCCTGTTCGATCCGGCGCGACAGGGCGGCGTGGCCGCCGGTGAAGCGCGGAGCGGCGGGGGCCTCGGCCGAGGTCGGCGTCTCGCCGCCGAACCAGCGCTCGGCCAGCGCCAGCAGCTCGGTCTCGTCGACCGCGCCGGAGGCCGCGACCACCATCCGGTCGGGGGAATACAGCCGGGCCCGCCAGTCGCCGATGGCGGCGCGGGTGATCGGTTTCAGGCTGATGACCGAGCCGAGGATCGGCCGCCCCAGCGGCTGGCCCTCGAAGGCCCGGGTCTGGGCCATTTCGAAGACGTGGTCATCGGGGGTGTCGAAGGCCTCGGCGATCTCCTGCGCCACCACGTCCTTCTCGCGCTCGATCTCGTCGGGGTCGAGGGTCGGGCGGAACACCAGGTCGGACAGCACCTGCATGGCCAGCGGCAGGGAGCCGTGCAGGGCCCGGACCTCGAAACTGGTGCGCTCATAGCCGGTCGAGGCGTTCAGCGAGCCGCCCTCGGCCTCGATCCGCTCGACGATGTCGCGCGCGCCCATGTCGCCGGCCCCCTTGAAGACCAGGTGCTCGAGACAGTGCGACCAGCCGGACTGCGCCTCCGATTCCCATTTGGCGCCGCCGCGGACGGCCACGGTCAGCGCCAGGGTGCGCAGGCCGGGCATCGGATCGCAGACGACACGGACGCCGTTCGACAGGGTGTGGAGCGTGGCGGTCAGTTGGGTCTCTCTTCCCCACGAGGCGGGGTCAGCTTGCGGCGGAGCAGGGCGATGTAGAAACCGGCCAGCGCCAGCGCCAGTCCGAACCAGGTGATCGCATAGCCGAGATGGTTGTTCGAGAAGACGGCGGGCGGCGCGGACGGCTCCAGGGCGAGCCATTCCGGGTTGGACGAGGTCAGGGCGAACAGGGTCTGGGGCGCGACGGGTCCCTCGACACCCAGCACCCGGGCCATGGCGGCGTTGTCGCGGGCGAAGAAGCGCCGGCCTTCGGCGGCCAGGGCCATCGGTCCGGGGGCGGGCGTGGTGCGCACCTGGGCGACCAGCTCGACGGGCTCGTCCGACGCCGCTACCGGCGGGCGGGCGGAAATGGTCTCGGCGACGAAGCCGCGATCGATCAGCAGCGTCTGACCGTAGCCGGGATGCCGGCAGGCCGAGATCAGGCGGACGCCCGGCTGACCCTCGTGGATGGTCTGCAGCTCCACAAACGGCGCCGTGGCCAGTCCGGGGCAGATCAGCGCCACCTTGCCGAATTCGGGTTCGTCGGCCTCGAGGACAGCGACGGGGGAGGCCGGCGGGGCGGTCGCGACCGCTTCGGCCCTGGCGATCAGCCCCTGCTTCCACTGCAGCCGCTGCACCTGCCAGACGCCGAGCGTGACCAGCAGGACGAACACCAGCGCCGAGGCGAGGGTCAGCCCCCAGGGAAAGCGGCCTCTCGTTTCACCCGTCATGGCGCGCCTGTCCCGCCCGGTTCCTCATCTGCAGGGCGATCATGACGCCCTTGCCCGGCCGCATCAGGCCCAGCGACAGCCCCGCCACCAGCGGCAGGGCCACCAGAAGCATGGCCCAGATGGGCGGCTCATAGGCGATCTGGACGAACAGCGCCCCGAACACCACGGGCGCGCCGGCGATCTGCATCACGAAGACGGCCGCGCCGTCGCCGGTGTTCAGCCGGGTGAAGTCGAAGCCGCAGGCCTCGCAGCGCTCCACCACCTTCAGAAAACCGGCGTAGAGCGGACCCTGGCCGCAGTTGGGGCAGCGGCAAAGCAGACCGGCGCGGATCGGGTCGATCCGCGCCGGTTGATGGTTCGGACCTGTGGGCCCCGCCGTCACCCGAAGGTGACGTAGACGAAGGCGAACAGGAACAGCCAGACCACGTCCACGAAGTGCCAGTACCAGGCGGCGGCCTCGAAGCCGAAATGCTTCTCGGGGGTCATCTGGCCGGCCAGCAGGCGCAGCAGGCAGACGGTCAGGAAGATGGTCCCGACCAGCACGTGGAAGCCGTGGAAGCCGGTGGCCATGAAGAAGATCGAACCGTACAGGCCCGAGTTCAGGGCCTCTTCGTTGAAGAACAGGTTCTCGTGGAGGATGTGGTTGTACTCGTAGGCCTGCACCGCGGTGAACAGCACGCCGAGGGCGATGGTGATGGCCAGGCCGATCTTGGTCGCGTTGCGGTCGCCGACCTGAAGCGCGTGGTGCGCCCAGGTCACCGTGGTGCCGGACAGCAGCAGGATGACGGTGTTCAGCAGCGGCAGCTGCCACGCATCCAGCACCTCGACGCCCTTCGGCGGCCAGGTCGACCAGGCGGCGGCCGTCTCGGCCCAGTTGCCGATCTCGGGGATGTGGGCGCGGGCCTCGTTGAAGACCGCCATCTCGAAGAAGATCCAGAAGAAGGCCGCGAAGAACATCACTTCCGAAGCGATGAACAGGATCATGCCGTAGCGCAGGCCGATCGAGACGACCGGCGTGTGGTCGCCGGCGCGGCTTTCCTTGATCACGTCCGACCACCAGCCGGCCATCGACACCAGCACGCCCGCCAGACCGGCGAAGAACAGCGGCTGCTTGCCCTCGGACAGCAGGGCCGAGGCCAGCGGCCCCGAATCGGCCGGAACCAGGCCCTTCATCCACACCACGGCGCCGACGAACAGGATGACGACGGCGATCGATGACACCAGCGGCCAGGGGCTGGGGTTCACCAGGTGGTAGTCGTGATGGGGAGTGGCGTGGGCGTCGGCCATCTGGGTCTCTTGCAACGTCGAGAGTCGGATTGGGGCAGGCTATAGCGTTCGCTACCCGGCCGCGCCAGTGGCTGCGGCGGGGTTTGAGGCCAGTTCGGCGCCCTTGGTCGGATAGAAGGTGTAGCTGAGGGTGATCTCGCGCACGCCGCGGCTCTCGCGGTCGGTGGCGATCTCGGGTGCGACGAAATACTGCACCGGGAATTTCATCGTCTGACCGGGCTCGATGGTCTGGCTGTCGAAGCAGAAGCATTGCAGCTTCTGGAAATACGGCCCGGCCCGTTCCGGCACGACGTTGTACGCCGCCGTCGCCTGGATCGGCTGGTCCGAGGTGTTGGTCACGTCGAAGAAGGCCATGCCGGTCTCGCCGATGCGCACCCGCTGGCTGACCTGTTCGGCCCGGAAGATCATCGGCAGGTCGCGGACATTGGTGTCGAAGCGGATCAGCACCGTTTCGTCCAGCACCGTGTCCGGGGCGTTGTCGGCGCGGGACACCGTGCCGTTGAAGCCGGTGACCTGGCAGAACATCCGGTACAGCGGCACGGCGGCGAAGGCCGCGCCGGTCATCGCCATGACCGCGAAGACGCAGGCGATAGCGATGAGGTTCTTGCGGTTCACGGCGTCGGCCTCACGTCCTGCCCGATCGTCTGACCCTCGACGATGGCGGCGGCCTCATCCCGGTTGCCCTGCAGCTTGAGGATGGTCGTCGCGAACACCAGCACGATGAAGGCCACGAGCGCGACGGCGAGCGCGATGTTGCGCTTCTTGCGGGCGGAGAGCTGTTCGGGGGTCAGGCGCATGGCGGGCTACAGGCTCATCATCGGGGCCGCGCTCTCGACCAGCAAGGCCGCGAACAGGGCCATCAGATACAGAATCGAGAAGGCGAACAGGTTGCGGGCTGGTTTGGCCTCGGCGCGCACATCATACAATGCGGCCTCTCGCCCCACGGCCTCGGCCTTGTCGGGCTGGTCGCCGGCCCGCGAGCGCCACAGCCGGACCGCCAGCCACAGGAAGCCGACGCCGCCGGCCGCCGACACCGCCAGATAGACCGGTCCGCCCAGCCCCGTCAGCCCCGGCGCGATGGCGACGGGCACGAAGACGAGGCTGTAGAGCAGGATCTGCAGCCGCGTCGACTTCGCCCCGCGCGCCACCGGCATCATGGGAATCCCCGCCTTGGCGTAGTCGCCGGCCGAATACAGCGCCAGCGCCCAGCTGTGCGGCGGGGTCCACAGGAAGATGATCAGGAACAGCAGCCACGCGTGCCACGGCGCCGTCCCGGTCGCGGCCGCCCAGCCGATCACCGGCGGGAACGCCCCGGCGGCCCCGCCGATGACGATGTTCTGGGGCGTCCGCCGCTTGAGCAGCAGGGTGTAGAAGCCGGCGTAATAGACGATGGTCAGGCCCAGCAGCCCGCCGGCCAGCCAGTTGGTCGCCATGCCCAGCAGCATGACCGAGAACACCGACAGCACGACCCCGAAGGTCAGGGCGTCGTTGCGGCTGACCCGCCCGGCCGCCACGGGTCGCCCGCGCGTGCGCCGCATGAGGGCGTCGGTCTCGCCTTCCAGGGCCATGTTCAGGGCCCCCGCCGCGCCCGCGCCGACGGCGATGCACAGGATGGCGATGGCCGCCGACAACCAGCCGATATCGCCGCGCGCGACGACCAGGCCCGTCACCGCGGTGAAGATCACCAGCGACATCACGCGCGGCTTCAGCAGCTGGAAAAAGTCTTCCGGCTGGGCCGTGGAGATCGAGGGCGTTGCGGCGGGTTGGGTCATGGTGCTTTCAAAAACCCAGAGGCCGCCCCTTCGTCTGAAAGAGCGGCCCCCGTGTGTCAGTTCCGGCTGGACCGGTCCTAGTGCTCGTCGCTCTTGACCACCGGCAGTTCGTTGAACTGGTGGTGCGGCGGCGGCGAGGACAGGGTCCACTCCAGGGTCGTGGCGCCCTCGCCCCACGGATTGTCGACGGCCGGACGGCGGCGGATCGCCGCCTCGATCAGCATGACCAGGAAGACCGCGACGCCCACGATGGTGATGACGTAACCCACCGACGAGACGTGGTTCCAGAAGGCGTAGCCGTCGGCGTAGTCCACGTAGCGGCGCGGCATGCCCTGCAGGCCGAGGAAATGCTGCGGGAAGAACACGATGTTCACGCCCACGAACATGATCCAGAAGTGCGCGGCGCCGAGGAACTCGTTGTACTTCACGCCGAACATCTTCTCGAACCAGTAGTAGAAGCCGGCGAAGATGGCGAAGACGGCGCCCAGCGACAGCACATAGTGGAAGTGGGCCACCACATAGTAGGTGTCGTGCAGGGTGTAGTCGATGCCGGCGTTGGCCAGCACCACGCCGGTGACGCCGCCGACGGTGAACAGGAAGATGAAGCCGATCGCCCACAGCATGGGCGTCTTGAAGCTGATCGAACCGCCCCACATGGTGGCGATCCAGCTGAAGATCTTCACCCCGGTCGGGACCGCGATGATCATGGTCGCGGCGACGAAATAGGCCCGCAGGTTCACGCTCATGCCGACCGTGAACATGTGGTGGGCCCACACGATGAAGCCGACGAAGCCGATGGCGACCATGGCGTAGGCCATGGCGAGGTAGCCGAAGATCGGCTTCTTCGAGAAGGTCGAGACGATGTGGCTGACCATGCCGAAGCCCGGCAGGATCAGGATGTAGACCTCGGGGTGGCCGAAGAACCAGAACAGGTGCTGGTACATGACCGGATCGCCGCCGCCGGCGGGATCGAAGAAGCTGGTGCCGAAGTTGCGGTCGGCCAGCAGCATGGTGATGGCGCCGGCCAGCACCGGCAGCGACAGCAGCAGCAGGAAGGCGGTGACCAGCACCGACCAGGCGAACAGCGGCATCCGGTGCAGGGTCATGCCCGGCGCGCGCATGTTGAAGATGGTGGTGATGAAGTTGATCGCCCCGAGGATCGAGCTGGCGCCGGCCACGTGCAGCGAGAAGATCGCCAGGTCGAAGGCCGGGCCGGTGTGGCCCATGGTCGAGAGCGGCGGATAGGCCGTCCAGCCGCCGCCGAAGCCCTTGCCCGGGCCGCCGTCGACGAACATCGAGGTGCACAGCAGGATCCACGCGGCGACCAGCAGCCAGAACGACACGTTGTTCATGCGCGGGAAGGCCATGTCGGGCGCGCCGATCATGATCGGCACGAACCAGTTGCCGAAGCCGCCGATCATCGCCGGCATGACCATGAAGAAGATCATGATCAGGGCGTGGGCCGTGACGGTGACGTTGTAGCCGTGCTTGCTCGCCTCGACGAAGCCGAGTTGCTCGACCAGTCCGCCGGCGATGAACACCTGCATGCCCGGCTCGGCCAGCTCCCAGCGGATCAGGCCGGACAGGGCGCCGCCCACGATGCCCGCCATGATGGCGAACATCAGGTACAGGGTGCCGATGTCCTTGTGGTTGGTCGACAGGAACCAGCGGGTGAAGAAGCCCGGCTTGTGGTCATGATGCCCGTCGTGGTCGTGGGCGAGGTTCGCGGCTGCGGTGGCCATGGTCTTTGGGGCTCTCGCGTATCGTTACTGGGCGGCCGGAGCGGCGGCGGGGACGGGGGCGGCGGGGGCCGGAGCGGCCGCCGGGGCGGGGGCCGACTGGCCGGCCACGGCGTCCGAAGCGGCCCGCATCGGTCCCGAGGAGACGTTGCGGGTGGCGACCGCGCCGGTGGTGCCGGCCTCGATCTGCGCCGCCGTGCCGCCGGGGGCCTGGTCGGCCGTGCGGGGCGTCATCGAACCGCCCTTGGAGGCCACCCATGAGGCGAACTCGGCGCGCGAGACGACGTTGATCTGGATCGGCATGAAGGCGTGGTCGACGCCGCACAGTTCCGAGCACTGGCCATAGTAGACGCCCGGACGATCGGCGCGGAACCACGTCTCGTTGACCCGGCCCGGAACGGCGTCGGTCTTGAGGCCGAAGGCCGGCAGGGCCACGGCGTGGATCACGTCGGCGGCGGTCACCAGCAGGCGGACGTTGGCGCCGACCGGCACCACCATCGGCTCGTCGGCGGCCAGACGGTAGAGGCTGTGCGGCATGCCGCGCTGGGCCACTTCCTCTTCCGGCAGCATGTTGGAGATGTACTCCGGGATCGCCTGGTCGGGGTATTCGTAGGCCCAGTTCCACTGGTTGCCGGTGACCTTCACGGTCAGGTCCGGCTCCGGCATGTCGTGATAGTTGAACAGCAGCCGGAACGAGAACAGCGAGATGAAGACGAGGATCAGGACCGGGACGACCGTCCAGATAACCTCGACCAAGGTGTTGTGGCTCCACTTGGCCGGGACCGGGTTGGACTTCTTGTTGTAGCGGATGACGATCCACACGATCAGGCCCAACACCAGCAGGCAGATGAAGGTGATGATCGGCATCAGGATGGCGTCATGGAACATGTGCGCCTCGACCTTCAGCGGCGAGGCGGCCGCCTGCAGCCCGAGGGCGCCGTCGGTCGGCTGGCCCACCAATTCCTGCGCCGCGGCCGGTGCGGCGGCGAAAAGGGCCAGGGCCAGGGCGGCCATGCCGCCACCGATCAGACCCCGGGCCCGCGTGCCCATCCCCATGCGAGACATCCTCATAAACCGTTCTGTCGCAAGCGCTTGCGAGTGAATCGCAAGCAGGCGCCGGGGCGGACGCCGCGGCGGTTCTTGCGGGGGTCCATATCGCCCTGCCCGGCGCTTGCCAAGCGATTGGACGCCGCACCCCATCCCGAGGGTCGGATTAAATCGCTGTCATGTTTCACCAGCTACCTTGCATCGCCAGATACCTTGCGATACCCCTTTGGCCATCAAGGGAGACGCCGAGGTGCCTGAAACCATTGAGATCCAGCTGAAGAAGGGGGTGCTCACGCTATGTGTGCTGGCCCTTCTCAACCGCCGCGACAGCTATGCCTACGAGATCGCCTCGACCCTGTCGGACGCGATCGACATGGGCGAGGGCACCATCTACCCGCTGATGCGGCGGATGCAGTCCGACGGCCAGGTCGAGACCTATCTGGTCGAATCGACCTCCGGCCCGTCGCGCAAATACTATCGCCTGACCGACGCCGGTCGGCGCGCCCTGGAGGGGCAGACCGCCGAATGGCGCGCCTTCGTGGTCGCCGTCGAGAACGTCATGAACGCCGACGCGGAGACCGAATCGGCTGCGCCCGTCGCCAACACCGAAGAAAGGGGAGCTGAACTATGACCCGCGCCGAATTCATGGGCCGGTTGAGACGAGGCCTGGTCGGCATGCCGACCGTAGCCGCCGCCGAGATCGCCTCCGATTACGAGATGCATTTCGAGGACGGCGCCGCAGCCGGCCGCACCGAGGCCGAAGTCGCTGAAGCCCTCGGCGACCCCGACCGTCTCGCCCGCGAACTGCGCGCCGAGGCCGGGGCGCGCCGCTGGGACCAGGAGAAGAACCCGTCCGCCGCCGCCGGGGCCGTGTTCGCGGTGCTGGGGCTGGGAGCGATCGACCTGCTGATCCTGCTGCCCATCTTCATGGGGGTGGTCGGGACGCTGTTCGGCTTCTTCATGGCCGCCATCGGCCTGTTCATCGGCGGCGGCGCGATCATGGTCGCCGGCCCGTTCGCGGGCTTCCCCGGCGGCGTCGCCGCCGCGCTCCTTGGCGGCCTCGGCATGATGGCCGGAGCCGCCGCCATCGGCGCCCTGACCGCGATCGCCACCATTCTGCTGGTCAACGCCACCGTCTGGTACGCCCGCCTGCACTACCGGTTGCTGAAGCCGGCCCTTGAACCCCAAGCCCAGGCCTGAGGAGAGACCCGCATGATCCGCACCCTTCTCATCATCACCGGCGCCAGCCTCGTACTCTGCGTCGCCGCCCTGGGCGGAGCCGCCGCCATCGGCGGCCAGGACATCGCCCGCCACGGCGGAAACTGGACCTTCTGGGACAACGACGGTGAAAAGCACGTCGTCCACTTCCAGCGCAACGACGACGGCGAGACGCTCAGCCGCACCCTGGCCTGGACCGGCGGCGACCGCCTCGAGGTCGATGTCGCGGCCGAGGTCATCTACGTCCAGGGCGACGAGGCCTCCGTGACCGTCACCGGGCCGAAGGCGCAGGTCGAGGGCCTCCGCCTCGCCGACGGCCGCCTGACCTTCGACGATGAGGACAACGTCGATCACGTGGTGTTCGGCTGGCGCGACCACCAGCCCCTGAGGATCACCGTGACCGCGCCCTCGGTCCGCAATTTCGGCCTCGGCAGTTCCGGCGACCTGTCGATCCGCAACTACGACCAGCCCAGCCTGTTCGTCGCCATCGACGGCTCGGGAGAGGTCGATGCGACCGGCCGCACCGATGCGGTCGAACTGGACATCTCCGGTTCCGGCGAGGCCGACTTCTCGGGCCTGGAGACCCGCGACGCCGATGTCGAGATCTCGGGTTCCGGCGAGGCCGTTGTCGGCCCGACCGGCGCCGCCCGGATCGCCATCTCCGGCTCCGGCGACGTCGAGCTGAGCCGGCGCCCGGCCAGCCTGACCCAGAGCATCTCCGGCTCCGGCGACGTCAACCAGCGGTAGGATTTCGGGTGGGGCCGGTGACTTGGCCGGCCCCACCCCCTATCTCTGCGGCATGACCCTGCACGTCTCCCCGCCCGCCATCCTCGAGTCCGCCGACGTCGCCCCCGACGAAGCCCTGTCCGTCCTTCAGGACGCGCTGGCCGGCGCCGACGACGGCGAGCTGTTCCTCGAACGCTCCGAATCCGAATCGCTCGTCTTCGACGACGGCCGCCTGAAGTCCGCGGCCTATGACGCCGCCGAAGGCTTCGGCCTGCGCGTGGTGGCGGGCGAGACCGCCGGCTACGCCCACGCCAACGAGATCAGCGGTCCCGCCCTGCGCCGCGCCGCCGACAGCGCCGCCCTGGCCAAGGCCGGTCACGCGGGCGTCGCCGCCGAGGCGCCGCGCGCCACCAACCAGAAGCTCTATGAGGCCGTCGATCCGCTGGCCTCGCCGGCCTTCTCCGACAAGATCGCCCTGCTGTCCGAGATCGACGCCTGGGCCCGCGCGCGCGACCCGCGCGTCGTGCAGGTCTCGGCCTCGCTGGTCGGCGAGCGCCGTCATATCGAAATCCTGCGCGGCGATGGCCGGCGGGTGGACGACATCCGCCCCCTCGTCCGCCTCAATGTCTCGGTCACCGTCGAGAAGGACGGCCGCCGCGAGAGCGCCTCCTCGGGCGCCGGCGGCCGCGCCGGCTTCGAGACGTGGATCGCGCCCGAGCGCTGGCAGGGCCAGGTCGATGAGGCGCTGCGCCAGGCGCTGGTCAATCTGGAGGCCGTCGACTGCCCGGCCGGCGAGATGGACGTGGTGCTCGGAGCCGGCTGGCCCGGCGTGCTGCTGCACGAGGCGATCGGCCACGGCTTCGAGGGCGATTTCCACCGCAAGGGCTCGTCGGTGTTCACCGGCAAGATGGGCCAGCGGGTCGCGGCGCCCGGCGTCACCGTCGTCGACGACGGCTCCATCGCCGGCCGGCGCGGCTCGCTCAGCATCGACGACGAGGGCACGCCGACCTCGCGCACCGTGCTGATCGAGGACGGCGTCATGGTCGGGCTGATGCACGACCGGCTGTCGGCGCGTCAGCTGGGCGCCCGGGCCACCGGCAACGGCCGGCGCCAGTCCTTCGCCCACATGCCGATGCCGCGCATGACCAACACCTTCATGGAGGGCGGCAAGGATTCGCAGGCCGACATGATCGCCTCGACGAAGCGCGGCCTCTACGCGGCCAATTTCGGCGGCGGCCAGGTCGACATCACCAATGGCAAATTCGTCTTCCAGTGCACCGAGGCCTATCTGATCGAGGACGGCCGGATCACCGCCCCGGTGCGCGGCGCCACCCTGATCGGCGACGGAGCCACGGCGCTCCAGCAGGTCCGGATGATCGGCGACGACTTCGCCTTCGATCCCGGCGTCGGGGTCTGCGGCAAGGCCGGCCAAGGGGTCCCGGTCGGCATCGGCCAGCCCAGCCTGAAGATCGGCGGCCTGACGGTGGGCGGCACGGCGGTATAGAACTAAGGGTTGTATAATAGTCCACCTCGCAATCTAAGCGGGGGGAGTTCTATGCGTGTTTCCACCGACGCCTCGGCGTGGGCCGAACGGCTGGGCGAGGCGCTGCGTCAGCGCCGGATCGGCAAGCTGCAAGCGCTGGCCGCCGAATTGGGGGTGGACGAGAGCGCCATCAGCCGTTGGCGTCGCGGGCCGGCCATCTCGATCACCAACGCCATCAGGCTGAGCCAGACGCTGGACGTGTCGCTGGACTGGCTCTTCACCGGCCGTGGCCATATCGACGCGCACCGGGAAGCGGCTCCCGCCGTTGAACGCCTGGCGCGAGAGCTTTTCCCCGGACTGCCGCACGGCCGCGCCCTGATCGCCGCCCAGGCCCTGCTCGACCTGACCCAGGCGGTCGATCCTCGCGCCTGATGCGCGTCGCGCAAACGACTCGCTGTCCGGTTGCGCATCACGCAATCGGTTGCGCTCGCAGAGATCGAAATAAGGGCCAAAAGTTCTCTCGCTGGTTGCGTCCCGTGACCAGCGCCGGACCGATCCGGCCCGGCGAGCTGTTTGGAGGAAGAAACCATGGCGACCTCATACGAGATCGACATCGCGCTATCGTCGGCCACCCTCACCACCCTGAAGACCCAGGGCTTCAGCCTGTATGCATTCAAGGCGGTCCAGAGCACCGTCCAGGGCGGCGCGCCCCTGGTCTGGTTCAAGACCAACAACTTCCTGCCGTCGACCCAGGTGGTCTGGCAGGAACAGTACCAGGCCTACATTTCCAACAGTCAGGTCATCTCCGGCGGCGCGGTCAACGCGCAGAACTCGATCGACATGAACCTGGGCGACACCGCCGACGTCGACCAGTACGGCAACCTCACGTCGACCAGCGGCGGCACGGACTCGGCGATCTCGGTGCTGAACCAGGGTCCGCAGCCGTGGACGACCGGCATCTCGCAGATGACCAACGGCGTGGCCAATCCGATGTGCGCCATTCCGCTGAACGGCAACATGATGGACGTGGTGGCCCCGATCGAGCGAGTGCTGCTGACCTTCGCGACCAACACGGTCGACACCGGCACCGTCCAGTACAAATGCTTCTCGTCCGGCGCGCTGGTCGATCTGACCGCCGCCCAGACCCGGGCGGTGTCCTTCGACATCAACCAGGGCTGGTCGTGGGGCACCGGGACCTGGGCCCGATCGATCCTGCCGAACGCCAGTCTCGTTCCGTTGCTGATCACCAGCAACGCCAGCGCGTAGGGGAAGCGATATGGAAACCCGAATTGGCGCAGGCGCCACCTACGTCTTTCCCGCCGGAGCCCTGGATGAGCAGGTCCGGCTGGAAAACCGGCACAACGTCGCCGGCCAGGTCACCTACCGGATCGCCGCCCAGCCGGCGGTGAACATCCAGATCCAGCCCAACCAGGAGAATACGATCAACCAGATACGGGCACAGTCGCTCACCATCACCAACGGCCTGCCCAACAGCCTCTACGCGGTCTACTAGTCCGCGAAGTCGATACAATCTAGACTTGAAGGGCCGGCGCCCCCCATCCCCGCCGGCCCTCTTTTTTGGGACCGGTCCCTCATGCAACGCACCCTGACGATCAGTCTGTCGAGCGCTACGGTGCAGGCGCTCTCCGCCGGGAACCTCGCGCTCTACGGCTTCACCGCGGTCAGCTACGGCCCCGTCCTCAAGGCCGACGCCGGCTACGGAGGCGGTTACCCCCTGGTCTGGTTCCGGGCGCCCCACTGCCTCCAGAACACGGTCGTGACCCTGTCCGACCCGGCCGTCGCTTTCATCTCGGTCACGCCCCTGTCCGAGAACGCCATCGTGGCCATGTCCGCCTCGGCCCCGGCCGCCGTCGGCCAGACCGTCCAGGTCGCCGCCACGGGCCTCCTGACGACCGAGACAGGCGGCCAGCCGGGGACGATTTCCCTGGTCAACCAGGGGTCCACGCCCTGGACCTGCGGCCTTGGGGCCGACGCGGGATCCGGGCTCGCACCGATCTGCGCCTTTCCGCTCCACGGCAACAGCATGGACATGATCGGGCCGACAGCGAAGGTGCTGGTGATGTTCACCCTCGACAAGATCCCCGTCGGCTCGGCGGTGAGCACCGCCTACGCCGAGGGACTGCTCATCGACTTCCAGACGGAGACGGCCCGGGCGGTCGGCTTCGATATCGATCAGGGCTGGAGCTGGGGCAACCGGACCTGGGCGAGCGTGGTCGCGCCCCAGACGGACCTCGGCGCCCTGCTGATCACCCGGTGAGGCCTATTCCTCCCGCCCGCCATCCGGCCCTTCGACTTCGAACCCCCGCGCCTCCAACCCGCCCAACACAATGATCTCGCGATTACCTGCCATCCTTAATATTAAAGTCGAAATGGCGGTCTTGATAAGAACACCAGCATGACAACTCTGTAATGCTGTCCGAGATTTAATCCACCTTGCCGTCTTGTAACTGGAGCCGGCGGCGTCGGGACGCCACACCTTCGTCACACGACGAGGGGAACCCTGCAATGACCAAGACCATCCTGTTGGCCACGACCGCCATCCTGCTCACCGGAGGCGTGGCCGCGGCCCAGACCGCCTCGGATGGCCCCGAGCCGCAGGTGGCGCAGGCCCCGGTCCCCACCGGGCCGACCAGCCAGGACCCGCAGACCGACGCCGCCCAGCAGGGCGTGCTGGTCTTCACGCCCGACTTCTTCGCCGACCAGCGCCCGAACACAGCGCTGGACATGGTCTCCCGGGTGCCCGGCTTCTCGATCAGCGACGGCTCCGGCAACCGCGGCTTCGAGGGCGCGGTCGGCAACATCCTGATCAACAACGCCCGCCCCGCCTCCAAGAACGACACCGGCTCCAACGTCCTGTCGCGCACCGCCGCCAGCCAGGTCGAGCGCATCGAGCTGATCCGCGGCGGCGCCCCGGGCATCGACATGCAGGGCTATTCGGTGGTGGTGAACGTGATCCTGAAGACGGAGAACACCCGCCAGTCGATCCTCACCGGCACCGGCTATTTCTTCGAAGACGGTCGGGACCAGTTCAACGGCTCGTACCAGTTCACCGCCCGCGAGGGCGAGCGTACCTGGGGCGTCACCCTGAGCGACGGCCTCTCGATGAGCGACGCCAACGGCGTGGGGCCCGTAGTCCGCACCGACGCCAACGGGAACGTCACCCGCCGCGAGGATTACTTCAACGACTCCTGGGGCGGCGGCCAGTCGGTGCGCGGCAACTACGCGGCCCCGCTGCTGGGCGGCAAGATCGACCTGACCGCCCGCTACGGCGTCAACGATTTCGAGGCCGTCAACCTGCAGACCGCCCCCGATGTCCGGCGCGAAAGCCTCTATGCCGAGGACGGCGACGGTGGCGAGGTGGGCGCGGTCTACACCCGGCCGCTGGGCGCCCGGCTGAATCTGGAAACCCGCCTGATCCATGAATGGAACGCGTTCGACTCGGTCTCCACATCGAACACCCGGCTGGGCGGCGTCGACGATCCCGAACAGGCCTTCACCGCCACGGGCGAGGCCTCCGAATCCATCCTGCGCGGCCTGGTGCGCTTCGAGAAATCGGCCGCCCTGACCTTCGAGGGCGGCGGCGAGGTGGCCTACAACATGCTGGAGGTCGACCAGGCCTTCACCGTCGGCGGCACGCCGGTTCCCCTGCCCTCGGCCTCGGTCAAGGTCGAGGAAACCCGGGGCGAACTGTTCGGCAAGGGAACGTGGCGCGTCCGGTCCGACCTGACCCTCGAGGGCGGCCTGCGGCTGGAGAGTTCGACCATCAGCCAGTCCGGCGACGCCGACCAGGAGAAGAGCTTCTTCTTCGCCAAGCCGCGCTTCCTCGCGACCTGGACGCCGATGGCCAATAATCAGGTGCGCGTGCGTTTCGAGCGCGAGGTCGGCCAGCTCGACTTCGGCGACTTCGCGGCCTCGGCCGATCTCGACGACGAGAACGTGTTCGGCGGCAACGTCGATCTCGAACCCGAGCAGCGCTGGATCAGCGAACTGATCTACGAGCGCCGCTTCTGGGGCGACGGCATCGTCAGCGTCGGCCTGCGCCACGACGAGATCACCGACGCCATCGACGTGATCCCGCTGGACCAGGGCCTGTCCGCCGTCGGCAACATCGGCGACGCCACCCTCGATCAGCTGAACCTGACCGTGGCCGTCCCGACCGACAAGCTGGGCGTCTCGGGCGGCATGTTCCGCTTCCGCAACACCTGGAACCACACCGAGGTCACCGACCCGACCACCGGCGAGATCCGGCCGATCTCGAACGTCCGCGCCAGCCAGGCGGTGATCTCGTTCGAGCAGGACATCACCAGCTGGAAGCTGCAGTGGGGCGCGGCCTACATCCCGCTGCTGACCGGCCAGTGGAGCTACGACCCGGACCAGACCTCGGGATGGCGCGGCCACGACTATCTCGAGGCCTGGGCGGAGTACAAACCCACCGATACGCTCTCGATCCGGGCCCAGATCAACCTCTGGAACGACTTCGACGTCGAGCGGACCGTCTACGCCGATCGCACGCCGGCGCGGCCGGTGGCCTTCGTCGAGCACCGCTTCATCGATCCGCGAACCTTCGTTCAGATCCGCGTCCGCAAGACCTTCTAGGGTTCAGTCGGCGCGGTGGACGACGACGCCGTCGACCACCGTCAGCACGGCATGGCCCTTGGGAATATCGGCCACGGGCGCGGTCATCAGGTCGACCGAGAAGGCGGTGAAGTCGGCCCGCTTGCCGACCTCGATGGTGCCCAGCTCGTCCTCGCGGAAGCTGGCGTAGGCCGGCCACAGGGTGAACATCTTCAGGGCCGTCTGGCGGTCCACCGCCTCGTGCGGCCGCCAGTCGGGGCCCTGGAAGCCCTGCAGGTCGCGGCGGGCGACGGCGGCGTAGAACTCGATCAGGGGCGCGCCGCGCTCGACCGGCGCGTCCGAGCCGCCGACGACGATGACGCCGAGGTCGACCAGGCTGTGCCAGGCGTAGGCCCCGTCCAGCCGGGCGTCGCCGAGCCGGGCGGGCGCGAAATGCAGGTCGCCGATGGCGTGGCTGGGCTGCATCGAGGCGATGATCGGCAGGTCGACGAACCAGTGATAGTCCGAGGGCCGCAGGATCTGGGCGTGCTCGATGCGCCAGCGCACGTCGGCGCCGTTCGGGCGATCGGCGGGGGCCACGCCGGCGAGCGCCTGCTGGTACCACTCCGCCACCGAGGCGTTGCCGCGGTCGCCGATGGCGTGGGTGGCGATCTGGATGCCGCCCCGCAGCGCCGCCTGGTACAGGGGCACGATCTCCTGCTCGCCGATCTGCATCAGGCCGGCGGTGTCGGGCCGGTCGGCGTAGGGCTCGAACAGGGCCGCGCCGCGCGAACCGAGGGCCCCGTCGGCGTAGTATTTGATCGCCCGGGTGATGATCCGGCCGTCGGCGACGCTGCGCGGCCCGCCGGCGATCAGTTCGGCGGCGCCGTCGGGGGTGACGCTGTTGTAGATGCGCAGGGGTGCCTCGCCGGCCTCGGCCATCTGTTCCAGCAGCGGGATGTCGCGCCACGGCGCGCTCATGAAGTGGACGCCGGTCCAGCCGTATTCGGCCTCGACGCGGAAACCGGCCCGATAGGCCTCGCGCAGGGCGGCGGGGTCGGCCTGGGGGGCGAGACCGGAAACCAGCTGTTCGGCGGCGTCGACCAGCAGGCCGGTGGGCCGGCCGGCCTCGTCCTTGAGGATTTCGCCGCCCGAGGGCGCGGCGGTGTCGGCGGTGATCCCGGCGGCGGCGAGGGCGGCGCTGGAGGCGACCACGGCGTGGCCGTCGGCGCGGCTGAGCAGCACCACGCGCCCGGGCGCGGCGGCGTCGAGGTCGGCGGCGGTCAGGAAGCGGGCCTCGGGCCAGTGGGTCTCGATCCAGCCCCGCCCGATGATCGGGCCGTCGGGATGGGCTTCGGCCCAAGCGGTCAGGCGGGCCATGGCCTCGGCGACGGAGGCCGAGCCCTCGAGATTCAGGGTCAGCTCGCGCCAGCCGATCCCGTCGAGGTGGGCGTGACCGTCGGTGAAGCCGGGGAACAGGGCCGCGCCCTTCAGGTCGATCTCGGTCAGGCCACTCAAATCTGACGGCAGGGCCCAGTGCGTGCCCACAAAGGCGACGCGGCCGTCTCTGACCACCACAAACTCGGCAGGCCCGTTCGATGCTTCTGCCGGAGCGCCGGTATAGATCGGGCCTCCGTAGATCAGCAGATCCTGCGCCTGCGAAGTCGTGGCCGCCCCGGCGAGGAGCAGGGCGAGAAGGAGGGTGCGGCGCATCTGACGGTTCCTGAGTCTGGCGGAAACCGGACTCGCCTTATGAAGAGGCCTGCGTCAAGTTCGGCGAGACACAGGAGCCGCCGATGATCCTTTCCGCCCTGCTCGCCCTGGCCGCCGCCGACCCGACGCTGGAGGAGGCCCAGACCTGCCGCGCGCACATGGAGTTGTTCATCGAGGACGTGGCCCGCGAGAGCGAGCATGTCGCCGGGCCGACCTGGTTCATCCGCGACTGGTGGACGCGAAAGGCGATCGAGGCGGGTTCGCCGGAAGACGACGACGCGATCGTCGACGGCCTGAAGCGGGACCTGACGGCCCTGAGGGCGGAACATTCCGACCGGTTCGACGCTGGACGGCGGGGCTGTGTCGACACCGCCATTGAGGCGGGCGCGGTTCCCGGAATGGGCCCTGAATGAAACTGTTCACCATCGGCTATGAGGGCGAGACGCAGCCCGCCGTCATCGACCGGCTCAAGGCCGCCGGGGTCGAGGTCGTGGCCGATGTGCGGGCGGTGGCGGCGTCGCGGCGGGCGGGTTTCTCCAAGACCGTGTTGAGGAACAGCCTCGGGGAGGCCGGCATCGACTACGTCCATCTGCGGGCGCTGGGCACGCCGAAGGCGGGGCGGGACGCGGCGCACAAGGGTCATGTCGCGGAAATGCACGCCATCTACGCCGAGCATATGGAGGAGCCGGCGTCGGAACTGGCCTTCCAGGAGCTGCGCGAGGTGGTGGCGAAGCGGCCGACGGCCCTGCTCTGCTACGAGGCCGACGCGGCCGGCTGCCACCGCACCATCCTGTCGCGCCGGCTGGCGGACGAGGATGGGTTCGAGGTGGTGAACCTCTAGACCTCGCGGATGGCGAAGCTGACCTGGCCGAGGACCGCCACCAGAGCGATCAGGGCAAACAGCCACGAGGACGGAAACCGCCAAGGGCGGATGCCGCCTTTGAGCGCCACCCACACCGTCAGCGGCGACAGGATCGCCGCCAGGATCGACAGCAGCATTGCGATATCGAAGGCGTCGGGACGGAAGGCCGCCCAGCCATAGCCGGCGGCCATAACCAGCAGCAGAGCCGTGACCATGTGCCAAGTTAGGTAATTCAGCCAGCGGCTGGCCGGGGGGAAGTCGGGCGCGGCCAAGAGGGGTCGGGCGGCGAACCGGCCGCCGACGAAGGTGTGGACCCCGAAGGTGATCAGGGACAGGACCGCCGCCGCCGCGAAGCCGGGATTCAACGTCCCCTGCGCCAGGATGACGGTGGGCCCCGGCTCTATCATGCCGCCGCCTTCTGCTTGCCCGCGAAGTCGCCGTAGAAGGTGCGGCCCTGGGCGGCCATGTCGCGCAGCAGCTGGGGCGGCGAGAAGCGGTCGCCGTATTGGGCGGCGTATTTGTCCGCCTGCTCGACGAAGGCCTTCAGCCCGGTCTGGTCGATCATGGTGATCGGGCCGCCGGTCCAGGGCGCGAAGCCCCAGGCCAGGATGGCGCCGACGTCGGCCTCGCGCGGGTCGTCGATGACGCCCTCTTCCCAGCAGCGGGCGACCTCGACCGCCTGGCGGTAGAGCAGGCGCTGCTTCTGGTCTTCGATCATCTCGGGCGTGGAGTCGTTGATCCTGACCGGGGCGAGCTCGGACAGGCCCGACCACAGCTTTTTCGGCTTGGTTTCGTAGTCGTAGAAGCCCTTGCCGTTCTTGCGGCCGTAACGGCCGAGGTCCTCGACCATGGTCTGGACGATCTTCCAGCCCGGCAGCGGCTGGTAGGCGTCGCCGAGGTCTTCCTTCGTCTGCTTGGCGATCTTGACCGACAGGTCCAGCGCGACGTCGTCGTGCATTTCCAGCGGACCGCGCGGCATGCCGGTCATGCGGCCGATGTTGTCGATCATGGCGGGGGCGTAGCCCTCCTCCAGCATGGCCAGGCCCTCGGCGACATAGGTGCCGAAGCAGCGCGAGGTGTAGAAGCCGCGGCCGTCGTTGACGACGATCGGGGTCTTCCTGATCTTCATCACATAGTCGAGCGACTTCGCGATGGCGTCCTCGCCGGTCTTTTCGCCGAGGATGATCTCGACCAGCATCATCTTGTCGACCGGCGAGAAGAAGTGGATGCCGATGAAGTCCTCGGGCCGCACGCTGGCCTCCGCCAGGCCGGTGATCGGCAGGGTCGAGGTGTTGGAGCCGAACACGGCGCCGGGGGCCAGTTGGGCCTCCGCCCGCTTCGTCACATCGGCCTTGATCTCGCGGTTCTCGAACACCGCCTCGATGACCAGGTCCGAGCCCTTGATCAGGTCGTAGTCGGTGGTGGCGGTGACGGAGGCGAGCAGGGCGTCGAACTTCTCCTTCGTGAGCTGGCCGCGCGACAGGCGCTTCTTGAGCAGTTCCTCGACGTGGGCCTTGCCCTTGTCGGCGGCCTCCTGATCGCGGTCGATCAGGATGGTCTCGATGCCGGCCATGGCCTGCACATAGGCGATGCCCGCGCCCATCATGCCGGCGCCGATGACCGTGACTTTCTTCGGATCGGATTTCGGCACGCCGGCCGGGCGGACGGCGCCCTTGTCGAGCTCCTGCTTGGACAGGAACAGGCTGCGGATCATGCCCTGGGCCTGCGGCGTCATCAGGGTCTTGATGAAGTAGCGGGTCTCGATGCGCAGGGCGGCGTCCATGGGGACCTGCACGCCCTCGTAGACCGCCTTCATCAGGTTCAGGACGGCCGGGTAGTTGCCGTAGGACTGCTTGCGCAGCATGGCGTTGCCGACGAGGAAATTCTGGATGCCGGCCGGGTGGTAGGGACCGCCGCCGGGCAGTTTGAAGGACTTGTCGTCCCACGGCTGGACGGCCTTGCCGCCGCCCTTGATCCACGCCTTCGCGGCCTCGACCTCGGCGCCCTTGGCCACGACCTCGTGGACGATGCCCGCGCCCTTGGCGTCGTTGGGGCGGAAGGACTTGCCCTCGCTCATCGCCATCATCGCCGCCTGCACGCCGATCAGGCGCGTCAGCCGCTGGGTGCCGCCGCCGCCGGGGAACAGGCCGACCTTGATCTCGGGCAGGCCGAGCTGGATCTTCGGATCGTCGCCGACCACCCGGTAGTGGCAGGCCAGGGTCAGTTCGAGGCCGCCGCCGAGGGCGAGGCCGTTGATCGCCGCCGCCACCGGCTTGCCGCAGGTCTCCAGCGCGCGCAGGGCGCCGTTCAGCCGCCAGCCGGCGTCATAGGCCGCCTGCAGGTCGGCGCCGCCCAGCATGCCCGAGGCCATGTCGCCGAGGTCGGCGCCGGCGCAGAAGCCGCTGGCCTTGCCCGAGGTCAGGACCGCGCCCTTGATGGCGTCGTCGGTCTTCACCCGTTCGACCCATTGCGGGATCTCGGCCATCACGCCCGAGGTCAGGGTGTTCATCGACCGTCCCGGGACGTCGAAGGTGATCAGGGCGATGCCGTCGGCATCGACGTCGATCTTGAAGTTTTCCATGGCTGTCGAGCTCCCGATCAGACGCGTTCGATGACGGTGGCGGTGCCCATGCCGCCGCCGATGCACAGGGTGATCAGGGCGGTCGACTTGCCGGAGCGCTCCAGCTCGTCGAGCACCACGCCGGTGATCATGGCCCCGGTGGCGCCCAGCGGGTGGCCCATGGCGATGGCGCCGCCGCAGACGTTGATCTTGTCATGCGGGATGTCGAGCGCCTGCATGTAGCGCAGCACCACGGCGGCGAAGGCCTCGTTGAGCTCCCACAGGTCGATGTCGGCGGTGGTCATGCCCAGCTTGCCGAGCAGCTTGTTGGTCACGAACTCGGGGCCGGTCAGCATGATCGAGGGCTCCGAGCCGATCGAGGCGGCGCCCTTGATGCGGGCGCGCGGCTTGAGGCCCGCGGCCTTGCCGGCCTCCAGCGAGCCGATCAGCACGCCGGCCGAGCCGTCGACGATGCCCGAGCTGTTGCCCGGGGTGTGGACGTGGTTGACCCGCTCGACCTCGGGATAGCGCTGGTTGATCACGGAATCGAAGGCAAGCTCACCCATCATGGCGAAGGACGGGTTCAGCGCGCCGAGGGTCTGCATGTCGGTGTTGGGGCGGATGGTCTCGTCACGGTCCAGCTGGACCAGGCCGAGCTGGTTCTTCACCGGCACCACCGATTTCGAGAACCGGCCCTCGGCCCAGCTGCGGGCGGAGCGCTTGTGGCTCTCGACGGAGTAGGCGTCGACGTCGTCGCGGGAGAAGCCCCACTTGGAGGCGATCATGTCGGCCGAGACGCCCTGGGGCACGAAATAGGTCGGGAAGGCGCTGGACGGATCGACCGGCCAGGCCCCGCCGTCGGAGCCCATGGGGACGCGGCTCATGGCCTCGACGCCGCCGCCGACGGCGAAGTCGGCCTCGCCGGACTTCACCTTGGCCGCGGCCATGTTCACGGCCTCGAGGCCCGAGGCGCAGAAGCGGTTGACCTGGACGCCGGCCGTGGTCTGGGCCCAGCCCGCCGACAGCACGGCGGTGCGGGCGATGTCGGCGCCGAGTTCGCCGATCGGGGTGACGCAGCCGAGGATGACGTCGTCGACCTTCGAGGTGTCGAGGTCGTTACGGTCCCGCAGCGCCTCCAGCACCTGGGTCGCCAGGCTGAGGCCCGTGATCTCGTGCAGGGAGCCGTCCTTCTTGCCCTTGCCGCGCGGGGTGCGGACCGCATCGTAGATATAGGCGTCGGCCATGGGTGCGTCTCCAATAAGGACGGATTCGAAGCGTGCCCGCCACAAACCCTACGTTTACGTCAACGTCAAGTATCTCGTCGACGGACGGTCATTCGGGCGCATGGCAGACGGCCTCGACGTTGAAGCCGTCCGGGCCGATGACGAAGGCGGCGTAGTAGGTCGGGCCGTAGTGTTCGCGCAGCCCGGGCCCGCCGTTGTCGCGTCCGCCGGCGGCCAGGGCGGCCGCGTGGAAGGCCTGGACCTGATCCCGCGTGCCCGCCCGAAAGGCGACGTGAGTGCCCTCGCCCGGGCGTTCCTCGTCGCCGGCGATCACGAAGGTCGGCCCCTCGTCGCCGCCGAACATCACCACCGTGCCGCCGTGCCCGGTCCGTTCGGGCGGGATCGTCGCCACGACCTTCATGCCCAACGGCGCGAGGGCCTTCTCATAGAAGGTCCGTGAACGGACGATGTCGGATACGGCGAGGCCGATGTGGTCGATCATGGTGCGGCTCCGGGACGGACATGCAGTCAACGCGAAACCCGCGAAAACGGCTCGTCGTGTCCGCGACCGGACAGCCGGAACCGCCGAACGCGCGAACGATTCTCAGCTAACTTCACCGTAGGAACGCCAGACTTGTCCGCGCCTTAAAGCCGCCAGAGCTATTCACTGACAGGAGACCACCATGGCCCAGACCTACGCACAGATGGACGCGATCGCGATGCTGAAGGCCGACCACCGCAAGGTGGAGGAGTTGTTCGAGAAATTCGAGCAGACCAACGGCAAGGCCACCAAGCAGAAACTGGCCGAGGAGATCTGTCTCGAGCTGAAGGTTCACACCGCGATCGAGGAGGAGATCTTCTACCCGGCCTGCCGCGGCAAGATCGAGGACGACCTCGTCGACGAGGCCTATGTCGAACACGACGCCGCCAAGCTGCTGATCAACGAGATCGAGGCGGGCGGCCCCGACGAGGAGTTTTACGACGCCAAGGTCAAGGTGCTGTCGGAGATGATCGAGCACCACGTCGAGGAGGAAGAGAAGCGCTCGGAGGGCATGTTCAGTCAGGCCCGGGCGGCCGGCCTGGACATGGACGCGCTGGCCGACCAGATGCGCGACCGCAAACGCACCGCCATGGAGGAGTTCCAGGCCGGCCGGCCCGCCGAGACCCGGACAATGACGGGCGACGACGTCGAAAGCGCAAGGATCGACCAACCCTCCAGCGAAGGCGTCGGCTCGCGCTGAGGCGGCCGATGTTCCGTCGATTTGCTTCAGGCCTCGCGGCGCTGGTCGTGACGGCCGGGGCGGCGGCGTGCGCCGCCTCGCCGCCGCCGTTCCTCACGCCCGCGTCGTCGCAGGCCCGGACGGTCCAGCCCGCCCCGCCGCCGCGCGAAACCGCGCCTTCGAACGAGATCGAGGCGCGCCTGCTGACCGCGCACAACGCCGAACGGGCCCGGGCCGGAACGCCGCCGCTGCGCTGGGCCGACTCTCTGGAAGTGGAAGCGCGGGCCTGGGCGCGTGAGCTGATCGCCACGAACCGTTTCGCCCATGATCCCGCCCTGCACGGCCACGGCGAGAACCTGTGGACCGGCTGGGGCGGGCGCGTCTGGACGCCCGAGGAGATGATCGGCGAATGGATCGCCGAGAAGACGAATTACCGCCACGGAGTGTTCCCGAACGTCAGCCGGACCGGACGATGGAGCGACGTTGGACACTACACCCAGCTGATCTGGCGCGACTCGACCCATGTCGGTTGCGCGATCGAGACGCGCGGGGACCGGTCGGTCCTGGCCTGCCGCTATGCGCCGCCCGGGAATATCGACGGGCGGATGGCGTATTGAGGAGGGGCACTAGGGAGTAGGGACCAGGGTCGTTGCAGAGCCTGAACTTCTGACTCTCTTCGCCACCTGATCCCAATCCCTAATCCCCAATCCCTTCTCACGCCCGAGCTCAGCTGACGTAACCCGCCTGCATCAGTTCGGCGATGTGGACGATGGCCATGGGCCGGTCGTCCTCGACCACCAGCAGGGTGGCGATCTTGTTCTGGGTCATCAGGTCGATGGCGTCGCTCATGCGCGCGTCCGGCCCGATGACCTTGGGGCGAGGGCTCATGACGGCGGCGGCGGTCAGGCCTCCGAGGTCGCCGCGCGAGAAGGCCCGGCGCACGTCGCCGTCGGTGACGATCCCCGCCAGGGTTTCGTCGGCGTTGAGCACGGCCGCCGCGCCCTTGCGGCCCTCGGTGATGGCCGACACCACTTCGGCGAAGGTGGCGGTCAGAGGGACGGTCGCCGGGGCCGGCGGACGATCGCCCATCCAGTCGCGCACGCTCTGCAGGCTCATGCCCAGCTTGCCGCCGGGGTGGTGCAGGCCGAAGGCCTCGGCGGTGAAGCCGCGCCGGTCCATCAGCACCATGGCCAAGGCGTCGCCCAGCGCCAGGGTCATCAGGGTCGAGGTCGTGGGGGCCAGGCCGTTGGGGCAGGCCTCGGCCACCTGCGGCATGGTCAGGCAGACGGCGGACGAGCGGCCGAGGAAACTGTTCGGCCGCTGGGTCAGGCCGATGACCGGAATGCCCTCGCGCTGGCAGAAGATCAGCGGATCGCGCAGTTCGCGGCTTTCGCCCGAGTTGGAGATGGCCAGCAGGGTGACGTCCTTGCGCAGCATGCCGAGGTCGCCGTGGCTCATCTCGGCCGGGTGCACGAAGAAGGAATTGGTGCCGGTCGAGGCCAGGGTGGCGGCGATCTTGCCGCCGATGTGGCCGGACTTGCCCATGCCGGTGACGACCAGATAGCCGGGCCGGGACAGGATGATCTCGCAGGCCCGGGCGAGGCTGTCGTCGAGGCCCGCCTCGAGCGCCTGCAGCGCCTCGATGTTGAGGCGGATGACCTCCCGGGCCCGGGCGGTCATCGCGGCGGGATCGGCGGACAGGACGGGTCTGGCGTCTTCGGTCATCCCCGCGATGTGGCGCATCGGGCGGCGATTCACAATCGCCCGGCGCCATGCGGAAGATTGCTGCAATGCGAGAAATTGCGCCTCCGGGGTCAACCTTTGCCGGAGGATCGCGTTAGAAGGAGCCATGCGGACCTCAAACCTGATCACCGACGGCGCGTCCGCGCCGGTCGACGTCGTTTCACATCTGCCGCCGCCGCCCCCGCAACTGCCGCGCCCCGCCGCCCTGTTTCTGGACATGGACGGCGTGCTGGCTCCGCTGGCCGAAACGCCCGACGCCGTGGTCCCCCGTCCGGAGCGAACGGCGGCTCTGCGGGCCGTGACGGCGCGGCTGGACGGCCGGGTGGCGATCATCAGCGGCCGGACGATCGCCGAGATCGACCGCATCGCCGAAGCCGCCACCGCCCCGGCGTCCGGCGTGCACGGGCTTGAACGCCGCCGGGCCGACGGCTTCCTGCACCGTGCCGAGGCCGCGCCCGCCGTCCGCGACGCGGTCGCCGCCTTCGAGGCCTTCGCCAGCACCCGGCCGGGGATCATCGTCGAGGACAAGACGGTGTCGGCCGGACTGCACTATCGGGGAGCCCCGGCCGAAGAGGCCCACGCGCTGGCGCTGGCCCGACGGCTGGCCGACGAGACCGGCCTGTCGATGCAGGCCGGCAACCTTGTGGTGGAGCTGAAGACGCCCGGGAGCAGCAAGGGCACGGCCCTGACCGCCTTCATGCAGGAGCCTCCGTTCGCCGGAGCCGTTCCGATCATGCTGGGCGACGACCTGACGGACGAGGACGGCTTCCGCGCGGCCGAGGCCCTGGGCGGCTTCGGCGTGCTGGTCGGCCCCGTCCGGGAGACCGCCGCCCGGTACGGCCTGCCCGACGTGGTGGCCGTCCTGGCCTGGCTGAACACCGTCGAGGAGCGTGCATGACCCCGAACCTGGACCTCGCCCCGATCGGCAACTGCTCGATCAGCGCCCTGATCGACCGCGAGGGCCGCTACGTCTGGGCCTGCGCGCCGCGGGTCGACGGCGATCCGGTCTTCTCGGCCCTGATGGACGGCGCCGACCCGGGCCACGGCTTCTGGGACATCCAGCTGGAGGGACAGAAGCACGTCTCGCAGGCCTATATCCGCAACACGCCGGTGCTGAGGACCGTGCTGACGGCGGAGGACGGGGCGTCGGTCGAGGTCATCGACTTCGCCCCGCGGCATCCCAAGCACAGCCGGACCTACCGCCCCCTCGCCTTCGCCCGGGTCGTGCGGCCGCTGCACGGCGCCCCGCGCATCCGGGTGCGGCTGCGGCCGTCGGCGGACTGGGGCGCGCGGCTGGCGGAACGGACCAGCGGCTCCAACCACATCCGCTATCTGTGCACCGACGTGATCTTCCGGCTGACCACCGACTGCCCGGTGTCGCACATCCTCAACGAGCGGGTGTTCCGGCTGGAGCGGCCGCACGCCTTCTTCTTCGGACCGGACGAGGGCTACGACCAGGACGTCGGACCGGGCGTGACCGCCGCGCTGGATCGCACCGTCGCCTACTGGCAGGACTGGGTGCGCACGCTGTACCTGCCGCTGGACTGGCAGGAGGCGGTGATGCGCGCCGCCATCACGCTGAAGCTCTGCGCCTATGAGGAAACGGGCGCCATCGTCGCGGCGCTGACCACCTCCGTGCCCGAGTTCCCCGAGAGCGGACGCAACTGGGACTACCGCTACTGCTGGATCCGCGACGCCTACTATGTGGTGCGGGCGCTGAACCGGCTGGGCGCGGTGGACATCCTCGAGAACTACCTCGCCTACCTGCGCAACCTCGTCGACAATTCCGCGGGCGGCCACGTCCAGCCGGTGTACGGCGTGGGGCTGGAGCCCGGGATCGGCGAGCGCATCGTCGAGAGCGTCGAAGGCTATCGCGGCATGAAGCCGGTGCGCATCGGCAACCAGGCGCACGAGCATCTGCAGCACGACGTCTACGGCCAGATCGTCCTGCCGCTGGTCCAGGCCTTCTACGACCTGCGGCTGCTGCGACCGGGCACGATCGACGACTTCTACGCGCTGGAGAAGGTCGGCGAGCGGGCCTTCGCCATGCACGACCAGCCCGACGCCGGCCTGTGGGAGTTCCGCACCATCGCCCGGGTGCACACCTATTCCTCGGTCATGTGCTGGGCGGCCTGCGACCGTCTGGCCAAGGCGGCGGATCATCTCGGTCTCCCGGACCGGGGCCGCATCTGGCGCGACCGGGCCACGATCATCCGGGACCGGATCGAGTCGGAGGCCTATCTGCCGGACGAGGGCCGGTTCGCCGCCAGCTTCGGCAACCGCGAGCTGGACGCGTCGCTGCTGCAGCTGACGGACCTCGGCTTCCTCGACGCGCTGGACCCGCGCCAGGTCAAGACCTTCGAGGCCATCGAGCGCGACCTGAAGAAGGGACCCTATCTGTTCCGATACGTCGAGGCCGACGATTTCGGCGAACCCGAGACGGCGTTCAACTTCTGCACCTTCTGGTTCATCGAGGCCCTGCACCAGAACGGCCGCATCGAGGAGGCGCGGGAAATCTTCGAGGAAATGCTGAGCCGGCGGACCCATGCCGGCCTGCTGTCCGAGGACATATCGCTGGGGGACAACCAACTATGGGGCAACTATCCGCAGACCTATTCGCTGGTCGGCATCATCAACTGCGCCGTCCTGCTGAGCCGCTCGTGGACGGACGCCCGATGACTCCGCTCACGAAATCGCGTTGCCTCCACGGTCCCGCTTCGGACGTTTTCACGCCATGAGCCGCCTCATCGTCGTCTCCAACCGCGTCTCCGCGCCCAAGGACCCGGCCGCCGGGTCGGCGGGCGGGCTGGCTATGGCCCTGTCGGCGGCGCTGCGGAAGTATGACGGCCTTTGGTTCGGCTGGTCCGGCGACACGGTCGAAACCTTCGTGCCTGAGGCCAAGGTCGAGGACCGGGCCGGGGTCACCGTCGCCCTTGTCGATCTGGAGGCCCAGGACGTCGAGGAATACTACAACGGCTACGCCAACAAGACGCTGTGGCCGCTGTTCCATCACCGGGTCGATCTGACCGCCTACGAACGATCCTACGGCGAGGGCTACGAGCGGACCAACGCCCGCTTCGCCGAGGTGCTGGCCCCACTGCTCCAGCCCGATGACCTGATCTGGATTCACGACTACCACATGATCCCGCTGGCCCGGGATCTGAGGCGGCTGGGCGTGAAGAACCGCATCGGCTTCTTCCTGCACACGCCGTGGCCGGCGCGGCAGTTGCTGGTCACCCTGCCGCATCACCGGCGGTTGGTGGAGTCGATGTTCGACTATGACCTGATCGGCTTCCAGACCCGGGAATGGCTGGATCTCTTCCGGGATTACGTCGCCTCCGAGCCGAGCGTGCACGGCCGGCTGCTGCCCAATGACGCGCTGGAGGCGTTCGGCAAGACGGTGCAGACCGGCGTCTTCCCCATCGGAATCGACGTCGAGGCCTTCCTGTCGGCGCGCAACTCGACGTTCGGCGCCCGCACCTATGACCGGATGGCCGCTTCGGCCGCGTTCCGCTCGATGATGGTCGGCGTCGACCGGCTGGACTATTCCAAGGGCCTGGAAGAGCGGCTGCTGGGCTTCGAGCAATTCCTCGCCGACAATCCGGACATGCGCGGCGAGGTCTTCCTGCTGCAGGTCACGCCGATCAGCCGCGACGATGTCGACACCTACCAGGACATCCGGGCCCGGCTCGACGCCCTGGCGGGGCGGATCAACGGCGAATACGCCGACATGGACTGGCAGCCGATCCGCTACCTGAACCGCACCTATCGCCGGGACCAGCTGGCCGGCATCTATCGCGCGGCGCGGGTCGGGCTGGTCACGCCGCTGCGCGACGGGATGAACCTGGTCGCCAAGGAATATGTGGCGGCCCAGAACCCGGAGGACCCCGGCGTGCTGGTGCTGTCGCGTTTCGCCGGGGCGGCCGAGCAGATGGGCGAGGCCCTGCTGGTCAATCCGTTCAGCCGCGAGGAGCTGTCCGACGCGATCAAGCGGGCGCTGACCATGCCGCTGAACGAACGCCGGCGGAAATGGGAGTGCCTGATGCAGGTGGTGCGGGACACCGATGTGGGCGCCTGGCGTAACGACTTCGTCGCCACGCTGAGGGCCGTGGTCAAGCCGGCGGACGGCGACGCCGATGACGCCGCCCACGCGGCCTGAGCGCTGGGCTCAGGCGACCTGCGCCAACACCGGCGGCGTGCCGTCCTTCGCCGTGGCCATGGCGTTGGCCGGTCGATCCAGCACCCGCGCCAGATAGTCGTCCAGCGCCGCGCTGGGCGGCGAGAACTCGCGCCCCCAGGCCAGGGCGCTGCCGACCATGACGTCGACGGCGGTGAACCGCTGGCCCATCAGGTAAGGCCCGCGCTCCAGCGCGTCGAACAGCCGGGCGATGACGGCGTCGTAGCGCGCCTGGGCCTTCGGATCGCTGGTCGTCGCGCCGCTGATCTTCGCCCAGAAGGCCGGCTCCATCTCGCCCGCCGTCCACGCCAGCCAGGTCAGGTAGGCCCCGCGCTCGGGCGATCCGACGGGCGCGCCCAGCCCGGCTTCCGGAAACAGGTCGGTCAGGTACAGCGCCACGGCGGCCGATTCCGTCACCAGCATGTCGTCGTGCAGCAGCGCGGGGACCTTGCCGTCCGGGTGGGGATTGCGCGGATCGCGGGCGCCGGTCCCATCCATACGGGGAATGTCGCAGTAGCAGATGTCGTAGGCCGCCCCGATCTCCTCGAGCAGCCAGACCAGCCGCGAGGACCGGGACCAGGGGGCGTGGAACAGCGTCAGCATGATCTCTCTCCATCTTTGGGCGCTATCGCTCGCGACGCGGTCGCTTGCTGCTTGAGCGCCAGCCGTGCGGCCCCTCGCCGCCGACCTCGGTTGACTACTGCCACCCTGCTGCCAGCATGCTGTCAGCAGCGGGGGCTCAGGGTGACGGAATGAGACGCGCCGACCGGCTATTCCAGATCATCCAGGTGCTGCGGCGCTCTTCGAAGCCGCTGACGGCCGACGCCATCGCGGCCGAGCTGGAGACCTCGAAGCGCACCATCTACCGCGACATCGCCACCCTGATGGGCCAGCGGGTGCCGATCCGGGGCGAGGCGGGCCTGGGCTATGTGCTGGACGGCGGCTTCGACATGCCGCCGCTGATGCTGACCTCGGACGAGATCGAGGCGGCGGTGCTGGGCGCGCAGTGGGTGGCGGGGCGGGCTGATCCCGCCCTGGCCCGGGCCGCCCGGGACCTCGTGGCCAAAATCGCCGCCACCGTACCCGAACGGCTGCGCCCCGTGGTGCTGGAGCCGGCCGTCGCCAGTCCGCCGTCGTGGAAGGTCAAGCCCGAAACGCTGGACATGCCGCGCGTGCGGGCCTGGATCCATTCCGGCCGCAAGCTGACCCTGCAGTACCGCGACGAGCAGGAGCGCGAGACCCGCCGGACGATCTGGCCGTTCCTGATCGGGTATCTGGACACGACGCGCCTGCTGGTCGGCTGGTGCGAGATGCGCGAGGACTTCCGGACCTTCCGCACCGACCGGGTGATCGATGCGGAGTTCCTCGAGGATCGTTATCCGGGCCGGCCGGCGGTGCTCCGGGCCCGCTGGCTGGCGGCCAAGGAGGCCGGGCGCCGGGCCGCTGGATGCGAGGGTCCGCCGGAGCGGCCTCAGTAGATTTCGAACAGTCCCGCCGCCCCCATGCCTCCGCCGACGCACATGGTGACGACGCCGTATTTCGCCCCGCGCCGCTTGCCCTCGATCAGGACGTGACCGGTCATCCGGGCGCCCGACATGCCGTAGGGGTGGCCGATGGAGATAGCCCCGCCCGAGACGTTGAGGCGGTCGTCGGGGATGCCGAGCCGGTCGCGGCAGTAGATCACCTGCACGGCGAAGGCCTCGTTCAGCTCCCAGATGCCGATGTCGTCGACGGTCAGGCCGTGGCGCTCGAGCAGCCGGGGCACGGCGAAGACGGGGCCGATGCCCATCTCGTCCGGCTCGCAGCCGGCCACGGCCATGCCGCGGTAGGCGCCCAGCGGGGCCAGCCCGCGGCGCTCCGCCTCTTTCGCGTCCATGATGACGCTGGCCGAGGCGCCGTCGGACAGCTGGGAGGCGTTGCCGGCGGTGATGAAGCGGCCCTGTTGGATCTCCTCGCCGCCGCCGAACACCGGCTTCAGCGCCGACAGGCCTTCCAGCGTGGTGTCGGGGCGGTTGCCCTCGTCCATCGACAGGGTGACCTCCTTCGGCGAGGTCTGGCCGGTCGCCTTGTCCGTGACCAGCATGGTGGTGGTCATCGGCGCGATCTCGGCGTCGAGATGGCCCGCGGCCTGCGCCGCGGCCGTGCGCTGCTGCGAGCGCAGGGCGTATTCGTCCTGGGCCTCGCGGCTGATGCCATAGCGGGCGGCGACGACCTCGGCGGTCTCCAGCATCGCCATATAGACATGCGGTTGAAGCTTCAGCAGCGCCTCGTCCTTCATGCGGTAGAGGTTCATGTGCTGGTTCTGGACCAGCGAAATGCTCTCCAGCCCGCCGCCCACCGCCACGACCTGACCGTCGTGGACGACCTGTTTCGCGGCCGTGGCGATGGCCATCAGGCCCGAGGCGCATTGCCGGTCCAGGCTCATGCCCGCCGTGGTGACCGGCAGGCCGGCGGCCAGCGCGGCCTGACGGCCGATGTTGGTGCCGGTCGAGCCCTGCTGAAGCGCGGCCCCCATGACCACGTCCTCGATTTCGGCCGGATCGACGCCCGAACGCGCCACCGCATGCCGGATGGCGTGGCCGCCCAGCTGCTGGGCCTGGGTGTCGTTGAAGGCGCCGCGATAGGCCCGGCCGATCGGGGTCCGGGCCGTCGATACGATCACCGCTTCACGCATAGGATAGCTCCATTTGTCTGCCGGGACGGTTTAGCGGCCTGCCCCTGCGTTAACGCAAGGGGTCAGGCCTTCCGCGCCGCCTGCGCCTTGGTCAGCTCGATGAAGCCTTGGGCGGCCCCCATCTCGGGCACGGTCTCGCCGGCCCGGTCCGAAATTTCGGCGAAGCGGGCCGCCACCTGTTCCGGTGCGTCGTCGCCGGCGATCCAGTCGCCCTGCGTGAGCGTGACATAGGCGCGTTCGAAGCCGCCGGCGCCGGCGGCCAGGATGCAGCGGCTCGGGGCGTCCTCACTGACGAGATACAGCAGGCCCGGCGTGACCATGTCGGGCCCCAGCAGGTCCAGCGGCAAGCGCGCGCCAAGGTCCTCGGTCATGCGGGTGTGGGCGGTCGGGGCCAGACAATTGACCCGAATGTCGTTCTTCGCCCCCTCGATCGACAGCGTCTGCATCAGGCCGACCAGCGCCATCTTGGCCGCGCCGTAGTTCGATTGGCCGAAATTCCCGTACAGGCCCGAGGACGAGGTGGTCATGACGATACGGCCGTAGTTCGCGTCGCGCATGACATCCCACACCGCCTTGGTGCAGTTGACCGCGCCCATCAGGTGGACGTCGACCACGAAGCGGAAATCCTCCAGCTCCATCTTGGCGAAGGTCTTGTCGCGAAGGACGCCGGCGTTGTTCACCAGAATGTCGACGCGGCCCCAACGCGCCATGACGGCGTCGACCATGGCCTGTACGGCGGCGGCGTCGGTGACCGAGGCGGCGTTGGCCATGGCCTGGCCGCCTGCGGCCTCGATCTCGGCCACCACGGCCTCCGCGGCGGTCGCGGAACCGCCCGAGCCGTCCCGGGCGCCGCCCAGATCATTGACCACCACCCGCGCGCCGCGCTTCGCCAGCGCCAGGGCATGCTCGCGGCCCAGCCCGCCGCCGGCCCCCGTCACGATCGCCACGCGACCATCGAACCTTATCGCCATTCATCCGCTCCGTCTGATGCCGCCACTTCCTAGCAGGCCGTCCCGGCCCGGGGCAGCCCCGCAAAATGTGTTGGAATGGCGCCACAGTCGCCGCAATCCGAGCGAAAACAAGGAACCGGAACCGTACATTGCCGTTCGGCTCCGGAGCGTCCCGCATACAGCGTGGACATTCGGGCAACCTTGAGTGTGAGGGATATCATGAAGGTGAAGCTATTAGCTGGCGTCGCGATGGCGGGGCTGTTCGCAGCCGGCGCCGCGGCCGCCGAACCGAACGGCTGGTATGGCGCGATTGACGCCGGCTGGCATTCCGCGGACGTCGAGACGTCCAGGAACACCGAATTCGCGATCGAGGAAGACTGGGCCGGCTTCGCCCGCCTCGGCTACCGGTTCACGGAAAACTGGCGCGTCGAACTCGAAGGCGGCTATCGTCCCGGCGACATCGCCGCCGTGACCGGCGCATCCGATGCGGCGGTCCTCTGCAACGTCAGCCCGGCCGTGGGCGCCTGCGACGCCCCGGATGGCGAGATCACCTCGACCACCCTGATGGCCAATGTGATCTACGACTTCGGCTCCGCGGGCTCGAGCCTGCGTCCGTTCATCGGCCTCGGCGCCGGCATCAACCGGGTCAACACCGAGTTCCTCGGCACGCTGGCGTCCAACCGCGCCATCGCGCTCGGCGCCGACGACAGCTCGGCCAAGCTCGCGGCGCAAGCCATCCTCGGCCTGGCCTGGGCGATCAGCGATCGGGCCCATCTGGACCTGACCTACCGCTACCTGCTGTCGAACATGGAGTTCGAGACGTTCGACAACGCTGCAGGGTTCGACGTCGGTCCGTACGAGGGTCGCTACGAAGACCACTCGATCAGCCTGGGCCTGCGCTATGCGTTCGGCGCCGTCGAGCCGGCCTACATTCCGCCGCCGCCGCCGCCGGCCATCCTGCCGCCGCCCCCGCCGCCGCCTCCCCCGCCGCCGCCGCCGCCGGCTCCGGTCGCGCGTGAGTTCGTGGTCTACTTCGACTGGGATCGCTCCGACCTGACGGCCGAAGCCTCCTCGGTGGTGACGCAAGCGGCCAACTACGCCAAGTCGGGTCGTCCGACCCGCATCCTGGTCGTCGGCCACGCCGACACCTCGGGCTCGGCCGCCTACAACGTCGGCCTGTCCAACCGCCGCGCCCGCACCGTTGCGGACGCGCTGGTCGCCCAGGGCGTCAACGGCGGCGTCATCTCGCTCGACGGCAAGGGCGAAACCCAGCTGGCCCGCCCGACCGCCGACGGCGTTCGCGAGCCTCTGAACCGCCGCGCCACCATCGGCATCAACTTCTAGGACGGTCTGTCCGGGCGCTGCACGAAGCGCCCGGACCTGCCTCCCGGAAGGCCGAACGGCCTTTAACTGCAGCACCGCCGGTCCTTCACGGGGCCGGCGGTCTTGTTTTGTCTGCTGGAATGGTGAGATCCTTCGGCTCCGGTCCCAAGCCGGACGCGACGCCCGGAGGTTCCGATGTCCCGCCGTCTGCTCCTTGGTTTTGTTCTGTTCAGCGTCGTCGCCTGTTCTCCCGGCGATCCCGCCGAAGGCGCGCCGTCCACCGAGGCGTCCGCCATACAGCCGGGGGACAGCGGCCGGCGTGAGACGGCGGTCTTCGCGGGGGGCTGCTTCTGGTCCGTCGAGGCCAATTTCGAGGCGGTCCCCGGGGTGGTGTCGGCGGTGTCGGGCTTCGCCGGCGGCGCCACAGCCAGCCCGTCGTACGATCAGGTGGTGCGGGGCGGTACGGGCCATCTCGAAGCCGTCCAGGTGACCTTCGATCCGGCCCGGATCAGCTATCGCCAGCTGGTTGACCGCTTCTGGCTGACCATCGACCCGACCGATCCGGACGGACAGTTCTGCGATCAGGGCCCCTCCTATGCGACGGCCGTCTTCGCAGACCCGCGCCAGAAGGCGGCCGCCGAGGCCTCGCGCCGGGCGGCGGCGGCCCGAATCGGCACGGCCCGTTTCGTCACGCCGGTGCGAGACGCCGTCCGCTTCTGGCCGGCCGCGGCCGCCCACCAGGATTTCGCCCGCAGGAACCCGAGCCGCTACGGCGGCTACACCCGATTCTGCGGCCGCGCCGCGCGCCTGCGCGCCGTCTGGGGCGACGCGGCGGCGTGAATCGGAGCGGCCGCGGGCTTTCGCACAAAGCCATCCACAGACAATCCGCCCATAGCGGTGTGTCTCTCGCGCCACCCGGCGGGGCTGTCACATCACTGTCACACGAATGTCGTCCCACTTTCCGATGGGGCCCGTAGAGGGAGCGGGATTTCAGCCGGCCGAGGCCGGTCGGTGGGCGTTCGCGCCCTTCTTCATCGGGGATAGATGACAATGACGAACCGCAAACGCGTGTTCTGGGCGACGACCGCCCTTTGCAGCGGCCTACTGGTCGCCGGCGCCGCCGCCGCTCAGTCGACGGCCAGCCAGACGGTGGAAGCCACCGAAATCGAGACGGTGGTCGTCACCGGCATCCGCGGACCGCGCTCGCTGGCGGGCGCGATCGTCGCCGAGACCAATCCGAAGTCGCGCGCGACGATCACCCAGGAATACCTGGCGACCCAGAACGCCGGCCAGACGCCGCTGGCCTCGCTGAACATGGTTCCGGGCGTCAACTTCAACAACGCCGACGCCTTCGGTTCGTCGGGCGGCGACATCACCATGCGCGGCTTTGACGCGGCGCGGATTTCGCTGACCGTCGACGGCATCCCGCTGAACGACACCGGCAACTACGCCATCTATTCGAACCAGCAGCCGGACCCGGAAACGCTCCAGAGCGTCGCCGTGAACCTCGGCACGACCGACGTCGACAGCCCGACGGCCTCGGCCGCCGGCGGCACGATCAACATGATCACCCGTCGCCCCAGCCGCGACTTCGGCCTGACCGCCCAGGCGTCGGTCGCCAACAGCGACTTCATGCGCTTCTTCGGCATGGTCGACACCGGCGAGTTCGGCCCGTGGGGCACCTCCGCCTGGTTCTCCGCCTCGCAGGCTGAATACACCCACCACAACGGCCCGGGCGGCGTGGAAAAATGGCAGCTGAACGGCCGCATCTATCAGCCGCTGGGCGACAACGGCGACTTCCTCAGCCTGACCGGCCACTACAATGAGAACCGCAACGACTTCGGCCGTCGCGTGACCAAGGAAGAGTTCGAAGACGGCACCGCCTATGAGGACAGGGGGTTCGCTTTCGGTCCCCGGACCGGCATCAACCCGTCGAACACCGGCAACCTCCGCGGCCAGTCGCGCTTCACCCTCGCCGACAATCTGCGCCTGACGATCGACCCGACCTTCCAGTACACTCTGGCCAACGGCGGCGGGAACAACACCTTCCGGGAAACCGATCTGCAACTGATCGGCAACTCGGGCGCCGCCGGCGTCGACCTGAACGGCGACGGCGACTTCGGTGACCGCGTGACCCTGTACCGCCCGAACAACACCAACACCCACCGCTACACCGTCTCCAGCTCGCTGATCTGGGACATCAACGAAGATCACCAGGTGCGCGGCGCCTACACCTATGAGTTCGGGCGCCACCGCCAGACGGGCCAGCAAGGCTATCTCAACGCCGACGGCAGCCCGGAGAACGTGTTCGGCGGCCGTGGCGGCCGTGCGGTGGAGCTGCCGGACGGCACCATCCTGCAACGCCGGGACCGCCTGTCGCACGCCATCCTGAACCAGTTCTCGCTCGAGTACCGCGGTTCGTTCCTGGATGACGCCGTGGACGTCGTCGCCGGCCTGCGCGCGCCGTTCTTCAAGCGTGAGCTGAACAACTACTGCTACCAGCGCGACACCTTCAACGCCTTCTGCACCACCCAGACGCCGACGGTGGTGAACCCGGACGGCACCGTGCAGTTCCCGGCCTCGGGCCCGCTCAACTCGAGCCCGAACAACCGCTACGGCGTGCCGCGTCAGTTCGAGAAGGAGTACGACGATCTGCTGCCGAACCTGGGCGCCACCTGGCGGTTCGCGGCGGGTCATTCGGTCTACGCCAGCTACGCCAAGGGCTTCTCGGCCCCGCGCACGGATGACCTGTACGACCGGTTCATCCCGAGCCCCGAGCCGGAAACCACCCAGTCCTACGACCTGGGCTACCGCTACAGCTCGCCGTCGATCATCGCCTCGGCCGCGATCTGGCACACGGACTTCACCGACAAGATCGTCCGCAGCCTGACCGTCGTTGACCAGGAAGAAATCGCGATGAGCCGCAACATCGGCGACGTCCAGATGCAGGGCTTCGACGCCCAGGTGGGCTGGTCGCCGATCGACGCCCTGACGCTGTACGCCAGCGCCAGCTACATCGACTCGGAAGTCCTGGACGACGCGCCGGGCCTGAACCCCGGCGACGTGGTTCCGACCAAGGGCAAGCAAGTGGTTGAAACGCCGGAATGGCAGTACGCCGTCCGCGCCGACTACGAGATCGGTTCGTTCAACGTCGGCCTGCAAGGCAAGTGGGTCGACGACCGCTTCGCCAACGACGTCAACACGGAAGTCGCGCCGTCCTACCAGGTCTGGGATCTGGACGTCCGCTACAACCTGGCGGCGCTCGGGTCGGAAGACTCGTGGATCCAGCTGAACGTCACCAACCTGTTCGACGAAGAATACCTGGGCAACATCAACAGCCCGGACTTCGGTCTGGACCCGCGCCCGGCGACCTACGATGTCGGCGCGCCGCGCACCGCGATGCTGACTGTGCGCACCTCGTTCTAAGAGACGCACGCGGCTAAGGCTCGGGGGCGGTCCGGAAACGGGCCGCCCCTTTCCTTTTGGGCCCTGTCGCTTCGCGCCCTCTGAAGGCCCGGAAGCGATCCTGGAGCCTCCCGCATTTGTATCCGGGGCCATCTGCTCCTATCTGGCCCCGTTCTGTCTCCTTCATCGGATCCGCCCATGACCACCCCCGTCCCCGCTGAATGGTCGCCGCATCGCGCCATGTGGGTCGGCTGGCCCAGCCATGGCGAACTGTGGGAAGAGAACCTCGAACCGGCCCGGGCCGAGGTCGAGGCGCTGGTGCGCGCGCTGGCCGGCCCGGGTCGCGAGCGGGTGAAGCTGCTGGTCGGCAAGGCCGGGGCGCTGGACGACGCGCGCGCGCGATTCGTCGACGTCGCCGGTGTCGAGGTCATAGACGGCCGTTTTGGCGACATCTGGCTGCGCGACACGGGTCCGATCTTCGGCGAGGGCTCGCGCACGGCGGCCGCCTTCCGCTTCAACGGCTGGGGCGGCAAGTACGAGCTCGAACACGACGACACCGTCGCCGATCAGATCGGCGCGGCCTCCGGCGTCGCGCTGGATCGCCACGACGTCGTCCTCGAAGGGGGAGCGCTGGATCATGACGGGCAGGGGACGGTCCTCACCACCCGCCAGTGCCTGCTGAACCCGAACCGCAACCCCGGGTGGACCGAAGCCGCGGCCGAAGCCGCGCTCGCCGCCTCGCTCGGGGCCCGCAAGGTGCTGTGGCTGGGGGACGGCCTGCTCAACGACCACACCGACGGCCATGTCGACAACCTGGCCCGCTTCGTCGCACCGGGCGTCGTGGCCTGTCCGGTCGCCTGGGGCCGGGGCGACCCCAACGACGAGGTCTATGCCCAGGTGGCGAGGACGCTGTCGGAGATGACGGATGCCGGGGGGACGCCGATCCGCGTCCTGCCGCTGCCGTCACCCGGCTTCGTCGGAGACGACGACGAAAAGCCCATTCCGGCCAGCCACATGAATTTCCTCATCGCCAACGGGGCCGTGATCGTGCCGACCTACGGCGACGCCCGCGCCGCCGATCTCGTCTGCCAGGGCTTGAAGACGGTCTTCCCCGATCGTGAGATCATCCCGCTGCCGTCCCTCGCCATCCTCTCCGGCGGCGGATCCTTCCACTGCATCACTCAGCAGGAGCCCGCCTGATGGCCCGAACGATCAGCGTCGCAGCGATCCAGACCTCCTATGGCGAGGACTTGGACGCCAATATCGCCAGGACCATCGCCTTCGTGCGCGAGGCGGCGGGCAAGGGCGCGCAGGTGATCCTCCCGTCCGAGCTGTTCCAGGGGCCGTATTTCTGCGTCAGCCAGGAAGAGAAGTGGTTCGCCACGGCCTACCCTTGGCGCGAGCACCCGTGCGTGACGGCGTTGCAACCCGTCGCCGCCGAACTGGGCGTGGCCATCCCCGTGTCGATCTTCGAGCGCGAGGGGCCGCACTATTTCAACAGCATGGTCATGCTCGACGCCGATGGCTCGGCCATGGGCGTCTATCGCAAGAGCCACATCCCCGACGGCCCCGGCTATCAGGAGAAATACTATTTCCGGCCCGGCGACACGGGCTTCAAGGTCTGGAACACCCGTCACGGCCGTATCGGCGTCGGCATCTGTTGGGACCAGTGGTATCCGGAAACCGCGCGGGCGATGATGCTGCAGGGGGCCGAGGTGCTGATGTATCCGACCGCCATCGGCTCCGAGCCGCATGACAAGGAGCTCGACACCGCCGATCCCTGGCGCCGCGCCATGCAGGGCCACGCCGTGTCGAACGTCGTGCCCGTCGTCGGTTCGAACCGCACGGGGGCGGAACACGCCACCGAGGTCGGCCAGGTCTTCTACGGTTCGTCCTTCATCGCCGACCATCGCGGCGACTTGGTCGAGAGCCTGGGTCGGGACGAGGAGGGCGTGCTGGTTCACGCCTTCGACCTCGACTACATCGACCGCCACCGCGCCGCATGGGGCTTCTTCCGCGATCGCCGGACGGACCTGTACGGCTCGCTGGTCAGCCCGCGTCCGGCCTGAGCCCCAGCGCCCGCCGTTCGGCGGCGCAGGAGGGATTGCTCAGGCCCTCGGCCCGGGCGGCGGCCACTTCGGCCCGCGCCGCGTCGAAATCGGCCCGAAATTCGTTCGACGCGGCGATCCGCGGGAACAGCTCCCGGCCGCCCTGCTCGCCGGCGTAGACGTCCGGCGCGCTGTTCATCCGGCAGACCAGGCGGCTCGCGCCGATTTCCCGGCCGATCCGGCGGACCTGCTCCGCCCGGTCCGGCGCGAGCGCGGCGAAGGCCTCGCCGTAGAGGGTTCCCGCGATCGCCCCGGCCGCCGGGTACGACGGACTGTCCCGCATCGCCGGCGTGACCCGCTGACACGGCTCCAGCCCGGGATTGCGGACGATGGGGCGGGCGCTGCGTCCGTGTCTTGTCGCCGCCTCCCGGGTGAGGGCGTTGGCGTCGGCCAGCAGCCGGGCCATCAGTCGCGTCAGCGCGGGCCTCGGCCGGGCGGCCAGACGGGTTCCGAGCGCGCAATCGAAATGCTGCGCCGCCTCGGGCGGACGAAGTTCGGCGTGGGCGATCGCCAGCCACCAGCGATCCGTGCCGGGCTCGACCGGCTGGACCGTCTCCTCGAAAGGGGCGCGAAGGTTCGCGATCCGGTCGGCGACAGGCGCGACCTCGCTGGCGGGCAGATACCCCTGGGTGGCGATTACCGGGGGCGGGGCGCCAGCGGTCGCGCAGGCCGCCAGAAGGACGCAGGCGGCCATGGCGGCCGCCGGTTTCATCGTCCGGCGGTCCAGGAAAGCTGGACGCTGGTCGGCTCGCCTTCGATGCGGGTGGCCACGACGCTCAGCAACTGCCCCCGGCCGTCGGCCCCGTCTCCGGCCGCGTAGCCCATCGAGTCGCCACGATTCATCGTGTTGATCGACTTCAGACCGGCCGCCTCGGCGCGCTCGCGATAAAAGGCGACCACCGCCGCCGGGGTCGCGTCGGTGCTGAAGGTGACGATTCCGCCGGGCCCCTCAGGCCCCTGGGCGACGGTCGCGGGACCGCCGGGGGTCCCGCCGGGGTAGATCACGGCGAAGGCCGGCGCGCCCTCGGCCGCGGGCCGGGCGGTCGCGGCCCCCGCGGGCGGCGCCAGTCTTGTACCGGCCGGCGCGTCGGCGGCCGGAGCGACAGCTTCGACAGCAACCTCGCCAGCCGCCGGGGCGACCTCGGCCGGCTCCCGTTCCCCACACCCGGCCAGAACCATGGCTCCCATGACGGCGGTGGCCGCAAGACTGCGCTTCATCCCTGGATCGTCCCTTGAAAAGACTGTGTCGTTGGCTTCACCGTGGCCCATGCCTGCGGCGGCGGCAAGGCGGGTTCACGCCGCGAGCAAGGCGTCGATGACGCGGGATTCAGCCGGTGGCGGCGTCGGCCTCGTCGCCGACCTCCGGCTTGCCCTCGGCCGGGTCGCCGGCCGGGCCGGTGAAGTCGTGGCCGGTGTTGTTGATCGGCTGGTCCGGATTGGTCCCGGCGGGCGGTCGGGCGGCGGCGGAGCGCATCCCTTCGCTGGCGAGGCTCTCGTTGATCCGGTCCTGGTCCGGATCGATCTCCGACCCCGTGGCGGCGCCGCCCTGCAGCGAGCCGGCCCGGGTGTCGGATCCCATGCCGCTGCCCGAAACGGCCTCGGTGAGAGCGTCCGGGGTCCGGCCCAGATCAGGCTTTTCGCCCATGTCGTCGGCCTCGCGGGCGTCTTCGGTTTGCTGCGGATGTTGCTGCTGGGTCATGGCGAGCTCCTTCGTCGGAGTAAGCGAACCGCCCGGCGAGCGGTTCCGCCCGCGGCCGGCGCCGACGCCCGTCGAGACAGGAAAAAGGGCCGGGATTCGCATCCCGGCCCTCGGTCATCCATCAGGGTTCTGACGTTCGGCTCACTTGCCGAACAGTTTGGCCCAGCGGCGCTTCTCGCGGGTCTTCCAGGCGCCCCGGTGATAGGCGTCCGAGCCGATCAGCGGCACGACCGTGGTGGCTTCGGCGAAGACCATCTGCTCGTGCGTGGTCTGCACCTTGCCCCACGAGGCGGCCTCCTTGAGGGTCGACGACGAGCAGGCCCCGTCGCGGACGTCGGCGACGGTGATCTGGACCGCATAGCGGTGCATCTCCGCCTCGACGCCGAGGATCTCGGCGCAGACGACGGTGTCCTGGGCGAAGTTCTTGGGCACCCCGCCGCCGACCATGAACAGGCCGGTGACGCCGGCCGCGATCTTGATGTCGGTCAGTTCGCGGAAGTCGGCGATGGCGTCCAGCATCATATAGGGCTGGCCGGCGGCGGCCCGTTCCTTCTGGTGCTTGACCAGGCCGAAGCCGGCCGAGGAGTCGACGAAGGCCGGGCAGAAGATCGGCACGCCCTCTTCATAGGCGGTCTGGATCAGGCTGCCGGGCTTCTTGGCGTTACCCTCGGACAGCCACTTGCCCATCTCCCAGATGAACTCGCGCGAGGAATAGCCGCGCGGCTCCAGCCGGTTGGCGATCTCCAGGATGGTGTGGTCGCAGGCCTGGAGCTCTTCCTCGTCGATATAGGTGTCGTAGATCCGGTCGATGTAGTTGTCGCGCAGGACGTTGTCGTCCACCTCGCCGGCGGCCTGGTAGTGTTTGAAGCCGAGGGCCTCGAAGAAGTCCATGTCGACGATCGAGGCGCCGGTGGCGACCACGGCGTCGATCATGCCGAACTTCACCATGTCGCGGTACACGTGCATGCAGCCGCCGGCCGAGGTCGAGCCGGCCAGGATCAGCCACGGAGAGCAGTCCTTGTCCTCCAGCGCCATGTTGAAGATGTCGGCGGCCCGGGCCGTGTCGCGGCTCGAGAACGACATCTTGCGCATGCTGTCGATGATCGGACGGGCGTCGAAGGAGGTGATGTCGACGTGTTCGACGGTGTTCTGAAGGAGCTGGGCCTTCTGGTTGGTCTGAACGGGAGCGTTCATTGCAAGGGTTTCCCTTTGGTTTGAGCGCCCGTCGTCAAAGAGAACAGCGGCCCGGACGGAGCGACGGGCCGCTGCTGATTACAACGCGTAAGCGACAGATTAGCGCCGACGCTGCTTCCGCTGGCCGGCCTTGCCCTTCGGACGGCTCAGGCGAACCACCTTGCGGGCCTGTTCCTCGGCCGAGGTGCGAACCGTCGGGATCGACCGCGGCGCCAGGCCGTACAGCGAAGCCATCGGGGCGTCCTCGACCACGGCGAGGTCGTGCTCGCCATAGCCGTTGAAGCCGGTCGACATGGCCACGCCATAGGCGCCGAGCATGCCGATCTCGATGAAGTCGCCTTCCTGCACGTCGGCCGGCAGCCAGAACGGGCCCGGCATGTGGTCGATGCTGTCGCAGGTCGGACCGTAGAAGCGGAACGGCTTCAGGTCGGCCGAGGCCGCGCCGTCCCGGACCAGCTTGGTCGGGAAGGGCCAGCGCGAGTGCGTCGCGTCGAACAGCGAGCCGTACGAGCCGTCGTTCAGGTACAGGGCATCGCCCTTGCGCAGGTCGACCCGGCACAGCACCGACGAGCTTTCGGCGACCAGCGCCCGGCCGGGCTCGCACCACAGTTCGGTGGTGTGGGTGACCGGCATCTCGGCGAAGCCGCGGTGGATGGCGTCGGCGTATTCGCTCATGTCCGGCGGGACCATGCCCGGATAGACCGAGGGGAAGCCGCCGCCGACATCGACGATGTCGACGATCACGCCGGCGCGGGTGATGGCGCGGCCGACCTGGGCCATGGCGGCCTCATAGGCGGACGGGCGCATGCACTGCGAACCGACATGGAACGACACGCCCATCAGACCGTCCTGTACGGCCTGGCGGGTGGCCAGCAGCAGGGACGGGGCCTGGTCCGGCGACACGCCGAACTTGCCCGACAGGGAATAGGCCGCGCCGTCGGCCGACACCGCCATGCGCACGACCAGGTTCAGGTCGGCCGCGCCGCCGGTGGCGTCGAGGATCTTGGCCAGTTCGTCATGGCTGTCGAGCGAGAAGGTGCGGACGCCGAACTCGAAATAGGCGCGGGTGATGGCGCCGCGGCTCTTGACCGGATGCATGAAGGCCAGGCGCGCGTCGGCGCTGACCGAACGCACCAGTTCGACCTCGGCGAGCGATGCGACATCAAACCCGGTGACGCCGGCCTCGACCAGGGTCTCGATGACCCAGCGCGAGGGATTGGCCTTCACCGCATAGAAGACGTCAGCCTTTAGATTGTCCTGGAACCAGCGCGCCGCTACGGAAACCGAACGCGGCCGCACGAGGGCGACGGGACGCTCAGGGGACCGCTCACGGACCAGGTCCAGGGGAAACTGGTACGTGCGCAATTCACGTAACCCCCTGTTGATTGTGAAACCCAGACCGGCGTTAGCAGCGCTTAACGGTTAGACCACGGGGTCCGCCGGAAAGCGCGATATGGGGATAACGGGGCGTCATGTAAAGCGGTATTTTCGTGACGGCGCCTCGACCGGGATGCGCGCTCCACGGGTCCGCCGGCGCCGGGACGCAGGCGATGTTCACGCCGTCACGCTGGACGAAATCGTCGCGGGCGTGCCATTAAGACTTGCCCGATGGGCCCGTTCGGGCCATGCGGCGCGCCCCTGCAACCGCCGACAGTCTGTTCATGACCGCATCCGCCGCCGCCGTCGCGTCCGTCCGGGACGTGTCCAAGACATTCGGCGCCCGCAAGGCCCTGAACGGCGTGTCCGTCGAGGTCGCGGCCGGCGAAATGGTCGCCCTGATCGGCCCGTCCGGCTCGGGCAAATCGACCCTGCTGCGCTCCATCACCGGCCTGCAGAGCATCGACGCCGGCAAGGGCGTCATCGAGGTCTTCGGCGAAACCGTGCAGAAGAACGGGCGAACCACCGGCTCCGTCCGCGCCGCGCGCCAGAAGCTCGGCATGATTTTCCAGCAATTCAACCTGGTCGGCCGCCTGTCGCTGTTCTCCAACGTCATGCTCGGCGCGCTCGGCCGCATCCCCGAGTGGAAGGGCTTCCTCGGCCTCTGGCCGGCGGCGGACAAGCGCAAGGCGATGGAAGCCCTGCACCGCGTGGGCGTCTCCGACTACGCCGCCCAGCGCGCCAACACCCTGTCCGGCGGCCAGCAGCAGCGCGGGGCCATCGCCCGGGCGCTCGTCCAGGGCGCCCAGGCCATCCTCGCCGACGAGCCGGTCGCCTCGCTGGACCCGGTCTCGGCCCGCAAGGTCATGGAGCTGCTGGTCGAGCTGAACCAGCGCGACGGTCTCGGCGTCATCGTCACCCTGCACCAGGTCGACTACGCGATCCGCTACTGTGATCGCGTCATCGCGCTGAAGGCCGGGCGGATCGTCTATGATGGGCCCGCCACCGGCCTGGACACCAAACAGCTTATCGACATCTACGGTCCCGAGTTTGAGGACGCGTTCTGGGAAGCCAAGGCATGACCCTGCCAACCTTCACCCGCCGGCTGGCGCTCGTCGCCGCCCTCGCCCTCGGCGTCGCCTCGTGCGGCGGTGGTGACGACAGCAAGATCGGCGGCACCCCGTCCGAGCTGACCTTCTCCATCCTGTCGGCCGAGGGCCAGGCCTCCGCCGGCCCGCTGTGGCAGCCGCTGCTGGACGACATGTCCAGGGCCATCGGCGTGCCGGTGAAGCCCTATTTCGGCTCGAACTACACCGTGCTGGTCGAGGCCATGCGCGGTGGGCAGACCCATGTCGCGTGGTTCTCGGCCAAACCCGCCATCGAGGCCATCGACCGCGCCAACGCCGAGGTCATCGCCCGTACGGTGAACAAGGAAGGGATGGACAGCTACCACTCCACCCTGATCGTGCGGACCGGCTCGGGCATCACGCTCGACCAGGTCCTCGCCTGCGGCAAACGCTTCGACTTCGGCATCGGCGACGCCCAGTCGACCTCGGGCACGCTGGCCCCCATGGCCTTTCTGTTCAACCCGCGCGGCATCGCGCCGGCCCAGTGCTTCAAGACCGTGCGTTCGGCCAACCACCAGTCGAACGCCTTCTCGGTCGCCGCGGGCGTGCTCGACGTCGCCACGTCCAACACGGTCAACACCGTCTTCCTGACCAAGCAGAACCCCCAGGTGGCGGCCCAGATTCAGGAGATCTGGCAGTCGCCGCCCATTCCGGAGAGCGGCATCGTGCTCCGTGAGGACCTGGACCCCGCGCTGAAGGAAAAAATTCGCAGCTTCTTCCTGACCTATGGCCAAGGCGAAACCCCTGAGGCCGAGCGCCAGCGTCGGGTGTTGGCGGGACTGGAGTATTCCCGCTTCAGCGCCGCCGATGACAACTATCTGAATCCTGTCCGCGAGATGGTGGCCGACCAACAACTGGGCGAGGCGCGGGCGAAAGGCGACACGACCGCCGCCGCCGCCGCCGAACGCGAACTGCAGCGCCTGCGCAGCCTGCGCGAGGTCCAGCCTTGACCGACGTCGCCGTCAAACCGGCCGCGACGGCCATTCCAAACCCGCCGACCAAGTCGATGGGCGCGTGGGCGCTGGACATCCTGATCTGGGGCGGCGTGGCCGCCCTGCTGATCTACAGCTTCGCTCCGCTCGAGCTGGTCAGGGTCTCCAAGCTGTTCAGTAACAACGAGCACACCCAGAATTTCGCTCGCGAACTGCTGCGGCCCGACTTCGCAAACTGGAAGCTGTTCGTCACCAAGATGTGGGAGACGGTGCAGATCGCGCTGTGGGGCACCTTTATCGCCGTTTTCGCCGCTGTTCCGATGGGCTTGGCCGCCGCGCGCAATATCGCCCCGGGCTGGGTCGTCACGCCGATGCGCTGGCTGATGAACATGCTGCGGTCGATCCCGGATCTGGTGATCGGCCTGCTGTTCGTCGTCGCCGTCGGCCTCGGCTCGCCGGCGGGTGTGCTGGCCATTGCCCTGAACACCGCAGGCGTGCTGGCCAAGCTGTTCTCCGAGGCCGTCGAGTCGATCGACAAGGGCCCGGTCGAGGGCGTCCGCGCCACCGGCGCATCCAAGCTGCACGAGATCGTCTGGGGCGTGATTCCGCAGGTCGGTCCCCTGTGGACCTCGTTCGCCCTCTACCGCTTCGAGTCCAACAGCCGCTCGGCCACGGTACTGGGTCTGATCGGCGCCGGCGGCATCGGCCAGGTCCTGTTCGACAACATGAACGCCTTCAACTTCCGCGCGGTCTCGGCCATCGTCATCGTGATCATCGTCGCCGTGACCCTGATCGACATGCTGTCCCAGGCCATGCGCAAACGGCTGCTCTGATTACGGACTGAAGACTCAACGAAAAGCCCGCCCCTGCGTCGCAAGGGCGGGCTTTTTTCTGTTCCGGGGAACGGCTCAGGCCTGACGCAAATCCGGCGGCGTCGCCTCTTCCGTCAGCATCCGGATGGCCGCCTCGACCGACACCACCTCTTGCGCCTGCGAGCCCAGCCGACGGATCGCGACCATGCCCTCTTCGGCCTCCTTCTTGCCGACCACGGCGATGACCGGGACCTTGCCCACCGAGTGCTCCCGCACCTTGTAGCCGACCTTCTCGTTGCGCAGGTCGATCTCGGTGCGCAGGCCGGCCGCCTTGAACTTCGCCACCACCTCGCGGGCGTAGTCGTCGGCCTCGGACACGATGGTCGCCACCACCGCCTGGGTCGGCGCCAGCCACAGGGGGAAGGCCCCGGCGTAGTTCTCGATCATGATGCCGATGAAGCGCTCGAACGAGCCGAGGATGGCCCGGTGCAGCATCACCGGCCGGTGCTTCTGGCCGTCCTCGCCGATGTATTCGGCATTCAGCCGCTCCGGCAGGACATAGTCGAGCTGCAGCGTGCCGCAGGTCCACTCCCGGCCGATGGCGTCCTTGACCACGAAGTCGAGCTTGGGCGCGTAGAAGGCGCCGTCGCCTTCGGCGATCACCGGCTCGACGCCCGCCGCCGCCGCCGCCTCGGCCAGCATGCCTTCGGCCTTGTCCCAGAACTCGTCCGAACCGGCGCGGACGTCCGGGCGGGTGGCCAGGTTGATGTAGGCCGTTTCCATGCCGAGATCGGCGTGGACGATCTTCGTCAGTTCGATGAACCGGCGCGTCTCGTCGACGATCTGGTCCTCGCGGCAGAAGATGTGGGCGTCGTCCTGGGTGAAGCCGCGCACCCGCATCAGACCGTGCAGGGCGCCCGACGGCTCATAGCGGTGGCAGGCCCCGAACTCGGCCATGCGCAACGGCAGCTCGCGGTACGACCGCTGGCCCTGGTCGAAGATCTGGACGTGGCCCGGGCAGTTCATCGGCTTCAGCGACAGCGTCTCGCCCTCGACCGTCTCGCAGACGAACATATTGGGCCGGTATTTCTCCCAGTGGCCCGAGGCCTCCCAGAATTTCCGGTCCAGGACCTGGGGCGTCTTCACCTCGACATAGCCGGCGGCGTCGAGGCGGCGGCGCATATAGGCCTCGATGACCTGCCACAGCATCCAGCCCTTCGGATGCCAGAACACCATGCCCCGGCCCTCTTCCTGCATGTGGAAGAGCTCCATCGCCCGGCCGATCTTGCGATGGTCCCGCTTCTCGGCCTCCTCGACGCGCAGCAGATAGGCGTCGAGGTCCTCCTTCGAGGCCCAGGCGGTGGCGTAGATGCGCTGCAGCTGCGGATTGCGGTGGTCGCCCCGCCAGTAGGCGCCGGCCAGCTTGGTCAGCTTGAAGGCCTTGCCGACGAACTTCGTCGACGGGAAGTGCGGCCCGCGGCACAGGTCGACCCAGTCGCCGGTGCGGTAGGTGGTGATCGTCTCCGTGCCCGGCAGGTCGCGGATAAGCTCGGCTTTGAAGGTCTCGCCCTTGCCCTCGAACAGCTTGATGGCCTCGTCGCGGTCCCAGACCTCACGGACCAGCTTCTCGTCGCGGTCGACGATCTCGGCCATCTTCTTCTCGATGGCGGCGAAGTCGTCGGTCGAGAACGGCTCCTCGCGGAAGAAGTCGTAGTAGAAGCCGTCCTCGATGGCCGGGCCGATGGTCACCTGGGTGCCGGGGAACAACTCCTGCACCGCCTGGGCGAGGATGTGCGCCGCGTCGTGGCGGATGGTTTCCAGCGCCGCCGGGTCGTCGCGCATGATCAGCTTGAAGTCGCCGCCGCTTTCCAGCGGGCGGTCGAGGTCGCGCTGCTGGCCGTTGATCTCGACCAAGGCGGCGCGCTTGGCCAGCGAGGGCGAGATGGAGGCGGCGACGTCGCGGCCCGTGGCGCCGTCGGGGTATTCGCGGCTCGCGCCGTCGGGGAATTTCAGTTCGATCATCGTTCAGTCTTTGCAGGCGGCGGAACCGGGTCATAGCCCGATTTGCCGAGAGGATGGCATTTGCAGAGGCGCCGGACGGTGAGCCATCCCCCCTTGATCGGTCCGTGCTGGATCAGCGCGTCCCGGCCGTAGTCGGAGCAGGTCGGCAGGAACCGGCACTGCTGCCCGATCAGGGGAGACAGCGTCAGCTTGTAGCCGCGATGGGCCAGCCGGACGCCGCGTTCGTAGAGATTACCGCCGGGTGCCATGTCGCCGCGCTTATCCCTCGCAAAGACGGCGGGGGCAACACGGCCTCAAGCAGCGAAGCGGCAGGCCGACGGCAGGCCTTCAGGCCGCGCCGGCGAGGCTAGTTCGTGTGTCGGGGCTCCTGCGGGCGAGCGCCTGACGCACCGCGTCCAGCGTCGCCTCGATGGCCACCATGGTCGAGGCGTGGCGCGCCGGATAGTCGGCGACCAGCTTCAGCGCCCGCAGGCCCTCGAACCGGCCCTCGGGACCCTCGCCGCCGGCCTTGAGCATGGCGGCCATGGCGTCCCGCGTCGCCGCGATTTCTTCGGCCGAGGCGCCGATGACGCTCTCGCCCAGCACGCCCGCCGCGGCCTGGCCGAGGGCGCAGGCCTTCACATCCTGTGCGAAGGCGGCGATCCGGCCGTCGTCGTCCAGCGTCACGTCCACGACCGCCTTCGATCCGCACAGCTTGGCGACGCGCTCGCCCGTGCCCTGCGGCGCGGCCAGCCGTCCGCTGTGCGGCATATTGGCCGCGAGCTTGAGGATGCGCGCGCTGTAGAGCTCGTCGATCATGGGCTGAAGATAGGCGGGGCGGGCCCGAACGGGAAGGGTTCGCGCGCTCAGCTTCCTTGCAGCGAGCCCCAGGTCCGGGCCTGGTCGGCGGCGGCCGATCCGGTTCGCGCCCGCAGCCAGGCCAGGTTGCGGTCGGCGGCGTCCGGCGGCAGGTCGCGGCGCATCATCGCCTCGGCCTCGGCCATCTTGCCGTTCAGGCCCAGGGCCATGGCCAGGTTCAGCCGGACCTTGAGCGAGGCTCCGGGCTGGGCGACGGCGCGGCGCAGCAGCGGCTCGGCCGTCGCGGTGTCGCCGCGCGTCATGGCCGAGATCGCCATATTGGTCAGCACATCGGGATTGTCGGGCGACAGCGCCAGCGCCTGGGCCCAGGCTGTCTGGGCGTCCTGCGACCGGCGCACCTGCTCATAGGCGGTGCCCAGCAGCGACCAGGCCCGCCAGTCGTCCGGCCGCGCCTCCCGCGCCCGCTCCAGCGCGGCGACGCCGTAGAAGGCCTGCCCCCGGGCGATATGGCTCCGGCCGACTTCCAGCATGGCTTCGACATTGCCCGGCTGGACCAGCAGGATCCGCTCGGCCATCTCGACGGCCTGGTCGTACCGGCCCAGTTCGCGCAGCGCCTGCGCCGCCTTGACCCCGGCGGCGGGGTCGAGCGGATTGATTTCGGCCTGCTCGGTCCAGAACAGCGAGCGGCTCAGCGGGTCGGCCCGGTCATAGGCGGCGCGCGCCTCGGCGGTGGCGGGCGCCCGCGTCGCTGCGGCCGGTTCCGCGGCGGGGGCGGTCTGCGCCAGGGCGGGGCTCCCGAGCGCCGCCAGGGGCGCGACGAACAGGGCGATGGTTGCGATGCGGGCGGTCGTGCGCGACATGGAAGGCGCTCCGGAAGGTTCGGGCTCCAGACTCGGCTCTTCGCGTCAATCCTTGGTTAAGATCGGCCCGTTCGCGGCCGGAAAGGCCGCCTGCGATGTCCGTCCTCCACCCCGACCTGCTCACCACCGACGGCGAGGGCGCCCTTCCGGTCCGGATCGTGATGAAGGACGCCCCGCTCGACGGCGCCGAGGCGGCCTGGGCCCGCGCCCATGATTTCACCGGCAAGGCGGGTCAGGTGCTTCTGCTGCCCGGCGCCGACGGCGCGATCGCGGCCGCTTTGCTGGGCGCCGGAGACACCTTCGACCCGATGAGCGCCCGCGCCCTGCCGGTCCGGCTGCCCGAGGGCCTGTGGCGGCTCGAGGGCCTCGAGGCCGGGGACGCCGCGCGGGCCGCCCTGGCCTTCGCCCTCGGGGCCTACCGCTTCGACCGCTACAAGGCGCGGCCTTCCCGCGCCGCCCGACTGGCCGTCGGAGCGGATGTGGACGTCGCCGCCACCCTGCGGATCGCCGCCGCCTGCGCCCTGGCCCGCGAGATGGTCGACACGCCGGCGGCCGACATGGGGCCGCTGCAGATCGAGACCATCGCCCGCGAGATCGCCGAGGCGGCGGGGGCGTCCCTGACCGTCACCACCGGCGACGCCCTGCTGGAGGACAACTACCCGGCCGTCCACGCCGTCGGCCGCGCCGCCGCGCCGCACAGGGCCCCGCGGGTCCTCGAGATCGGCTGGAAGCTGGACCGCGCCGAGCTGCCGCTGGTGGCCCTGGTCGGCAAGGGCGTGGTCTTCGACTCCGGCGGTCTCGACATCAAGCCCGCGACCGGCATGCGCAATATGAAGAAGGACATGGGCGGATCGGCCCACGCCCTGGCGCTCGGCCGGCTGGTCATGCAGGCCGACCTGCCGGTTCGGCTGGTGGTGCTGGTCGCCGCCGTCGAGAACGCCATCTCGGCCGACGCCTTCCGGCCAGGGGACATCCTCGGCAGCCGCAAGGGCCTGACCATCGAGGTCGGCAACACCGACGCCGAAGGGCGGCTGATCCTCGCCGACATCCTGACCCGGGCCGGCGAGCATGCGCCCGACCTGACCCTCGACTTCGCGACCCTGACCGGGGCCGCCCGCGTCGCCCTGGGGCCGGACCTGCCGCCGCTCTACACCGACGACGAGGCGCTGGCCGCCGATCTGCTCGAGGCCGCGCGCGGCGTCGCCGACCCGCTGTGGCGCATGCCGCTGTGGCCCGGCTACCGCGCGGCGCTGGAGACGGAGATCGCCGACGTGCGCAACGATTCCGCCGCCTGGGCCCAGGCGGGTTCGATCACCGCCGCCCTCTTCCTGCAGAAATTCGCCCCCACGACCGGGTCATGGGCGCACATGGACATCTTCGCCTGGAACCCGCGCGCCCAGCCCGGGCGGCCCGAAGGCGGCGAGGCGCAGGGCCTGCGCGCCTGTTTCGAAATGCTCTCCCGCAGATACCGGTGATCGCCCGCGCCACGATAAAGCCTTCGTTCGTTAACGGCCTTTTCGGCATATCGGATCATTCTGTCGTCTCAACCGGACGAGCCTCGCTTGACCTTAGCCGCCGCCACGCTTGACCCTCGCACCACGCTCGCGCGGCCCGATCTGGCCGAGCAGGCGCTGGAAGGCCTCGTGCGCGCCCGGACTTTCCGCCCGGCCCGGCCCATGCACGCCGCCGTGCCCCTCGCCGACATCCACGCCGAGGCCGACCCCGCCTCCGAGCGCATCGATCAGCTGATCTTCGGCGAGGCCTTCGACGTGCTGGACCAGAAGGGCGATCGCCTGTGGGGCCGCGCCCGCCGCGACGGCCTGGTCGGCTGGATCTCCGCCTCGGCCCTGAAGCCGGGCGCCCGCCTGCCGACCCACCGCGTCGCCGCCATCGCCGCCGCCCTCCCGCTCAACGCCCTCGTCGCCGGCACGGCCGATGTGTCGCCTGATGACCTCGCCCCGATCGGCGCCTTCGAGAGCGATCCCGTCGCGGTGGCTGAGCGCCTGCTCGGCGTGCCCCACAGCCTCGGGGCCCGCAGCTCGACCGCCACCGACTGCTCCGGCCTGATCCAGCAGGCCCTCTACGCCTGCGGCCTCGCCGGCCCGCGTTACGCCGACCAGCAGGCCGAACTCGGCGAGCCCGTCCATCGTCCGTCGGCGCGCCGCGGCGATCTCGTCGTCTGGCTCTCGCCCCCGGGCGACCACAGCTGGACCGGCCATTCGGCCTTCATGCTCGACCCGGACCGGGTGATTCACGCCACCGGCCACCACGGCGCCGTGGTCGTCGAGGCCTTCGCGGAGGCCGACGCCCGCTACCGCGCCGCCGGGTTCGACGCCCCGGTCTTCCGCCGCCTTCAGGCCTGATCGCCGGTCCACTCGGTCCGCACCGAGGCGTCCGCCTCGTCCCGCAGCCGCTCCGCCCGCAGCCCCGCGAACGCCGTCTCGTCCATCAGCCTCGACAGCGCCCAGACCGCCGCCCCCCGCACCAGCGGCGAGGAATCGTCCAGCAAGGCGCGCGCGGCCTCGACCAGGGCCGGGTCGCCGCTGTTGCCGATGGCGTAGAGGACGTTGCGCGTGAACCGGTCCCGCCCGATCCGCTTGACCGGGCTCTTTGCGAACAGCGTCCGGAAGGCGGCGTCGTCCAGCGCCGCCAGATCGGCCAGCCTCGGCGACACCAGCGTGTCGCGCGCCTGCACCCGCGCCTCGTGCGAGCTCACCGCGAACTTGTTCCACGGACAGATGGCCAGACAGTCGTCGCAGCCGTAGATGCGCGAGCCGGTCATCGCCCGGAATTCCACCGGCCACGGCCCGGCGAACTCGATGGTCAGGTAGGACAGGCAGCGCCGCGCATCGAGTTGGAACGGCGCCGGAAACGCCTTCGTGGGGCAGACGTCCAGACAGGCGGTGCAGGCCCCGCAATGCTCAGTTTCGGGCGCATCCGGCTCCAGCTCGGCGGCGCTGAGGATCACGCCCAGGAACAGCCAGTTGCCCCGGCTCCGCGACAGCAGGTTGGTGTGTTTGCCCTGCCAGCCGACGCCCGCCCGCTGCGCCAGCGGCTTCTCCATCAACGGCGCGGTGTCGACGAAGACCTTGATCTCTTCGCCGGTCCGCGCCGCGATCTGTCCCGCCAGCGTCTTGAGCCGGCCCTTGATCAGCTCGTGATAGTCGTCGCCCCGCGCATAGACCGAGATATAGCCTGCCGAGGCGTCGTCCAGCTCCGGCAGGGGATCGCGCCCCGGCCCGTAGTTCAGCCCCAGAACGATGGCGGTCTTCGCCTCCGGCCACATGGCGGTCGGATGGGCCCGCCGCTCCAGCGTGGTCTCCATCCAGCCCATGTCGCCGTGCCGCCCGGCGCCGACGAAATGCGCCAGCCGCTCGCCCGCGCTCCATGGCTCCGAGGCCGACGCGAACCGGCACACGTCGAAGCCCAGGGCTGACGCGCGCTCGCGGATGAAAATGCGGATGTCGGCCGCCATGCGCGTCGTCCTGACGCCTCGGCGCTCAGAAGTCGAGGTCGTGATACCAGGCGGAGGGCTGGACCCCCGGGAACCGGTCCGCCAGCAGGGGGCGGAAGCAGGGCCGCGATTTCAACTTCATGTACCAGGTCTTCACCGCGGGATACGCCGCCCAGGCCACCTCGCCGAAATAGTCGAGCACCGACAGGTGCGCTGCGGCGACGATGTCCGCCTGCGTCAGCCGGCGTCCCGCCAGGGCGTCCCGGGTCGCCAGCAGGGCTTCCATCATGCCGAGGTGCGCCTTCAGCGCCTCGCGTCCGGCGCGCAGCGCGCGCGCCTCCGGCGGACCCAGCCGCAGCAGGGGCTTCTCCATTCGCTCATGCAGCAGGACCGCGTCGACCTCGTCGTTGAAGCGGCGGTCGAACCAGCTCACCAGACGCCGGGTCTCGGCCCGCTCGGCGGCGTCCGTCGGCATCAGGAAGGGCTCTTTCGAACGATCCTCCAGCCAGCCGAGGATGGCGGCGGGTTCGCACAGGGTCAGGGCCCGCCCCGCCTCGTTGACCTGAAGCACCGGCGGCATGCCAGAGGGGTTCAGCGTCGCGACCGGGCAGCCGTCCTCCCAGGGCCGGACCAGGGTGTCGGTGAACTCGACCCTGGCCTCGCCCAACGCCAGCCGCGCGGCGCGGGAGCCGGGATCGAAGGGAAAATGATACAGGACGCAGGCCGACATGCGCTGATCCATGCGCCCGAGGGCGTTAAGCCTGCGTTAGCTATGGGCCGGCCACCGGCCGCCCGGACACTATTTTCGCTTGCCCACGGTCCCTGCCTGGGCCTCGACGGCCGGCGCCGGCCGCCCCCTCGGATCGGGGTGGATGAGGATGTCGGCGCGGGGAAAGGCCTCCAGCAGCCGCTGCTCGGCCTCGACGATGATGCCGTGGGCCTGCGCCAGCGTCAGGTCGGGTTCGAGGTCGACGTGCATCTGGATCATGGTCACGGGCCCGGCCGCGCGGCTGCGCAACTGATGCACGCCGGAGATGCGGGGGTCGGCGAGCACGGCGGTGGTGATGGCGATGCGGTCGGCGTCAGACACGGCGCGATCCAGCAAATGGTCCGCCGCCTCCCGAAGCAGGCCCAGCGCGCCCCAGAACAGCCAGACGGCGACGATCAGGCCCGCCGCCGCGTCCAGTCCCGGCGCGGCCAGGAAGGCGCCCGACACCACGCCGATCAGCACCACCGCGTTGGCGGCCATGTCGGCGGCGTAATGGGCGCGGTCGGCCTTGACCGCCATCGAGCCGCTGCGCCGGATGGCCCGGTCCTGCATCCACACCAGCCAGCCGGTCAGGGCGATCGAGATCAGCACGACCATGACGGCCCAGGAGCCGGCCGTCACCGGGCGCGGATCAAAGGTGCGCTGGATCGCCGTCCAGCCGATGAACAGGGCCGAGGCGAAGACCAGACCGGCCTGCACCAGCGCGGCCATCGCCTCGCCCTTGCCGTGGCCGTAGCGGTGCTCGGCGTCCGGCGGCGCGGCCGCCCAGCGTACGGCGAAGTAGGTCACCAGCGACGCCACCAGATCCAGCGCCGAATCCGCCAGCGAGGCGAGGATGGCCACCGATCCCGAGGCGCCCAGGGCGAACGCCTTCAGCGAAATCAGGACCAGCGCCACGCCGACGGACAGCCGCGTCACGTCGCGGGTGGCCAGATGAACGTCGTCGAGGGTGGTCGTGGTCATCGCCGTCTTGTCGCGGAAAGCGTCGGCGGCGCCAAGACTCGCCTCGGGTTTCGGCGTTAGCGTCATCGTCACGAAATGGTCCCAGACTGCGCGCGCCATGGACGCTGGTTCATGGTTTTCGGAGGCGACATGTCGGCAGGGACGGCATCGCAGGCCGACCGCTGGATCGGACGCGGCGAGGCTCTGGCCCGGTTGGGGGTCAAGGCCCAGACCCTGTACGCCTATGTCAGCCGCGGCCGCATCACCGCCCGCCCCGACCCCGAGGACCCGCGCCGCAGCCTCTATGCGGTGTCCGACATCGTCCGGCTGAGCGGCGACGAGCCGGAAACCGGCGACATCGGCCAATGGCTGCCGCCGCCCGAGGAGGCGGAAACCTCCACCGTCGAGGTTCGGTCGTCGGTGTCGATGAGCGTCCACGGCCGGCTGTTCTATCGCGGCATGGACGCCGTCCAGCTGGCCGAGGCGGCCACGTTGGAGGATGTGGCGCGGCTGATGTGGGACGCCCGCTCGGTCAATCCCTTCGCCGAGGTGCGGCCGCGCGTCGGCGCCACGCCCGGTCCCTCGGCGCGCGGCCGGGTGTTCGCCGCCCTGGCCCGTCGGGCGGAAGAGGACGCCGAACTCAAGGTGCGGCCCGCCGAGGCGCTGCGTATCGAATGCGCCCGGGTGCTGGACGAGGCGGTCGACGCCGTCGCCGGCCCCGGGCCGCGGCTGTTCCTGCACCAGCGGCTGGCGCGGGCGTGGAAGGTGCAGGAGCGCGACGCCCATCTGGTTCGCCGCGCCCTGGTCCTGTCGGGCGACGACGGCCTGGATGCGGCCGCCATGGCGACGAGGACGGCCGCCGTCGGCGGCGCGTCCCCCGCCGGCGCGGCCCTCGCCGGCCTGGCGGTGCTGACCGGTTCCAGCCTCATCGTCGACCTGGCCCGGGAGTCCGCCTGGGTCCTCGCGGTCCGCCGCCAGGCGGTCGACGCCGCCCGGCGGGCGCACGAGGCAGGGGCGTTGTCCGGGTTCGGCGATCCGGCCTGGCCCGGCGGCGATCCCCGCGCCGCGGCCCTGTTGGCGGTCGCGGACCTCCCGCCGGATCTCACCCGCGCCATGCGTGAGGGCCGGGAGATGACCGGCCGCGCCCCGACCTTCGGCCTGGCCCTCGTCGCCGTCACCCGCCGGCTGGAGTTGCCGCGCGAGGCCGCCGCCGACCTGCTGATGATCGGCCGGCTGGCCGGACTGCTGGCCCATGCGCTCGACCAGACCACGAACGGCTCGCCTATCCGGGGGCGGCTGCGCTATGTGGGTCCCGAACCGGGCGCGAACTGATCCGCCTGATCCTTATCGGGGACGCGGATGGCGGACTGGCTGGCGGCGATCATTCTGGGGCTGGTCGAGGGGCTGACCGAGTTCATTCCGGTGTCCTCGACGGGCCACATGCTCCTGCTGGGTCATTTCCTCGGCTTCGAGAGCAACGGCAAGACCTTCGAGATCGTCATCCAGCTGGGCGCCCTGCTGGCCATCGTCAGCGTCTATTTCCAGCGGCTCTGGCATCTGGCCACCCGCTGGCCGTCCGATCTCGAGGCGCGGCGTTTCCTGATCGGCCTGCTGGTGGCCTTCGCCCCGGCGGTGGTGATCGGCTTCCTGGCCTACGACTTCATCAAGACGGTGCTGTTCGAGACGCCGCTGGTGATCTGCATCGCCCTGATCGTGGGCGGCGTCCTGCTGCTGTGGCTCGACCGGATGAAGAGGGTCCCGACCTTCCTCGAGGCCGACCGCTATCCGATCCGGGTCTATTTCCTGATCGGCCTGTTCCAGTGCCTGGCCATGATCCCCGGCGTGTCCCGCTCGGGCGCCACCATCGCCGGCGGCCTGCTGCTGGGCACCGACAAGCGCTCCGCGGCCGAGTTCAGCTTCTTCCTCGCCCTGCCGACCATGGGCAGCGCCGTCGCCTGGGACCTGCTCAAGAGCTGGGACCGCCTCGACTTCAGCGACGCGGGGCTGATCGCCCTCGGCTTCGTCACCGCCTTCCTGACGGCGCTGGCGGTGGTCCGCTTCCTGCTGAACTTCGTCAGCCGCCACGGCTTCGGGCCCTTCGCCTGGTGGCGGATCGCGGTGGGTCTGGCCGGACTGGCCGGCCTCGCGGCGACGGGCGCCCTCTGACGGCTCAGGCCGCCGGGCGTTCCGAGAACTGTCCGCCCCGGCGGTAGCGCCACAGGTAGGACGGGGCGATCGCCTCGATCCCGGTCGGCTCGATCCCGAGCTCCGCCAGGCCCTCCGCGCCGTCCGCGACGACGTTGTCGGCTTCCAGCAGCACCACCTGGTCGCGCGTCAGGGCCGGCGCGATGCCGGCCACGCTGGTCAGCTGGGCCAGCGAACCGATGGTCCGGGCGGCGAAGAAGGGCAGGGGGATCAGGCCGTTCCGGCGGCGGGTCTCGCGCAGGACCAGCTCCAGCACCTCCTTGAAGGTCATGACCTCCGGCCCGCCGAGTTCGAAGGTGCGGCCGGCGGCGTCGGTCCGCTCCACCGCGCGGACGATCGCCTCGGCCACGTCGCCGACATAGACCGGCTGGAACCGGGTCCTGCCGCCGCCGATCAGGGGCAGGGCGGGAGACATGGTCGCCATCGAGGCGAAGCGGTTCAGGAAGCCGTCGCCGGCGCCGAACACGATCGAGGGCCGGATCACCACCGCGTCCGGTTTCACCTCGCGCACGGCCATCTCGCCGGCGGCCTTGGTGCAGGCGTATCTCGAGGCGCTCTCGGGATTGGCCCCCACGGCCGAGATATGCACCAGCCGGCCGACGCCGGCGGCGGCGCAGCCCGTGGCGATGTTGCGGGCGGCGTCGACATGCAGCGCCTGGAAGGAGCGCCCCCCGGCCTCATACAGCACGCCGATCAGGTTGATCGCGGCGTCGGCGCCGGCCAACGCCGTCTCGACCTGGGCCGGATCGGTCGCGTCGCAGCGGACGGCCTGGATCTGGCCGACGTGGCCGGAAGTCTGCAGCTTGTAAGCCCGGTCGGGCCGGCGGACGGCCACGCGGATGCGCCATCCGCGGCGGGCCAGGTCCTGGACCACCTGGCTGCCGACAAAGCCGGAGCCGCCGAAGACGGTGATCAGGCCGGGGGCAGCTTCGCTCATGACAGACTCCAGTAGGCGGACAGCCGGTGCGGGACCGGCCTCGGCGCGGGGATTAGACGATGGCCCCGACGGCTGCAACGCAAACAGGACAAAAGCCTGTTGACCCGCCCCGGGGGCTGCCTTAAGGGTCCGCGCCTTCCGGACGGGAACGCGTGCAAGCGCGAAATCGTCTGGGCCCAGATGGCGGAATTGGTAGACGCGCTGGCTTCAGGTGCCAGTGGCTTAACGGCCGTGGAGGTTCGAGTCCTCTTCTGGGCACCATTTTTTCGGCGGCGCCGTGTCCCAGCGATACGGCGCCGTTCGTTTTTGGCGCCCTATCGCCTCGCGCGCGGCGCTCGGCTACTTGAGGGCGTATAGTTCGCCCATGAGATACCGCCGATGACCGTTTACCTGCACGAAGGCGACCTGCCGGACGGCCTCGACCTCGGTCCCGAGGTCGCGATCGATTCCGAGACCATGGGCCTGCGCTTCCGCCGCGACCCGCTGTGCGTGGTGCAGCTCTCGGCCGGCGACGGCGACGCCCACGTCGTGCGCATGAATCGCCCGGGCTACGACTGCCCCAACCTGAAGCGGCTGCTGACCGACCCGGCGGTGCTCAAGCTGTTCCACTTCGGCCGCTTCGACATCGGCATGTTCCAGCTCCACCTCGGGGTCGAGACGCGGCCGGTCTACTGCACCAAGATCGCCTCGAAACTGGCTCGCACCTACACCGACCGTCACGGCCTCAAGGACGTGGTGCGCGAACTGGCGGGCGTCGATCTGTCCAAGGCCCAGCAGAGTTCCGACTGGGGCGCGCCGGAGCTCACCCCGGCCCAGCTGGAATACGCCGCCTCCGACGTCCTCTACCTACATGCCGTCAAGGCCCGGCTGGACGAGATTCTCGTGCGCGAGGGCCGGATGGACCTGGCCCGGAAATGCTTCGACTTCCTGCCCACCCGGTCCGCCCTGGACCTGGCCGGCTGGGACGAGATGGACATCTTCGCGCACAGCTGATGACCGACCCCGCCGACATGCGCGATCAGGCGGACGAGGCCCGGGTCGCCGCCACGGCCCGGGCCTTCCGCGCCCGATCCCGTCGCGTGCGTCTGCTGCGACGGGTGCTGCCGGTGGCGATCATCGTGCTGGCGGGCGGCACGGTCAGCTGGATCGTGCTGCGCAGCGTCATCTCGGATGTCGAGCGCAAGGCCGGGACGTCGCGCGAGGTGACGCTCGAGAATTCCCGCTTCCTCGGGCAGGACGCCCAGGGCCGCAGCTTCATCATCGGCTTCGAGCGGGCGGTGCGCGACGCTGAAACGGGCCGCTTCCGGCTGATCGGCCCGGCGCTGCGGCTCAATCTCGGAGGCCGCAAGGTCACCACGATGACGGCCGATGGCGGCTTCTATGATGAGGCGGCGAAGTCTGTGACCATCGGCCCGAACGTGCGCATATCCGACGGCGGCTCGGGCTTCACCCTGGTCACGCCCGAGGCGGTGGTCGACACCGAAACGGGCGTGGTTACGGGATCGAAGGGCGTCCAGGGCTCCGGCCCCCTTGGAACCGTCTCCGCTTCGTCCTATGCGATCTATGAACAGGGTGAACGGGTCGTGTTCAGCGGTTCGGGTGATAACAAGGTGCGCGGGACCATCAACACCGCGAGGTCGGACGGATGAGCATGACCAGAACCCTGAGGATAGCGGCGACCGCCCTGGCGCTGGCCGCCCTGCCCACGATCGGCGACGCGCAGAGCTTCCAGGGCGGGCAGCCGATCATGTGGGGCGCCGACGAGGTCTCGCGCACGCCGACCGCCCTGTCCCTGCGCGGACGGGCCGAACTGACCCAGGGCGACAGCCGTATCCGCGCCGACCGCGTCGAGGGCGTGATCAGCAATGGCGACCTGAGCCGGGTCGAGGCTGTCGGCAACGTCTATTTCGTCACGCCGGAGCAGACCATCCGGGGCGACCGCGCGGTCTACACGCCGTCCAACGACACCATCGTCCTGACCGGCGACGTGATCCTGACCCAGGGCGAGAACGTCATGACCGGCGGACGCCTGACCTACAACACCCGGACCGAGGCGGCCGAGATGGACGGCGCCGGAAACGGCCGCGTGCAGGGCGTTTTCTATCCCGAAAGCAGCGGGACCTGAGCCCCGGCTCGGCCTGAACCGTGGCGCGCAAGGAACTCTCAGCCCTCAATGTCCATGACGCCGCCGCCGACGAGGCGGTGGTCGAGGCGCCGCGCCCGACCGGCCTGCGGGTCGAGAACATCGCCCGCTCCTTCGGCCAGCGGCAGGTGGTGCGCGACGTCTCCCTGCACGTCGAGCGGGGCCAGGTGGCCGGCCTGCTGGGCCCCAACGGCGCCGGCAAGACCACCTGCTTCTACATGATCACCGGCCTGATCCCGCCGGACAGCGGCAAGATCTTCCTCGACGGCGAGGACATCACCGCCCAGCCCATGTACCAGCGCGCCCGCATGGGCCTCGGCTACCTGGCCCAGGAGGCCTCGATCTTCCGCGGCATGACGGTCGAGCAGAACGTTCGCGCCGTGGTCGAGCTGCACCACACCGGGCGTCAGGCCATCGCCGACGAGACCAGCCGCCTGCTGGAGGAGCTGCGCATCGACCACCTGCGCCACGCCCCGGCCTCGGGCCTGTCGGGCGGCGAACGGCGGCGCTGCGAGATCGCCCGGGCGCTGGCCGGCCGCCCGTCGTTCATGCTGCTGGACGAACCCTTCGCCGGCATCGACCCCCTGGCCATCGCCGACATCCGCCAGGTGATCCGCTATCTGGCCGGCGAGGGCATCGGCGTGCTGATCACCGACCATAATGTCCGTGAGACCCTGGAGATCATCGACCACGCCTCGATCATCTCGGGCGGCGCGGTCCTGTTCGAGGGCGAGGCCGAGGACGTCATCCGCGACCCGGAAGTGCGCCGCGTCTATCTGGGCGACATGTACGGCTGAAGCTTCGCCGTTCATTGCGGAAACTTCATCTGCGCCGCCGCATCCATGGTCGCCGCCTACCGCCTCTTCCCCACAAAGGCGCGATCACGCGCCCGTCAGGGGTCTGTTCCGATATGCGAATTCTGTTGCTGCTGGCCGGCGTCGTCGGCCCGTTGATCTATGTCGCCCTGGCGCTGGCGGGCCAGTGGCTCGCTCCGGGATACGATCCCGCCGTCCGCATGATCAGCGAGCTGGGCATGGCCGGGATGCCGTCCGCCGCCCTGTTCAACATCGGACTCGTCGCGGCGGGTGCGCTGACGGTGCTCGCCGCCCTCGGCCTGCGCCTCGAAGCCGCCCGGCGGGGCGCGCCCGTCTCCGGCGCCCTGGCCGGTCTGGCCGTTGCGGTGTTCGGGGTCTCGATCCTGATCGGCGGCCTGTTTCCCCTGCCGGATGAGCGCCATCTGGCCTGGGGCGCGGGCTTCGCCGTCCAGATCGCGCCGCTGCTGACCCTCGTTGCGCTGCGCAAGACGCAGGGTCTCGCCGCGCTCAAGGTCTTTCTCGCGGTGGCCTTCCTGGCGGTGAATGGCCTGCTCGCGGTCATGTTCGGGGTCGGCGACCTGGTCGACGGGACCAATGTGGGCCTGTGGCAGCGCGCCTACGGTCTCGCCATGTTCCCGTGGATCACGGTCACCGCCCTGGCCCTGATCGCCGCGCCGACCGGCCGGTTCGCCAAGACCGGGACCGCGGCGCCCGTGTTCGCGCCCCGTTAACCGTTCCGGCCACAAGGTGGCCGCCAGCAAGTTTCGGGCCAACCGGCCCGGCGGGGGGCGGCGGTGCTTGGACAAAGGCTGGAGATACGGCAGGGGCAGGGGCTCGTCATCACGCCCCAGCTGCAGCAGGCGATCAAGCTGCTGCAACTGTCGAACCTCGAGCTGGACGCCTTCGTTGAGGCCGAACTGGAAAAGAACCCGCTGCTGCAGCGTGAGGACGCCGAGCCCGGCCGCGAGGCGGACGCTCCCGCCGAGGTCGTCGAGACCCATGACGCCGCCGAAATGAGCTTCGACGAGGGACGGGTCCAGGACGCGGACCGGGCCCTCGACGCCCGCTCCGACGACGTTTACGGCGACGCCAGCCCGGGTGAGCGGACCTCGGACCGGATGGAGGATGTCGGGACCGGCGAAGCCCAGGTCGGCCTCAACGACTGGTCGCGCGCGGGCTCGGGCGGCGGCGTGCCCGACGGCGAGGGCCGCGAACAGCCCGACACCCGCGACGCCACCCTGTGGGAGCACCTGCAGGCCCAGGCGTCGCAGGCCGGTTTCAGCCCCGCCGACCACGCCATCGCCCTGACCCTGATCGACGCCGTCGACGAGGGCGGCTACCTGCGCGGCGAACTGGCCGAGACCGCCGACCGGCTGGGCGTCTCGATGGAGCGCGTCGAGGCGGTGCTGGCGACCTGCCAGGGCTTCGAGCCGACCGGCGTCATGGCGCGCTCGGTGCCAGAATGCCTGAAGCTGCAGTTGATCGAGCGCAACCGCTTCGATCCGGCCATGCAATGCCTGCTCGACAACCTCGACCTGCTGGCGAAACGCGACCTGACCGCCCTGAAGAGGGCTTGCGACGTCGACGCCGAGGACATGGCCGAGATGATCGCCGAGCTGAAGGCGCTGACGCCGCGGCCCGGCGCGGGCTTCGGCGGCGAGCCGGCCCAGACGGTCATCCCGGACGTGCACGTGCGGCCCGATCCGGCCGGCGGCTGGAAGGTCGAACTCAACGCCGACACCCTGCCGCGCCTGATCATGGACAAGCGCTATCACGGCGTCGTTTCGGCCGGCGCGCGATCGGAGACCGAGAAGACCTTCGTCGCCGAATGCGCGGCCCAGGCCAGCTGGCTGGTCAAGTCGCTGGACCAGCGGGCGAAGACCATCCTCAAGGTGTCGTCCGAGATCGTGCGCCAGCAAGACGCCTTCCTCGCCTTCGGCGTCGAGTTCCTGCGGCCGCTGAATCTCAAGACGGTGGCCGACGCCATCGGCATGCATGAGTCGACGGTCAGCCGGGTCACCTCGAACAAATACGTCGCGACGCCGCGCGGGGTGTTCGAGCTGAAGTTCTTCTTCACGGCGGCCATCCAGTCGTCCGACGGCGGGGCCACGCACTCGGCCGAGGCGGTGCGTCACCGCATCAAGGCGATGATCGACGGCGAGACCCGGGATGGCGACGTTTTGTCCGACGACCGGATCGTCGAGATCCTTAACGAGGCGGGCATCGACATCGCCCGGCGCACCGTCGCCAAGTACCGGGAAGCGCTGCGAATTCCTTCGTCCGTTCAACGCCGGCGGATGCTTAGGACCGGCTGAAGCGCCACCACATTTCGGTGATCGGCGTTGACACCAAACGCCATCGGTCGCGTTCTACCAGCATGCAAATCCAGGTCAGCGGTAAGCAAGTGGATGTTGGCGAAGCGTTAGGCTCGCGCATCTCCCAGGAACTCCAGGACGGGATCGGCAAATACTTCGAACGAGGGGCCCAGGACGCCGAGGTGATCGTCACCAAGGAGGGTCACAGCTTCAAGGTCGACTGCTGGGTGCGCCTCGCGTCCGGCCAGGTGGTGTTCACCACCGGCTTGGGCGGCGACGCCCATTCGGCCTTCACCGAGAGCCTCGACAAGCTCGAGAAGCGGGTGCGGCGCTACAAGCGGCGGCTCAAGGATCACCACATCGGTCCGAAGGGTCTCTCGCCCGAGAAGTCGGAGGACGCCGCCCGCGAGGTCGCCCGCAGCATCGTGCTGCGCGACCCCGATTCCGTAGAGGACGAGGCCTTCGGCGAGGCCGGGGCGCCCGGCGAGCCGCCTCCCGTCGGCATGGTCATCGCCGAGACCGAGTCGGAGATCCGGACGGTCACGGTCGGCCGCGCGGTGCTGGAGCTGGACATGACCGGCTATCCGGTCGTGGTGTTCCGCAACGCGGCCCACGGCGGCCTGTCGGTGGTCTATCGCCGGCCCGACGGCAATGTCGGCTGGATTGACCCGGAGCGGACCTCGAAAGCGTTCAATGGACACGGTTCGGTAAACGGTGTCACGTCATAGTGCTTCCCACAACGAGGCGGGTCGTCTACACGGCGCCCGCCCAGCGGGAATGATTGGGTAGAGTCGGGACAGGGCCTTATGGACATCGGTGATTTGCTGGCGGACGGCGGTGTCGTCCTGCGCAGCGGCGCGTCCTCGAAGCGCCAGGCGTTGCACACGGTGGCGGAAGCCGCCGCCCAGACCCTCGGACTGCCAGAGGCCCGCATCATGGAGGCCCTGCTCGAACGCGAGGCCCTGGGCTCGACCGGCCTCGGCTCGGGCGTGGCCGTGCCGCACGCCCGCATCGAGGGCCTCGAGCGGGTCACGGCCGTGTTCGTGCGGCTGGACACCCCGGTGGCCTACGGCTCGGTCGACGATCGCCCCGTCGATCTGATCTTCGCCCTGTTCGCCCCGCCTCGCGACGGCGCGGAACATCTGCGCGCCCTGGCCGCGGTGTCGCGCGCCCTGCGGTCGTCAGAAATGCGGGAACATCTGCGTCAGGCCCGGACCGTCGACGCGATCCGCGCCCTGTTCGTCAAGAACCAGCCCGCCACGGCGGCCTGACGGGTTTTCAGCGCCGGCGACGCCGGGCTCAGCTAGCGCGAACGCGTTCTTCGATCAGTGAACCGAGACGGGCTCCAGTTCGTGCGCCACGGCGGCGGCGAAGGCGGTCTCGCGGTCCATCATAACGGCCAGCCGTTCGCCGTCGGCGCCGTGGACGGCGTACAGCGTCATCTCGGGATCGATCGCCAGGCCCTTGGCCTCGGGGATGGGCGTATCTGCCAGCACATCGGCGGCGCGGATCTCGCGCACATACACCAGGTCAGGCGCGCCCAGGCCCCTGAAGTCTTCCTTGGTCATCATCATCATAGGCGTCATGGCGACCGCCTCCTTGTTCTGAGCTAACGCCCCGAAAGGCCGTGTGGTTCGGCCCCGCGAGCGGCGACCGGTGAAAACGACGGCGGATCAGCCCGTCGTGATAGGAATGCGCCGGACCGTGGGCAGGTCCTCGGGCCGGCTCAGCTCGACATGCAGCAGGCCGTGCTCCAGCTTCGCCTGATCCACCTCCAGCCCGTCGGCGAGCACGAAGCTGCGCACGAAGCCGCGGCCGGCGATGCCGCGATGCAGGAAGGCCTGATCCGTCTTGCCGGCGTCCTCGCGCTTGCCGGCGATGGTCAGCTGACGACCTTCCAGGGTCACGGTCAGATCGTCGGGGCCGAAGCCCGCGACGGCGAGGCTGATGCGGACGGAGCGCTCGCCCAGTTGTTCGACATTGTAGGGCGGATAGCTATCCGCCGCCGCCCGCGCGGCCCGGTCGATCAGGGCCCGGGTATGGTCGAAGCCCAGCAGGAACGGGCTGTCGAACAGGATGGTGCGCGTCGTCATCGTCTTTCGCCCCCGAAGCAGGCCGTGGGCCGTCTGCACCTCCCGGAATCGGCGAGGCGTCGGCCGCTGCAGATTAAATGGGGATTTGCCGTCCCGGATCAACGATCGCGGGGCCAGATAAGGCGAAGGCCCCGCGGTCTCCCGCGGGGCCTTCATGGTGGAGCTTAGCGGAGTCGAACCGCTGACCTCTTGCATGCCATGCAAGCGCTCTACCAACTGAGCTAAAGCCCCAATCAAAAGGCCGGAGCCTTTCGGTCGGATCGCCGGGTGCTGTATGCGGCCCCCGGCGAGGCGGCGGAACCTATGTCAGGGCCTGATCGCGATCAAGCCCGGTTCCGCCATTTATTTTCGCCCCCTCCGGAGCCGCCCGCGGCGACCCCGGAAAGGTTGAAATCCTAGTCCTCGTCCTTGCCCGGCTTGACGATGTCGTCGTCGAAGGAGTCGTCGTCCTCGTCTTCGATGAAGGGCACGGAGTCGTCGTCGTCATCGTCGGCCAGCACGTCGTCGTCGTCGCTGGCCTCGCCCATGCCGGACTCCTCGGTCGGATCGACGGGGGTCTCGTCGTCGTCGTCCGGGGTCAGGATGGGCTCGTGCCCTTCCTCGTCGATCTCCGGGGTGGCGACCGCTTCTTCTTCCTCGTCCTCGTCCTCGGACGGGGCCTTCTTGACGACCTGATCCTCGGCGTCCTCTTCGGGCGTCTCGTCGGCGGCGTAGCCGGCCGGGCGTCCGCGGCGGTTGCGCAGCTTCAGCGCCTCCTCCGGATCGAAATCGGTCGCGCATTTGGGGCAGTGGGCCGGGCGGCGGCCCAGGTCATAGAATTTGGCCTGGCAGTTCGGGCAGACCTGCTTCTGGCCCAGTTCGGGATTGGCCACGGTGTAAGACCTTTGGCGGGAGTGGGAAATCGGGCGCGTCCCTTGCCACCAAGGGGGGCCGCTGTCAAAAGCCATCTCTCGCGCCGCCCGCGCCCGCCTGAACTATTCGGAGACCGCCGGGTGACGATCCCCCCCACCCTGACTGCCCGAGGCGCTCCCGCGCTGTCCGGCGTGGTGCGCGCGCCGGGCGACAAGTCGATATCGCACCGCGCCCTGATCCTGGGCGCCATGGCGACCGGCGTCACCGAAATCGACGGCCTGCTGGAAGGCGACGACATCCTCGCCACGGCCAGGGCGGCCGGGGCCTTCGGGGCCGACGTCGAGCGGTTGGGCGAGGGCCGCTGGCGCGTCACCGGCCACGGTGGCTTTCGCCGGCCGGATGGCGTCATCGACTGCGGCAACGCCGGCACCGGCGTGCGCCTGCTGATGGGCGCGGCGGCGGGGTATCCGATCAGCGTAACCTTCGACGGCGACGCTTCGCTGCGGAAGCGCCCCATGAAACGGGTCACAGGGCCGCTGGCGGACATGGGCGCACGGTTCGAATGGCCGGGCGAGGAGGACCGTCTGCCGCTCGCGCTATCGGGCGGCGCCCTCAAGGCCATCGACTACGTCCAGACGATCGCCTCGGCCCAGATCAAGTCCGCTGTCCTGCTGGCCGGGCTGAACGCCGACGGCGTCACCACCGTGACGGAGCCCGAACCCAGCCGCGATCACACCGAGCGGATGCTTCGGGCCTTCGGGGCCGAGGTCGGCGTGCTGCCCGCCGGACGCGGCTGGCGGGTCAGCCTCAAGGGCGGCCAGGCCCTGGTCGGAACCGCCGTCTCGGTGCCGGGGGACCCGTCGTCCGCCGCCTTCCCGCTGGCCGCCGCCCTGATCGTCCCCGGCGCGGCGGTGACCGTCGAGAACGTCATGCTCAATCCCCTGCGCACCGGCCTGTTCGAGACCTGGCGCGAGATGGGCGCCGACCTGACCGTCTCGAACCGCCGAATGGCCGGCGGCGAGGAGGTCGGCGACGTCACCGCCCGCCATTCCCGCCTCAAAGGCGTCGTCGTCCCGCCCGATCGCGCCGCCTCGATGATCGACGAATACCCCATCCTCGCCGCCACCGCCGCCTTCGCCTCGGGCGCCACGGTGATGCGCGGCATCGGCGAGATGCGGGTCAAGGAAAGCGACCGCATCGCCCTGATGGCCGCCGGCCTGCAGGCCTGCGGCGTCGCGGTCGAGGAGGAACCCGAGGGCTTCACCGTCACCGGCGGCGCCGTGCGCGGCGGCGCGACGGTGACCACCCACGGCGACCACCGTATCGCCATGAGCCATCTGGTGCTCGGTCTGGCGGCGGATCAGGCGGTCACGGTCGACGAGCCCGGCATGATCGCCACAAGCTTCCCGGGGTTTGTCGAGTTGATGCGCGGCCTCGGCGCGGATATCGCGTCCGGATGACCCGTCCCCTGATCATCGCCGTCGACGGTCCCGCCGCCTCGGGCAAGGGGACCATCGCCGCGCGTCTGGCCGCGACCTGGGGCCTGCCCCACCTCGACACCGGCCTGCTCTACCGCGCCGTCGGGCTCGGCCTGCTGGACCGCGGCGGCTCGCTGGACGACGCGGCGGCGGCGGAAGCCCTGGCCCGGGCGCTGGACGCCAGCCAGCTGAGCGACACCGAACGGCTGACCGGCCGCGGCGCCGGCGAGGCCGCCAGCCGCGTGGCCGGCTATCCCGGCGTCCGCGCCGCCCTGCTCGAATTCCAGAAGGCCTTCGCCAACCAGCCCGGCGGGGCGGTGCTGGACGGACGCGACATCGGCACGGTCATCGCGCCCGATGCGCCGGCCAAGCTGTTCGTCACCGCCACGCCGGAGGTCCGCGCCGCCCGCCGCTGGAAGCAGCTGACCGCCCGCGGCGAGATCATCGCTTACGAGGACATGCTCGAGGACATCGTTCGCCGCGACCAGCGCGACGCCGGCCGGGGCGCGGCCCCGATGGTGCAGGCCGAAGACGCCGTCTTGCTGGATACGACCGATATGGATATAGAGACCGCCTTCGATGCGGCCCGCCGTATCGTCGAGGCGGCGCGCGCGAAACACGGTCTCTGACCCGTTCCGCAAATCCAACGCTCCCATCCTCGGCTTCCGCGGGCGATCTGGCTTCATTTGCCTCGCATCCCGACGACCTGATCTCACTCTTCAACTCACCTCGCGCGGGGCCATCCGGTCACGCGCCACAACCGTTAGAAACCTCAACCCTGCATGACTGACACCCAAAGCTTCTCCCCCTCGCGTGACGACTTCGCCGCGCTGCTCGACGAAACCCTTCAGGGCCGCGACCTCGGCGAAGGCCAGGTCGTCCACGGCCGCGTCGTCGGCGTAGAGAAGGACATCCTGATCATCGACGTCGGTCTGAAGACCGAAGGCCGCATCCCGGCCCGCGAGTTCGGCATCGGCGAAGGCGCCGTGATCCCGAAGCTCGGCGACAACGTCGAAGTCTACCTCGAGCGCGTCGAGAACGCCCTGGGTGAAGCGGTCATCAGCCGCGACAAGGCTCGCCGCGAGGAAGCCTGGACCCGTCTGGAAGTGGTCTTCGCCGACGGCCAGCCGGTCAACGGCACCATCATCGGCCGCGTCAAGGGCGGCTTCACCGTCGACCTCGGCGGCGCCTCGGCCTTCCTGCCGGGCTCGCAGGTCGACATCCGTCCGGTGCGCGACGTCGCGCCGCTGATGGGCAAGGAACAGCCCTTCGCCATCCTCAAGATGGACCGTCCGCGCGGCAACATCGTCGTCTCGCGTCGCGCCATCCTGGAAGAAGCCCGCGCCGAACAGCGCACCGAGCTGGTCGGCCAGCTGCAAGAGGGCGAAGTCCGCGAAGGCGTGGTCAAGAACATCACCGACTACGGCGCGTTCGTGGACCTGGGCGGCATCGACGGCCTGCTGCACGTCACCGACATGTCGTGGAAGCGCGTCTCGCACCCCTCGCAGGTCCTCGCCGTCGGCGACACCGTCAAGGTCCAGATCGTCAAGATCAACCCGGACACCCAGCGTATCTCGCTGGGCATGAAGCAGCTCCAGGCCGATCCGTGGGACGGCGTCGAAGCCAAATATCCGGTCGGCGCCAAGATGTCGGGCCGCATCACCAACATCACCGACTACGGCGCGTTTGTTGAGCTGGAAGCCGGCGTCGAGGGCCTGGTGCACGTCTCGGAAATGTCGTGGACCAAGAAGAACGTCCACCCCGGCAAGATCGTCTCAACCTCGCAGGAAGTCGACGTGGTCGTGCTGGATGTCGACGCCTCCAAGCGCCGCATCTCGCTGGGTCTGAAGCAGGCCCAGGACAATCCGTGGGACGCCTTCGTGGCCTCGCATCCGATCGGCTCGACCGTCGAGGGCGAAGTCAAGAACGCCACCGAGTTCGGCCTGTTCATCGGCCTGGACAACGACATCGACGGCATGGTCCACCTGTCGGACCTCGACTGGAACGTCTCGGGCGAGGAAGCCATCCAGCGCTACCGCAAGGGCGAGACCGTCAAGGCCAAGGTGCTGGACGTCGACGTCGAGAAGGAACGCGTCTCGCTGGGCATCAAGCAGCTCGGCGGCGATCCGATGGAAGGCGACACCTTCAAGAAGGGCCAGCAGATCACCGTCACTGTGACGGCGGTCGAGACCGGCGGCATCGAGGTCAAGTTCGGTGAAGAGGACGCCCCGGCGACCGCCTTCATCCGCAAGTCCGACCTGTCCCGCGACCGCAACGAGCAGCGCACCGAGCGCTTCTCGGTCGGCGATCGCGTGGACGCCATGGTCACCGGCATCGACAAGGCCTCGCGCCGCGTCTCGGTGTCGATCAAGGCGCTCGAAATGAAGGACGAGGCCGCGGCCATCGAGCAGTTCGGGTCGTCGGACTCGGGCGCTTCGCTGGGCGACATCCTCGGCGCCGCCCTGCGCGAGAAGGCCGGCTCCAAGGAGTAAGGCCTCAAGCCGCGAGCGACCGTGTCGCGAGCGTCAGGCTACAAGAATGAAGGGGCGGCCGGAGCGATCCGGCCGCCTTTTTCATGGCCGCTCACGGTCAGGGTGAATGTCCGGTAACCGTCATTTACGATCTCGGGCCTTTTGCCGTGGGCATGGGGAGTCTAGGGTGGGCTTGCATTCGGGTTTCGAATGCACCCGTATGGCTCTGGGAAGAGCTTAGGAGGGCGGGGGCCTGCATGATCAAATCTGAGTTGATCGAGAAACTCGCCGCCGAGAACACTCATCTGACCCACGCCGAGGTCGAGCGGGTGGTCAACATCGTGCTCGGTCAGATGGTCGAGGCGCTGGGCGACGGCGGCCGTGTCGAACTGCGCGGCTTCGGGGCCTTTTCGGTTCGCAGCCGGCCGGCGCGGGCCGGACGCAATCCGCGCACCGGCGAGACCGTGGACGTGCCCGCCAAGGCCGTGCCCTTCTTCAAGAGCGGCAAGGAACTGCGTGAACGGCTGAATGCGGCCGGAGACGCCTGACGGTTCACCGGCAAGCCAGAGACGGAGAGAGGGACGCCGCTATGGGTATGGTCACCGAGTTCAAGGACTTCATCTCCAGGGGCAATGTCATCGACCTGGCCGTCGGCGTCATCATCGGCGCGGCCTTCGGCAAGATCGTCACCAGCCTGGTCGAACAGGTGATCATGCCGCCGATCGGCCTGGCTTTGGGCGGGGTGGATTTTTCGAAACTGAAATGGGTGCTGGCGCCCGAGAACCCGGCCACCGAAGCGGTCGAGGAAGTGGCCGTCCAGTACGGCGCCTTCATCAACACCCTGATCCAGTTCCTGATCGTCGCCTTCGTCATCTTCCTGATGGTCAAGGTGATCAACAAGATGCGGCGAGACCAGGCCGCCTCACCCGAGGCCCCGACGCCGACCGAGGCCCTGCTCGCCGAAATCCGCGACGAGTTGAAAGCCCGGCGGTAGGGCCGGACCCTGACCCGAGGATCAGACGTCGGGCCTGGCTGTGCTTTTGGGCGAAGCACCATTCGATAATGTCCGGGTGAAAATAGCCCGGTTCGGGGATTCCGGATTCCGGATTTGACTCTTTTCGGGCTGGAACAAATAATGAACATTCAGCTTCTGAATGATCATGCACCCCTCGTCCGCCCTGTCACAGGACCCGTTCCCCGAGGTCGCCGCGTCCCTTGAGGAGGCGTGCGCTCCCGCGCCCCGCGACGTGGCCGCGAGCCTGCTGTTCGCCCTGTCGCGACGCCGCGAAGGCGACGACCGGCCGGTGCTGATGACCGCGCCGCGGGCGTGGTTCGTGGAGTATGGGCGGCCCTACGGCCCGGGGCTGGGCGGCCTGCCCCTGATCCTCGCGCCGGTCGCCAACCTGGCCGAGGCTCTATGGGCGCTGGAGCAAGGCCTGCGTTCGGGGGCGGTGTCGCTGGGACTGGGGGCGGTCGAGGGGGCGACGCTGACCCAGACGCGCCGACTCGATTTCGCGGCCAGACAGGGCGAGGCGACCGGGCTGGTCCTGTCGCGCGGTCTGGAGGGATTGAGCGCGGCCCGGCGGCGCTGGCGGATAGCGACGCAGCCCAGCGCCATCGATCCGGAAGACGAGCGGGCGCCGGGGCGGTCGCGTCTTCTCGCCGAACTGACGCGCGGGCGGGGCGAACGGCCCGGCGCCTGGATGCTGGAGCAGGATGATGAGACGCATCGTCTCCGTCTGGCTGATCGACTGGCCGATCTCGGTCCGCCGTCGATCGCTGGAACGGGCGCGCCGTCCGGCCTCGCCGCCTGAGCCCGTCCACGATCCCCGCAACCCCTTCGCCCTGATCCTCAAGAACAGTCAGGGCGCGGCGGTGATCCACGCCCTGAATCCGGCCGCCCGGGCCGCCGGCCTCCGGCGCGGCCAGACCCAGGCCGACGCCCTGGCCATGATCCCGCAGCTGATCTCTCAGCCGGCCGATCCCGACGCCGACGTCCGGGCCCTGAAAGCGCTGGCGCATTGGGCAGAGCGCTGGTCGCCGTCGGTCAGCGCCGATCCGTCCGGCGAAGGGCTGGGGGGCCTGTTCCTCGATGTCACCGGCGCGGCCCACCTGTTCGGCGGCGAGGCGGCGTTGGCGCGCCAGATTCGCGAACGGCTGGCCGAGGCGGGGATTCCCGCAGGCGTGGCCATGGCCCCCACGCCCGGCGCGGCTTGGGCCCTGGCGCGCTGGGGCGAGGGCGATGCGCCGGTCGCCACGGACGACACGGTCCGCGACCGGCTGGCCCCCCTGCCGGTGGAGGCGTTGCGGATCGAGGCGGGCACGCTGGCGCAGGCCCGGCGTTTCGGCCTGAAGCGGATCGGCGATCTGTATCCGATGCCGCGGGCTGGTCTGGCCCGGCGGTTCCGGGCGAACGGCGGCGTCGATCTGGTCCGGCGGCTGGACCAGGCGTTGGGCTATACGGGTGAAGCTCTCGTTCCGGTGCGTCCGCCGGCCCGCTATCGGGCGTGGCAGGCCTGGGCCGAGCCGGTCGGCGATCTGGAGGGGGTGGAGGCGCGGCTCCCCGAACTGGCCTCCGATCTCGCCAAACCCCTGGAGCGCGACGGGCAGGGGGCGCGGGCCCTGACCTTGACCGGCTTCCGCTCGGACGGACGGACGACCGCCCTGTCGGTCCGCATGGGCCGGCCGGGCCGGGACGCGGACATCTGGCTGCGCCTGTTCCGCGAGGCCGGACTGGGCCGGCTGGAACTGGGCTTCGGCCTCGACGCCCTGATGCTGACCGCCGACGCGGTCGAGCCGATGGTCGCCCGGCAGGCGGCGCTGGAGGCCGGGGCGGAGACCCGGCAGGCCGAAAGCCTGGCCGCGCTGGTCGACCGGCTGTCGGCACGGCTGGGCGAGACGCATGTGCTGACGCCCGAGCCGGTGGACAGCTGGATCCCCGAACGGGCCGAGCGGCTGCGTCCCGCGCTTGGCCGCCGCATCGCGGCCGCTTCGGGCGACGCCGCCCGCCGCCCGATCCTGCTGCTGGACCCGCCCGAACCGATCCGCGATCCGCTGTTTGACCTGCCGGACGGAGCGCCGGCCCGCTTCACCTGGCGACGGGCGCCACGGCGGGTGGTCCGCGCCGAGGGGCCCGAGCGCCTGGCGCCGGAATGGTGGCGGACGGCCAAGGCCCGCACCCGCGACTATTACTGCCTCGAGGATGCGGACGGCGGCCGCTACTGGGTGTTCCGCGAAGGCCTCTACGGCCGCGACTACACCGGCGACCCGGACCGGGCGGCCGAGGAACGGGCCCCGACCTGGTGGATGCACGGGGTGCTCCCGTGAGCGGCTGGAACGGCGAGTACGTCGAGCTCGGCGTCAGGACCAATTTCAGCTTCCTGGAAGGAGCGTCGCACCCCGGCGAGCTGATGGTTCAGGCGAAGGCGCTGGGGCTGGCCGCCGTCGGCGTGGCCGACCGCAACACCCTGGCGGGCATGGTGCGGGCCTTGATGGGGGCCGAGAAGGTCGACCTCCGGCTGGTGATCGGCGCGCGCCTGGGCTTCACCGACGGGACCGAGCTGATCGTCTTCCCCCGCGACCGTACCGCCTACGGCCGCCTGTGCCGCCTGCTGTCGCTGGGCAAGAGCGAGGCCGTGCCGCAGCCCGGCGCCGATCCCGACGGAGAGCGGATCGAAAAAGCCGAAACCCGGCTGAGCTTCGAACAGGCGGTCGGGCTGGGCGCGGGGATGATCGCCCTCGCGCCCGCGCCGGACCGCCCGGACGCCGCCTTCGAGACACGGCTGGCGGCGTGGCGGGCGGCGTGGCCCGACGACCTCTATCTGGCCGCCTCGCCCCTGTGGCGCGGCGACGACCGGCGGCGGCTGACTCGGCTGGCGGCCATGGCTCGCCGGACCGGCGCCCCGATGATCGCCACCAACGCCGTGCTCTACCACCACCCCGACCGGCGCAGGCTGCAGGACGTGCTGACCTGCATCCGCGAGGGGACCACCATCGACAAGGCGGGCCGCCGGCTGCAGGCCAACGCCGAACGTTCCCTGAAGTCGCCGGTCCAGATGGCGCGGATGTTTCGCGGCCACGAAGCGGCGCTGGCGCGGACCGTGGAGGTGGCGCGGGCCTGCACCTTCTCGCTCAGGGAGCTGAGCTATCAGTACCCGGACGAACCGGTGCCGGAGGGCTGGACGGCCCAACGCCGGCTGATCCGCCTGACCTTCAAGGGCGCCAGGGAGCGTTGGCCCGAGGGTGTGCCGGAAAAGCTGCGCCGTTCGATCCGCTCGGAGCTGAAGCTGATCAAGCAGCTCAAGTACCCGAACTACTTCCTGACCGTGCACGACATCGTCGCCTGGGCCCGGCGGCAGGAGCATCCGATCCTCTGTCAGGGGCGCGGCTCGGCGGCCAATTCGGTGGTCTGCTACTGCCTCGGCGTCACCAATGTGAACCCGGCCGAGCAGGACGTTCTGATCGAGCGATTCATGTCCGCCGACCGCGACGAGCCGCCCGACATCGACGTCGACTTCGAGCACGAGCGGCGCGAGGAGGTGATGCAGTACGTCTATCGCCGCTACGGGCGCGACCGGGCGGCCATCGTCGCGACGGTCATCCACTACCGGCCCCGTTCGGCCATCCGCGACGTTGGCAAGGCGATGGGGCTGACCGAGGACGTCACGGCCCGTATGGCCGACACCGTCTGGGGCTCATGGGGCGAGGGGGTGAAGGACGAGCACGTCGACCGGACCGGCCTGAGCCGTGATGACGCACGCATGCGGCTGGCGCTGGAACTGACCGCCGAACTGATCAAATTCCCCCGCCACCTGAGCCAGCACGTCGGCGGTTATGTCCTGAGCCAGACGCCCCTGCTCGAGATCGTGCCCATCGGCAACGCGGCGATGCCGGACCGCACCTTCATCGAATGGGACAAGGACGACATCGACTGGCTCAGGCTGATGAAGGTCGACGTGCTGGCGCTGGGCATGCTGACGGCGCTGCGGCGCGGTTTCGACCTGATCTCTGAAAGCTACGGCAAGCGCTTCGAGCTGCACACGGTCCCGCAGGGCGACCCGCAGGTCTATCGGATGCTGCAGCGAGCCGACTCCCTGGGAGTCTTCCAGGTCGAGAGCCGGGCCCAGATGTCGATGCTGCCGCGGCTGAGGCCCGAGACCTTCTACGACCTGGTGGTCGAGGTGGCGATCGTGCGGCCGGGCCCGATCCAGGGCGGCATGGTCCATCCCTATCTGAAGCGCCGGGCCGAACGGCGCGCGGCTCAGGCGAAGAATCTGCCCTACCGGATCGACTATCCGAGTCCGTCGCCGGAACACGGCCCGGCCGACGAGTTGAAGCAGGTGCTGCACAAGACACTGGGCGTGCCGCTGTTCCAGGAGCAGGCGATGCGGATCGCCATGGATGCGGCGAAGTTCACCCCCGCCGAGGCCAACGGCCTGCGCCGCGCCATGGCCACCTTCCGGCATATGGGCACCATCCACGAGTACGAAGACATGTTCGTCGGACGGATGATCGAGCGCGGCTACCCGCCCGACTTCGCCCGCAGTTGTTTCGACCAGATCAAGGGGTTCGGCGAATACGGCTTTCCCGAAAGCCACGCCTGTTCATTCGCCCTGCTGGTCTACATCTCGGCGTGGATGAAGCATCACTATCCGGAGGTGTTCACGGCCGCGCTGCTGAACAGCCAGCCGATGGGCTTCTATGCGCCGGCGCAGCTGGTCCGGGACGCTCGCGAACACGACGTCGAGGTGCGGCATCCGGACGTCAACGCCAGCGACTGGGACGCGACCCTGGAGCCGTGCGGCGAGGACCAACCCTGCGCCCTGCGGCTGGGGCTGCGGTCGATCGGCGGGTTCCGCAAGGAGTGGGCGGAGCGGATCATGGAGGTGCGCAAAGAGGGCGCCGTCGCCGATCTGGAAGACCTGCGGCTGCGGGCCCGGCTGCCGCCGGCGGCGTTGGACCGGTTGGCCGAGGCGGACGCCTATGGCTCGCTCGACCTGACCCGCCGGCAGGGGCTGTGGGCGGCCAAAGGCGCCCCGCCGGCCTCATCGGCCCCGCTGTTCGAGGCCATGGGGCTGGACGAGGCCGACGGCCGTCCGCCCGAGGCCCTGCCGAAGCTTTCGGCGTCCGAGGAGGTGGTCGGAGACTACCAGACCATCCGGTTGTCGCTGAAGGGGCACCCGGTCGCCTTCCTCCGGGAACGGCTGGAGCAGGCCGGCGTGGTGACGGCGAAGGGGTATGACGGCCTGCCGGACGGCCGCCGGGTGCAGGTCGGCGGGGTGGTGCTGGTGAGGCAGCGGCCCGGCACGGCCAAGGGCGTCTGCTTCATGACCATCGAGGACGAGACCGGGATCGCCAATCTGGTGCTGTGGGAGACGGTGTTCGAGCGGTTCCGGCCGACGGCGATGGGCGCGCGGATGGTGGTGGCGAAAGGACGGGTGCAGAGCGCCGAAGGGGTGACCCATCTGGTCGTCGAGGAGCTGGCCGACTGGACGCCGATGCTGGGAGACCTGACCCCGGACCGTGCTCCCGGCTCGGCGCATGAGCCGGCCCGGGGCCGGCACCCGCGCGACGTGCGGGTGCTGCCGGGGTCACGCGACTTTCACTGACCGCCGCGGTGGCGCCGCCATTTCCACAGCCGGTAGGCGACGATGGGCGCGAAGCCGCCGACCAGGGCCGCGAGCAGCACGGTCCAGAAGTCGCCGCCCAGTCCGTAGCGTCCGACGGCCGCCCCGATCGCGGCCGCCAGCCACGGGCCCAGCCAGGGCAGCCACGCCGGCGGTGCGGGCAGGGACGACTTCATGGCGATACCCGTTCCGGCCCCCCCGGGCCCCGCCTCAGGCATCGACCTTGATCACTCCGCGCCGGATCTGGTCCAGTTCGATGGAGTCGAACAGGGCCTGGAAATTGCCCTCGCCGAAGGCCTGGTTGCCCTTGCGCTGGATGATCTCGAAGAAGATCGGGCCGAAGGTGTCCTGGGTGAAGATCTGCAGCAGCAGGCCCTCCTCGTCCGAACCGTCGATCAGGATGCGGTTTTTCCTCATCCGCTCCACGTCCTCGCCGTGGTTGGGGAGGCGTTTGTCGATCAACTCGAAATAGGTCTCGATGGTGTCCTGGAAGGGGATGCCGCGGCGCTTCAGCTCCTCGACGGTCTCGAAGATGTCGTCGGTGGCCAGGGCGATGTGCTGGATGCCCTCGCCGTTGTAGCGGCGCAGGAATTCCTCGATCTGCGAGTTCTCGTCCTGGCTTTCGTTCAGGGGGATGCGGATGGCGCGGTCGGGGGCGATCATGGCCTGGGAGAACAGGCCGGTCGCCTTGCCCTTGATGTCGAAATACTTCTGCTCCTCGAAGGCGAAGACGTCGCCGTAGAAGCCGGACCAGGTGCGCATCTGGCCGCGCCGCACATTGTGGGTCAGGTGGTCGAGCATGAACAGGCCGACCGCGTTCTTGCGCTCGGCCTCCTCCCAGCCCTCGATCTCGTCCCAGCCGTCGTAGAGGGAGCCCTGCTCGCCGTACTGGTCGACGAGGTAGAGCAGCGAACCGCCGATGCCCTGCAGGATCCAGGGATAGCCGTTCCCCAAGGCGCCGCCGTCGGCGCCTTCGGCCGGACGGGCGCCGCGCGCCACGGCGCCGTCGAAGGCGGCCTTCGCGTCGGCGACCCGGAAGGCCATGCCGTTGGCCGAGGGGCCGTGCTCGCGGGCGAACTCGGCGGCCTGACCCCTGGGCGACAGGTCGACCAGCATGGTGATGTCGCCCTGCTTGAGGCGGACGACGCCGGTGGCCGGGTTCACATGGGTGCGGGTGAAGCCCATCAGCTCGAGCCGGGCGGCCATGGCCTCCGGCTCGGGGCCGGTGAACTCGACGAACTCGAAGCCGTCGACGCCGAGCGGGTTTTCCTTGTCCAGCCGGTCGGCGGGGGTTTGGGCGGCGTCGGTCATGGGGCGTCTCCTGAAAGGCTCTCGGCGTTCGGCCGTTGTTGCGGCGGAACCTAGTGGCCGGGGACGCCGAAGCCAAGGTTGGCGACGGTCACAGGACCGGGAGGCCGCGCCTATTCGCCGCCGTCGACCGTGCCCTGGGCGGCGTGGACCCGGGCGTGGCCGTGGTGGCGCAGGTGGCTCCCGTCGATCTCCTCGATCAGCTTCTTGCCCTTCTCCTTGCCGACGAACTGCAGGATGGCGTCGATCTTGGCCTCGACCCGGTCGTCGTTCTCCTTGGACGAGGGCGAGCCGACGTAGAGGAAATAGGCCAGGCCGACGACCTGCCAGAGCAGCTGCAGGAACTCGGACTGCCAGTTCTCGAAGGTGTCGCGGCCCATCTCGATCAGATACGGCGACAGCTGGGCGGCCTGGCCGTGCTCGCGCGCCTCGTCGACGAAGGCGAACCAGCCGAAGATCCAGTGCAGCAGGATCGAGACGGTGAAGAAGCCCAGGGTGATCCAGGCGTAGGCGTATTTCTTCAACATGACGGCGTTTCTCCCTTGATGGCGTCGGACAACGCCCGGGAGGCCGGTCAGGCTCCGTCGGCCCCGTGGATGGCGGCGTGAGCCGAAGCGGACGCGGGCGGCGTGGCGCCGCGTTCGAGCCGCATGACCAGGCGCTGGTCCTCGAACACCTCGACGCCGTCGCAGCTGTCGTGCTGCTGCAGCTGGCCGAAGGCGATGCGGGCGGCCTCGCCGTCGTGGCGGCAGTCGGCGAAATCCAGCGCGGGACGCCGGCCGCGCCGGTCGAAGAAGTGGAACTGGTAGATTCGCATGGCCCGACCCCTCCTCGCCGGGCACTCAAGACCCGTGTGGAGAACGCTGTCTGTTGGGCCCCCGACATAACGGCGATTGCGCACGCGTTTGTGAGGTTTGTCGGGGAACGCACAAGGGGGCGGGGCTCAGGTCCCTTTCCCGAGAAAGGGCGGCGTGACCCCTCATCCGTCCCGCTTGGCGGGCCACCTTCTCCCGCAGGGGGAGAAGGACCATATGCGGGCCTCACCGCGGAGACATCACATGGCCAAGACCCTTCACATCGACTTCGTCTCCGACGTGGTCTGCCCGTGGTGCGTGGTCGGGCTGGGCGGGCTGGAGCAGGCGCTGGAGACGCTGAAGGGCGAGGGGATCGAGGCGGAGGTGAGCTTCCGGCCGTTCGAGCTGAACCCCGACATGGCGCCCGAGGGCGAGAACATCGTCGAGCACATCGGCCGCAAATACGGCTCGACGCCGGAGCAGTCGGCGAAGAACCGCGCGATGATCCGCGAGCGGGCGGCGGAGGCCTGGCCCGACTTTTCGGACGGAAAGCCGTTCGAGATGCGGATGGGCGAGGACAGCCGCATCTGGAACACCTTCGACGCCCACCGGCTGATCCACTGGGCGGGCGAGGCGGGGCAGGAGACGCAGGCGGCGATGAAGAAGGCGCTGTTCCGGGTGCATTTCACCGAGGGCCGCAACCTGACCGACGCCGGGGTGCTGACGGCGGCGGCCGAGAGCGTCGGCCTGGACCGGGCCGAGGCGGGCGAGGTGCTGACCTCGGGGCGCTATGTGGAGGCGGTGCGGGCCGAGCAGGCGCTGTGGCGGTCGCGGGGGATCAATGCGGTGCCGGCGGTGGTGGTGGAGGGGAAATGGCTGATCTCGGGCGGGCAGCCGGCGGGGGTGTTTGAGGAGGCGTTGCGGGGAATGGCGAGGGAGGGGTGAGGCCTCTTCCGGTCAGCCGTGATTGACTGGCTCCGTCGTTGGCCCACGATGCCGCCCGGTCCTGAACTGAAGGATGCCCTCGAGTGCCGCCAGCCAAGCTTCCCCCGCGCCCGGTGATGGTCATCATCATCGGCGCCGGCTCAGCCGTTGGCTCCCACATCGCGGACAACCCGTGGCAGATGTCGGTTGTTGTCGGCGTCGCGGCCGCTGCTCTGTCCTGGGTGGTGCTTCGAAGGATGAGCAGCGAGCGCTGACCCTTCTCCCCTTGAGGGAGAAGATGGGCCGGAGGCCCGGATGAGGGGGCTGTTTCGGCGTCCCTGCTGCGGGACGGTCGGCGGCTTGTCGTAGGCATGGGTGTCTCACCCCTCATCCGCCCCCTGACGGGGCGCCTTCTCCCTCAAGGGAAAAGGAACCGGATGTGGCGGTCGCGGGGGATCAATGCGGCGCCGGCGGTGGTGGTGGAGGGGAAGTGGCTGGTCTCGGGCGGGCAGCCGGCGGAGGTGTTTGAGGAGGCGTTGCGGGGATGGCGGGGGAGGGTGAGGCGTGACGCGAGCGGGATTGACGCGTACAACTCCGTGATGTGCCGTGACTCTGGCAACGTCTAAATATACGGGCCGCTATGACCGAAGAGATCGTCGAGTTTTCCAATGAAGAGGAAACTCCGCCGCCCACCGTTGATGTCGCATCGTTCAGCGATGCCGTGCTCTGGGGGACCGACTGGACCGTCGAGACTATTGTGGCCCAGCTCCGACGGCAAAATATTGAAATAAATCCTAGATTCCAACGTCGAGATGCGTGGACACGGTCGGCGAAAAGCAAATTTGTCGAATCAATTATACTTGGTCTGCCGATCCCTCAGGTGGTTCTGGCTGAGCTTCCCGACCAGAGGGGAAAGTATATAATACTGGACGGCAAGCAAAGATTATTATCTTTGCTGCAGTTTAGCGGTTTAGGTGAGGGACCGAACAACGGTTTTTCGTTGTCAGGCCTAGAGGTGCGTACGGATCTTGCCAGAAAGCGCTTTCGTCACTTGGAGCGAGACGTCGATCTTCAAAATGATCTGAACGCCTTTTTGACTCACACGATACGAGCGGTGGTGATCCGGAACTGGCCTTCCCTCGATTTTCTGCACATTGTTTTCCAGCGGTTGAACACAGGGAGTTTGAAGCTGTCCCCGCAGGAGCTTCGGCAGGCATTAGCGCCGGGCTCGTTCACCTATTTCGCCGACGATTCCACGGTCGGCGCGGAACCCGTTCACCGATTGCTAGGGCGCTCAGGCCCTGACCCTCGCATGCGAGATGTTGAGCTTCTTGTGCGGTTCATCGCCTTCCGGCTTAGGCTGGAATTTTATACGGGCCGGATGAAGGACTTTCTCGACACTACGTGTGTCGATCTCAACCGGAGCTGGGATGCCCAGCGTGAGATAGTTGAGCGGGAGACTGCGCAGTTCATTCTTGCCATCGAGGCCTTAGAAGCTGTGCTCGGTGAGCGATTGGCGCGGAAGCGCCACTCAAGACTCTTCAACCGATCGATTTTCGATGTGCTGTCTTACTACGCCGCCGTACCGGATGTGCGAGACGCGATGCTGGCTCAGCCTGGGCGTGTGATTCAGGCGTACGAAGCTGTGGTCGCGGACGAGGTGTTTCAAGCTGCGATTGAGAGCGATACCGCCGGGATACCTCACACGTCTGACCGTTTGCGTGTTTGGGGTGAAGCTTTGCAGCAGCACCTCAATATCCAAATCGCGATCCCTACGCTTAGGGAACGGGACAACGGTGAACTGAGATTTGTGAGATAGCGGATGGCGTCGTTACGCTATCGAAAAATGCGATCGCAAGTAGGGCAACTTTCCCGGTCGCTTCTACCCAAGAATCTCAAGAAGGATATTCTCGATCTGCCGACGCGAGTGAGCCTTCGGGCGCTCTCGTTTAGAATATTGTCTCATGCAGAGATCGAGTCCTACTTGGAAGAGCGCGCAGTCGAGGTTGCAAAGGCTGCGGATGTGGCGTGGAAAAAGAAGGGGCACGTCTCAAACGTAACTCTTTGCCTCCTAGCATTCGGTGAGGGCCAGCTTAAAAAACTTCCGAGTACTCTGAAGTGTCCGCCAAACAGAAAACAAAGTGATTGGTCGGATTTGATAACTCCAGACAAGCGTCTGTCCGACTCAATTACAAGATTTACATATCACGCAACCAATAAGAATCACGGAATACGTGAAGAGAATATAATCTATATTTTGTTGCCGATCGGGATAAGGCCGGATCAAATAGACGAGTCCTTACTGGCCGACTTGAATGATCTGTCCACAAAGCGAGGTGAGTCGGCTCATGGTGGTTCATTCGGTCAACTGACGAAGGGCGTAAATCCGCGAGACGAACATGCTCAAGTCATGCGCATTCTAGAGAGCCTTAAAGTAATCGACGGCGCGTTAGATGGGGTGCTGTCCGCTGCTACGGGTTCTCGCTAACCTTCACACCTCCACCTTCACCTCCACCACGCCGCCCCCTGCCCGAAACTTCGCCGACATCTCCGCCATCCCGGCCTCCGCTTCGGCCAGGCTCCCGCCCGCATCGTTCTGCGCCTGCGCATCCCTGCGGATGTCCTGGCTGATCTTCATCGAGCAGAATTTCGGGCCGCACATGCTGCAGAAGTGGGCCGTCTTGTGGGCCTCCTTGGGCAGGGTGGCGTCGTGGTATTTGCGGGCCGTCTCGGGGTCGAGGCCGAGGTTGAACTGGTCTTCCCAGCGGAACTCGAAGCGGGCGCGGCTGAGGGCGTCGTCGTGGGCGCGGGCGGCCGGGTGGCCCTTGGCGAGGTCGGCGGCGTGGGCGGCGATCTTGTAGGTGATGACGCCGTCCTTGACGTCCTGGCGGTCGGGAAGGCCGAGGTGCTCCTTGGGCGTGACGTAGCAGAGCATGGCGGTGCCGAACCAGCCGATCATGGCCGCGCCGATGGCGCTGGTGATGTGGTCGTAGCCGGGGGCGATGTCGGTGGTCAGGGGGCCAAGCGTGTAGAAGGGCGCCTCGTGGCAGTGCTTCAGCTGCTCATCCATGTTGGCCTTGATCTTGTGCATCGGCACGTGGCCGGGGCCCTCGATCATGACCTGGCAGCCGTGGTCCCAGGCGATTTTGGTCAGCTCGCCGAGGGTGCGCAGCTCGGCGAACTGGGCCTCGTCGTTGGCGTCGGCGATGGAGCCGGGACGCAGGCCGTCGCCGAGGGAGAAGGAGACATCGTAGGCGCGCATGATCTCGCAGATGTCGGCGAAATGCTCGTAAAGGAAGGACTCCTTGTGGTGGGACAGGCACCACTTGGCCATGATCGAGCCGCCGCGTGAGACGATGCCGGTGACGCGGTTGGCGGTGAGGGGCACGAACGGCAGGCGGACGCCGGCGTGGATGGTGAAATAGTCGACGCCCTGCTCGGCCTGTTCGATCAGGGTGTCGCGATAGACCTCCCAGGTCAGGTCCTCGGCGACGCCGTTGACCTTCTCCAGCGCCTGGTAGATGGGCACGGTGCCGATGGGGACGCTGGAGTTGCGGATGATCCAGTCGCGGATGTTGTGGATGTTGCGGCCGGTCGACAGGTCCATGACGTTGTCGGCGCCCCAGCGGGTGGCCCAGACCAGCTTGTCGACCTCGTCGTCGACGCTGGAGAGGACGGCCGAGTTGCCGATGTTGGCGTTGATCTTCACCAGGAAGTTGCGGCCGATGATCATCGGCTCGACCTCGGGGTGGTTGATGTTGTGCGGGATTATGGCGCGGCCGCGGGCGATCTCCTGACGCACGAACTCGGGGGTGACGAAGTCGGGGATCGAGGCGCCGAAGTCCTCGCCGTCGCGGATGCAGGGGGCGGTCTGTTCGCGGCGCAGGTTCTCGCGGATGGCGACGTATTCCATCTCGGGGGTGATGATGCCGGCCCTGGCGTATTCGTACTGGGTGACCGGGCGGCCGGGGACGCCCTTGAACACCTTGTGGTTGGAGACGTCGAAGCGGGGGGCGAGGTGTTTGCCGCTGGCGTGGCCGTTGTCCTCGGGCTTGACCTCGCGCGGCTCAGCCACCGGGGCGATGTCGCCGCGGTCGAGCTGCCAGCTGGATTTGACCAGCGGCAGGCCGCGCTTGATGTCGATGGTCACCGTCGGGTCGGTGTAGGGGCCGGAGGAGTCGTAGATGGTCACCGGCGGCTCGTTGGCGCTGGGGTGGACGGCGACCTCGCGGAAGGGGACGCGGATGTCGGGATAGAGCTCGCCGGCGACATAGACCTTGCGGCTGCCGGCGCGTTCGCCGGTCGGGATGGCGCCGGTCTCGCGCATCACCTGATCGCGGGCGTCCTTGAGCGCCAGATCGACGCCCGAGTCATGGGGGGGCTCTTCGGGGAGCGACGGGGGGGTGACGGCGATGTTCATGGCGGCCTCTCTTTGGAGGTCCGCCGACGTCGGGCGAGAGGGTCCTGTGGCGTGGACCCGAAGCGTTTCCCATCCCTTCGCCGGCATGACCCGGATCAGGTTCGACGGGTCAGGGGATCACCCCAATCTCAGCCGCTCAGGCGCGACCCCCCGGAGAACGGGCGCACCCTAGTCCCGGGGGGCGTTGGCTGTCGAGCGGGGCCGTCGTAGTTAGTGGCGGGGAGGCGGGCATGGACACACGGTATGACGCGGAAGCGCTGAGGCTGGCGCGGCAGGCGAGCGCGCCCGGAGAGGGTGTGTTGTGGGCGGGGCGGCCGGGGCGGCGGTGGGTCCCGGGCTGGGAGGTGCTCCATCCGGCGGCGCTGCTGGCGGTGATCGTCGGGACGCTCTCGTGGCACGCGTGGCAGGACAGGGCGAATCTGGCGGATCGGTGGTGGTTCTTCGCGCTGATGGGGCTGATCCCGGGGGCGCCGCTGGGGCTGTTGCTCTGGCTCCAGGGACGGCGGGATCGGGAGGTCTATGCCGTCACCGACCAGCGGGTGCTGATCCTCCATCCCGGCGGGATGGTCCGGCACGCCGTCGGCCTGGAGCGGGCCGGCGAGTTCCGGCTGGTGGGCCGCAGCCTGTGGCTGGGGGGCGAGGAGGCGGCCGTCAAGCGGGGCAAGACAGACCTCGACGGCGGGCTGGCCCGGTTCGACGCCCTGCCGAAGCTGGAGCGGCTGGGGGACGCAGAGCGGGTGATGGCAATCATCAAGGCCGCGGCCCCGAAGGCCGCCGGCGCGACCTAGGCCGGAGCGCGGGTTCCGGCGAGACGGGTCTTGTGGGTCGTCGGGCTGAGCAGGATGACGAGGGCGAGCAGCAGCAGGACCGGGACGGCCAGCGCCGCCAGCAGGGCCAGGACCCAGAAGAACCGGCCCGTGGCCTCGGCCAGCGCGAGCAGACCGACCGCCGCCGCGGCGCAGATGGCCGCGCCGCCGAGGGTGACGGCGACCATCGTCAGCCGGTTGCCGAGAGCGCCCGGCGCGAACTTGTGGCAGCTGGGGCAGCGCACGATGGCCATGGCGGACTCCGTCTGCTGGCGCTCGAGCTCGATCTCGGCCGCGTGGACGGCGGCGGCCTCCCCGCCGGGGACGACCTCGCGGTCCGTCTCGAGGATCCGGTCGTATTCGTAGAGGGCGGCGCAGCGGGGGCAGCTCACCCGCTCCACCACGGTCCGCGAGAATTTCGTCCTTGCGCCGGTCATCGTCCACTCCCCTTCGTGCGACGGCGTTACTCAAGCGGGGCTATGGGCGGGGGTCAAGCCACCGAACCTGACGGCGACCGCCGGTCAGGGCTCGGTCCAGCCGCGGGCGTGGAGCTCGAGGCCGGCCCGGGGGTCGGCGGCGAAGCCGAGGGTGATGGTCTCGCGGCCGCCGGCGGGGACGTAGTCGAGCGTGGCGGCGGCGGTCTCGTCGCCGAGCCGGCCCTCGATCTCGACGGCGGCGGCGGTGGTCGGGCCGGTGTTGCGCACCTCGATCTCGGCCCGCCACCGGCCGGGGCCGCCGTGCACCGCCTGCAGGGTCGGTTCGATCACCGGCGGGCCGCCGGCGGACAGGCCCTCGCGCAGGATGATCGCCAGGACGGCGAGGGTCAGCAGCAGGCCGAGGCCGCCCATGATCCATTCGAGGACCGGCGGGCGCGTATGCGGGGCGGCTTTCTTCGGCATGATCAGACCAGCAGCCGGGCGGCGGCGGCGCCGACCGAGCCGGGGAAGGCGAGGACGACGGCGGCGTCGACGATCTCGGTCAGGCCGTGACCGTCGGTGCGCCCGAACACCCACAGCACATAGAGGCTGACCAGCAGCACGAGGCCGTAGCCGGCCAGGGTGTAGTGGAAGAAGGCCGTGACCGGATGGCCCTGCTCCTCCTGGCCGGCGAAACCGGCGCGGTAGACGATGGCGTGCATGACGGCGAGGGAGACGGCGATCAGGGCCAGGGCGTGCCACGGCGTCATCCGGTAGGCGATCAGGATCATCTCCTCCGTCGGGGCGAGGTTGAGGACGAGGAACAGGGCCCCGGCGACCATCAGGAACAACTCGCCGAGATAGCGGGCCTCGTCCTCATCGCCGTCGCCGCGCCCGGCGCTGAGCTGACGCCGGGCCAGCAGGGCGCCCATGGCCCCGGCCACGGCCTGCAGGGCGATCTGGCCGACCGGGTGGCGCAGCGGACCGTCCGCCTCGATGATGGCCATGACGGTCAGCAGCACGGCGGCGGTCAGATAGCCGACGGCCAGGGCGACGAAGGTGTCGAGCACGGCGTGGACGAGGCCGTGATGGCGATGGCTGAAGCCGGCGAAGAAGGCGAGGCCGACCAGCAGCGGCACGGCGGCGACGAGGAAGACGGCGAGCCGGGCCGGGTGCAGGGTGAAGCCGAACCACCACATCTCCATGGTCATCAGCAGCGGCAGGCTGAACAGCAGGGCGCCGCCGAAGGCGCGGCCGAGGTCGCGGGCGTAGGCGGTTTCGCGGCGCGGCTGGAGGGCGGCGGGGCTCATGGATACGGCAACGCCTGAGCCGACGGTCCGCTCCCGGGTAGGGGCTTGGGCCACTACGCAATGGGCGCGGGCTACTCCGGGAAGGCGACCAGCAGGGCGTCGAGCGCCGTCTCGATCCGGGCCCAGCCGGCCTCGTCGAGGGCCACGCCGCCGACCCCGGGCCGGGTTCCGCCGGACAGGGCGAGGTGCTGGACGGCGGCCAGCAGCACGGCGTTGATGGCCACCGCGTCGCCGGCGGGCGGGGTGCGCAGCCGGGGCCGGCGCTCGCGCATCCACGCCTGCAGCACGGCCGAGCGCTCGGCCTCGATGCGGTTGAGCAGGGGCGAGGACTCGACCAGGGCCCAGGCCATCAGGCGCAGGGTCAGGGGGCTGGCCCTGAGCGCGCCGAGCCAGGCGGTCAGGCTCTCGTGGGCGAAGGCGCGCAGCGACTCGGTCCCGGAGGCGGGGACGGCGTCGAGCGAACGGACCAGCGAGGCGTGGGCGCGGGCGGCGATGCGCTCGACCGCCCCGTCGACGCCGTCGAAATAACGGTACACCAGCTTCCGATCGCAGCCGGCCTCGGCGGCGAGGGTCTGGACATTGAGGCCGGGGAAGCCGTCGCGCAGCAGGATGCGCTCGCCGGCCTCGACGATGAGGGCCTCGGTGGCGGAGCGGTCGCGCAGGCGGGCGGGGGCGGCAGGCGATTCGGCCATGCCTCAGCATCACGCCATGGAGGCGGGGCGGCAAGGGAGGGATTGGGGATTGGGGATGAGGGATTAGGGATTAGGGAAGCGAGCGAACGGGACGAGGCCTAATCCCTCATCCCTAATCCCTGTGTCCAGATAAGGTGCGGCCCGGCCTGCGTCGGGGGGGCGTGGCAGAGGCCGGGCCGCGGGTGGACTAGTCGAGCGCGCATCGCCGCTTGGTCCGAGCGATAAACATCACGCGGTGCGTTCGGTTCCGGACGGTGGGCGAACTTTTCTCGTTTCAGGCGCGCGCTTGGGCGGGGGCGGCGATCGCGCTAGGGACGGAAGGCATCAAGGAGCCCTTCGTCATGCACCTCGCCCGCTTTCCCCGCATCCGTCTCGCCCACCTGCCGACGCCGCTGGAGCCCCTGCCGCGACTGTCGGAGGAACTGGGCGTCGACCTGTGGATCAAGCGTGACGATTGCACCGGTCTGGCCGGCGGCGGCAACAAGACGCGCAAGCTGGAATTCCTGCTCGGCGAGGCCTTCGAGCAGGAGGCCGACACCCTGGTGACCCAGGGGGCGGTGCAGTCGAACCACGTGCGCCAGACGGCGGCCGCGGCGGCGGCGCACGGGCTGGCCTGCGAGGTCATCCTGGAAGAGCGGACCGGGTCGAAGGCGCACGACTATGTGGCCAACGGAAACGTGCTGCTGGACCGGCTGTTCGGGGCCGGGGTGCGGTTCGCGGCCGGCGGATCGGACATGCCGGCGGAATTGGAGCGGACGGCCGCCGAGGTGCGGGCCCGGAGCGGGAAACCGTATGTGATCCCGGGCGGCGGCTCGAACCCGGTGGGGGCGCTGGGCTATGTCGACTGCGCGCGCGAGATCGTGGTCGGGGCCGACGAACTGGACCTGCGGGTCGACCGCATCGTCACCGCGACGGGCAGCGCAGGGACGCATGCCGGTCTGGTGGCCGGGCTGGCGGTGATGGGGGCGGACATCCCGGTGCTGGGCATCGGGGTGCGGGCGCCGCGGCCGAAGCAGGAGGAGATGGTGCTAAAGCTGGCGCGCGAGACGGCGGCGCTGCTGGGACGGCCGGAGGCGGTGACCGCGGATATGGTGGTCGCGGATTGCGACTATGTCGGCGAGGGCTACGGCCTCGTCGACGACGGTGTGATCGAAGCGCTGAAGCTGGCGGCGCGGACCGACGGCATCGTGCTGGACCCGGTCTACAGCGGCAAGGCGATGAAAGGGCTGATCGCGCTGGCGCGGAAGGGCGCGTTCAGGGGCGAGACGGTGGTGTTCCTGCACACCGGCGGGGCGCAGGGGCTGTTCGGGTATGAGAGCGAAATCGCCCGCACCTTGTAGGCCGCCCAACCGGATTCGAGGTTGTCGACAGTCCTCGACGCCACGACCTCATCCCGCCGGCCGGATCACTCGGACCGATCAGCCCGCGGGGTGCGCGCCAGGTGGGCGCGGTACATCCGCGCAAAGGCGAGGCTCGTGTCCGCGGTCGGGCCCAGCGGGTTCGCCTGCGTCCCCTCGCATATCCACCGGACGACGTCCCAGGATGCGCCGTCCACCCAGTAGTCCGCGATGCCTTCGAACTCGCTCAGCTTGCGTCCACGGGCGTCAAAGTCCGCATGGCCCAGCGAGTGGGAGTACCGGCTGCCGCACCGGACCTCTATCCGCTGTTCCGTATAAGCGGACTCGCCCGGTTCCGATTGTGCGGGGACGCTGAGAAGCCACAGAACGCGGGGCGGCTCGTCGGCGGTTGCGGCGGCCAGATACTGCCCCGGCGGGACGCTCACCGCGGTCGCCATCTCGTCGCCATACTCGAAGGCTCGCCAAGGCGCCCACCGGTCCTGGGCATGGAGCGGGCCAGCGAACGCCAGGGTCAGGATGACGACGGCCGGAGCCGCAATGGTCTGTCGTATACGAAACATGGTGGCGGAACCCCTTTCGGTCGCCGCTTCCAGACCGGAGCGCGGAGCCGACGTTTCGGAAGGGGCCTCGTCCCGCGGTTCGCTGTCAAGCTTACCGTTTCTGATGCCGTTCCATTCAGAGGGCCGTTTCCACCCGTAGCGGACGATACGCCGCTACCCCGCCCCCGCCGCGATCTGCATCATCACCAGCCCCGTGAACCACGCCGCCGCCGTGCCGATGATGTAGCCGACCACGGCCAGCAGGACGCCGACCGGGGCCAGCGAGGGATGGAAGGCGGCGGCGGCGACGGGGGCGCTGGCGGCGCCGCCGATGTTGGCCATGGAGCCGACGCCGAGGAAGAAGCTGGGCGCGCGGATCAGGAAGGCCATGCCGATCATCAGGGCCACGTGGATCAGCATCCAGACGCCGCCGATCAGGAAGTAGGCCGGCGAGTCGAGCACGGCGCCGATGTTCATGTTGAGGCCGACGGTGGCGACCAGCACATAGACCAGCAGCGAACCGACCTTGGCCGCGCCGGCGCCCTGCAGCCTGCGGGCGCCGGTGAAGGACAGAACGACGCCGACGATGGTGGCGACCAGCACCAGCCAGAAGAAGCTGGAGTCGAGCGACAGCCGCTGGGCGATCGGGACATGGGCGCCGAACCACGCCGACAGCGGATCGGCGATGGCGTGTGACAGGCCGACCGCGCCGAAGCCGACGCCGAAGATCAGCACCAGGTCCTTGAGGACGGGGATGCGGGCGTGCTCGACCTCATAGGCCTCGGCCTTCTCGCGCACCCGGTCGACGGCCGAGACGTCGGCGCGGAGGATCCGGTCGACCTTCTTCTGGTTGGCGGCGATCCACAGCACGCAGGCCATCCAGACGTTGGCGACGAGGACGTCGACGGCGATCCAGATCGAGAAGACGTCGGGACCGGCCTCGAAGATCTCGTACAGGGCGGTCTGGTTGGCCGAGCCGCCGATCCAGCTGCCGGCGACCGTGGCCATGCCGCGCCAGATGGCCTCGGGCCCGGCGCCCATCAGGTCGGGCGCGATCCAGCTGGTCAGCAGCAGGGCGATCGGGCCGCCGATCATCACGCCGACCGTGCCGGTGAAGAACATGATCAGCGCCTTGGGCCCGAGCCCGACGAAGGCGGGCAGGTCGGCCGACACCGTCAGCAGCACCAGGGCGGCGGGCAGCAGGAAGCGCGAGGCGATGAAATAGAGCCGCGACGTCTCGGGATCGACGACGCCGAAGGTGGTCAGCAGCGAGGGCAGGAAGTAGCAGAGCAGGATCGGCGGGAAGATGGCGTAGAAACGGCCGACCAGCTTGCTGGACAGGCTGGAGGTCCAGAACACCAGCGCCAGGATGGCGGCCAGCAGGCCGAGCACGACGGCGTCGTTGGTGATCAGGGCCGTCGCGGCCCCCGTTTCGGTCTGCATTGGCGTCCCCGCATGGTTTCGGCGCATAAGGACGACTGAAAGTCCGGTTGGCAACCCGCCGCCGGGAGCGGAGGCGATATGGGCAAGGTATTGGGCGTGCTGGGCGGCATGGGGCCGGCGGCGACGGTGGCGTTTCTGGCGCGGGTGCAGGCGCTGACGCCGGCGGTGGTCGATCACGACCACATCCGCATCCTGGCCGACATCAATCCGCAGGTGCCGGACCGGCAGCGGGCGCCGGATGCGGCCGAGGCCCGGCTGGGACAGATGGCGATGCGGCTGCGCGACGCCGGGGCCCAGGTGCTGGCCATGCCCTGCAACACCGCCCACGCCCTGACGGCCAGCATCCGCAAGGTCGGCCTGCCCTTCATCGACATGATCGCCGAGACGGCCGAGGCCGCCACGGCCGGCGGGGCCAGGAAGATCGGGGTGCTGGCCACACCGGGCGGCGAGGCGCTGTACACCCGGGCCCTGCAGGCGAAGGGGGCGAAGATCGTGCGGCTGACGGGAGCGGACCGCAACGCCATCATGGCCGGCATCAACGCGGTCAAGGCGGGCGACACCGGCGAGGCGCCGCGCGCCGAGATGCGGCGGCTGGCGGCGGCGCTGGTCGGGGCGGGGGCCGAGGTGGTCATCGCCGGCTGCACCGAGGTGCCGCTGCTGCTCGGGCCGGAGGACGTGTCGGTTCCGCTGGTGGACTCGGCCGAGGTGCTGGCGGCGGCGTGCGTCAAGGCGTGCCGGTGAGATGGCGCGGTGTTGCCTAACGGCCCGGTCCGCTCCAAACCGGAGCCGGTGAACACCCAGGCCCTGATCATCGATTGCGACCCCGGCGTGGACGACGCCGTGGCTCTGATGCTCGCGTTCGGCTCGGACGCGCTGGAGCTGCTGGCCGTCACCACGGTGGCGGGCAATGCGCCGCTGAAGAAGACCACGCGCAATGCGCTGATGCTGCGCCAGATCGCCGGGCGCGAGGACGTGCCTGTGCATGCCGGGGCGGACCGGCCGCTGCGGCGCAAGCCGGCGGGCGCCGGCGAGTTCCACGGCGAGGAGGGGCTGGGCTTCATGGCGCCGTTCCCGCCGGCGGGGCTGGTCGCCGACGGCCACGGGGTGGACGCCCTCATCAACCGGGTCATGGAGCGCGAACCGGGGACGGTGGCGCTGGCCGTGCTGGGGCCGCTGACCAACCTGGCGCTGGCGCTGCGCAAGGAGGCGGCGCTGCGGGACCGGCTGGGGCCGGTGGCGGTGATGGGCGGGGCGCGCAGCGAGGGCGGCAACATCACCGCCTCGGCCGAGTTCAACATCTGGGCCGATCCCGAAGCCGCCGACGAGGTGCTGCGCAGCGGCCTGCCGGTCACGATGTTCGGCCTCGACGCGACCCATCAGGTGCGGGCCACCGAGGCGCGGATCGCGGCGATCGCCTCCATCGGCACGCCGAAGGGCGACACGGCGGCGGCGATGATGCGGTTCTCGCAGAAGGTCGAGCGCGAGATCGTCGGCTGGGACGCGCCGCCGGTGCATGACCTCTGTCCCGTGGCGTGGCTGGCGCGGCCGGAGCTGTTCGACCTGGCGCCGTGCCGGATCGCGGTGGAGATCGGCAGCGAGCTGACGCGCGGGCATACGGCGGTGGAGTTCCGCGAGGCGGTGGCCGGGAGCCTGCCGCACCGCTGGGCGACCCGGGCGGACGCCGACGGCGTGTTCGCCCTGATCGCGGAGGCCTGCGCGTGAGGATCACCGTGGTCGGTTCGATCAATCTCGACCTGGTCGCCAGCGCGCCGCAGCTGCCGCGGGCCGGGGAGACGGTGACCGGGGCGACGCTGGCGCGGCATCCGGGGGGCAAGGGGGCCAACCAGGCGCTGGCGGCGCGGCGGCTGGGGGCCGAGGTCTGCCTGGTTGGCCGGGTCGGCGACGACGCCATGGCGGCGGAGGCGACGGCGCTGCTGGCCGCCGCCGGGGTCGACCTGTCGGAGGTGGAGGCCGACGCGGCGGCGCCGACCGGGGTGGCGCTGATCGCCGTCGATCCGTCGGGCGAGAACCAGATCGTGGTGGCGGCGGGAGCCAATCACCGGATGGCGCCGGGGCAGTTGCCGGCGCGGATCGAGGGGCCGCTGATCCTGCAGCTGGAGCTGCCGCTCGAGACGGTCGAGGCGGCGGTCGGGCGGGCCACGGACTTCGTCTGCGTCAACCTGGCCCCGGCCGGGCCGGTGTCGGACCAGCTGCTGCGCCGGGCCGACCTGATCGTGGTCAACGAGACCGAGGCGGCCTTCTACGGCGACGCGCTGCACCAGGGCGGCGGTCGGGTGGTGACGACGCTGGGGGCGAAGGGGGCGTTGATGCACCAGCGCGGGGCCGAGATCGCCCGCGCCGCGCCGCCGACGGTGACGGCGGTGGACGCGACCGGAGCCGGGGACGCCTTCGTGGGGGCGATCTGCGTGGCGCTGCTCGAGGGGATGGAGGCCGAGGCGGCGCTGAGGTTCGCCTGTGCGGCGGGGGCGCTGGCGGCGACGCGTCCGGGGGCCCAGCCGTCGCTGCCGACGCGGGCCGAGGTCGAGACCATCATTACAGCGTCGTAACTTGGGAGCCGGCGAGGCGGCTGGCAGGGTCCCGGTCCTGTTCAGACGCTGATCCCGGGGGACCGCCGACATGACCCGCACCGCCGCGCTTCTGGGGGCCTCGCTGCTGGCCCTCGCCTCTCCGTCCTTCGCCCAGACCGCGCCGATCAGCGTGCCGCCGCTCGAGTACACCCACCGCGAGCTGGCCAACGGGCTGGACGTCTACGCCATGCCGGACGCGACGGCGGGCACGGTGACGGTGACGCTGTGGTACGACGTCGGCGGCAAGGACGATCCGCAGGGCCGCTCGGGCTTCGCCCACCTGTTCGAGCACATCCTCAGCCGCAAGACGGTCAACCTGCCCTATGGCCACATCTCGACCATCGTCGAGAACGCCGGGGGGAGCCGCAACGCCTCGACCGGGCAGGACTTCACCAACTACTACGAGACGGTGCCGCCGCAGTATCTGGAGACGATGCTGTGGACCCACGCCGAACGGATGGCGCGGCCGGTGGTCGACCAGGCGGTGTTCGACGCCGAGCGCTCGATCGTCAAGGAAGAGCTGCGCCAGCGCGTGCTGGCCCCGCCCTACGGCCGGTTCGGCCGGTTCGTGATCGGCGACAACAGCTTCGACGAGAGCATCTACCGGCGCAGCGTGATCGGTTCGATCGAGGAGCTGGATTCGGCGCGGATCGAGGATGCGCGGGCGTTCCACGAGGCCTATTACCGCCCGGCCACGGCGACGATGATCGTGTCGGGCAATTTCGATCCGGCTCAGCTGGACCGATGGGTCGACCAGTATTTCGCCGGCATCCGCAATCCGGACCGGCCGGTGCCGGTGCTGGAGCGGCCGGTGGAGACGCCGCGCACCCAGCCGCGGCTGGTCGAGGCCTATGCGCCCAACGTCCCGCTGCCCGCCGTCGGCGTCATCTGGCCGGGCGTGTCGGCGTCCCATCCCGATGCGGCGGCGCTGGAGGTGATGTCGGCCATCCTGTCGCGCGGCGAGAGCTCGCGGCTGCACCAGGCGCTGGTCTATCGCAGCCAGCTGGCGGCCAATACGGACATCGGCGTCGATACGATGGAGGAGGACGGCTCGATCGTCGCCACCGCCATCGTGGCCCAGGGCAAGGCCATCGCCGATGTCGAGGCGGCGCTGGACGCCGAGGTGGCGCGCATCCGCGACGAGCCGGTGACCGAGGCCGAGCTGGCAGAGGCCAAGACCGAGATCGTGGCCGGCGAGCTGCGCCAGCGCGAGACCGCCTCGGGCCGGGCCTTCATTCTGGGCCGGGCCATCGTCAGCGAGAACGACCCGAAGGCGCCGGACGAGAACCTGGCGGCGCTCCAGGCGGTGACCGCGGCCGACGTCCAACGGGTGGCGCGGACGTATCTGAACGATCAGGCGCGGGTGTCGGTACGCTATCAGGATGAGAGCGCGCGCCCGGCCGGCGTGCCGGAAGACAGCTGGCGCAACCCGGCCCCGGTCCCGACCTTCGTGACCGTGCCGCCGGCCATCCTGCCGCCGAACGAACTGTTGCCGGAAGGCCAGCGGATGGCGCCGCCGGCGCTCGGCGAGGTGCGCGCGATGGCGACGCCGCGGGTGATGGAGCGGACCCTGCCGAACGGCCTGCGGGTCATCGTGGCCAGGTCAACCGACCTGCCGATCATGAACGCCCAACTGGTCATCGCCGGCGGGGCGGCCGCGGATCCGGCGGACCGGCCGGGCCTGGCCGCGATGACGGCCAACCTCGCCTCGCAGGGCGCGGGCGGACGCTCGGCGCCCGAGATCGCGCGAACGCTGGAGGCTCTCGGGGCGAGCATCGGCGGCGGGGCCGGGTCGGACGCGACCCAGCTGTCCGTCTCAGCGCCGTCGGCCTCGGCCGAGGCGGTGGGGGCGGTGCTGGCCGACGTGGTGCGGCGCCCCGACTTCGCCGAGGCCGAGGTGGCGCGCAGCCGGACCCAGGCGGTCAACGCCCTCAGGGTCAACCTGCGCCAGCCCGGACCGCTGGCTTCGCTGGTGCTGAACCGGCTGGTGTATGGGGCCGCGCCCTACGGCGCGCCCAGCTCGGGCACGCCGGACTCGGTCGCCGCCCTGACCCGCGACGAGATCGTCGCCTTCCACGACCGTTGGTGGCGGCCGGACAACGCCGCCCTGATCATCACCGGCGGCATGGAGCCGGAAGCCGCCTTCGCCTTCGCCGAAACGACCCTGGGCGGCTGGGAGCGGCCCTCCACACCGACCCCGACCGTGACCGGTCGGGCCGGGACGGCGACGGCGCCGCGGGTGGTGGTGGTCGACCTGCCCGGTGCGGGCCAGGCGGCGGTGACGGCGGCGGTGCGTGGACCGCGCCGCGCCGACCCTGCCTACTATCCGCTGGCCGTGGCCAACGCGGTCATGGGATCGGGCCAGGACGGGCGGCTGTTCCAGGAGATCCGGGCCAAGCGCGGGCTCAGCTACGGGGCCTATTCGACCCTGGTCGCGCGAGCCGAGGGCGGCGCCCTGATCGCCTCGACCCAGACCAAGAACGAGAGCGCCGCCGAGGTCGTCGCCCTCGTGCTGGCCGAGTTCGATCGGCTGGGGCGCGAACCGGTCGACGCCCAGGCCGTCACCGATCGGGAGACCTTCATCACCGGCGGTTTCTCGCGCGCCCTGGAGACGACCGGCGGCCTCGGCGGGGTGCTGGCCGGCGCGGTCACCGACGGCCTGCCGCTGGGCGAGATCGAGACCTATCCGGAGACGATCGCCGCCACCACGCCCGACAGTCTGCGGGCGGCCGCGCAGGCGGTCAGTTCGGAGCAGGCCTATGTGGTCGTGGTCGGAGAGTCGTCGATGTTCATCGACGCCCTGCGGGCCGTGCATCCGGACCTGGTGGTTGTCCCGGCCGCCGAGCTGGACCTGAACAGCCCGACGCTTGGGCTGTAGGGGGCGGCTTCCATTTTCCTTCCCGCGCCTTCGGCGTGGGGAGGAAAGATCAGCGCATCCCTGAAGTCTGGCGGCGCCGACCGGGGGTGGTTACCGCGCCCGGAAGGCCGTGATGGCCTCGACCGTCTTGCGCACCTGCGCCTCGATTCCCGCCCAGTCGCCGGCCTTCACCGCGGCGTCGGTGACCAGTTTCGAGCCCATGCCGGCGGCGACGATGCCGGCGCCGAACCATTTCGCGATCGAGGCCTCGTCGGGATCGACGCCGCCGGTCGGCATGATCTTCGTCCACGGCATGGGCCCGAGCACCGCCTTGACGAAGTCGGGGCCGCCGACACTGGCGCCGGGGAACAGTTTGACGATGTCGCAGCCCAGCTCGTGGGCCTGGCCGATCTCGGTGACCGAACCGCAGCCGGGGAAGTAGGCCGTCATGCGCCGGTTGCAGACGCGGGCGACTTCGGGGACGAGGCAGGGGCTGACCACGAAGCGGGCGCCGCGGTTGAGGTAGAGGGCGGCCGTGCCGGCGTCGACCACCGAGCCGATGCCGAGGATGACGTCCGGGTCGGTCTTCTGCAGCTCGCGGGCGATGTCGCCGAACAGGTCGACGGCGAAGTCGCCGCGGTTGGTGAATTCGATGGCCCTGGCGCCGCCGCGGGCGCAGGCGCGGATGACGTTGAGGCAGACCTCGGGGTCGGCGTGGTAGAAGACGGGGGCCACGCCCTGCGCTTCGAGGGCGGTGAGGACGGCGAGGCGGTCGTGGCGCATGGAAGTCTCCCTGGTCGATCCTGACTCGGCCGGACGATCGGGCGCGTCAAGGGAGCCGCCTTCAAACCGTGTGAACGGCGTTCGGAACCGAACGGGGGTCAGGCGGCTTCTTCCGCCCATGGTCGCCACCTTGCTGACACTTTTGCTGACGGCGTCGCCGCAGGAAGCGCCGGTCGCCGTCCCGCCCGCGGAACCGGATATCAGCCTGTCGATCACCGCCCGGGCGGACGAAGTGCGCTGGCGACAGGTCGGCAGCGTGTCGGTGCGGGCGTGGAGCGAGCCGTCCGGGACGATCGTCGAGGAGAACCTGACCACCGGCCTGCCCCGGCCGATCCCGGGCCAGCGCACCTTCCGCGACGTCGAATGGCGACTGCGCGGCGAGGCGACGATCGCCGCGCCCGAGCCCCGGATCGAGATCGAGGCCGGCCCGGCGGCCCCCGCAACCGAGACACCCCAAGGAGACCCCGAATGAAGCTGTTGCTGACGGGCGGCGCCGCCGCCGCCCTGCTGTTCGCCGCCGGAGCGGCCACCGCCCAGTCGTCTCCGCCCTCGCAGGTCCCGCCCGTGGCGCCCCTGTCGGCGGCGTCGCAACCGCAGACGCCGGAGGAGATCGCGGCCGAGCCCGATGTGCTGCTGGATGTGCCCAACCTGTCGGTCGAGGAGATCACCATCGAGGTCGAGAACCTCGAGGCGCATCTGGCGCTGGAGGCGCGGCTGGCCAACCTGCTGTTCCTCAAGGCCGGGGCCGACGTTTCGGTCGATAACGTCAAGATCACCATCAAAGGCGTCGAGGCGCAGGTGTTGCTGAAGGTGCGGCTGGACAATGTGAAGCAGATCATCGACCGGACGCTGACCACGATCGACCGCAATCCCGAGATCCTCGAACGGCTGCTGACCACGGTGGACAACACCGTCGGCACGGTCGGCGACGTCGCCAACACCACGCTGCAGCCCGGCGGCGTGGTCGACAATACGGTCGGAACCGTCGGCCAGGTGGCCGGCGAGGCCATCCCGCCGCGCCAGTGATCCCGTTTCGCAACCCCAGAAGGAGCCTTCCATGAACACCCTGACCCGACTGGTCGTCGCCGCGGCCCTCGTCGCCGCGCCGCTGGCCGCCTGCACGCAGCAGGAAGCCGACAACGCCGCGGACACGGCCGAGAACGCCGGCGCCGAGGTGGCGGACACCGCCGGCGACGCCGCAGATGCCACGCGCGACGCCGCCGTGAACGTGGCGGACGAGACCCGCGACACGGTCGACGACGCCACGACCACGACTGAGGAGACGACCGTCCGGGCCGGCGACGATGGGCTGGAGGTGCGCAATACGGAGACGCAGCGGTAGAATCCGCAGACGACCCGACAGGACGGGCCGCTCCGGGGGGCGGCCCGTTTCGCGTTCAGCCGGCGTTCGCCAGCGCCGCGATCCGCTTCACCAGTGCGCTGTCCTTGTCGAACAGCGGGTCGAGCACGGTGAAATGGTTGAGGCCGGGTAGGGCTTGATAGCGGGTCTCGACGCCGCGGGCGCCCCACAGGTCGGCCATCATCTTCGACTGGCGCAGGAACTCCGGGCTTTCGTCGCCGCCGACGACGCAGTCGAGCACCGTGCCGCCGGGGGTGGAGCCGTTGGGGACGGGCCAGTGGATGGGGCTGAGGGCGGCGGCCTCGGCCTCGTCGAGGCGCAGGGCGACGTTGAGCGAGGTCGGGATCAGGGGGGCGAGGTCGAAGACGCCGCTGATGGCCACCGCGGCCGAGGCGCGGGCCTCGGACAGCATGCAGGCCGCCATGTGGCCGCCGGCCGAGTGGCCGAAGACGACGGGGCGGGCGCCGGTTCGCCCGCGGACCGCTTCGACGGCGGCGCGGACCTGTTGGAGGATGCGGCCGAGACGGACCGAGGGGGCGAGGTCGTAGGACGGGATGGCGAGGCTGACGCGGTGGGCCAGCAAGGCGGGAGCGAGGCCGGAGAACCAGCTGCGGTCCAGCGCCTGCCAGTAGCCGCCGTGCAGGAAGACGGCGACCGGGGTGTCGTCGCCGGCGGAGAACAGGTCCATGACCTCGCGCTCGCCGGGGCCGTAGGCGATCTCGACCGGCGTATGGGCGGCGCGGGCGGCTTCGGCGGCGGCCCGCCAGCGCAGCATGACCGCCTGATGACCGGGCACGCGGGCGCGGTTGTTGTATTCGGCCTCGAGATCGATCGCCGCTTCGCCCTTACCCGCCACGCTGTCATCCGCTAGAGGAAGCCCTCGAACCTGAGGGACCGCCGCCATGATGACCGCCATCTTCGTCTTCATCAAATGCGAGCTGGGCCACGCCAACGACGTCGCGGCGGACGTGGTCGACAACGTGGAGTACGTCTCGGAGGTCTATTCGACCTCGGGCCAGTACGACCTGCTGGCCAAGTTCCAGCTGCCCAAGGACATGGACATCGGGACCTTCGTGACCAGGTCGGTGCAGACGCGGGCGAACATCCGCGACACCTTCACGGTGATCACCTTCTCGCCGTTCCTGCCAGGCGGGAAGTAGCCGGCGAGGCTCTTGCCTGACGCAACGTCATCCGTGAGACGCTGCCGACGTGGACGCGGACGGAGATGCGCGCATGACCGATCTCGAAACCTTCCGCGCGGAGACGCGGGCGTGGCTGGAGGCGAACTGCCCGGCCGAATGCCGCGGGCCGGTGGCCAGCGACGAGGACCGGGTGTGGGGCGGGCGCAACGCCGTGTTTCCGACGCCGGCGCACAAGCTCTGGCTGGAGCGGATGGGCGCGAGGGGCTGGACCGCGCCGGAGTGGCCAAAGGCCTACGGCGGCGGCGGGCTGAGCCGGGAGGAAGCCAAGGTGCTGGCCTCGGAGATGCGCCGCCTCGACGCCCAGGCGCCGCTGGCCAGTTTCGGCGTGTGGATGCTGGGCCCGGCCCTGCTGCAGTTCGGGACGGAAGAGCAGAAGCAGCGCTTCCTGCCCGAGATCGTCCGGGGGGAAATCCGCTGGTGCCAGGGCTATAGCGAGCCGGGGGCGGGGTCGGACCTGGCGGCGATCCAGACGCGGGCGGAGGACCGGGGCGACCACTGGATCGTCAACGGCCAGAAGGTGTGGACCAGCTACGCCGACAAGGCGGACTGGATCTTCTGTCTGGTGCGGACCGATCCGGAGGCGCCCAAGCATCTGGGCATTTCGTTCGTGCTGTTCGACATGGCGACGCAGGGGGTCAGCACGCGGCCGATCACCCTGATCAGCGGCAAGAGCCCGTTCTGCGAGACCTTCTTCGACGACGTGAGGGTCGAGAAGGCCAATCTGGTCGGGACGCTGAACCGCGGCTGGGACGTGGCCAAACATCTGCTGGCCCATGAGCGGACCATGATCGGGGCCATGGGCGAGGTGGCCGGCGGGCGGCCGCTGGGGCAGGTGGCGACCGGTTCGATCGGGCTGGACGACGAGGGGCGGCTGGACGAACCGATGCTCCGGGCCCGGATCGCCGAGCTGGAGGTGGACGCGGCGGCCTTCCGCCTGGCCATGGAGCGGACCGGGGACCAGGTGAAGGCGGGGCAGGCCCATCCGGCCATCGCCTCGATGCTGAAATACTACGGCTCGGAGCTGAACAAGCGGCGCCATGAACTGCTGATGGCGGCGGGCGGTTCGGACGCGCTGGAGTGGGAGGGGGAGCGGTCGCGCGAGGGGGCGATGGCCCGCGACTGGCTGCGCACCAAGGCCAATTCGATCGAGGGCGGGACCAGCGAGATCCAGCTCAACATCATCGCCAAACACCTGCTGCAACTGCCGGGGGCGTGACCTGATGCCGCTGACCCTGACCGAAGAGCAGACGATGCTGAAGGAGGCCGCGGACGGCTTCCTGGGCGAGAACGCGCCGATCGCGCATCTGCGCAAGCTGCGGGACAGCCGCGATCCGGACGGCGTGTCGCGCGCGCTCTGGCGGGCGTTCGGGGAGATGGGGTTCGCGGGGGTGCTGATCCCTGAGGAACACGGCGGCTCGGGGCTGGGTGCGGTCGAGGCGGGCGTGGTGGCCGAGGCGCTGGGGCGGACGCTGACTCCGTCGCCGTTCATGGGCTCGGGGGTTCTGGCGGCGACGGTGCTGAAGGGCGGTTCGACCGGGCAGCAGGCGGCGTGGCTGCCGCGGATCGCGGCGGGCGAGGCGATCGTGGCGCTGGCCGTGGACGAGGGGCCCAAGCACGCGCCGGCGCGGATGGCGGCGACGGCGGTGCGGTCGGGCAACGGCTTCCGGCTGAACGGGACCAAGGGGTTCGTGCTGGACGGGCATGTGGCCGACGCCCTGATCGTGGCGGCGCGGACGGAGGAGGGGTTTGGGCTGTTCCTCGTCGATCCGTCCACGGACGGTGTGGCGGTCGAGCGGACGGTGATGGTCGACGCGCACAATGCGGCGCGGGTGACGATGACCGATGTCGAGGTCGACGCCGACGCGCTGATCGGGTCGGTGGAGGCCGGCGAGGCGCTGCTGGAGGGGGCGCTGAACCTGGGCCGGGCGTGTGCGGCGGCGTCTCTGACCGGGGCGGGGGACCAGGCCTTCCAGACCACGCTGGCGTATCTGCGGACGCGGAAGCAGTTCGGGAAGCTGATCGGCGAGTTCCAGGCGCTGCAACACCGGACGGCGCATCTGTTCAGCGAGATCGAGATCGCCCGGGCGGCGGTGATGGGGGCGCTGCAGGCGCTGGACGAGGGGCGCGAGAGCGCGCCGCTGGCCGTGTCGGTGGCCAAGGCCAAGGCCGGGCGGGTCGCCGAGCTGGCGGTGCAGGAGGCGGTGCAGATGCACGGCGGCGTCGGCATGACCGACGAGTTCGACGTCGGCCTGTTCATGAAACGGGTGCGGGTGCTGAACGAACTGCTGGGCGACGCCGGCTTCCATCAGGAGCGGATGGCGCGAAGCCAGGGGTTCTAGCCCGCGCGGGCGCGGCGCCCTAAACCTCTCCCACGGGAGACGACGCACCATGACGACGCGAGCCAACGCGCCTGCCTACATGCCGGGGTTCGGCAATCACTTCTCGACCGAGGCGGTGGCCGGGGCGCTGCCGGAGGGGCGGAACTCGCCGCAGCGGCATCCGCTGGGACTGTACGCCGAGCAGCTGTCGGGGACGGCGTTCACGGCGCCGCGCAGTGAGAACCGACGCTCGTGGCTGTACCGGCTGAGGCCGTCGGCGCAGCACCCGGCCTACAAGCCGTTCCGGCAGGGTCTGGTGCGGTCGGGGCCGTTCCACGAGGCGCCGCCGTCGCCGAACCGGATGCGCTGGGACCCGCTGCCCATGCCGGAGGCGCCGACCGACTGGGTCGAGGGGCTGACGACCTATGGAGGTAACGGTGATCCGGAGGCGGGTCTCGGGACCGGGATACACCTGTATGCGGCCAACCGGTCGATGACGGACCGGGTGTTCTACTGCGCCGACGGGGAGCTGCTGATCGTCCCGCAACTGGGCGAACAGGTCTTTGTCACGGAAATGGGACGCATAGACGTCCGGCCCGGCGAGATCGTGGTCATACCGCGCGGGGTGCGGTTCCGGGTCGAGTGCGGCGGGCCGATCCGGGGTTATGTCTGCGAGAACTACGGGGCCGCGTTCCGGCTGCCCGACCTTGGGCCGATCGGCTCGAACGGGCTGGCCAATCCGAGGGATTTCCAGACGCCCGTGGCCGCCTTCGAGGATGTCGACCGCCAGACAGAGTGCGTGCAGAAGTTCGGCGGGCGGCTGTGGGGCACGACCTTCGACCACAGCCCGCTGGACGTGGTCGCCTGGCACGGCAACAACGCGCCGTACAAATACGACACGGCGAAATTCAACACCATCGGAACGGTCAGCTTCGACCATCCGGATCCGTCGATCTTCACGGTGCTCACCTCGCCCAGCGACACGCCGGGGACGGCCAACGCCGACTTCGTGATCTTCCCGCCGCGCTGGATGGTGGCCGAGGACACCTTCCGGCCGCCGTGGTTCCACCGCAACGTGATGAGCGAGTTCATGGGACTGGTGCACGGCGAGTATGACGCCAAGGAAGGCGGGTTCGCGCCGGGCGGCGCCTCGCTGCACAACTGCATGAGCGGGCACGGGCCGGATCAGGCGTCCTACGACAAGGCGGTGGCGGCTGATCTCAAGCCGGTGAAGATCGAGAACACCCTGGCCTTCATGTTCGAGACGCGGGCGCCGATCCGGACCACCGAATGGGCGCAAACCAGTCCGACCATGCAGCTGGACTACGACGACGTCTGGACCGGGTTCGAGAAGGGGCGGCTGGCATGAAGCGTCTGATGATCATCGCGGCCCTGCTGGCCGCCGCCTGCCAGCCGCTGCCGGCGGAGGACGGGCTCACCGGCGCGACCGACGGGCGGGTGGTGAACGAAATCGATACGACCGACGTGCCGCCGCCGGTCCGGGTTCCCGAGACCGCCGCGGCGGCCGAGTGCCAGGCGCGCGGCGGCAGGATGCTGCCGCAGGGGCGGATGCAGACGCTGCAGTGCGTGGTCTCGTACGCCGACGCCGGCAAACGCTGCACGACCGGCGGCGACTGCCAGGGCGACTGCCGGGTCGAGGATGTGGCGGCTGCGCCGGCCGCCGGAGCCGCCGCCGTCGGCCAGTGCCAGGCCGACAGCAGCCGGTTCGGCTGCTATACCACGGTCGAGAACGGCAGGGCCGAAGCCACGATCTGCGTCGACTGAGCCGATGGGTCCGGTGACGCGCGGCGGGACGCCCCCGCCATGACCCTGGCCGAGATCGCCGCCCTGCTGGGGCTGAACCTCGCTGTGTCCCTGGTCGTGATGCTGGGGCTGTCGGTCTGGGCGGTCCGCTCGAACCGGATCGGCGTGATCGACGGCGCCTGGCCCTTGCTCCTCGCCGGGCTGGCGGCCGTGACGTTCGCGGCCACCGAAGGCGATCCGGTCCGCAAGGGACTGCTGCTGTGGCTGGTGACGTTGTGGGCGCTGCCGCAGGCGTGGCGGCGGCTGTCGCCCGCGGTGAGACGCGCGGCGGACGCCCGTTACGCCGGCGTCGCGACGGCGCTGGCGGCCCGAGGACGCTGGAGGCCGGCCCTCGCCTCGCTGTTGCTGTTCTTCCTGCCGCAAGGCGCGCTCGCCTGGTTGACGGCGCTGCCCGTGCAACTGGGCCAGATCGATTTCCTGCCGCCGGTCGGCTGGATCGGCTGGACCGGCGCGGTGCTGGCGGTCCTCGGGATCGGTCTTGAAGGACTGGGAAGCCTGAAGCTGGCGACGCATCGCAAGGCGCCCGCCGTGGGAGCGCCTTCGCCCGCCGGGCCGCGGCGCTGGTTGCTCCGGCCCGATTATCTGGGCGACCTCGCCGTCTGGTGGGGGCTGTGCCTGATCGCGTCGGAGACCGGCCCCGGCCGCTGGTCGGTGCTGGGCCCCCTCTTCCTGACCTTCGCCATGGCCCATTGGGCGACGACGGAAAACCCCCGCCGCGAGCGCGACGGGGGCTGACCGTTCGAAGGGTTCAGCCGGAGGTCATGAGCCCCCGGATGGACTTGGTAGGCCGGAGCTTTTTACTGCCCCGGGTTCGCCGTCGAGGGCGAGGTGTTCGGGGTGTTTTCGGTGGTCATGCCGCCGTCAGCGTTGCCGGCTTGCTGTTCGATCATGTCCGCCTGCTCGTTGAGGGCGGTTTCGGCGGCCTCGGTCGGCGCGGCGGCGGCCTGTTCTTCCAGGGCGTCGGCTTGCTGTTCGGCGGCCTTGTCGGCCTGGCTTTCGCAGGCGGCGACGCCGGCGAGGGCGAAGGTGGCGACGGCGGCGATGATGAGTTTACGCATGGGTGGGTTTCCTTCCACAGTGGAGCCCGAATAATGCGCCGCTTCGTATTTGGTTCACGGCCGCGTGACCGTTACGTGAGAATCTTCTTTCAGCCCGCCTCGGCGAAGGCCACGCGGGCGGCGCCGAGCAGGGCCGCGTGCTTGTGCAGGATGACGTGGGTCGGGATGGCGGCCATGTAGTCGGTGAACCGGCCCTTGCGCTCGAACCGCTCGCGGAAGGGGCTGGCCTTCAGGAAGGGCAGGATGCGCGGGGCGATGCCGCCGGCGATGTAGACGCCGCCGCGCGCGCCCGTGGTCAGGGCGATGTCCCCGGCCACCGCGCCGAGGATGGCGCAGAAGCGGGCCAGGGTGGCCCCGCAGGCGCTGCGCGGATCGGCCATGGCCTGATCGGTGATCTCGGCCGGGTCGTCGATGTGGGTCTCGCGGCCGTCGATCTCGGCCAGGGCGCGATGCATGTTGAGCAGGCCGGGGCCGCAGATCAGCCGCTCGATCGAGACGCGGTCGTAGCGGCGACGCAGAATGCGCAGGATCTCGTCCTCGACCGGATCACCAGGGGCGAAACAGGCGTGGCCCCCTTCCGAGGGTATGGCCATCTCGCGACCGTGGAAGTCGCGGATAAGGGCCGAGACGCCGAAGCCGGTGCCGGGGCCGAGCACGGCGACGGCGGACTCCGGATCGCCCTCTTCCGGACCCCCCAGGGAGGCCAGTTCGTCCCGGGGCACGACCCCCGCGCCCCAGGCGAGGGCCTCGAAGTCATTGATCAGCCGCACCGGATTGAGACCGAGCGTGCCGAGTTCTCCCTCCGAGACCCGCCACGGCGAGTTGGTGAGGTCGATGGCGCCGTCGGTGACGGGGCCGGCCACGGCGATGACGCCCGAGGTCGGCTTGACCTCGCAGCCGTCGACATAGGCTTTGACCCCGCTGAGGAAGGTCGGATGGTCCGCGCCCTTGAAGCTCTGGTGCTGCTCCAGCACCGGCTTGCCGTTGATCATGTGGGCGATGGCGAAGCGGGCGTTGGTGCCGCCGACGTCGCCGACCAGCAGCGTCTTGTCCCAGGCGATGGTCATGCGGTGGTCTCCTCGGAGCGGGACATGTCAGGCGTCGACCGCGCGGTCGTTGAGATTCGGATCCGGCTGACGGTCGGTCCACGCCGACCCGCCCATGGGGCCGGCGAAGCAGATGGAGGCGCCTTCCTCGGCGGTCGAGACGACGTGGCGGAAGGCCGCGAACAGCTCCCGGCCATAGCCCCAGGCCGAGCCGCCGGCGTGGTCGGCGGACCGCTCCGCCGCGGGCCGCGTGGAGAGATCGACGCCGACGGTGGTCAGCGCCCCGGCCTCGGGATCGAGCCGGATGACGTCGCCGTCGCGGACGCGGGACAGCATGCCGCCGGCCAGCGCTTCGGGCGAGACATGGATCGCGGCGGGCGTCTTGCCCGAGGCGCCGGACATGCGGCCGTCGGTGACGAAGGCGACCTTGAAGCCCTTGTCCTGAAGCACGCCGAGGGCGGGGGACAGGCTGTGCAGTTCGGGCATGCCGTTGGCCTTGGGGCCCTGGAAGCGGAGCACGACGACGACGTCGCGATCCAGCTTGCCGTCCTTGAAAGCCTGGAGGGCGTCTTCCTGGGTTTCGAAGACAGCGGCGGGGGCCTCGACGATGCGGTTCTCCGGTTTGACGGCGGAGATCTTGATGACCGCGCGGCCGAGGTCGCCCTGGACGAGGCGCAGGCCGCCCTCGCGGTCGAATGGATCAGAGGCGGGGCGGAGAATGTCCGTGTCCAGACTTTCGGCCACCCCGTCCTGCCAGACCAGTTGGCCGTCGATCAGCGCCGGTTCCTGGAAATAGTGGTGGATGCCCGGACCCATGATGGTCCGGACGTCGGTGTGGATGTTCCCGGCGCCGGCCAGTTCGCGGGCCACGAAGGCGACGCCGCCGGCGGCCTGGAAGGCGTTCACGTCGGCCGAGCCGTTGGGATAGACCCGGGCCAGCAGGGGCGTGACCGACGACAGCTGGTCCATGTCGGTCCAGTCGATCAGGACGCCGGCCGCGCGGGCCATGGCCACAAGGTGGATGGCGTGGTTGGTCGAGCCGCCGGTGGCGAGCAGGGCGACGATCATGTTGACGATCGACTTCTCGTCGATCACGTCGGCCATGCGGCCCTCGCCCGAGCGGGCCAGCTCGACGGCGCGTTTGGCGGCGGCGGCGGTCAGGGCGTCGCGCAGGCCGGTCTCGGGATGGACGAAGGCCGTCGACGGCATGTGCAGGCCGCCGAGCTCCATCATCATCTGGTTGGAGTTGGCGGTGCCGTAGAAGGTGCAGGTGCCGGGCGAGTGGTAGGAGCCGATTTCGCTTTCCAGCAGCGTCGTCCGGTCGACCTTGTTCTGGGCGTAGAGGGCGCGGACGCGGGCCTTCTCGGCGTTGGGGATGCCGCTGGGCATCGGACCGGCCGGGGCGAAGACCACCGGCAGGTGGCCGAAGGCCAGGGAGCCCATGAACAGGCCGGGCACGATCTTGTCGCAGACACCCAGGCACATGACCGCGTCGAAGGCGTCGTGGGTCAGGGCCACGCCCGTGGACATGGCGATGACGTCGCGGCTGAACAGCGACAGCTCCATGCCGGGGCGGCCCTGGGTGACGCCGTCGCACATGGCGGGCGTGCCGCCGGCGACCTGGGCCGTGGCGCCCACTTCGCGGACGGCCTCGCGGATGACGGCCGGGAAGCGCTCGAACGGCTGGTGGGCCGAGAGCATGTCGTTGTAGGCGGTGACGACGCCGACGTTGGGTTCCTTGCCGCCCATGGCGGTGAGCTTGTCGGCGATGGTCTGGCCGGCGAAGGCGTGGGCCCAGTTGGCGCAACTCAGCTTGGCGCGGCCGACGCCCGAGCCGCCGGCCGCGTCCATGCGGCGCAGGTAGTCGGCCCGGGTTTCCCGGGAGCGTTCGACGATGCGGGCGGTGACCTCGGCCACGACGGGATTGAGCTTGGGCATCAGGCGGCCTCCGTCCAGACGACTTCCAGCGGAACCTTGTGGGCCACCAGGGCGGCGATCGGCTGGGTCGCAGGATCGCCCTTCGCCTCCCGCTCGAAGACATCACGCTTTTTCGCCCCGGCGAGGGCCAGAATAACGCGGCGGGCCTGCATCAGATACGGCAGGTTGATCGAGAGGCGCTCCAGCGAGGGGGCCGTGCCGTCGCGGCCCGGCGGCACGCCAAGGACGGTGGGCTTGAGGTCGGGCGACAGCAGGGTCTTCAGGGTCGGGCTTTCCGGGAACATGGAGCAGATATGGCCATCCTCCCCCATGCCGAGAAGGACCGCGTCGAGACGTCGACCGTCGAACTCAACGCTCATCTCGTGCGCAGCCAGCGCGGCGGCGCGGTCAACGGTAACGGCCGGTCGATACATCGGCAGGAACACCGCCTGGGCGGCCGGGCCCCTCAACAGGGTGCGCTTCAAAAGGGCGGCATTCGAGTGCGGAGACGATTCTGGTACGTACCGTTCGTCGATCAGAGTGACGAAGGTGTGCTGCCACTCTTCCATCGGGCGCATGGTCGATAACCGCCGATAGATCGGCTCCGGAGTCGAGCCGCCCGAGCCGGCGAAAGTCGCCCAGCCATTCTGAGCCGGATCCTTCAGGCCTTCTCCGAGCGCGTCCGCCAGTCGAGCGGCGCAGTACATCGCCCAATCCGGCGCGTCGGCGATGATCTCGATCTCACGCATTGCCGGAGTTCCATGCGCGGCCGGTGCGGGAGAGAAGCAGGTCGGCCGCCTCGGGTCCCCAGCTGCCGGCGACGTAATCGTGCGGTTTGAAGCCGGCGCCCTCCCAGGCCTCGGAGACCTCGTCGACCCATTTCCACGCCTGCTCCGCCTCGTCGCGGCGGACGAACAGGGTGGAGTCGCCGTGCAGGGCGTCGAGCAGCAGCCGTTCGTAGGCGATGCGGCGGCGCGGCGGGGCGGCGGTCCGGTCGTTCTGGCCCCACGACAGGCTCATGCGGATCGGCTGCAGTTGCATGCGCTGGTCGAGGCCCGGTTTCTTGTTCATCACCGAGAGGGAAATGTCCTCCTCGGGCTGCAGTTCGATGACGAGGCGATTGGCCTCCACCGCGCCACGGTCGCCGTGGTCGAAGATCGAATGCGGCACCGGCTTGAACTGGATGACGATCTCGGTGCGCTTCTCGGGCAGGCGCTTGCCGGTGCGCATGAAGAAGGGCACCCCGGCCCAGCGCCAGTTGTCGATGTCGGCGCGGACGGCGACGAAGGTCTCGGTGTCGGAGTCGGCGCCGCGCTCCTCGTCATAACCCTTGACCGGCTCGGCCTCGACGACGCCGGCGACGTACTGGCCGCGGACCGTGACCCGCTCGGCCTCCTCGGGCGTGATCGGGCGTAGCGAGCGAAGCACCTTGACCTTCTCGTTGCGGACCGAGTCCGGGTCGAGGTCGCTGGGCGGCTCCATGGCCACGAGGCAGAGCAGCTGGAGCATGTGGTTCTGGAGCATGTCCCGCAATGCTCCGTACTCGTCGTAATACGGCCAGCGGTCACCGACGCCGACGGTCTCGCCGACGGTGATCTGGACGTGGTCGATGCTGAGGTTGTTCCACAGCGGCTCGAAGATGGTGTTGCCGAAGCGCAGGGCGATCAGGTTCTGGACGGTTTCCTTGCCGAGGTAGTGGTCGATGCGGAAGACCTGGTTCTCGGAGAAGGCGTCGGCGACGGCGTCGTCGATCTGGCGGAAGGTCTCGAGGTCGCGGCCGATCGGCTTTTCCAGCACGACCCGGTCCTCTGGCTCGGCCAGGCCGGCGGCGCGCATGGCCGTGACGATGCGGGCGTAGAGCGACGGAGACACGGCCAGGAAGGAGGTGCAGGCGCCGTCGCCGACCTTGTCCTTCAGCGGCTTGAGGCTCTCGGCCGAGGTGGCGTCGACCGCAAGGTAGTCGAGCCGCGCCTCCATGCGGGTCCAGGCGTCGTCGGACCAGGCGGCGTCGGCCTTCGCCTTGGCCTCGACCGACTGGCGGACCTTGGCGACGTATTCATCGCGGGTCTCTTCGGAGCGGGCCGCGCCGATGATCTTGAGGCCGTCCGGCAGCAGGCCGTCATGCTCGAGGAAATAGAGCGAGGGCAGGAGCATCCGCATGGCCAGATCGCCGCCGCCTCCGAACAGCACCAAGGCCGCCATGCGCTCTCCTCAGGTTCAGGTCCCAGCTTGACCGGGGTTTGGTCTGGCCGCTTCCGCCCGCTGAGCCAAGACGTCGAGGACGTCCTGAAACACCATGTGACGGGCCCGCAGCAACACCAGCAGATGATAGACCAAATCCGCGGCCTCGGAGGCGAGTTCCGAATCCGGCCCGGCCGCGCCGGCCAAGGCGGTCTCGACGCCCTCCTCGCCGACCTTCTGGGCCGCGCGTTTGGGGCCCTCGGCGAGGAGGCGGGCGGTCCAGCTGTCGGCGGGATCGGCGGCGGCGCGGGCGGCGATGGTGGCTTCGAGGCGGGCGAGGCGGCCGAGGCCGGGGGCGTCCTCGTCGCCGAAGCAGCTGACGCGGTTGAGGTGGCAGGCGTTTCCGACCGGGCGGACCTTGAGCACCAGGGCGTCGGCGTCGCAGTCGGGGGTGATGGAGACGACGCGCAGCCGGTCGCCCGAGGTCTCGCCCTTGCGCCAGCGGCCGCCCCGCGAGCGCGAGAAGAAGGTGGCTTCGCCGGAGGCCAGCGTCTCGTCGAGGGCGGCGCGGTTCATGTAGGCCAGGGTCAGCACCTGAAGGGTGGCGGCGTCCTGTACGACGACCGGGATCAGGCCGCCGGACTTGTCGAAATCCAGCTGGTCGGGATCGATCAAGGCCGCACCTCCACGCCGCTGTTGATGAGAAACGCCTTCAGGTCCGGAATGGCCAGCGATCCGGTGTGGAAGACGCTGGCGGCGAGGGCGCCCGAGACGTTGGCCTGCTGGAATGCGTCGCGGAAATGGGCGGCCTCGCCCGCGCCGCCCGAGGCGATCAGCGGAATGGTCAGGCGTTCGCGAGCGGCGGACAGCTGGACGATGTCGTAGCCGCGGCGGACGCCGTCCTCGTCCATGCAGTTGAGGACGATCTCGCCGGCGCCGAGCTGTTGCGCCTCGACGATCCAGTCGAGGGTGCGGCGCCCGGCGCCGCGACTGGCGGAAGGATCGCCGGTGTACTGGTGGACGACCCAGTTGTCGCCGGCGCGCTTGGAGTCGATGCCGACGACGACGCACTGGGCCCCGAAACGGGCGGCCAGTTCGGAGATCAGTTCGGGGCGTTCGAGGGCGGGGGAGTTGATCGAGACCTTGTCGGCCCCGTGGTCGAGGCAGCGACCGGCCTGCTCGACCGAGCGGATGCCGCCGGCGACGCTGAACGGGATGTCGAGCAGGCGGGCGATGTCGCGCACCCAGCCGTAGTCAAGGGTGCGGCCCTGCGGGCTCGCCGTGATGTCGTAGAAGACCAGTTCATCGGCGCCCTGGTCGCGGTAGCGGGCGGCCAGATCGGCGGCGTCGCCCATGTCGCGGTGACCCTCGAAGCGGACGCCCTTGACCACGCGGCCGTCCTTGACGTCGAGGCAGGGGATGATCCGGCGCGCGGTCATGAGCGGGCCGTCTCCAGCGCCTGCTCGAGGGTGAAGCGGCCCTCGTAGAGGGCGCGGCCGACGATGGCTCCGGAGGCGCCGACGGAGCGGGCGCCGGTCAGGTCGGAGAGGTCGGCGACGCCGCCCGAGGCCTGCAGCCACAGGTCGGGGCGGCGCAGGTGGATCTCGGCCAGCAGGTCGAGGTTGGGGCCGGTCAGGGCGCCGTCGCGGCCGACGTCGGTGACCAGCAGGTGTTTCGCAGTTCCGGGCGGGTAGCGGTCGAGGGCGGTCCAGAGGTCGACGGAGGCGGCCTCGGTCCAGCCCCTGAGGGCGGGGATATACCGGTCGCCGTCGGCCTTTACGTCGATGGCCAGGGTGATGTGGTCGGGGCCGAAACGCTCGAGCCAGCCGATCACCGACGCGGGATCGGAGACGGCGAGGGAGCCGACAACGACGCGGCTGACTCCGGCCTCGAGCAGGCGCTGGACGTCGTCCGCCGAGCGGACCCCGCCGCCGGACTGGATGCGGATGTCGATGGCGGCGGCGAGGTCGCCGATCAGGCCGTGCTGCATGGCGCGTCCCGCCTCGGCCCCGTCGAGGTCGACGATGTGGGCCCAGTCGGCGCCGGCGGCGCGGAAGGCGGCAAGGCGGGCGGCGGGGTCTTCATCATAGCGGGTGACGGCGTCGAAGCGGCCGTGCATCAGCCGCACGCAGACGCCGCCCCTCAGGTCGATGGCCGGATAGACGATCATGCCGGCAGCTCCAGGAAGTTGCGCAGGATGCGGGCGCCGGCGGCGGCCGAGCGCTCGGGGTGGAACTGGCAGCCCCAGCGGTTGGCGCTGCGGACCACGGCCGGGATCGGAACGCCGTAGTCGGCGCGGGCGAGGGTCGCGTCGCCGTCGGGGCAGACGTAGCCGTGTACGAAATACGCCCAGGCGCCGTCGTCGAGTCCGTCGAGCAGCGGATCGGGCTGGACCAGCGACAGCTGTGACCAGCCCATGTGCGGGACCGGGCGGTCGGCGGCGGGAGCCAGGGCGCGGACGGTTCCGGGGATCAGGCCGAGCATGGCGACGCCCTCGCCCTCCTCGCTGGTCTCGAACAGCAGCTGCTGGCCGAGGCAGACGCCGAGCAGGGGGCGGGGGAAGGCGCGGATCGGCTCCATCAGGCCGAGGTCGGACAGGCGGGCCATGGCGTAGCCGGCGGCGCCGACGCCGGGCAGGATCAGGCGTTCTGCGTCGGCGACCTCGACCGGGTCGGCGGTCAGCCGGACTGTGGCGCCGAGCCGCTCGAGGGCGAACTGGACCGAGGCGACATTGCCGGCGCCGTAGGCGAGGACGGTGACGGCGCTCACAGCACCCCCTTGGTCGAGGGAACAGCCTCGCCCTCGACGCGGATGGCCTGGCGCAGGGCGCGGCCGAAGGCCTTGTAGACGGCCTCGGTCTTGTGGTGGTCGTCGTCGCCGGTGACCGAGACGTGGACGGCCGCGCCCATGGCCTCGGCCAGCGAACGGAACACATGGGCGGTCAGGTCGGTGCGGTAGTCACCGATGAAGGGGGTGCTGAACTCGCCCTCGAAGACAGGGTAGGGACGGCCGGACAGGTCGATGGAGACAGACGCCCGGGCCTCGTCCATCGGCAGGACGAAGCCGTAGCGGGCGATGCCGCGCCGTTCGCCGAGGGCCTGTTTCAGGGCCTGGCCGAGAGCGATGGCCGAGTCCTCGATGGTGTGATGCGGGTCAGTGTGCAGGTCGCCCTCGCACGACAGCCGGAGCGAGAAGCCGCCGTGGGCCGCGATCTGCTCCAGCATGTGGTCGAAGAAGCCGACGCCGGTGGCGATGGCGACCGGGCCGGGCGCGTCGAGATCGACGGCGCAGACGATGCGGGTCTCCTTGGTGTCGCGGACGGACTGGCCGGTGCGGTGCGGCCGGGTCGGGGCCGGAGCGAGGTCGAGGGCGGCCAGCAGTCGGTCGTTGACCTCGACCCGGGCCGAGACGGGCAGGCGCAGGCGGTCGTCGGCGCGCCCGGCCGGGACGCCGTAGCGGGCCAGGGCGACCAGCACGGCGTCGGGATCGGCGGGGCGGGCGATGATGACGGGGCCGAACCCGGGCTCGACGACCATGACCCGCGACACAGCCTTGGCCAGCCGTTCGCGTTCGGCGCGGACAAGGGCGATCCGCTGGTCGGTCTCCATCTGCCGGGAGGGGTCGAGGGCCTGAAGGGCGAGACGGATGGAGACCTCGGGAAGGGCCCAGGGCTCCAGGACGCCGGCGAGGCGGGCGAGGGTTCCGGGCTGAGCCAGGGCGGCGCCGACGCGGGCCCCGGCGAGGCCGTGGGCCAGCGACAGGCTGCGCAGCACGACGAGGTTGGCGTGGTCGTCGAGGATGGAGGCGGCGGAGGGGGCGTCGGCGAACTCGGCGAGGCCTTCGTCGACGACCAGCAGGGCGGGCGCGACGCGGGCGGACATCTCGGCCACCGCTTCGGGCGAACCGAGCGCGCGCAGGATGACGGCGCCGGTTTCCGCACCGGGCGTGGGGCGGGGGTAGAGGGCGGCCAGGGCGCGGTAGGGCTCCGCGTCGGGGGCCTGGACGGCGAGGCCGTCGCGGGCGGCGAGGCGGAAGACCAGCTCCAGCCCGTGGGTCAGGCCGCGGACGGGGAGGACCCGGTCCCCCGGGACGCCGTAGATCTCCGCCATGCGGGCGGCGAGGGCGCGTGGTTCGGCCGGATAGCGGTCGAGGCCGTCGCCGCCGGAGACCAGAGGCGCGAAGGGGGCGGGGAGGTTGCTCAGGCTCATCCCCCGCTCCTCAGATCGGCGGCCCGGGCGTGGGCTTCCAGCCCCTCCAGCCGGGCGAGGCGGGCGGCGACGGGGGCGAGCTGCCGGGCCCCGGCCTCGGTGACGGACTGGACCGACATGCAGGTCATGAAGCTGGCCGTGGTGATCCCTCCGAGGGTGCGGGCGGCGCCGTCGGTGGGCAGGACGTGGCTGGGACCGGCGGCGTAGTCGCCCAGGGTCTCGGCCGCGAAGGCGCCGACGAAGACGGCCCCGGCGGCGGTGATGCGGTCGACCAGGGCCTCGGCGTCGACGGTCTGCAGGGCGAGGTGCTCCGGGGCGTAGAGATTGGCCACCTCCACGGCCTCGGCCATGTCGCGGACGCGAATGGCGCGCCCCTCGGTCAGCGAGGCCCGGGCGATGTCGGCGCGGGGCAGGGTTTCGAGCTGGCGCTCCACCTCGGCGAGGATGGCGTCGATGTTGGCGCGGCTCTCGGAGACGAGGATGACCTGGGCGTCGGCGTCGTGCTCGGCTTGGCTGAGCAGGTCGGCGGCGGCGATCTCCGGATCGGCGTCGCGGTCGGCGATGACCAGCAGTTCGGATGGGCCGGCGGGCATGTCGACGGCGGGGCCGCGGGGGAGGGCGGCGGCCTGCTTCTTGGCCTCGGCGACGAAGGCGTTGCCGGGGCCGAACAGCTTGTCGCAGGCCGGAATCTCGCCGTCGTCCAGCACGACGCCATAGGTCAGGGCGGCGATGGCCTGGGCGCCGCCGATCAGCCAGATGGCGTCCAGCCCCGCCTCGGCGGCGGCGTAGACCATGGCGGGGTGGACGCCGCCGTCCTTGCCGGGCGGGGTGACGACGACGCGCTCGCGCACGCCGGCGACCTCGGCCGGGATGGCCTGCATCAGCAGGGAGGAGAACAGGGGCGCCGTCCCGCCGGGAACGTAGATGCCGGCGGCGCGGATGGGCCGCCAGACGAGGCGCGAGCGGACGCCGGGGGTGGTCTCGAAGAAGGGGGTGTCCTCCGGCCGGGTGGCCTGATGGAAGACCCGGACGTTCTCGGCGGCGATGCGCAGCGACCGGGTGGCGGTCGGCGGCAGGGCGTCGCGGGCAGCGGCGACGGTCTCGGGGGTGATGGCGATGCGGCGGGGCGCAAAGCCGTCGATCTTCACGCTCCAGTCGGCGACGGCCGCTCCGCCCCGGGCGTGAACGTCGTCGAAAATCTTGCGCACCACGTCGACGACGTCCTGCTGGCTGCGGCGGGCGGGGCGGGCCAGCGCCTCGCGGCGGCCGGCGGCGTCCAGCGTGCTCCAGTCTATCCGGCGCATCACATCATCTTCTCGATGGGCAGGACGAGGATGGCCGAGGCCCCCGCGGCCTTGAGCTTCTCCAGCGTCTCCCAGAACACCGCCTCCTGGCAGACGGCGTGAACGGCCACGGCGTCGTCGCGGCCGGACAGGGGCATGACGGTGGGCGAACCGGCGCCTGGCAGGATGGCGGTGATCTGATCCAGCGCGGAACGAGGCGCATTGAGCATGACGTATTTGGCGCCCTGGGAAGACACGACGCCGGCCATCCGCTCGATGATGCTGTCCAGCAGGTGTTGCAGACCCGGTTCGGGCGCGACGGACGACCGGATCAGCACGGCCTGGCTTTCCAGCACCGTCTCGCGCGGGCCGAGGCCGTTGGCCTCGAGCGTGGCGCCGGTCGAGACGAGGTCGCAGATGGCGGCGGCGAGCTTGAGGCGGGGGGCGACCTCGACGGCGCCGCGCATGGTGACGATCTCGGCCGCGACGCCGCGGTCGTCGAGGAAGCGACGCAGGATTTTCGGATAGGAGGTGGCGACGCGCAGGCCCTCGAGCGAGGCCGGGCCGTCGTAGGCCAGGGTCGGCGGCACGGCGATCTTCAGGGTGCAGCGGCCGAAGCCGAGCGGCATGATCACCTCGGCCGTCGGCCCCCCGTTGCGGGCCTCCTCCAGCACGTTCTCGCCGACGATGCCGAGGTCGCAGACGCCGTCGGCGACGAAGGTCGGGATGTCGTCGTCGCGCACCCGCAGCAGGTCGATCGGATAGTTCTCGACCCGGTAGAGCAGGTCGTTGTTCCCCTTGACCACGCGCAGGCCGGCGTCCCGGACGAGGTCGAGGCTGCGGTCGGCCAGGCGGCCGGATTTCTGGACGGCGATGCGGAGCCGCCCCTGAACGGTGCTCATGGCGATCAGGCCTTCAGCCGGTCGAGCACGAGCCGATAGCCCTGGTGCGGCATTTCCCTGAGGAAGCGGGCGACCCGCACGACGGTGGTCGGGCTGGCTTGGGCCGCGGCGGCGATCTCGCGATACGACTTGCCGCCGGCGTCGAGCAGGCGGGCCACCTCCCAGCGCTCGGCGAAGGCGCGCATTTCCGCCGGGGTGCACAGGTCGGCGAGGAAGGCGTCGACCTCGTCGCGCGTCTTCAGCGACAGCAGGGCGTCGTAGAGGGCGACGCGGCTGCGTGCGGTGGCGGCGGCGTTGCGGGGGAGGGTGTCGGTCATGGCGCGTTCCACTATGCTGTAACAGTGGAACGGTCAAGGGGCCCTGTCGGACTCCCTGTCGTCATCGTCGGAATTCGCCGCCAGCCCGTCCAGCTGGTCGATAAGGCGGGCGTGGTGTTTGGCGACCGCCGCCCGCGCCGAAGCCACCTGCCAGGGCAGGGATTCGCAGGCCATCTCCGCATCGTCCTCGGAGAAGGAAGCCGGCTCGGGCGGGACGTTCATGTGTACGCTACTGGGAAGCCAGGTGGCTCGGTTAGGGCCTGCAACCGTGCCGAACCGGTTTTGTTTCCCGCAGAATCAGGGTTTTCCGACCGGTGTGTTTCGCCTACCTCGACCGTCATGGCCAATAGAGTGGTGATCATCGGCGCGGGGCACGCGGGAGGCACGGCGGCGGCCCTGCTGCGGCAGTACGGCTTCGAGGGGCCGATCCTGCTCGCGGGCGAGGAGGGGGCGGCGCCGTACCAGCGGCCGCCGCTGTCGAAAGCCTGGCTGAAGGGCGAGACGGATCTCGAGGGCCTGCTGCTGCGGCCAGAGAGTTTCTACGCCGAGCACGACATCGAACTGCGGACGGGGGTGACGGCGACGGCCGTCGATCCGGCGGCGAGGACCGTGAGCTTCGCGGACGGGACGATGGAACGGTATGACGCGCTGATCCTGGCGACGGGGTCGACGGCGCGGAAGCTGGCGTTGCCGGGGGCGGACCGGCCGGACCTGCTGGAGCTGAGGACGCTGGCCGACGCGGAGAAGCTGAAGGCGGCGCTGGGCCCGGGGCGGCGGCTGGCGGTGGTCGGCGGCGGCTATGTGGGACTGGAGGCGGCGGCGTCGGCGCGGGCGCTGGGGGCCGCGGCGGTGGTCATCGAACGGATGGACCGGGTGCTGGCGCGGGTGGCGTCTCAGACGCTGTCGGACTTCTTCACCCGCTATCACCGGGACCATGGCGTCGAGGTGCTGACCTCGGCCGAGGTCACGGGCTTCGAGGACGGCGGCGTCCGGCTGGGGGATGGAAGGCTGGTCGAGGCCGACGTGATCCTGGTCGGAGTCGGCGCGCAGGCGTGCGGCCGGCTGGCGGCGTCGGCCGGGCTGGCCTGCGAGAACGGGGTGGTCGTGGACGAGACGGCGCGGACGTCGGACCCGGCGATCTGGGCTATCGGCGACGTGACCTTCCGGCCGATTCCCGTGCACGGCGGGCGGCGGCATCGGCTGGAGAGCGTGCCCAATGCGCTGGAGCAGGCCAAGCAGGCGGCGGCGGCGATCGCCGGACGCCCCGCGCCGGCGCCCGAGGTGCCGTGGTTCTGGTCGGACCAGTACGACGTGAAACTGCAGATCGCCGGCCTGCCCGACGGGGCCGACCGTCAGGTGCTGCGCGGCGATCCGGCGGCGGCGGCCTTCGCCGTCTTCCACCTGGCGGGCGACCGGATCGTCTGCGTCGAGGCGGTCAATGCGCCCGCCGAGTTCATGGCCGGACGCCAGATGATCGGCCGGGCGACGGCGGTGGACGCGGACCGGCTGGCCGACATGGGCGTGTCGATGAAGGCGGTGGCGGCGGCCTGAAACCGGCTCAGGCGGCGACGACGCCGGCCTTCCGCGAGGACCCTTCCAGCCGCTCGACCAGGGCGGCGAACGACATCGGGCGGCCGATCAGATAGCCCTGCGCCATGTCGCAGCCCATGCCGCGCAGCAGGGCCAGGGCGGTCGGGGTCTCGACGCCCTCGGCGGTGACCTTCATGCCGAGACCGTGGGCCAGGTCGATGGTCGACTTGACCAGCAGGGCGTCGCGGGCCGAGTCGTCGAGGCCGAGGATGAAGCTCTTGTCGATCTTCAGTTCGTCGGCGCGGATCTGCTTCAGATAGGTCAGGGACGACAGGCCGGAGCCGTAGTCGTCCAGCGACACCGATATGCCGGCCCCGGCGAAGCGGTCTAGGATGCGCAGGGCCATTTCCGGATGGGCGACCACGGCGGTTTCGGTGATCTCGAAGCACAGGCGGGCGCCGGAGGCCTCGACGGCGGCGAGGGCGAAATCGGCGAAACTCTCGTCGGACAACAGACGTCCCGACACGTTCACCGACACCATCAGATCGTGCCCCGCGCGAGCGAGCGCCGCCTGGTCCTGGATGGCCTGGCGGATGACCCATTCGGTGAGCGGGCGGATGTGGCCCGTCTCCTCGGCCATGACCACGAAGACGTCGGGCGGGACGCAGCCGCGCCGCGGGTGGGTCCAGCGCGCCAGGGCCTCCACGGCGGTCACGCCTTCGGCGCGGAAATCATATTTCGGCTGGTAGTTCAGCGAGAACTCGCCGTTGTCGAGCGCGGCCATCAATTCGCTGATCAGCGACAGATTGCCGGCCGGGTCGCCGTAACGGACGGCGTCGAAACCCATGGCGCGGCGATGGGCGGCGCGAGCCTGGTCGACGGCGATGGAGGCCCGGTCGACGGGCGAGGTCACGGTCCGGTTGGTCAGGCCGCTGCGGCCAAGACCGGCGGTGAGGCTGATATCGACCGGCGCGCCGTTCAGGATCACCGGGGCCTGGGCCGCCTCGCAGAGCCGGATGGCGGTCTGGACCGCCGCGTCGTCATCCTCGGCGTGGAGGACGAGGCCCAGCACGCCGGCGCCGACACGGGCCACGGGCGTCCGGGCGAGGTTCGAGAGCCGGCGGCCGACCGTGGTCAGCAGGCCGGCCACGGAATCGTAGCCGATGGCGTTGCGCAGCAACTCGAACCGGTCGATGCCGAACAGAATGACGTAGACGGGCGTGTCCCCGGCGGCGGCGCGTTCCAGCGACAGACGGTTCCCGAGACCGGTCTCCTGGTCATGCAGGGCCATGTGGGTCAGGCGCGCGTCGTGGTCGTGCGGAACGGTCCGGCCGGAACGCGGGGAGAACAGCGCGGACAGGAACGCGAACGAACGGCGCATGCCCTGCGCATAGCCCAATGTGATGAAGCGCACGTAAACCGTACTTAGTTGAGAACAGCTCGCAATAGTTCTTGCGCAACACGGCCAAGCTGATATTGCGAGCGCATCGCAATATCAAACAAGGCCCACCCCATGCTGTCCGGTCCCGACGCCCTTCGCGCTCTCCTGTTCGCCTCCAGCGCCGCCGGGATGCTGATGGCGGGGCCGGCGCTGGCCGATCCGGGACCGGACGCCGATCCGCAGGACGCCACCAACCTCGGAACAGTGACCGTGACCGGGGACCCCGCCCGCCGTGAGCCGCAGTCGCCGGAGTTCGTCGCGCCGCTGGTCGACACGCCCCGGTCGGTGACCATCATTCCGCAGCAGATCATCGAGCAGACCGCGGCGACCTCGCTGCAGGACATCCTGCGCACCTCGCCGGGGATCACCTTCGGCGCGGGCGAGGGCGGCCAGCCGCTGGCCGACCGGCCGTTCATCCGCGGCCAGTCCTCGGGCAACAACGTCTTCGTCGACGGCGTCCGCGACAGCGGCGGCCAGCAGCGCGAGGTGTTCAATCTCGAGCAGGTCGAGGTTATCAAGGGGCCTGACGCGGTCTACTCCGGCCGCGGCTCGGGCGGGGGCAGCATCAACCTGAGCTCCAAGGCGCCGCGCCTGACGAACTTCAGCCGTTTCGGCCTGGGAGCCGGGACCGACGGCTATCTGCGCGGGACCGTCGACCAGAACTGGGGCCTCGGCCAGACGGCCGGACTGCGGTTGAACCTGATGGGCGCGCAGGGCGACGTGCCGGGCCGCGACTCCGTCGACTACGACAAATGGGGGCTGGGCCTGTCGGGCGCGATCGGCCTGGGATCGGCCACCACGGCGACGCTCAGCTACTACCACCTGACCTCGAACCAGATGCCGGACTACGGCATCCCGCTGTTCACCAAGATCGGGGTGCGGACGACCGACAGCGGCGTATTGGACGTGCCGTATGACAGCTTCTACGGGCTGGAGGCGCGTGATTACCTCACCAACGAGGTCGACAGCCTGACCCTGGAGCTGGAGCACCGGATCAATGGCAGCCTGTCGATCCGCAACGTCACCCGCTATGCCGAGACGCTGAACGACTATGTCGTCACCAACCCGGGCGACGGCGGGCGGATCGACACGGGCGGCGTGGCGCTGATCGGCGGCGAGTACTGGATGAAGCGGGCCACCAAGTCGCGCTGGAACCCCGCCGCGACCTTCGCCAACGTCGTCGACCTGTACGGCAGCGTCGACGCCGGCGGCCTGACCCACAATTTCGACGCCGGGGTCGAGTTCAGCCGCGAGATCAACCGCAACGCCTCCTATAGCGTCGCCACCAGCAGCGGAACGGTCTGCCCCGCGCCGCTGACCGGCTTCGACTGCACGCGGGTCTATGCGCCGAACCCGTCTGATCCGTGGACCGGCACGATCACCCGCGGAACCGAAATCCACGCCAACACCAACACCCTGGGCCTGTACGCCTTCGATTCGATCGAGTTCGGGGAGCGGTGGCTGCTGAACCTAGGCGTGCGGCACGATTCCTACGACGTGGACGGCACCGTCCTGCCCCGTGGGGCCGCCGTTCCGACCACTGAAGAAGGCTCGTGGGACTTCGTCAACTATCAGGTGGGCCTGGTCTACAAGCCGACGGCCCACTCGAGCCTCTACGCCTCGTGGGCGACGTCCTCGACGCCGCCGACGGTGTCAGGCGGCGACCAGAACGGCGTCGGCGGCGAGGGCTCCGGCAATCTGTCGGGCGAGCTGCTCGATCCGGAAGAGACCGAAAGCTTCGAGATCGGGGCCAAGGCCAATCTGTTCAACGACCGGCTGGCCGTGTCGGGCGCGGCCTTCATCCTGAAGCGCGAGAACGCCCAGATCCAGGTGTCGCCCGGGGTGTTCGAGCAGGCCGGCGAGGCCGAGGTGAAGGGGGTCGAACTGGGCGTGTCCGGCAACATCACCCGCCAGTGGCAGGTGTTCGGCGGCTACACCTGGATGGAGTCGGAGCTGGTGTCGGGCGCCTACAACAACGTCAACGTCGGCGATTCGCTGGCCAATACCCCGGAGCATTCGTTCAGCGTGTTCAGCACCTACCGGGTGACGCCCAAGCTGAGCCTCGGCGGCGGGGTCTACTATGTGTCGGACAGCTTCGGCGGCAACCAGGGCGGGGCCGGGGGCGGGGCCAACGAGGTCTACGCGCCGGCCTACACCCGGGTGGACCTGTTCGCCTCCTACGACCTGACCGACCGCGCCTCGCTGCAGCTGAACGTCCAGAACGCGGGCGACGAGGACTACATCCTGCGCACCAACGGCGTGCACCACGCCGACGTCCCGCCGGCCCGGCAGGCTATCCTGACGCTGAATCTGCGCTACTAGACCGGGCCATGCTGCTCCACATCCCCGGCGTCTTCAGCAAGGACGAGGTCGCGACCCTGCGGTCGCGCCTGGACGCCGGGCCGTGGGCGGACGGCAATGCGACCTCGGGCCACCAGTCGGCGACCGCCAAGGTCAACCGCCAGCTGCCCGAGGACTCGGCCGAGGCGCGCGAGGTCAGTGCGCTGGTGGTGCAGGCGTTGAACGCCAATCCGATGTTCGTGTCGGCAGCCCTGCCGCACACGATCTTCCCGCCGCTGTTCAACGCCTACGAGGGCGGCGAGCATTTCGGGACGCATGTCGACAATGCCATCCGGCAGCGGGGTCACATGCGCATCCGGAGCGATCTGTCGGCGACGCTTTTCCTTGCGGAACCAGAGACCTACGACGGCGGCGAGCTGATCGTCGAGGAGATGTACGGGCCTCAGCCGGTCAAGCTGCCGGCGGGGGATCTGGTGCTGTATCCGTCCAGGAGCCTGCACCGGGTGACGCCGGTGACGCGCGGCAGGCGGGTGGCGAGTTTCTTCTGGATTCAAAGCCTTGTGCGCGACGACGCGGACCGCGAGACGCTGTTCCGGCTGGATGTGGCGATCCAGCGGGTCAATGCGGAGAAGGGGCCGAAGGACCCGGCGGTGCTGGAGCTGACGGCGGTCTACCACAACCTGCTGCGGCGCTGGACCGAGGTCTGACCGCGCCTAGTAGACGTCGCGCCGATAGCGGCCGGTTTCGGTGAGCGCGAGGAGGCGGTCGGCGCCGAGGGCGGTCTCGAGCGCGGCGTGGACGCCCTGCGACATGCCCTCGAGACTGCCGCAGACGAGAATGGCGGCGCCGTGATCGACCCAGGCGGCAAGTTCGTCCGTGTGCTGAGCGATGAGGTGCTGGACGTAACGACCGTCGCCGGAGTCACGCGAGAAGGCGCGGTCGAGGCGGGTCAGCAGGCCCGAGGCGACGGCGGTGCGGAGCTCCTCGTCGAGGAAGGCATCGTGGGCCGAGGTGCGCTCGCCGAACATCAGCCAGACCCCGCCGTGCGACCGCTGCGCCCGGGCGCGCCAGTGGGCGCGCAGGCCGGCGAGGCCCGTGCCGTTGCCGATCAGGATCAGCGGAACTCCGGGGGCCGGGCCGTGGAAGCCGCGGTTGGTGCGGACCCGCATCTCGACCGTGTCGCCGACCGCGAGATCGCGGGTCAGCCAGCCGGAGGCCAGGCCGGGCGAGCCGTCGGGGCGGGTCATGCGGCGGACGATGAACTCGACCCGGCCGTCGGCGGGCAGGGAGGCGACGGAGTATTCGCGGCTGCCCGGCGAGGCCCCCGCGTCGGGCGCAGGCAGGCCGATCTCGGCGATGTCGCCGGCGACCCAGGCGGGGCTGTGGTCGACCGGCTCGAAGGCCAGCAGCCAGGCCTCGCCGCCGGGGCTGCCGGGGTTCAGGTGCGTCCGGGCGGCGAGACGCCAGCGGTCATAGGCGGGCGGCGTCCAGTCGGCCTCGACGGCGTGGCCGGTGACGGCGCCGAGCTGGTGCTGCCAGTGGCGGATGGCGCCGGCGTCGCCGTTGTCGACCTCGACGCGGTCGAACAGGGGCGAGGCGCCCGAGCGCTGGAGCCAGAGGTCGAGGGCGCGGCCGAAGCCGCAGAAGTCGGCATAGGTGCGGTCGCCGAGCGCCAGCAGGGCGTAGGAGAGGCCCGCGAGGTCGGCGGGGGCCGTCATGTGGCGGCGCATGAACCCGGACATGGGGTCGGGCCCGTCGCCCTCGCCGGTGGTGGCGGCGATGATCAGGACGCGGCCCGCGGCCTTGAGGGCGGGCGGATCGAGGTCGCCGAGCGGGACCACCCGGGCGGGGACGTCGGCCCGGGACAGGCTGGCGGCCGTCATCCACGCCAGCTCCTCGGCGTGGCCGGTCTGGCTGGCGAAGGCGACGAGCAGGGCGTCGGCTCCTTTGTGCGGGGCGAGGGTCGCGGCCCGGGCGGCGGCGGCGCGGCGGGCGCGGGCGCGGCCCCGGACGACCGCGGCGACGATCCCCAGCCACAGGGCGACGGCGACGGCCGCCCACAACCAGCGCAGCGGGTCGGCGGTCACCTGCCCTCGTCGAGCATGGCGGCGAAGGCGGGTGTGACCGTCTCGGTCAGGCCGTCCGGGCCGCGCACCACGAAGGCGGCGGCGATGGCCATGGCCTCGGCGAAGGCGGGGCCTTCCTGCGGGCCCATGACGGTCAGGGCCGTGGCCATGGCGTCGGCGTAAAGGGCGGTGTCGGCGAGCACGGTGACGGAGGCGACGCCGTTGTCGACCGGACGGCCGGTGCGGCCATCGAGGGTGTGGCTGTAAGCCTGACCGTCGATCTCATAACGGCGGACCCAGTCGCCGGAGGTGGCCACCGCGAGGTCGAACAGGGCGGCGACGGTGCGCGGACCGGGGGCGCCGGGGGCCTGCTGCAACTCGGCCCACCACGGGCGGCCGTCGGGCTTGACGCCGGCGCCGCGCAGCTCGCCGCCGATCTCGACCAGATGGCAGGTCGCGCCCATGGCGGTCAGCCGTTCCGAGACCTGGTCGACCGCATGGCCCTTGGCGATGCCGGAGAGGTCGAGCCTGACCCCGCCGAGCTGCTGCACGCCGCGGGCGTTACGGTTGAGGCGCAGCCGGCCCCAGCCGCCGAGGGCGCGGGCGGCGGCGATCTCCTCTTCCGACGGCGCGATGAGCCGGCCGGAGGCGTCGAGCGGGCGAGGGCCCGGCGGGCCGAAGCCCCACAGGTCAACCAGCGCCCCGATGGTTGGGTCGACCGCGCCGTCGGTGTCGTCGGCGAGGTCGAGGGCGGCGTTGAGCAGCGCCCAGAAGGGTTCGGACACGGCCCAGAAGCCGGCGGGTGCGGCGTTGAAGCGCGACAGCTCCGAGCGCGGCTCCCAATGGCTGAAGAGCAGGACGATGCGGCCCAGCTCTTCCTCGATGGCCGTCTGGAAGGCGGCGCGGTCCAGACCTGGGGGTGGAACGAGGCGGACGGCCCAGGTCGTGCCCATGCTCTCGCCGGCGAAGTCCTGGATCAGGTCCGACGGCGGGCGCGTCGGCTCCCGCCCGTGAGTCGGGATCAGCACGCGGTTGTGGGCGCGGGGCCCGGCGTCGCCGATCACGACCGGCGGCGGGGCCGAGCGGCCGGACAAGGAGGGGCCGTCGGTCAGGGCAGGACTTCCATGACGGCCACATACTGGGCGTTGGCGGCGATCGTATCACCCGCGGCTGGGGTGCGGACCGAAGCGTTGAGCCAGTACATGCCGGGCTCGGGCCAGGTGACGGTGAAGGCGCCGTCGGGGCCGGTGGTCACGGTCATCTCTTCCGGATTGTCACGGTAGCGCGTGCCGCCTCGCGCCACAGTGACCTCGACGCCCCCGGCGGGGAGGCCGTCCATCGAGAGCTTGAAGGTGGCGGGTTCGCCGGCGACCAGGTCGTTGGGATGGGTGACCGGAATCAGGATCAGGCCGTCGGCGGGGTTGGTGAAGACGGTGTCGGTCGGGGCGCCGAGCGTGACGAAGGTCTCGATCCGGTTGGAGGTGCGGGTGGCGACGACCTCGGTGGCGTCGGCCGGGATCGCGCCCGGGAATTCGGCGGCCTGACCGCGCCAGCGCTTCTGTTCGCCGTTCTGTTTGTAGGTGGCCATGACGCCGCTCATCACGTTGGCGACCTTCCAGGTGCCTGGCTGGGTCAGGTGCAGGTCGAACGACGAGCGGTAGCGGGCGCGGATCATGTTCTCCGGCTGGGCGGTCGAGCCGTCCGGCGCGGTGATGACCAGACCGGCGAGATTCATCGGGGCGTGGTCGGGAATGAACACTCCGTTCGACATGCCGGCGTCGAAGCCGACCCAGGCGTCCGCGCCCGACAGGACCGTCGAGGTCGGGGTGAGCCAGGCGCGGTGGGCCTGGGCCGACATCGGCAGGGCCAGGGCCGCCAGGGCGGCGACGAGGGCGATCGACTTCTTCATGGCGGTGTTCCTTAGCGGGTGACAGTGACGCTGACGGCGCCGAGTTCGTTGGAGCCGGCGGCGCGGGCGGTGTTGGGCGCGCCCCAGCGGAACGGTATGCGGACGGATTCGCGGCCGCCCAGTTCGCGGGCCGCCTCGACGACCATGACGTAGTCGCCGGCCGGCAGGTTGGAGAGACGGGCGCCCCGCACGGTGACGGTGTGGCGGCCCGGGGCCTTGGTGGCGCTGGAGACGCCGTCGGCGGGCAGGGCCAGCGAGCGACCGCCGCGGCGCCACCACGTGCGCATGTCCTTCAGCCAGTCCTTGCCCTCAGCGGTGTTGGCGACCTCGTACCAGACGGCGAGGGTGCGCACGGCGGTGTTGTCCGGCCGTTCGATCCACACGGCGACGTAAGGCCGATGGTAGGCGGCGACCGACAGGCGCGGAATCTCGACCGAGACAGTGAGGTCGGCGGCGAAGGCCGGGGTCGCGGCGGCGCCGGCGACGGCGGCGGTGGCGGCGAGGGTGAGCTTACGCATGGGACACTCTTGGCGGATCAGAGGGCGGGTCGGCTGGGGTCAGTGAATGAACAGCAGGGCGATGACGGCGGGGATCAGCAGGCCGAGGCCGAGCAGGGGCCAGGTCGAGGGGCGCTGACGGGCGTGCATCCAGGTCAGGGCGAAGCCGGTGGCGGCGAAGACCACGCAGGCGGCGGCGAAGACGTCGATGAACCAGTACCAGACCGGGCCGGTGTTGCGGCCCTTGTGCAGGTCGTTGAGCCAGGCGACGGCGCCGCGGGTGGTGCGTTCGCGCAGGGCCTCGCCGGTGGCGCGGTCGATGGTCAGCCAGCCGTCGCCGCCGGGTTCCCGCAGGGCGACGTAGATCTCATCGGCGGTGGTTTCGGTGGGGCGGCCGGCGATACGGACCTTGAAGGCGTCCGAGGCCCAGCGGGCGACAGCTTCGGGGACCGGGTCGATGGTCTCCGCCGGGAAGGTCTCGAGCCGTTCGAGCAGGGGCGCGGGCAGGGTGGCGGTCTGTTCGACCGTCACCGGCTCGGCGGGAATCTGGGCGGCGTGGTTGAGGGTGATGCCGGTGACGGCGAACAGCAGCAGGCCGATCAGGCTGAGGGCGGCGGAAATCCAGTGCCACTGGTGCAGCTGCTTGAGCCAGAACGAGCGTCTGGCGTTCAGGGCCTTCGGGGGCCTGGCGGGAGCGGTGGCGTCGGTCACCTCCGGCTTGTGCCGAAGTTGCGAACGGTTTGCAATAGCATCAACGCGACAGTCTGACGCCCAGGCTCAGGGTGCGGGGCGGGCCGAAGCCGGAGACGCCGTCGCCGGTCTCCGACACCTCCACCTCCGCGTCGAACAGATTGGCGGCGGCCAGCCAGACGGTGGCTGACGGGGTCACCGCCCAGTCGGCGCGGAGATCGACGGTGGCGGCGGCGTCGAGGGCGCGGCTGTTGAGGTCGTCGTCGAAGCGGCGGCTCTCCCAGCGCAGATCGGCGGCGAGGGCGAGGCGGTCGACCGGGCGCCAGTCGAGCCCGGCGACAGCGCTCCAGATCGGGGCCTGGGCCGGGCGCAGGCCGGTCAGCTGCGGGGCCAGGACGCCGCCGTCGACGCGGGCGTCGGTGGCCGACAGGGCGGCGCGGACGGAAAGGACTTCGGTCAGCTCGAGGCGACCGTCGATCTCCAGCCCGGTGGCCTCGATGGTCCCCGCGTTCATGCGCTGGCGCAGCACGCCGCCGGCCGGGACGAAGCCGGCGCGGGGGAAGGTTCCGGGGCCTTCGCCGAGGGTGACGTTGACGATGGCGTCCTCGATCTCCGTCCAGAAGGCGGTCGCGGTCAGGGAGGCCCGGTCGCCGGTCCAGGCCCAGCCGGCCTCGATCCCGGCGAGCCGCTCGGGAACGAGGGCGGCGTTGGCCTCGGTGATGTCGTTGCCGACGCGGAAGGGACGGTGCAGCTCGTTGAGGGTGGCGGGGCGGAAGCCGGTGTAGGCGGCGAGGCGCAGGGACTGGCCTGACCCGATTTCGCGGCGAGCGGCGAGGCGGGCGCTGACCACCTCGCCGGAGCGGTCGGGGTCGGCCTCGTCGAGGGTCGGCAGGCCGGTGGCGAGGTCGGTCTCGTAGCGGCGGCCGTTCTCGTTGCGCCACGAGTCGTAACGCAGGCCGCCGGCGACCAGCCACGGTCCGGCGCTCCACGCGCTCTCGCCGTAGACGCCGGCGACCGAGGTCTCGCCGCCGGCGATGCGGCCGCGGGTGAAGCCGGCGCCGAGGTTGCGGAACCGCTCGCGGGTCTCGCCCTCGTTGAAGCGGGCGTCGGCGCCGAACTCCCATTCCAGCCGTCCGCCGAGCAGGGGCAGCGAGGTGCGGCGCAGGGCGGCGTTGGCGCCCCAGCCGGTGGCGGGGGTCCCGTACTGCTCGGCCGCGGGGCGCGCCGACGAGCGGTCATCGGCCACGGCGACGAAGGTGTTGGTCATGTCGCTTTCACGGCGCCAGAGCTGGACCCTCCAGCCGGGACGGACGCCTTCCGGCGCGAGGACGGCGGTGGCGCTGACGGCGTTTCCGCTGGCGCTGGCCCGGCTGTTCTCCACGCCGGAGCCGCGTTCCTCCTCGAAGGCCGAGGCGCGCAGGGACACGACGGCGGCGGCGACGGGGATGTCGGCGCGGAGGGCGGCGCTGTGCACTTCGAGGTCCAGCGGCCTGTCGGCGGCGCCGGCCCCGGGGCCGCGCACCGGCACATAGCCGTCGCTGGTTTCGTAAAGACCCGAGGCGACTACGCGCACGGGGCCGAGGTCGGCGCCGCCCGACGCGGCCAGGCGGGCGCCGCCGCGCTCGGCGATCGAGGCGTCCAGCACGGCGCCGCCGTCCCGCTCGCGCAGCTGTATCACGCCGGTCAGGGCGCCCGCGCCGTACGGTCCGGCCCCGGAGCCGCGCACGATGTCGAGGCCGGACAGGCTCTCGGTCGGGATCTGGGACCAGATCACCCAGCCGCCGAACGGATCGTTGAGCGGCACGCCGTCGAGGGTGACAAGGGTGCGCCCGGCGCCCGACGGGGCGATGGCGCGCAGGCTGATCCCCTGGGTGGTCGGATTGGCGGCGAGGCTGGTGGTGCGGCGGAACAGGGAGACGGCGGGGACCGTGGCCAGTGCCTCGTCCAGCCGGTGCTGGTCGCGCAGGTCATGATCGTCGAGCCGGATGACCGAGAAGGCGGCCTCGCCGGCGGCCGGCGGCAGGCGGGCGCCGGTGACGACAACTTCAGGCAATTCGGGCGGCGGCGGGACCTGGAGCATCAAGCGCTACAATACACCGGCGGCGGAACGGTTGCCCCCGGACTCATCCCAGTCGGCGCAGCAGCTCGGAGGCGAAGGTCGACAGGGTGTCGTCCCGCGCGCCCATGACGACGATGCGGTCGCCGGGGCGGGCCAGCTCGATGAGGCGATCGCCGCAGGCCTCGCGGGTGGGCAGGGCCTCGGCGTGGCGGCCGGCGGCGCGGATGCCCGAGGCGATGTCCTCGCTGCCGACGCTGCGATCGGTGGTGCCGCCATAATAGACAGGTTCGGGCATCAGCAGGACGTCGTCCGGCCGCAGCAGGCCGGTGAAGCCGTCGATGAATTCGGTCTTCATCAGCCTCAGCGGACCGAAGCCGTGCGGCTGGAACAGGATCAGCAGGCGGCCGTCGAAGGCGTGCAGGGTCTTGAGGGTGGCGGCGATCTTGTCGGGGTTGTGGGCGAAGTCGTCGATGACGGTGACGCCGTGGGCCGTCCCGACCACCTCCATGCGGCGGCGGATGCCGGAGAAGCTCTCCAGCGCGGCGACGGCCTGGTCGAGCGGCACGCCGATGGCGCGGGCGGCGCCGAGGGCGGCGAGGGCGTTGGCGACGTTGTGGGCCCCGGGAACCTGCAGGGTGACGAAGGCGTCGCCTCCCGTGGTGAGCTCGGTGAGCCGGAACCGCATGCCGGTCGGCAGCGGATCGAGGTCATGAGCGGAGAGGTCGGCGGTCTCATTGCCGAGCGCGAAGGTGACCACGGCGGCGCCGCGTCCAGTCTCGACCATGTGCTGGGCGAGCGCCGCCGTCTCGGGATTGTCGAGATTGAGCACGGCCGTGGCCGAACGCGCGGTGAAGCCGCCGAACAGGTCGCGCAGCTCCTCCATCGACTTGTGATCGAGCGAGATGTTGGAGACCACCGCCACGGTCGGGTCGTAGCGGGCGATGGAGCCGTCGGACTCGTCGACCTCGGAGACGAACAGATCGCGGCCGCCGATCAGGGCGCTGGCGAAGGGATGGTCGGCGTCGGCGAAATTCTTCATCACCGCGCCGTTCATGACGGTGGGCTCGCGCCCCGCCTGGTGCAGGATCCAGGCGATCATGCCGGTGATGGTCGACTTGCCACTGGTGCCGGCCACGCCGATCGAGGTCGGGGCGGCGTTGAACAGCTGGCTGAGCAGTTCGGGGCGGGTGACGATGCGGGCGCCGGCGCGCCTCGCCGCGCCGATGTCGGGGACGGTGTCCTCGATGGCGCCGGTGGCGACGACGATCTGGTCGGGACGGGTGACGCCGGAGCCGTCCTGCGGGTGCAGGGCGACGTCGTGGGCTTGCAGCCAGGCGAATTTCTCGGGGGTGCGGCCCTGGTCGCGGGAGCGGTCGGAACCCTCGATGCGGCCGCCCTGGGCCTGGACGATCATGGCCAGGGGCAGCATGCCCGAGCCGCCGATGCCGCAGAAGAAATAGTCGTTCGCCATGACGGCTGAGTAGAGGCAGGAGACGACGAGGGGAAGGGATTGGTTCGACGGCCCGGCGCGGACTATGAAGGGGGCGTACAGTCCGGGGGCACGCTTTGAAGATCGGCATCGTCAACGCCAGTTCGCGCTTCAGCCGGGAGCGGGCGGACGCGGTCCACGCGTGGTTCGCGGAGCACGTGCCCGACGGCTCGATCAAGGTGGTGTTCCACCCGGCCAGCTTCGGCAAGCACGGGCATTTCGGCGGCGACGACGCCAGCCGGGCCGCCGCCTTCGTCGAATACGCCAACGATCCGCGGCTGGACGCGGTGTGGTTCGCGCGCGGCGGCTACGGCTCGTGCCGGATCGCCGAGGCGGTGCTGCCGCGGCTGGAGCCCGTGGCGCGGAAGAAGCGGTATCTGGGATATTCGGACGCCGGAACCTTGCTCGCGGGGCTCTACAAGGCGGGCTTTCCGCATGTGGCGCACGGGCCGATGGCCTCGGACGCGGTGCGCAACGACGCGACGGCGTGGCGGGCCCTGAACTGGCTCAAGCGCGGCGACCCGTCGTCGTGGGAGCCGTCGCTGCACGAGGATCCGCGCCCGGCGGCCGCCTTCAACCTGAGCATCATCGACGCCCTGGTCGGGACGGCGCTGGAACCGGACCTGTCCGGCCACGTGCTGATGCTGGAGGACGTTTCGGAGCCGCTGTACCGGATTGACCGGATGATGTTCCACCTGACCAGCCAGGCCTCGATCCGCAAGGTGGCGGGCATCCGGCTGGGGCGGGTTTCGGACATCGTCGAGAACGACCCCGACTTCGGCCTGACCCCGGAAGAGATCGCCCGCTACTGGTGCCAGCGCTCGGGCATTCCGTATCTGGGCGCCGCCGACATCGGCCACGACCGCGACAACAAGGTGGTGCCGTTCGGACCGCGCTAGGGGCGCGACAGCGGTGACGCTGGCGCGCGCGGCGACGCCGCGCCATGTTCGCCGGGCATGAACCGTCGCAACTTCCTGATCCGCGCCGCCGGGCTGGCCGCCGTCGTCGGCGGCGCCTGGTGGATTCGCGAGACCCTGCTCTGGCCCGATCCGAATCTGAGCTTCGCGGACGGCGGGGCGACACCGTGGCTGCCCTATGCGCGGCGGGCCAATGTGCCGACCGTGGCGGTCCGGGTCGCCGGGCGCGAGGTGATCGCCCTGATCGACACCGGAGCGCAGTATTCGGTCATCGACCGGAGGCTGGTCGAGGCCCTGCCGCCGCAGCAGCGGTCGATCTTCGAGATGCCGCTGGTCGCCTATGGCGTCGGCGGCGGGACGCAGATGGGGCGGGGCACGACCGTGGACGTCGACCTGCCCGGGCTGGGCATCAGCAAGCTTCGGGCGGCGATCCTGGACCTGGGGCCGCTGGCCTCGCACGGCGGGCTGAACACGCCGCTGATCCTCGGCCGCGACATTCTCGAGCATCTGGTGCTGGCGCTCGATCCGGCGCGGCGGCACGTGCGGCTGATCGCGCGCGAGGCCTTCGTGCGGCCGCCCGATCTGGCCCCGGCGATCGTGAGGCGCTCGGGCGGCGGGCTGATCGCCGAGGTCACGGTCGAGGGCGTGATCGTCAACGCGGTGGTGGACACCGGCGCTTCGTCATTGCTGGCGCTGGACAAGACGACGGCGCAGGCCGCCGGCCTGCTGGACGGACGGCGGCAGGACGTCGGGACCAGCCTCGTGCTTGGCGGGGCCATGCGGGCCGCCGTGGTCGAGGCGCGCACGGTGACCTTCGCCGACCACCTGTACCGGCGGGTGCAGGTCGGGGTGTTCGACCAGCCGCCGCTGCCGAACTTCCCGGGCGCGCTGGTCGGCATGGAGGCGTTCGCGGCTCGCCGGGTGGCCTTCGACCTCGGGGCCAGCACGCTGCACGTGTCGCGGCCTCTGGACCTGACGGTGAACTAGAACGCCGAGAAGGTGTCGCAGGCGGCCGGGTCGCCGGTCTGATAGCCGCGCCGCAGCCACTCGGCCCGCTGAGCCGACGAGCCGTGGGTGAAGCCTTCGGGCACGACCTGGCCGCCCTGGCGGCGCTGCAGGGTGTCGTCGCCGATGGCCGAGGCGGTGCGCAGGCCTTCCTCGATATCGCCCGCCTCCAGCGCCACCGCGCCATTGGAGACGGCGGCGGCGTTGGCGGCCCAGACGCCGGCGTAACAGTCGGCCTGGAGCTCCAGCGCCACGGAATAGCGGTTGGCCTCGGCCTGACCGGAGGCGCGCTGCTGGGCCTGCTGCACCTGCTGCGAAGCGCCGGTCAGGGTCTGGACGTGGTGGCCGTATTCATGGGCGATGACGTAGGCCCGGGCGAAGTCGGCGGCCGAGGCGCCGAGCTGGCTCTCCATCTGCCGCCAGAACGACAGGTCCAGATACACCCGCCGGTCGCTGGGGCAGTAGAACGGCCCCATGGCGGCCTGGCCGAAACCGCAGCCGGTCGAGGTGCCCTGCTCGTAGATCACCACCGTCGGCGGCTCATAGCCCTGAAGCTTCGTCTTCCAGACGTCGTCCACATTCGTTCCGATGACATCGACGAAGGCGCCGGCCTGATCCTCGGGACTGCCCTGGGTCCCCTGTTCGGCGCTGCCGACGCCGCCGAGTTGGCTGGTGATCTGCTGGGTGGTCTGCGGATCGATGCCGAAGACGAAATAGCCGATCGCCGCCAGCACAAGGGCGCCGATGCCGCCCCCGGCGATGCCCGCCCCGCCCAGACCGCGCCGGTCCTCGATGTTGCCGCCGCGTCGTCCGCCCTGCCAGCGCATGATCCGTCCCTCGTGCCTTTGATGCCAAGCGAAGCAGGAACGCAGCTGTCAGGGAAGAGATGCAGGGCGAAAAGCTTCAGCGGGCCGGGCGGTCGAGCCAGGCGTCGATCTGGGTGATGCCGGCGGTCGTGGCGCGACGACGTTGGGCGGCGGCTTCGCGCAGGGCGCGCTCTTCCCCGGGCGAGCGGAGGAGGCGGTCGGCGGGCGGCTGGATCGGCTCCGGCCGGCGGGCGGCCTCAAGCTCGAGCCGGTTCAATCGGGTCTCGAGCTGGAGCTGGCGCGCGAAGGCTTCGCGCTGGTCGGCGCGGGCGCGCAGCCGCTGCATCTCCTGGCGGTGCTGGTCGGCCTGATAGCGGTGCGGATCGACGCTCACGCCGGGGGGCGGCGGCCACGACTGGGCCTGCACCGGAGAGGCGACGGCGAGGGCGGCGACGGCGAGCAGGGCGCGGACGACGGTCATGCCGACAAGATGGTCCCGCCGCCGCCGATCGCCAAGCGTGGCCGAAGCCTCAAGACCTTGCGGACAGCATCCAGACGCGAGTGCGCTTGACGGCGGAGTCCTCCAGCTCGCGGGTGATCGGAACCTCGTATTCGGCCAGCAGGTCGAAGCCATGCTTTGGAAAATAGGTCCGCAAGGGATCGCCGACGAGGACGCGGACGCCGCGGTCGGCGGCGGTGGAGAGCCAGGCCAGCACGCGTTCGGCCATGGGCCGTTCGTAGAAGACGTCGCCGGCGCAGATGACGTCGACGTCCGGCGGCGGGGTGTCCAGCAGGTCGCCGTCGGTGAAGCCGAGCGCGACTCTGTTGGCCCCGGCGTTGAGGGCGACAGCGGCGGCGCAGAACGGGTCGATGTCGGCGCAGAGGACCGAGGTCGCGCCCGCCTTCATGGCGCCTATGCCGACGAGGCCGGAGCCGGCGGCGAAGTCGAGCACACGCTTGCCGGCGACCTCATCGGGGTGGTCGAGCAGCCAGCGGGCCAAGCCCTGGCCGCCGGCCCAGGCGAAGGCCCAGAAGGGTGGCGGCAGGCCCATCTCGCCCAGTTCGTCCTCGGTCAGACGCCAGATCGGGGTGACCTCGTCGGCCAGCCACAGCGAAATCTCCGGCGCGTGCGGCACGGGCTGGAGGCGGGTGTTGGCGAGGATGAAGGCGGCGGGGTCGGGGATCGGCATCGACCCCCGCCTTACAGGGTGTGGGCGCGGCGCCAATCCTCATTCTGGCGGGCGGCCCGCCCGGTCGGCTCGAGAAAGCCGAGGCGGCGCAGCTCGGCGATCGAGGCGGCGGCGGAGGTGTGCGGGATGAAGACACCGCCCTCCTTCTCCCACAGGTGCTGGAATTTGACGGTGTCGTCGACAAGGGCGTCGCCGGGGTGGCAGTGCTCACGCTTGAGGGCGGACGAGGTGGTGATCACCTCAACGCCGGGGAAATGCCGCGCGGTCCAGCGCCGCTTCTGCGGCTCGGCCCAGGCGCCGCGCGGCAGGCCGGTCAGGATGACGGGCTCTCTGTGGCGGACGGCCTCGAACAGCGCCATCGCGTCCGGCATCAGGTCGAGCGTGTTGAAGAAGTCCGGCGTCGACGCCAGCCGGGCCCAGAAGGCCTTGAGGCCGAAGCGTTGTTCAAACCGGCGCGACGGCATGCCGAGCACCGCCTCGGCGCCCTTCTCGAAATCGGCGAGAACGCCGTCGCAGTCGAGGTAGATGCGGGCTTCGGGGCGGGGCTCGCGGGCCATGACGGTCAGCCGGCGCCGCTGGCTGATTTCAGCACCTGCAGATAGCCGCCCGCGACCTCCATCCGCTCGGCTTGCGGCTTGCCGTGCACCGCACGGTGCAGGGCCGGGAGCTTCCAGCAGGGGACGTGCATGAACAGGTGGTGCTCGGCGTGGAAATTGACCCAGTAGGGGGCGATGAAGACCCGCTCCCACCACGCGGCGCGGGTGGTGCGGGCGGCGCGGAAGGCGTCGTCGGCCGAGCCCTCGACACAGGCATGCTCTGCGATGTTGCGCAGCCGGGTGACCATCGGGAACCACGTCGCCAACGGAAGGAGCCACAGGGCGAAATACGCCCACCAGACGCCGGCGAGGACGGCCGCCAGCAACAGGCCCGCATTGACGAACAGGAAGGGGGCCACCGAGCGGCCGGTGACGACGGCGCCCTCGGCCATGTCCTCATCGCGCTGCGAACTGAAAGCCTTGAAGGCGAACAGGACGCGCTGCTTGAAGAAGGTCTGGCCGGTCAGGTCGCGGATGATCTTGCGGCGCAGCGAGGCGCGGGTGACGGGGAAGGGAGCGGACAGGACGAGGTCGGGGTCCTCGGCCTGCTGAGCGTATTTGTGGTGGCTGAGGTGATAGGGCCGGTAGAGCACCAGCGATGCGCCGACCGGCACGGCGCACAGCCAGTGGCCCAGGAAATCGTTGAGCCGGGCGTTCGGCGACAGGCCGCCGTGGGCCGCCTCGTGCATCAGGATGGCGAGGCCGAGCTGGCGCGTGCCGATGACGGCGACGCAGAGGGGGATCAGGATCGGCCAGACAACCCCGGCCGCCGCCGTCAGCAGGATCACGCCCCAGCAGTGAAGGATCAGCAGCGGACCCGCCCAGGCGCGGCGCGTCTGGAACGGCGCCCACTCGTCGGGGGTGAACAGGTCGGTCGGACGGGCGCGGGGCGCGGCGGGCATGGACGACAGGATACGCCTCGGGCGGGGCCTCGAAAAGCGGAGCAGGCCATCCCGGGACGTGTCAGGCATGGCTGACGAAAAGTCAGGTTGACACGACATATCCTTGATGTGAGGTTGGCCTGACATCAAGTCAGGAACACACGACATGCTTTCTCTCGCGAAATCCAACACCACGGCCGCGGGACGCAAATACGTCTTTCGCACCGTGGCCTTCATGGGCGGCTATACGGCGGTCAATGTCGCAGCCATCTTCGGCGCCTTCGACGAGATCATTGGCAAGCCCGTGGCCTGGGGGCTTGCGCTCGCGGTGGCCGCGCCGGTCGCAGGGCAGATCTGGGCGACCCTGTCGCTGATGCGCGAGTCGGACGAATACGTTCGAGCGATGGTGGCCAAACAGTTCATCATCGCCGCCGGCCTGGCCATGGCCCTGGCGACCGCCTGGGGCTTCGGCGAGAGCTACGCCGGCGCCTACCATGTGCCGGCCTGGATGATCTATCCGCTGTTCTGGGCCTGTTTCGGCCTGATCGCGCCGTTCGTGAGGAGCAGCCGATGAAGAACCGGCTGAAGCTGCTGCGGGTCGAGCGCGGCTGGACGCAGGAACAACTGGGTCAGGCGCTGGGCGTGTCGCGGCAGGCCGTGAATGCGCTGGAGACCGAGAAGCACGATCCGTCGCTGGACCTGGCCTATCGCATCGCCGTGCTGTTCGCGCGGCCGGTGGAAGAGATCTTCGACAATCCGCACGCCTGACAGACGTCAGGATAACCTTACAAGGAGAACGACCATGATGTTCATGTCCCGACATGGCGGCGGTCGCGCCCTGCGCGTCTTCGCCCTCGCATCCGCGATCGCCGTCGGCGCCGGCGCGATCGCCCTGGCCACCCGCGCGGACGCCGCGATCCAGGCTCCGGCCGCCTTCGTCTCCGACCGGTTGTCGGTCGAGGTGGTGGGCGGCGGGCCGGATGTGATCCTGATCCCCGGGCTCGCCTCGTCGCGGGAGGTGTGGCGGGCCGAGGCGGAACGGCTGAAGGCGACGCACCGGGTGCATCTGGTCCAGCTGGCGGGGTTCGCGGGCGAGCCGTGGACGCATGGCGACGGGGCCTTCGTCGAGCCGGTGGTCGATGAACTGGCGCGATATGTCCGCGAGGCCGGGCTGGAGCGGCCGGCGGTGATCGGCCATTCGATGGGCGGGCTGGTCGGCGTGCTGCTGGCGCAGGCGGAGCCGGAGCTGGTGGGCCGGGTGATGAGCGTCGACAGCCTGCCGTTCTTCAGCGCCATGTTCGGGCCGCAGGTGACCCCCGAGAACGCCCGGCCGTTCGCGGCCCAGGCGGCGGCGGGGATCCTCGGCGCCGACGAGGCCGGCTTCCGGGCGCAGCAGGCGCAGACCGCGGTCGGCATGGTCCGCGATCCGGCCACCCGGGACGCGATGGTCGAGTGGTCGATGGCCTCGGACCGGCAGGCGATGGCGGCGGCGATCCGCGACGTGATGACCACCGACGCCCGCCCCGGGCTGGCGGCGATGACCACGCCGGCATGGGCCGTCTACGCTTCCGACGCCGACGGCGGTGCGCCGGCGGCGGGCGCAGACGCCCTGTGGGGGCGGGAGTACGCGGCCCTGCCGGGGGTGAAGCTGGTCCGGGTCGACGGGACGCGGCATTTCATCATGGCCGACCAGCCGGCGCGGTTCGCCGAACTGGTCGACCAGTTCCTCGCGGACTAGACGGCGGGCGCCGGGGCCGGGGCCGGGGCCGGGGCCGGGGCGGGCGTGACGTCGCCCGCCTTGACCAGCTGGCCGCCGAACTCGCCGGCGTAGGCCGGGACCAGCAGCGAGCGGAACACGGCCGCCGGGACGGCGATCTCGTAGCCGCCCTCGACATAGGGCCCGGCTTGGTAGGGGCCGATCAGGAAGGTCAGGCCGGCGGCCTTGCCGGCGACCGTGCCCGGGGTCAGCACGAAGGCCGTCGAGGCGGCCCGGGGACAGGCGAAGGGCTTGCTGGCGAAGGTGATCGACGGACCGTCCGGCACGCGGGCGCGCTTGGCGGAGTTGAGGGCGGTGCACAGGGCCTGGTCGAGCGCGGTCAGGTCTGCGCCCCGGCGGAGCAGGTCGGCCAGGCCGATCTGGCGTTTCAGCGCCTTGTCCCACAGGACGCCGCTGGTCAGGGTGTTGCCGTGCGCCCCGCCCGAATAGTCGTAGGCGGTGCGCTTGAGGCTGAACAGCTTGGTGGTCTCGGCGGCGGCGGTGACGGTGACGGTGTTCTCGTATTTGGGGCGGTCGGGTTCGGCGCCGGCCTCGGTGCGGTCGCTCTGGGCCCCTTCGGTGAACTGGCGCAGCTTGCGCACCTCCTCGGCGTAGAGGCGGGCGTGAAGGTCGGTCTGCGGCTTGATGGCCTCGGGCAGGGTCAGTTTGACGTCGGCGTAGGGGGTCTTGTCCTCGAAGTTCATCGGCGCGGCGGCGTCGGCCGGGGTGACGGCGGCGGTGGAGGCGGCGGCGGGAGCGGGCGCCTCGCCCGGCTCGCGATCGCGGTTGCACGCGGTCAGGGTCGCGGCGAGGGCCGCGGTGAGGAGCAGCAGGCGGGGAGCGGTCATGGCGGAATCCTTCACAGCGGAAGCTGTACCGAGCCGAGAATGATGGCGAGAAGCAGGATGAGCCCGGCGTCGCGATTGGATTTGAACAGGCGCAGGGCGAGGGCGGGGTCGTCGGGGCGGACGTCGCGGACCTGCCGGAACAGGTGGGCGGCCCACGGCAGCAGGGCGACGTAGAAGACCGGACCGAGGCCGGCGGTCAGGCCGGCGAGGACGGTCAGGGCCACCGTCGCGAGATAGAACAGACCGACGCCGTTGCGGACGCCGGCGCCGAGGCGGCGGGCCGAGGACTTCACCCCGACCATGGCGTCGTCCTCGATGTCCTGCAGGGCGTAGATGGTGTCGTAGCCGAGGGTCCAGAAGACGCCGCCGAGGTAGAGGAGGAGGGCAGATGGCCAGAGCAAAAGTAGTGGAGGGGATGCGAACTCGTAGGCGCAAGGCGGCGGCGGACCATCGCCGGCCCAGATGCAGAGACTTGTCGCCGCCCCATGCAGAGCTGCAACCGCCGACAGCCCTGAAAGCGCCGCCGCGAAGCCCATCAGCGCTCCCCAGTTGAAGGTCAGGCCGAGCCAGGCCTGGGGCCACCAGGTGATCCGTTTCATGAAGGGATAGGCGGCGACGAGGGCGAGGGAGGCGACGCCGAGCAGGACAGCGGTCAGGTTCAGGGTCAGCAGGATCAGCAGGCTGATCAGGCTGCAGCCGATGACGAAGGCCCAGGCCTGTTTGACCGAGATGCGGCCGGACGGGATGGGACGCAGCGCCGTGCGGGCGACCTTCGCGTCGATGTCGCGATCGACGATGTCGTTGAAGGCGCAGCCGGCGGCGCGCATCAGACAGGCCCCGAGGGCGAAGCCGAAGAACAGCCAGACGTCATAGGCGTCGGGCGTCCTGCGATACTGGCTGAGCGCCAGGGCGATGCCCTGCCAGCCGGGCAGGAGCAGCAGCCAGATGCCGATCGGCCGGTCGAAGCGGCCCAGCTTGAGCCACGGCTTGAGCCCCTCCGGCGCGCGGCGGTCCACCCAGTTCGATCCGGCGTCGGGAAGCGGGGCGGAGGTCATGGCGGAGGTTGTAGCGGGTTTGAGGGGCGTGGGTGAAGGGGAGAGGGCATGGCTGATCGCCGCTTCGTTCCGAAGCGGTGTGGGGAGGGCGCGGGGCGGCCGGGCCTCGCCCGGTGCTGTTGTAGTGTTACCGTTTCGACGAGGGGGACGCCCCGCGTGGCCGTTATCCACTCGCCCCGCCGGCTGGCGGCCCTTCTCGGGCCTCACCGGCGTCCCGGACCGCCCCTTGCGGGAAGGCCGGAAGGCGGAACGTGCTGACCGTGTTCAGTCAATGTAGCGGTTCCATCCAAAGGCGCGCGGCGAGCAAGCGGGCAGGATCCATCCCTGCCCTCGAGGACCCCCGGGCTCTCCTCCGCCCGGGCTTCATCGATCGACCACAGCCCGCCGCCATCGAGGAACGTGGATCCGACGCCCTCCCCGTCGACGGGATGGGCAGGAGTGTACGGGCGGTTCTTCCTGCGGCGGGAAGATTGGGTTGAGAATCCGCGATGTCGTTGAAAAGGCCGGAGATTATTTTCTGAACCCGACTATAGATCCGCGAACTGTAAGCACAGCGTCACGGCTCCCTTTTCCCCCCTGGGGGAGAAGGTGGGCGGCGGAGCCGCCCGGATGAGGGGGCCGTTCGAGGTGACCTCGCCGCCAGCCGGCCGCTAGCCGACATCCCCCTCATCCGCCCCTCCGGGGCGCCTTCTCCCCCGGAGGGGAGAAGGAAAATCAGTTCGGCCGGCCCACCACGTCGTCGACCGAGCCGGTGGTGACCGGGTGGTAGCCGGGACGGGCCGTGGCGTAGATGCGGCGCGCGATGGGCTGGCCCCAGTCGCCCTGGGCCCAGAGGCTCTCGAACAGCGGCAGGACGAATTTGCGTCGGCCCTGGGTGGTCAGGAAATGCTCCAGCGTCGGCACGGCCGCCTGGTAGCGATGGGCGACGGCGATCTGAAGCCAGGCGAAGACCACCTCGGCGTTGCCCTCCTGACGCAGCTTCAGGGTCGACTCGAGGTCGGCCAGCTGGGCGTCGGTCAGCCAGCGTCCGCCCGCGGGAACCGAGGCGGGACGCCAGCCGAGGAAGCGCTGGCGCTCCTGGGTCGACCAGCCGCTCCACGGGACGGCCGAGGCCGGGCCGCCGAGGGTGAAGGCGCGGGCCGCCGCGTCGACCGGGACGAAGGCGTTCGAGACCGGGGCCACGGCGTTGGACGGCAGGCCGGGCTGGTAGATCCAGTTGTCCAGCTGCAGCCGGGCCTCAAGCGCCGCGTCGCCCTGGATCAGGTGCTGGCGGATGTCCTTGAGGAAGCCGACGTCGGTCATCGGGGTGAAGGCGTTGCGTTCGAAATAGCCCTTGAGCCAGGCGTCGAAGCGCTCGCGGCCGACGGTGGCCTCGATGGTGCGCAGGAAGGCGGCGCCCTTTTCGTAGGGGATGTCGCTGAGGCCGTCGTCGGGGTCGCGGCCGGTCAGGTCGATGTGCAGCCGGGTGTCGGCGGCGGGCAGGTCGCGCAGATTGGCCTGCAGGTCGCTCCAGCCCAGCGACTGGAGCATCAGAGCCCTCTCACGGCCGTAGAGGGCCTCCATGATCCGGTTCTCGAAATAGACGGTGAAGCCCTCGTTCAGCCACATGTCCGACCAGGTGGCGTTGGTGACGAGGTTGCCCGACCACGAGTGGGCCAGTTCATGCGCGACCAGCGAGACCAGCGACTGGTCGCCGGCGATGATGGTCGGGGTGGCGAAGGTCAGGCGCGGGTTCTCCATGCCGCCGAAGGGGAAGGAGGGCGGCAGGACCAGCAGGTCGTAGCGGCCCCAGCGGTAGGGGCCGTAGAGCTTCTCGGCCGCGTCGACCATGTCGGCGGTGGAGACCAGTTCGTCGTGGGCGGCCTTGAGGCGCGACGGTTCGGTCCACACCCCGGAGCGCTCGTCGAAGGCGGCGAATTCGAGGTCGCCGATGCCGATCGCGATCAGATAGGGCGGGATCGGATTGGTCATGCGGAAGCGCCAGGCCTTCTGGCCTTCGCCGGCGCTTTCGCCCTCGGGCGTCAGGTGCTGGGCGCTCATCACCACGGTCAGGTCGGCCGGGGCGACGATGCGGGCCTCATAGGTCTGGCGGATGCCCGGGCTGTCCTGTGTCGGCACCCAGGTGCGGGTCAGGATGGCCTGCCCCTGGCTGAACAGATACGGCTTCTCGCCCCCCGCCGTCTGGCTGGGGGTCAGCCACTGCAGGGCCGAGGCGTCGGGCCGGGTGGCGTAGTCGATGACGATCTTGCGGCTCTCGCCGGCGGTGAAGGGGGGGAAGGTCACCGTCAGCGACTGGCCGAGAATGGGATCGGCGGCGCCGAGGACGAACTGAAGCGGCTGGCCGGCCTCGTCCTTGACCGAGCGGATGTCGAGGTTGCGGGTGTCGAGCACCACCTGGGTCGCGCCCGGCTCGGCCATCACCGTCAGGGTGGCCGTGCCCGACAGGATCTTGCGCTCGAAGTCGGCGGTCAGGTCGAGGGCGACGTTGCGGACCCGGGCGATCTCGGGCTGGGCGTAGGAGTGGACGTCGCGGGCGTAGGTGATCGGGGCCGTGGCCGACGCCGGCAGGGGCGGCATGTCCGACTTGACCTCGGCGGGCTGGCCGCATCCGGCGAGCGCGGTGGTCAGGGCGAGCGCGGAGACGAGGCCGGCGAGGGTCGTGCGGGTCATGGGTCGTTCCTCATGCGGTCCGGTCTCGCCCGGGTGAGGACGGCCGGAATCTTCTGGCAGGGCCGGACAACGCCCCGCCCGGCGCAAAAGATCAAGCCCTCGCCGGCGCCGGCTCCGGGTTGCGGGCCTTGAACAGCCGGCCTTGCTCGGCGATCAGCACGAAGACCAGGGCCGTGAGGCCAAGGCCGGTGAAGCCCAGCGCCATGGGGGCCACCGACCCGTTGAACTGCTGGCCGATCAGGAAGCCGAGCAGGGACCCGAAGGTGGTCGAGATGAAGCCCTGTGCCGAGGAGGCGGTGCCGGCGATATGGCCCATCGGCTCCATGGCCATCGAACCGAAATTGCCCGCGATCAGGCCGAAGCAGAACATGGTCAGGCCCTGCAGGATGGCGAAGGTCCAGATCGTTTCGTATCCGGCCAGGGTCACGGCGGCATGGATGGCGGCCATGGTGATGAAGCCGAGCAGGGCGGTGTGCGAGATCAGGCGCGAACCCAGTTTCTCGACCAGGCGGGCGTTGAGCAGCGAGGCCACGGCGATGCCGCCGGCGACGAGGGCGAAGACGGTGGTGAACAGCTCCGGCGCCTCGAACACGTCGAAGAAGATTTGCTGGCTGGAGTTGATGAAGCCGAACAGGGCGCCGGTGATGGCGGTCATGGCCAGGGTGTAGCCGATCGACTGACGGTTGGTGACGGCCTCGCGGAAGGCGGCGGCGATGCGGCCGACCTGGATCGGCATGCGGTCTTGCGGGTGCAGGGTCTCGGGCAGGCGGATCCCCGCCCACAGCATGAAGGAGCCGCCCGCCAGGGCAAGGACGCCGAAGATCCACGGCCACGGGGCGACGGTCAGGACCAGCTGGCCGAGGGTCGGGGCGATGATCGGGATGCCGAGGAAGACCAGGAAGCTGAGCGACATCACCCGGGCCATGGTCCGGCCGCTGTAGCGGTCGCGCACGATGGAGACGGCCAGCACCCGCAGGGCGGCGGCGCCGAGGCCGGTGCCGACGCGGGCGGCGATGAGCAGTTCGAAGGTCGGGGAGAAGGCGGCCAGCACGCTGAACAGGACGTAGAGCGACAGGCCGGCCATCAGCACCGGCTTGCGGCCGTAGCGGTCGGCGAGCGGTCCGTAGATCAGCTGGGCCACGCCGAAGCCGAGCAGATAGGCGGTGATGATCCACTGGCGGCTGTTTTCGGCCACGACGCCGAGGGCGTCGCCGATGGCGGGCAGGGCCGGCAGCATGGCGTCGATGGCGAGCGCGTTGAGCGCCATCATCATGGCGATCAGGGCGACGAACTCGGGGAAGGCCGGTCCCTTGAAGGCGGGCGCGGGCGTGGGGGAGGTCATCCGGGGCCAGATGCGGACGAGGACGGCCCGGCGCAACCGCAGGAGCGTGAAATAACCGCAGGGAAACGCGATGTGAGCCGGTCAGCCCGCCGAATGGAGCGCGGCGGCGGCGACGCGGTCGCCCTCGAGGACACGGCCGGCGGCGCGGCGTTCACTGTAGCGATCCACCAGATAGTCGGAGCGATCGCGGGTCAGGAGGGTGAATTTCACCAGCTCCTCCATCACGTCGACGATGCGATCGTAATAGGCCGACGGCTTCATGCGGCCCGCCTCGTCGAACTCCTGCCAGGCCTTGGCGACGGAGGACTGGTTGGGGATGGTGATCATCCGCATCCAGCGGCCCAGCAGACGCAAGCCGTTGACGGCGTTGAACGACTGGGAGCCGCCCGAGACCTGCATGACGGCCAGGGTGCGCCCCTGCGTCGGGCGGACGCCGCCGCTGCTGAGCGGCAGCCAGTCGATCTGGCTCTTCATCACGCCGGTGACCGCGCCGTGGCGTTCGGGGCTGCACCAGACCTGGCCCTCGGACCACAGCGAGAGGGCGCGGAGTTCCTGGACCTTGGGATGGTCGGCGTCGGTGGCGTCGGGCAGGGGCAGGCCGCGCGGGTCGAAGACGCGGGCCTCGCAGCCCAACCGGCGCAGGATGCGGGCGGCCTCCTCGGTCGTGAAGCGGCTGTAGGAGCGTTCGCGCAGGGAGCCATACAGCAGCAGGATACGCGGGGGGTGGGTCGCGCGGCCGGACGGCTCGAGACGGACGGGGTCGGGCAGGGCCAGGACGCGGGCGTCGAACAGGTCTTGATCGGACATTAGTTTCCGGTATTCCAGAAATATGGAAATGACAACCGCCGTCTCGAGCCTGTCCGCCCTCGCCCATGAAGGGCGGCTGAGGGCCTATCGCCTGTTGGTGCAGGCCGGCCCCGGAGGGTTGGCGGCGGGCGAGGCGGCGCGGCGGCTGGAGACGCCGGCAAACACCCTGTCGACGCATCTTGCGGTGCTGGGCCATGCGGGGCTGGTGCAGTCGCGGCGGGACGGGCGGTCGGTGATCTATTCGGCGCGGTTCGACCGGATGGGGGAGCTGATGGCCTATCTGGCCGAGGACTGCTGCGGCGGGGCGGCGGAGGTTTGCGGTCCGGTGGCGGCCGCCGCGGCGCGGTCGCGCTGCCTGCCGACGGGAGCCTGAGCCATGTCGATCTTTGAGCGCTGGCTGAGCCTGTGGGTCGCCCTGTGCATCGTGGTCGGGATCGGTCTCGGCTGGCTGGCGCCGGACGTCTTCGCCCTGATCGCGCGGGCCGAGGTCGCGCGGGTCAACCTGCCGGTCGCCGGGCTGATCTGGCTGATGATCATTCCGATGCTGCTGAGGGTCGACTTCGCCGCCCTGGGGCAGGTGGGGCGGCACTGGCGCGGCATCGGCGTGACCCTGTTCGTCAACTGGGCGATCAAGCCGTTCTCGATGGCGCTGCTGGCGTGGCTGTTCATCGCCGTGCTGTTCCGGCCGTGGCTGCCGGGCGACCAGATCGACAGCTATATCGCCGGCCTGATCATCCTGGCGGCGGCGCCGTGCACGGCCATGGTGTTCGTGTGGAGCCGGCTGACGAAGGGCGAGCCGCATTTCACCCTCAGCCAGGTGGCGCTGAACGACGCCATCATGGTGGTCGCCTTCGCGCCGATCGTCGGCCTGCTGCTGGGACTGGCGGCGATCACCGTGCCCTGGGACACGCTGCTGCTGTCGGTCGGGCTGTACATCGTGCTGCCGGTGATCGCGGCGCAGGTCGCGCGGCGGGCCGTGCTGGCGCGGGGCGGGGAGGCGGAGCTGGAGCGGTGGCTGGCGCGGCTCGGGCCGCTGTCGATCGCGGCCCTGCTGGCGACGCTGGTGCTGCTGTTCGGGTTCCAGGGCGAGCAGATTCTGGCTCAGCCGCTGGTGATCGGGATCCTGGCCGCGCCGATCCTGATCCAGGTCTATTTCAACTCGGGCTTGGCCTATCTTCTGAACCGCGCGACGGGCGAGGCGCATTGCGTGGCCGGGCCGTCGGCGCTGATCGGGGCGTCGAACTTCTTCGAACTGGCGGTGGCGGCGGCGATCAGCCTGTTCGGCCTCAACTCCGGTGCGGCGCTGGCGACCGTGGTCGGAGTGCTGATCGAGGTGCCCGTGATGCTGTCGGTGGTGTGGATCGTGAACCGGTCGAAGGACTGGTATGAGGCCGGACCCGCCGTGCGCCGCAACTCTTCGAAGGACCGCCGAGATGACCGATAGCTTCCCCGTCACCGTGTTTCACAACCCCGCGTGCGGCACCTCGCGCAATGTGTTGGCCATGGTCGAGGCGGCCGGCTACCGGCCCGAGGTGGTCGAATATCTGAAGACCGGATGGGACGCGGACCAGTTGCGCGGCTTGTTCGCCGAGGCGGGGCTGACGCCGCGCGAGGCGCTGCGCGAGAAGGGGTCGCCGGCGGCCGAACTGGGTCTGCTCGAGGCGGGCGTGAGCGACGACGCGATCCTCGCGGCCATGGCCGAGCATCCGGTCCTGGTGAACCGTCCGATCGTGAAGACGCCGAAGGGCGCGGCGCTGTGCCGGCCGTCGGAGCGGGTGTTCGACCTGCTGGAGCGGACGCCGGACCAGTTCGTCAAGGAGGACGGCGAGGTGGTGAAGGGCTAGGGCGCGCGGCCGAGACGGCGGGCGTCCACCGAGACGCCGTCTTCGGCCACCGGCAGGACGTGGCGGAACTCCCGGAGGGCGGCGGGCCAGCGCTCGAGCAGGCTGCGCGCGAGCGGCGAGCCGGTCTCGGCGGCGTGACGCGCGACCAGCGCCTGCAGGCGCACAGCGGCCTCGCCGACGACCTTGCCCGGGACGACCGAGGCGGCGTTGAGGCGGTCCTGCGCCGCGCCTTCGGGATCGTGGACGAAGGCCTCGCCGCCGGACATGCCGGCCCCGAAATTCCAGCCCGTCGCGCCAAGGATCACCACCACGCCGCCGGTCATGTATTCGCAGCCGTGCGCGCCGCAGCCCTCGACCACGGCGGTGGCCCCCGAGTTGCGGACCGCGAACCGCTCGCCGGCCGCGCCCGCCGCGAACAGGGCGCCGGAGGTGGCGCCGTAGAGGCAGGTGTTGCCGATCAGGGCGGCGCCGGCGGCCCATGACGGCGGGCGGACGATGATCTCGGCCCCCGACAGGCCCTTGCCGACATAGTCGTTGGCCTCGCCGTCCAGTTCGATGCGCAGCCCCTTCATGCCCCAGGCGGCCAGCGACTGGCCGGCGGCGCCGCGCAGGTTGAGGGTCAGATGGCCGTCGGGCAGGTCAGAGCCGAAGCGGCGCACGATGTGCGAGGACATCCGGGCGCCGATGGCCCGCTGGGTGTTGGCCACGGCGTAGGTCAGCTGCATCTTCTCGCGGCGCTCGAGGAAGGGCGTGGCGTCGCGCTCAATCTGCGCGTCAAGGGCGTCGGGCACGGCGTTGCGGGGCGCGCCGGCCGGGCGGCGCTGGTCGCCCTCGCCGACCCGGACCAGCAGCGGGTTGAGGTCGAGGTCGTCCAGCTGGGCCCCGCCACGGGAGACCTGGCGCAGCAGGTCGGTGCGGCCGACCGCCTCGTCGAGCGAGCGCAGGCCGAGCGAGGCGAGCACCTCGCGGGTCTCCTCGGCGATGAAGCTGAACAGGTTCACCACCTTGTCCGCCGTGCCGGTGAACATGGCGCGCAGGCGCTCGTCCTGGACGCAGACGCCGACGGGGCAGGTGTTGGAGTGGCACTGGCGCACCATCAGGCAGCCGACCGCGACCAGGGAGGCGGTGCCGATGCCGAACTCCTCGGCCCCGAGCAGGGCGGCGACGACGATGTCGCGGCCGGTCCTCAGGCCGCCGTCGGTGCGCAGGCGGACGTGGCCGCGCAGGCCGTTGAGGCTGAGCACCTGATGGGCCTCGGACAGGCCGAGCTCCCACGGCAGGCCGGCGTGCTTGATCGAACCGAGGGCGGAGGCGCCGGTGCCGCCGTTGTGGCCGGCGATCAGGATGACGTCGGCCCGGGCCTTGGCGACCCCGGCGGCGACCGCGCCAATGCCGGACTGCGCGACGAGTTTCACGGTGACGCGGGCGTCGGGGTTGATCTGCTTCAGGTCGTAGATGAGCTGGGCGAGGTCCTCGATCGAATAGATGTCGTGGTGCGGCGGCGGGCTGATCAGGCCGACGCCCGGCGTCGCGTGGCGCATGCGGGCGATGAATTCGGTGACCTTGAAGCCGGGCAGCTGGCCGCCCTCGCCGGGCTTGGCTCCCTGGGCGACCTTGATCTCGATCTCGCGGCACTGGTTCAGGTATTCGGCGGTGACGCCGAACCGGCCGGAGGCGATCTGCTTGACGGCGCTGTTCGGATTGTCGCCGTTGGGACGCGGCGAATAGCGCTCCGGGTCCTCGCCGCCCTCGCCCGAGACCGAGCGGGCGCCGATGCGGTTCATGGCGATGTTCAGCGTCTCGTGCGCCTCGGGCGACAGGGCGCCCAGCGACATGCCGGGGGTGACGAAGCGCTTGCGGATTTCGTTGACGCTCTCGACCGCCTCGATGGGGATCGGGACCGCCTCGCGGAAGTCGAGCAGGTCGCGCAGGGCGACGGCGGGCAGGTCGCGGGCGCGGCGGCTGTAGGCCTTGAAGCGCTTGTAGTCGTTGCGGGTGGTGGCGTCCTGGAGCCGGTGGATCATCTCGGCGTCCCAGGCGTGGGTCTCTTCGCCGGCGCGGATGCGGTGGGCGCCGCCGATGCGCAGGCCCGGCCGGGGCGCGCCGAAGGCCCGGGCGGCGCGCCCCGCGGCCTGGGCTTCGAGGCCCGCCAGCCCGATCCCCGAGATGCGCGAGGTCATGCCGGGGAAGAATTCGGCGACCAGCGCGCGGCTGAGGCCCAGCGCCTCGAACTCGCCGGCCCCGCGGTAGGCGGAGATGACCGAGATGCCCTTCTTGGCGAGGATCTTCCTCAGTCCGCTCTCGATGGCCTGTTTGTGGTTGAGGCAGGCGTCGCGGAGGCTCAGGCCGGGATAGCGGCCGCCGTCGAGGCGTTCGAGGAAGCTTTCCTGCGCCAGCCAGGCGTTCACGGCGGTGGCGCCGCAGCCGACCAGAACGGCGAAGGCGTGGGCGTCGATGGCCTCGGCCGAGCGCACCACCAGCGAGCAGAAGGTGCGCTGGCCCTCGTCGACCAGCCGGCCGTGCACGGCGGCGGTGGCGAGGATCATCGGGATCAGGGGGCGGTCGGCCGCCGCGTGTTCGTCGGTCAGGACGATCAGGGCGGCGCCGTTGCGGGCCGCCGTCACCGCCTCGTCACGGATGCGGTCCAGCGCCGCCTTGAGCGCTTCACCGGGCCGGGCGCCGGCCGGGGCCGGGAAGGTGCAGTCGATCAGGGTGGTGGCCCCGGCGCCGACCACGTCGAGCATCCGCTCGTACATGCCGGTGGTCAGCACCGGGCTGTCGAGCACGAAGACCCGGGTCTGGGTCTCGTCCTGGGCGAGGATGTTGCCGAGGTTCTTGAAGCGGGTGCGCAGGCTCATCGCCCCCGCCTCGCGCAGGGAGTCGATCGGCGGGTTAGTGACCTGGGCGAAGGCCTGGCGGAAATAGTGGGAGAAGGGTCGGGTCTGTTCGGACAGCACGGCGGGCGGAGCGTCGTCGCCCATGCTGGCGACGGCCTCTTTGCCCTCGCCGGCCATGGGGTCGAGCAGGGCGTCGATGTCCTCCTGGGTCCAGCCGACGGCGGCCTGGAAGCGGGTCAGCGCCTCGCCGGAAAGGCCGCGCGGTTCGGGTCCCGGGCCGATGCGCGGCTCCAGCTCGACCATGTTGGACAACCAGTCGCGGTAGGGATGTTTCGCCGCCAGCCGGTCGATGGTCTCGGCCTCGTCGTAGAGTCGGCCGGCCTCCAGATCGACGGAGATCATCCGCCCGCCGCCGATGTGCAGGCGACGCGCGATCCGGTCGTCGGGCACGCCGGTCATGCCGGCTTCGGAGCCGCAGATCAGCAGGCCGTCGGTGGTCTCGGCGGCGCGCAGGGGGCGCAGGCCGTTGCGGTCCTTGCCCGCCACCACCCAGCGGCCGTCGGTGGCGCAAACGGCCGCGGGCCCGTCCCACGGCTCCATCACCGCGTTGCAGTAGGCGTAGAGGGCGCGGTGGTCGTCGGAGATCAGGCCCTCGATCGGGGCCTCGGGCATCAGCAGCGCCTTGACCATGGGTGCGGACCGGCCGGCGTGGACCAGCACCTCGAAGACGTTGTCCAGCGCCGAGGAGTCGGACGCGCCCGCCTGGATCACCGGCTTGACCGTGGCGTCGTCGGCGCCGAAGGCCGCGGCGGTCATGCGGATCTCGTGGCTGCGCATCCAATTGGCGTTGCCGCGCAGGGTGTTGATCTCGCCGTTGTGGGCCAGCATCCGGAACGGCTGGGCCAGCCGCCATTCGGGGAAGGTGTTGGTCGAATAGCGCTGGTGGAACAGGGCGACGTTGGCCTCGACCCGGGGATCGTTGAGGTCCGGGTAGAAGTCGGCCAGGGCCTCGGCCAGCATCATCCCCTTGTAGATCACCGACCGCGCCGACAGGGAGCAGATGTAGAAATGCTGCAGGCCCGCCGCCGTGGCGCGCGCCTCGATGCGGCGGCGCAGCAGGTAGAGGGTGCGCTCCAGCTCCTCGCCTGACAGGCCCTCCGGGGCGCTGAGCATGATCTGCTCGATCTCGGGGCGGGTGGCGGCGGCCCTCTCGCCCAGCACCTCGACGCGGGTCGGCGCCTGACGCCAGCCGTAGAGCCAGAAGCCGGCGGCCAGCACCTCGCGCTCGACGATGGTGCGGGCCTGCTCCTGGGCGCCCAGGTCGAGGCGGGGCAGGAAGATCATCCCGACCGCCAGGGCGCCGGGGCGCAGGTCGTGGCCGAGATCGCGGACCTGGGCCTCGAAGTAGGCGCGCGGCAGGCCGATGAGGATGCCGGCGCCGTCGCCGGACTTGCCGTCGGCGTCCACCGCGCCGCGGTGCCAGATGGCCTTCAGCGACTTCAGGGCGAGGTCGACGACCTCGCGTCGGGGTTGGCCGTCGATGGCGGCGATCAGGCCGACCCCGCAGGCGTCCCGCTCGGAGGCGGGATCATAGGCGTGGGCGTCGATCAGCGTCTGGCGGTCGGCTTCGTAACGGCGGGGATCGAAGGTCATGCGGCGGCCTGTTGGCGCGAGGTCAGCCAGGCGTCGATCTCGGCCGCGGCGTCCTGCCCGTCCTTGACCGCCCAGACCACGAGGGAGGCGCCGCGGACGATGTCGCCGGCGGCGAACACGCCCTCCAGCGTCGTGGCCTTGGTGCGGCCGGCGGTGCGCAGGGTCCGCCAGTCCGTCAGGGCCAGATCGGGCTCGGCGAACAGGGCCGGCATGTCCTCGGGTTCGAAGCCGAGGGCCTCGATGACCAGGTCGGCGGGCAGGTCGAACTCGCCGCCGGGGACCGGCTCGACGCTCCAGCGGCCCTCGGCCGACTGGGCCGCCAGCGCCATGCGCTGGGCCCGGACGCCGGTCGCCCGGCCGGCCTCGCCCAGCACGGCCCGGGGCGCGGCCAGCCATTCGAAGACGACGCCCTCCTCCTCGGCGTGGGCGACCTCGCGGGCGCTGCCCGGCATGTTGTCGCGATCGCGACGGTAGAGGCAGGTCACCGAGGCGGCGCCCTGACGCACGGCGGTGCGGACGCAGTCCATGGCCGTGTCGCCGCCGCCGATGACCACGACGCGCTTGCCGGCGGCATTCAGCGCGCCGCTGTCGAAGGCCGGGACGGCGTCGCCGAAGCCCTTGCGGTTGGAGGCGATCAGATAGTCCAGCGCCGCGACCACCCCGTCCGAGCCGCAGCCGGGCGCGGTCAGCCGGCGGGCCTGATAAACGCCGGTGGCGACGAGCACGGCGTCGTGCGCCGCGCGCACCTCGGCGAAGGGCAGGTCGACGCCCACCTCCACGCCGAGCCGGAAGGTCACGCCGCCGTCGGCGAGCCGGTCGAGCCGGCGCTGCACCACCGGCTTCTCCAGCTTGAAGCCGGGGATGCCGTAGGTGAGCAGGCCGCCGGCGCGGTCGTGCCGGTCGTAAAGGGTCACCGCATAGCCGGCCGAGCGCAGCCGGTCGGCGGCGGCCATACCCGCGGGGCCGGCCCCGACGACGCCGACGGAGCGCCCGCGCTCGACCAGCGGCCGGACCGGCGTCACCCAGCCCTTGTCGAAGGCCATGTCGCCGAGCCAGCGCTCGACCGAGCCGATGGTCACCGTCTCCCAGCCCGACCGTTCGAGCGTGCAGGCGCCCTCGCAGAGCCGGTCCTGCGGGCAGATGCGGCCGCAGATTTCGGGCAGGGTCGAGGTGGCCTCGGCCTGGCGCCACGCCTCCTCGAAGCGGCCCTCGGCGGCCAGCTTCAGCCAGTCGGGGATGTTGTTCTCCAACGGGCAGCCGGTCTGGCAGAACGGCACGCCGCACTGGGCGCAGCGGCTCGACTGGCCGGCGCCCGCGGCGGGGGTGAAGTCGGCCTGGATCTCGCCGAAGCCGCCCACGCGTTCGTCGGCCCGCGCCTTTGCCGGGGCGGTTCTGGGGATGATGACAAAGGTCTGGTTCGCTGACGCCACGGAAGCCCTCTTCGCACTTGCACAAAGATTAGGGGGCGGGAGTCTGGTTGGCAATTTCCGTGCGTTCGGCGCGCGACCGCCGGAAAAATGGGGTGAAAAGCTGCTCGCATCCGCGTCGAGATCGGGAAAATCTTCCGTTCAAGCGCTTGGGGGCAGAGGATGGTGCGGGCGGTCGGGCTCGAACCGACACTCCTTTCGGAACCGGATTTTGAGTCCGGCGCGTCTACCAGTTCCACCACGCCCGCACAGGCCGTCTGGGTCTCTCGGCAGGCCGGACAGGTAGCGCGGGCCGCAGGGAGAGGCAATCGGGGAAAAGCGTGCGGGCCTCGACATGGCGCGCCTTCCAGACGGGCGCGAACCTTTCGAAAGCTTAACCTCGCGCCTGCATCCGCAACGCGCCGTCGTCGCCTCCTGAGCGGGCAAAGGAGACGACGATGAAGCTGAGACATCTGATGACGGCCGTGCTGGGCGGGGTGGTGCTGTCCTGCCAGGGACCGGCGGCCGTGCTGGCGCAGGAGGCCGCGGCGTCGGGGATGACGGCGCCGAATCCGCACGCGGCGATCACCGGGGCCCACCGGGTGCGGGCGCTGGACACGCTCGACCGGCGCCTGGCGCACTATGTGATGCACGAGCGCACGCCGGCGATCCGGGCGCGGCTGGCCGGGCGGCGGGCGGCCTATCTTGAGCTGGCCGATCCGGAAGCCTTCAGGCAGGCGATCAACGCCGACCTGCTGGCGGCATCGGGCGACAAGCATCTGCAGGTGTGGATCGAGCCGCGCAGCCGTGACGACGCCCTCGCCGAGGGCCCGCCGCCGACCATGGAGCAGATGGGCGCGGAGGAGGCCCGAAACGGCTTTGGCGTGCGCGAAACGAGAGTGCTGGAGGGCGCGGTGGGCTATCTCGATCTGGCCTATTTCAGCGGCCATCCGGATGCGGGCGCGGCCATCGACGCGGCGTTGGCGACACTGGCGGGATCGCGGGCCCTGATCCTCGACCTGCGCCGCAACGGCGGCGGTGGCGAGGCGGCGCTGAAGCGGCTGATGGGCCATCTGGCGCCGGAGCCGATGCGGCTGGAGGACATCGTGATGCGCCGCTGCGCACCCGATCCGGCCGATCCCGAGGGCTGTATCCAGGACGGCTCGCGCGATGTGCAGGAGCGCTACGCCGACACCGTCGCCGCCCCGGCCTTCCCGACCCAGCCGGTCTATGTGCTGACCTCGCGGGACAGTTTCTCGGCGGCCGAGGCGGTGGCCTACGGGCTGCAGGCGACCGGGCGCGCCGTCGTCGTCGGCGAGGTCACGGGCGGCGGGGCCAATCCGTCGATGACCATGGATCTGGGCCCATGGTTCACCATCGTCATGCCGTTCGGCGAAGCCCGGCATCCGGCGACCGGGACCAACTGGGAAGGCGCCGGCGTGCAGCCGGACGTGGCCGTGCCGGCCAACCGGGCGCTGGAAGAGGCGCTGCGGCGGCTGGAGACCTAGACCGCTTCCACCGTCTGCTCGATGGCCCCGAAGATGGAGTGGTGCTGGTCGTCCAGCATCTCGATGCGGACGGTGTCGCCGTGCTTGAGGAAGGGCGTCTCGGGCTTGCCGCGCAGGAGGGTCTCGACGGTGCGGACCTCGGCGATGCAGGAGTAGCCGAGGCCGCCCTCGCTGACGGGCTTGCCGGGGCCGCCGCCGGCGTCGCGGTTGGACACGGTGCCGGAACCGATCACCGTGCCGGCGCACAGGGCGCGGGTCTTCGCCAGGTGGGCGATCAGGGTCCCGAAGTCGAAGGTCATGTCGACCCCGGCGTCGGCCTTGCCGAAATCGGCGCCGTTGAGCTGGACGTTCAGCTCGCCTTTCAGCTTGCCGTCGACCCAGCGCTCGCCGAGCGCGTCGGGGGTGACGAACACCGGCGACAGGGCCGAGGCGGGCTTGGACTGGACGAAGCCGAAGCCCTTGGCCAGTTCGGCCGGGATCAGGTTGCGCAGGGAGACGTCGTTGACCAGGCCGACGAGGCGGATGTGGGTCAGGGCCTCCTCGCGCGTCACACCCTGGGGCACGTCGCCGGTGACGACCACAACCTCGGCCTCGAGGTCGCAGCCCCAGGTTTCGTCCGCGAGCGGGATCGGATCGCGGGGGCTGAGGAAGCCGTCGGAGCCGCCCTGGTACATCAGCGGGTCGGTCCAGAAGCTGTCGGGCATTTCGGCCCCGCGCGCCTTACGCACCAGTTCGACGTGGTTCACATAGGCCGAGCCGTCGGCCCACTGGTAGGCGCGGGGCAGGGGCGAGGCGGCCTCGCGCTCGTGGAAGCGGCCGCGCGGCACGCCGCCGTGCTCGAGGCTTTCGGACAGGGCGCGGAGATCGGGCTCGACGCGGTCCCAGTCGTCGAGCGCCGCCTGCAGGGTCGGGGCGATCAGGAAGGCGTCGGTGAACCAGGCGAGATCGCTGGAGACGAGGACGAGGCGGCCGTCGCGGCCATGCTTGAGTGAGGCGAGTTTCATGCCTCAGGCTTAGGCGGTTTCTCGCGCTGGGGAAACAGCGGCCTGTCAGTGATGGCCGCCGCCACGGCCGGCGCGCGGGCGCGGCGGACCGGGGTCGCAGAGCTCGGTGACGACGGCGCGCATGTCGGCCTCGCGCGCCGGGCGATGGCGCCAGTAGTCGTTGAAGTCCGCCACGGCCAGTCGCAGGGCGTGGTTGCGCTCGCGGGTGGCCATCGGTCGCCTGCCGGCCCTGGGCGACGGGCGCATGGGAAGGGCCGCGGGGGACTGGATCGAGACAATGGTGACGGCGGCGGCGGACGCGGACGGCGTGGCGGCTTCGCGGTCCGCCGCCGCCGTCTCGTCCTCCGGCGGGTGATTATGGGCGGCCTGCCCGTCCCCGACCTCGCGCTCGCCCTCGAGGGCGAGGTGGAGGGCGTCGACGCGCCCGGTCAGGTCGCCACCGAAACCGAGCGTCTTGCCGAGGCGGGCGCGCAGCACGCGATCCAGCTCCGAGGCGCGGGCGGGCAGGGCTTCGGTGTCGGCCTTCATGGCGGCTTTGGCGGCGTCGTCGATCGCCTTCCAGATGGCCGCCGCGGCGTCCGGGCGGCCGGTTCGGGACCGGGCGCCGAAATAAAAGCCGGTCAGCAAGGCGGCCGCGAGCGCCAGAAGGACAGCGCCCCAGAAAAACGGATCGGCGCCGATCATGACCGTCGGGTCGAGCGGGGCGCCGGCCGTATCGACGGTGGCGAAGTCGTCGCCGTAGGACATGGGGCTCCCCGCTGGAACGACCGCCGTTCGCGGACCGCCCATCTTGCTCCGGCCGTGTCGCTTGGCAACGGTAAAGGTTAACGGCGACGCGAATTCGCCCGGTACGGGAATTCGGTCAGTTGGGCGTGATCAGCGCCTTGGCCTCGGCGCCCGTACGGGCGCCGACGTCGCGCACCTCGACCTCGACCGAGACGGCGCCCTCAGGCTCGTGGGCCCACAGGTAGCGACGCTCGATCTCGACCTCCCGGCCGGACGGGGCGAAACCGGTGAAGCTGTCGCCCCAGGGCGTGATGGCCTTGATCTCGGGCCAGGCCAGGGCGCAGGCGGCGTCCAGCTCCTCCATGGCCATCAGGGACAGTTCGTCGCGCGGGTCGGGCGCTACAGCCATCGCCGCACCCGGGCGCGATAGGCGTCGTAGTCGGCGCCGAACCTGGCGGACAGATAGCGCTCCTCGCGCTGGATGACGAAGCGGTCGACGACCCACAGGCAGGGGAGCAGCAGGAGCAGGACGAGGACGCTGTCCATGGCGAGGGCCAGACCGGCGTAGGTGATGGCGAAGCCCAGGTAGATCGGGTTGCGGCTGAAACGGTAGAGGCCGTCCGTGGCGAGGACGGTGCTCGGCTTCCACGGCTCGACCGCCGTGCCGAGGCGGCGGAAATAGCCGGCGGCGGCGCCGTCCAGCAACAGGCCGCCGATGATCAGGGGCAGGGAGACGATGCGGCGCACCTGGGTCTCGAGGCCGAAGCCGAGACCGAGCCAGCCGGCCGCCTCCGGCCCGACGACTTCGGGCGTGGCGGCGAAGCGGAAGATCGCCCAGCCGAGCAGCAGGAAGCCGATGTAGATCAGCGGCGGCGGGGCGATGACGCCGGGGATGTCGCGCGAGCCGCTCACGGCTGGAGCGCCTCGTCGCCGTAGATGGCGACCCGGGCCGGCTCGCTGGACGAGACGGCGCCGCGATACATGCCGGAGGTGTTCATGGCGAAAGCCGGCTCGCCCTCCAGTCCCATGACAATGACGCCGCCGTCACCCTGGATGGAGCCGACGTCAGCGATCTCGGCGTCCGCAGCGGCCTGGACGTCGGCGCCGGCGGCGGTGCGGTGGCAGATGTCGCGGGCCACGGTGGCGCGGATGAAATACTCGCCCGAGCCTGTGGCCGAGACGGCGCAGCCGTCGGCGTTGGAGGCGTAGGTGCCGGCCCCGATCACCGGCACGTCGCCGACCCGGCCCCAGCGCTTGGCGGTCATGCCGCCGGTCGAGGTGCCGGCCGCGAGACGGCCCTGGCTGTCGAGAGCCACGGCGCCGACGGTCCCGAATTTACGCTCGTTCAACGGGGGCGCCGGGAGATCGGACGAAGCCTGCGGGCCGGGCGCGCCTTCGGGACGCGCCGGGATGGGGAGATTCTGCCGCTCGAGGGCGCTCACCAGCCCCCGCCAGCGGCGCTCGGTAAAGAAGAAGGCCGGCTCGACCTGCTCCAGCCCGACCGAGGCGGCGAACGTGTCGGCGCCCTCGCCGATGAGCATGACGTGCGGCGACTGCTCCATGACGGCGCGGGCGGCGGCGATCGGGTGGCGGGTGGTGGTCAGGCCGGCGACGGCGCCGGCGGTGCGGTCGGCGCCGTTCATGATCGCCGAGTCGAGCTCATTGCGGCCGGCGGCGGTGAAGACCGCGCCCCGGCCGGCGTTGAACAGGGGATCGTCTTCCATGATCTGGATCGCGGCCTGCACCGCGTCCAGCGATGAGCCGCCGGCGGCGAGCACGGCCGAGCCGGCCTCGAGCGCCTTGTGCAGGGCGGCGCGGTAGGCGGCGTCCTGCTCCGGCGTCAGGCTGTCGCGTTCGATCACGCCCGCTCCGCCGTGGATGGCGAAGGACCAGCGCGCGGGCTCCTGAGCCGATTCCTGGGCGGCGGCGGGGGCCGCGATCAGGGCGAGGGCGGCGGCGAGGGGGATCAGGCGGATCAGGGTCATGCCGCAGGGTCGGCCAAGCGCGGCCTCAACTCAAGGCCTGACCGCAGCAGGGACAGTCGGGCGTCTCGACGCCGAACAGGGCGCGGATCCGGTCAGGGCCCAGAGCCTCTGATGGCGCGGCGGTCTCGATCCGGTCCGGGCCGACGGCCAGAACCCGGTCGGCGCGGGACGCGAACGGCAGATGATGGGCTGAGGCCAGCACGACACGGCCTTCCGCGGCCAGCGCGCGGATCGCGGTCTCGACGGCCCGGGCGTGGGCGGGATCAAGCAGGGCGAGCGGTTCGTCGAGCAGGCAGACGGGGGCGTCCTGGACGAACAGGCGGGCGATCAGGACCAACTGTTGCTGGCCGCTGGACAGGCGGTCGAACGGGCGCCCTGCGAGGTCGAGGACGTCGAGCCGGGCGAGGGCCGCGCGGGCGGCCTCGACATCGTCCGGAGTCAGGCCGGGCGCCCAACGCCGTCGTCCGGCGCGGCCCAGAGCGGTCAGGTGCAGGGCGGTGAAGCCGGCGGACACGGCGCCGGGCGGCGGCAGATAGGCGACGGCGCCGGGGCGATCGATGCGGCCGCCGAGCGGCGGGATCAGGCCGGCGATGGTCTTCAGCAGGGTGGTCTTGCCGACGCCGTTGGGGCCGATCAGGGCGACGACCTCGCCCGGGCGCGCCGTCAGGTCGAGCGGCGGCAGGCGGAAGCCGGGGCCCCCGCGAGGGGGACGGCCCGCGACCAGCGCCTCGAGGACGAGCGGGCTCACGCCCGCCTCGAAGTGGCGATGAACAGGATCAGGAAGGTCGGGGCGCCGACGGCGGCGGAGAGCAGGCCGACAGGCAGCTCGGCCGGGCCGAAGGCGGTCGACAGCCGGTCGATCAACAGGGCGAACAGGGCGCCGACGGCCATGGACGCGGGGATCAGCCGCCCGGCCCGCTCACCGACGACTCGCCGGGCGGCGTGCGGCGCGAGCAGGCCGATCCAGCCCACCACCCCGGCTACGGCCACGGCGGAGGAGGTCATCAGGGCGGCGGCGGCGAGAGCCAGAAGGCGCAGCGGCGCGGCCCTCAGCCCGAGCGAGCGCGCCTGCTCGTCGCCCAGTGACAGCACGTCGAGCCGGAAGCCGAGCCACAGCAGGGTCGCCGCGCCGAGGCCGACCGGCGCGAGGGCGAGGGCGGCCTCGCCCGCCGTGGCGCGGGTGAAGGAGCCGAGCAGCCAGTAGGTGATCGACGGCAGCTGCGAATAGGGTTCGGCCGCGATCACCACCAGGCCGAGCCCGGCGGAGGCGAGGGCGCCGGCGACGATGCCGCACAGGATCAGAGCCAGGCGGCCGTCGCCGCTGCGGGTCAGGGCGGCGCAGGCCACGGCGACGGCGCCGGTGGCGAGGCCGCCCGCGAAGGCGGCGCCCTGCACCAGCACCGCGCCGGCCCCGAGCAGAAGAGCGAGGGCGGCGCCGAAGCCCGCGCCGGAGGTGACGCCCAGCAGATCGGGCGACGCCAGTGGATTGCGGAACAGGATCTGGAAGCCGGCCCCGGCCCCGGCGAGGGCCGCGCCGCAAGTCATGGCGGCCAGCAGGCGGGGGCCGCGCAGGGCCAGCGCCAGCTCGGCCTCGGGCGGCCCCGATCCGAACAGGGCGGCGGCCAACGCGTCGGGCGGGGCGGCCAGCGGACCGGTGGCCAGCACCGTCGCCGCTCCGGCCAGCGCCAGCAGGACCAGGGCCAGCGGAGCCGCCCATGCCCGCGGCGCGATCAGCGAATCCACCATGGTCGGGGGATCTCGGCGGGGGCCATGCCGTACAGGCGGCGGCTGAGCAGGGTCAGGTCCATCCAGCCGCCCTCGGGATCGGCCAGCCAGGCGCAGCCGAGCAGGCGATTGACCGACGGCGGCCGGTCGACCCAGCCGAACGGCGTCGCCGGCAGCAGCAACAGCGCCCGTCGCCCGCCGCCGCGCCGCTGTCGCCACACCGGATCGTCCGCCGCCGCCCGGGCGAACGCCGGATCGAGGGTGACGATGGCTTCGGGGTCCCAGGCCGCGACCTGTTCGCGGGTGACGCGGCCGATGTGGCGCGAGCCCTCGGCGACGTTGGTCCAGCCGGCCCCCTCCAGCACTTCGGTGGCGAGGGCTCCGCGAAAGCCGGTCTCCAGTCCGTCATTGCCGCGGGCGTAGTAGAAGGCGGGCCCGGCGGGGGCGCGGCGCCAGCGCTCGATCACCTCGCCGGCGGCGTCGGCCAGCGCCTCCGCCCCGGGAGCCGCGTCGAGCAGGCGGCCGGCTTCGCGAAAGGCCTCGGGGATGCGGGGCAGGGCCCCGTCGATCAGCCGCCAGTCGACGCCGAGCCGGGCCCGCATGCGGGCGGCCAGTCCCTGGTGTTCCGGATCGGCGTCACCGTAGTCGATGACCAGCCGCGGTTTCAGGGCGGCGATGGCCTCGGGCGAGGCGGGGCGGCCGCCGCTGGCCAGCGCTCCGGTCTCGGGCAGGGTGGCGGCCAGCGCGGGCAGGGCGGCGAGGGCGCGGCCGTCGGGCTTGCGCGGCCAACCGGCGAGACGCTCGCGGGCGATGGCCCAGATCAGCAGGGCGGCGGGCTGGCCGGCCGCGACCACATCGCGTCCGCGCGGGGGCGGACGGACCGGGGAGCCGCAGGCCTGCTGGCTCAATCCGGCGGCGGCCGCGCCCAGTCCCAGCAGCACGGATCGCCGCCCCGGAGTGGTCATGAGTCGATTCCCGTTGTTCCACCCCATCCTGCCGCGCCGGGCCGGCGTCCGCCACCTCACGCTCAATTTGCCCTTAACCCTTGTCCGGTTTTGCTCAGCGTGCTGCTTATGCAGCCTCGCGCGTCAGGTGGGCGCTGCAATTGGGAGTGAGCCGTTGAGTAGAACGGATGGAGGGAGCGCCGTCGTGGCGCGGACCGGACCGCTGGTCCGGCGAGCGGGGGGAGACACCGCATGAACATCGTCATCATCGCCGGTCTGATCATCACGCTGCTGACGGGCGTGCCCGTGCTGATGCAGATCCTGAAGCATCACCCCAAGGGGCTGATCATCCTGTTCTTCGCCGAGATGTGGGAGCGGTTCTCCTACTACGGGATGCGCGGCATCCTGATCTTCTTCCTGACCCAGCATTTCCTGTTCGACGACGCCGCGGCGAGCGCCACCTACGGCTCCTACACCTCGCTGGTTTATCTGTTGCCCCTGCTCGGCGGCATCATGGCCGACCGCTACATCGGCACGCGCAAGGCCATCGCCTTCGGCGCGGTGCTGCTGGTGGCCGGTCACGGCATGATGGCCTTCGAGGGGAGTCCGGCGACCGAAACCCTGACCTACGCCGGCGCCCAGTATGAAGTCGTCAGCGAAGGCCGCGGCGCGGCGCGCGAGGTCGGCATCATGATCGACGGACAACGCTACGACTTCGGCCCGGCCGAGAACGGGGGCATCGAACTGGCTGGCCTGCCGGCCGATGCGGCCGTGCCCGCGGTTCTGGACCCGGGCTCCTATTCGATGACCCAGACCGTCGACCAGAACGGCGTCAACATCTTCTACCTGGCCGTCTCCCTGATCATCATGGGGGTCGGCTTCCTGAAGCCGAACATCTCGACGATCGTCGGCCAGTTGTATCAGCAGGGCGATCCGCGCCGGGATTCCGGCTTCACCCTCTACTACTACGGCATCAATCTCGGGGCCTTCTGGGCCGCGGTGCTGTGCGGCCTGCTGGGCCAGACCGTGGGCTGGTGGGCCGGCTTCGGCCTCGCCGGCGTCGGCATGGCGCTCGGCCTCGTGGTCTTCGTGCTCGGCAAGCCGCTGCTGCAGGGCAACGGCGAACCGCCGAATCCCGAGTTGATCAAACGCCCGGTGCTGGGACCGATCAACCGCGAGTGGCTGATCTACATACTCGCCTTCCTCGGCGTGGGCGTCGTCTGGTTCATGGTCCAGCGCAACGCCCTGGTCGGCTCGGTGCTGAGCATCTCGACGCTGCTGTCGCTGGCGCTGATCGCCTGGATCATCACCTTCGTCTGCAAGACCTGGGTGCAGCGTCAGCGGATGATGCTGGCGGTGGTGCTGATCTTCGGCGCGGTGGTGTTCTTCACCCTGTTCGAACAGGCCGGCACCTCGCTGAACCTGTTCGCCGACCGCAACGTGGACCTGACCATCACCCCCGTGGCGATGCAGTTCCTCGGCATCACCATCGGCACGCCGGCCCAGCTGACGGCGGCCGGCATCACCCCCTCGGGCTTCTGGATCGACGCGACCATCACGGCCGCGCAGGTGCAGTCGTTCAACGCCGGTTTCATCCTGATCTTCGCGCCGATCTTCGCGGCGATGTGGGCGTGGCTGGCCAGCAAGAAGATGGATCCGAACCCGACCATGAAGTTCGGTCTCGGCCTGGTGCAGGTCGGCCTCGGCTTCCTGGTCGTGGTCTGGGCCGCCGGTTCGGGCATGGTCAACAGCGCCTTCCAGATGCCGCTGATCATGCTCGCCCTGCTGTACATGCTGCACACCACCGGCGAGCTGTTCCTGTCGCCCGTGGGCCTGTCGGAGATCACCAAGCTGTCGCTGCCCTCCGTGGTCAGCTTCATGATGGCGGTGTGGTTCCTGGCCAGCTCGATCGCCCAGTTCGTCGGCGGTCGTATCGCCGGCCTGATGGGCACCGAAACGGTCGGAGGCCAGGTGCTCGATCCGCAAGGCGCACTCGCCACCTCGCTCGACGGCTTCGGCAAGCTCGGCTGGTGGGGCGTCGGGATCGGCGTCGGCTTCATCCTGATCAGCTTCCTGATCAAGGGTTGGTCGCACGGCGCCAATGACGCCGACAACCATCCGGGACCGAGCGTCACGGACCGCGGCCAGGAGGACGGCAACGTCGCCCGGCCGGGAGACAGCACCCTCGCCTGATCCGGCGACCGGCTGAAACAGGAAGGGCGGAGCCTCGCGGCTCCGCCCTTTTTTTTGGCGCTGTCGGCCCTCGGCCTGCCTGGGCGCGGTCAGAAGCTCCTGCGCATCTGCAGGAACAGCCACGGGCTCATCTTCGTGCGGCGCACTTCGCGGAAAGCCACCGGGGCCACGTCGCGCGGACCGGCGTAGATGTCGCGATCGTAGCCGCTCTCCCGGTCGGTGGCGTTGCCGATGTCCAGCCGGATCGTCGTGTCCGAGGACGGCTTCCACTGGCCGTACAGGGTCACGAACGGCTCGTTGTAGAAGGCCCGGATCTCGCGGACGCGGAAGAGACGGCCCTTGTCGACGTTGCAGCCGTGGTCGAAGCCGTAGGAGTATTTCCCGCCCTGAAGATCGTGGTTGAAGGCGACGCCGCAGCCGAAGGCCTGGTTGCCCTGGAAGCGGCGGGTCTCGCCGGTCAGGGGGTCGGTCACCTCGGTGTGCGCCCAGCTGCCGCGGGCCTGCAGGCGGGCGTTGGGGATGCCCAGCCTGTCCATCGGCAGGGTCAGGCGGACCTGATACTGGTCGAACGAGCCGTCGCCGACGTTGCCGACGCCATCGAAACCGCCGACCAGCGGAATGATGTCGATGACGTCCTCGACCTCGCCGTGCGCCGCCGACAGCTCCAGCACGCCCTCGCCCCAGAAGCGGCGCTCGTAGACGGCCTCCAGGATGGTGGTCTTGTCGGGTTCGAGATCGGGGTTGCCGCCCTCGACCTGGCCGATGTCGATGTCGGCCGAGGCGACGAAATCGCCGAAGTCCAGCTGACCGACCTCGCGCTCGGCGCGGAAGCGGAACTGGTGGCCGGTCCACGGGGTCCAGGTCAGCTGCACCCGCGGCTTGGGATAGACGAAGGATTTGGTCAGGTCGCTGTCGCCGGACTGGCTGATCTCGGAGACCTCGACCCGCAGTCCGGCCTCGAAGGTCAGTTTCGGGTTGGGTCGCCAGGTCGCCTGGCCGAAGGCCTCGCCGCGCAGTTCCTCGACCTTGACCGAAGCCGAGGGCAGGGGGATGGCCACGCCGTTCTCCTCATAGGCGGTGGCGCTGTCGAGGAAGTTGTAGGCCACCTCGCCGCCGCTTTCGAAAGCCCAGCGGTCGTTGGGCCGGAAGCGCAGCACGGCGCGGCCGATCGATTCGCCCGAGGTCGCGTCCGCCATGAAGGTCGAGCTGTTGGCGCCGCTCTCGGACACGCCGACATAGTCCTCGGTCGAGTAGCGCTGCAGGCCGACCAGTTCGAGGCCCGTCCGGGGCGACAGGTCGCGGGTCCAGTTCAGGCCCAGTTCGCTGTTGATCGAGTCCGATTCCTCGACATTGAAGCTGTCGACGCCGGCGCCGGAGCGGATCAGCACGTCCTGCTCGTTTTCGCGGCCGAACCAACCAAGCAGGCCGTTGACCTTCAGCTTGCCGCCGGCGAACGGGCGCTGGACCGCCCCCGTGCCGTGGATATCGCGGAACCGATCCCACAGCACCAAGTCGGCGTCCTGGATCAGGGCGCCCGAGGAATCGTAGCGGCGGCGGAAGCCCTCGCCCGTGCCGTCGGTGCGGTCGGTCGTGGCGCTGAACGACCCTTCGATGGAGTTGTCGCCCTCGCGACGCGAGTACTGGCCGGCGAGGATCGGGCCGAGGTAGCCGTCCGGATAGATGTAGCTGTTGAACTCCAGCACCCGCTCGACGGTGACGGTGCGGCGCAGGACGACGTTGGCGACGACCGACTGCCCCTGCATGTCGATGCCGGGCGCGCCGCCGCGGATCAGTTCGATGCGCTCGACGCTGTCGGCCGAGATGCGGCGCAGCACCCGGTCGAGGCTGTCGCTCTTGGATGAGGGGCGATCGCCGTCGATCAGCACGTTGCCGGCCGCGCCGGCGAAGCCGCGGGTGCCGGTGTTGCCGGTGTCGAGCCCGAAGCCGGGCAGGCGCGCGATCATGTCCAGCGCTGTGTCCGGACGGGAATCGGCGAAGAAGGCCGGCTCGAAGACCAGCACGCCCCGCTGGGCGGCGTCGACCTCGGGCGCGGACTGCGCCGGGCCGGTCGGGACGGGCGCCTGGGCGGCGCTCTCCGGCGTGGGCGATTGGTTCGGCGTGGTCTGCGCCATGGCCGGGCCGGCCAGCACCGACAGGGCGGCGGTCGCCAGCCAGATGGTCTTCGTCATTGGTCCCTCTCCCATTTGCGCGGACGGTGCCTCCGCGCCCGGGACGGCTCCAGTTACAAGCCGGACAGGTGGATTAATTCGCGGACAGGCTTGCGGCGGCGAGGCGGCCTGATCCGGTCAAGACCGCGGGCCGGGTCAGGAACTACGCCGCTCCGATGCACGTTTTAGATCATGGGCGCCGCGTTACGGAGCCCCGATACAGCGAGGTGTGTGATGCGCTCACGCCAACTCCATATCCCTCACCTTCGGTCGCGCAAGACCGCCGTGACAGGTGAGGCGGAACACCATCACAGCTCGACGAGCCAGCGCTTCTGGCGGGTCGAGCGAGCCATCGACTATCTCGTGGTCGCCGGCATCGTGATCCTCGGCGCGGTCATGGTCTACGGTCTGGCCACGGCGTCCGGCGACGTCCCCTGGCTCTAGGGGGGAGCGGCGGGACTGGAGCGGCCGGCGGGAATCGAACCCGCGACATTCAGCTTGGGAAGCTGACGTTCTACCTCTGAACTACGGCCGCGACCGGGGTCGCCGGGTCGGAGGCGGACCATAGCTTCGCGCGGGCAAAAGAAAAGGCCCGGCGCGGCGGCCGGGCCTCTCCATACGGGGGGCGTCCGTCGGTTACGGAGCGACCTCGACGTCGACGCCGCGGCGCTCGAGGATGTCCTGGACGCTGTCGTCGCCGGCGAGGTGGGCAGCGCCCACGGCGATGAACACCGTGCCCGAGCCGTCCAGCATGGTCTGGATCTGGTCGGCCCAGTTGGTGTTCCGCCGGACCAGCAGGGCCTGGTAGAGCGCCTCGCCGCTCTCGCGCATCGGCTCGACGCCCAGCGTTTCGATAGCCTCGACGTCGCCGGTCGCCCACGCCTCGACCAGCTTGTCCAGATCGACCGTGGCGGTCTCGAAATCCTCCAGGGTGCTGCGCAGGAAGGCCAGCTGCTCGTCCTCGGGGAAACCGGCGAGGATGCGGATCTGCTCGTCGATGGTCTCGAAGCCGGTGACCGGTTTGCCGGCGGCCTCGGCGCGGGCCTTGAGGATCAGTTCGACGCCGGAGGCGGGGTCGTAGCCGGCCTTGGCCAGCGGCGCGACCGACAGGGTCAGGGCGGCGAACCACGGGCGGAACGGGTCCATCTGGGCGGCGCTGAGCCCGAGGGTCTTGGCGGCGGTGTCGAGGGCGGCTAGCTCCTCGGCGTTGAGCAGGCTGGACAGCGGGGTGGCCAGCGACAGGCCGTGCTGCTGGATCAGCGGGATCACCGCGGCCTGGTCGTCGGGGTTGGAGATCTCGAGCACCAGCTTGTCGGCGCTGTCGAAGGCGGCGTCGACGCGCTGCGTGCCCCAGGCCGTGGTCGGGCGCAGCAGGTGGACGGTGCCGAACAGGTAGAGGGTCGAGTCGGCGTCCTTGATGACCCACAGGGCGGGGCCCTGGCCCTCGGCCGGCGGGACGGCGCGGATGGCGGGGGTCTCATCGGCGACCGGCGGCGTCACGACCTGTGCGGCGGCGGGCGAGACGACCGCGGCGGCGAGCCCGAGACCCAGCACGGCGCCGAGGGTCAGGCGGCCGACGGCGGAGACGGTGGTCTTGAGGCGCTTCTTGAAGGTCATGTCAGGTCCTTGACGGGAGAAAGAGGGAAAATCGGGGCGTCATTCGGCGATGAAGATGGCTTCGATCGGCTGTCCGAAGACGCGGGCGATGCGGAAGGCGAGGGGCAGGGAGGGGTCGTAACGGCCCGTCTCCAGGGCGTTGACGGTCTGGCGCGACACGCCGAGCCGCTCGGCCAGGTCGGCCTGGCTCCAGTTCAGTTCGGCGCGGAGGACCTTGAGGCGGTTGTTCATCGGAGCCTCCTAGCGGCGCTTCAGCCACCAGGCGGCCCAGGCGATGGCGTAGCCGACCAGCTGGAACAGCAGGATGGTCATCATGCCGCCGACGACCAGGTCGGCGGCGCTGAGTTCCCGGGTCGCGACGGGCAAGACGCCGTCACGGGCGGTGAGGGTGATCAGCAGGATGGCGCCGAAGGCCATGCCGCCGGAGCCGCCCCACCACCACGCCCATTTGTGGGCCTCGCGGGCGGCCTCGTCGATGCCGCGCCACCACCAGATGGAGACGAAACCGACGATGACCATGGTGATGAAAATGGGAATGAAGCTCAGCACCAGGCCGAACAGGCCGGGCTGCTCGCCGAGCAGGGCCGCGCCCCCGCCCAGGATGGCGCCGACAACGGCGAGTCCGCCCACCATCAGCAGATAGGTTCCGAGGCCGAATGGGCGTTTGGGCTGTCGGGTCATGGAGGTCCTTGTCGTGGTGACAAGGGTGTTTTACATCAGCCCCGGATAGTGTCAAGCAGGCTTGTCAAAAAGTCTGCAGACCTTGTCGTGCTATTCGGCGGCGATGTCGGGGGCCGGCGCGGCGAGTTCAGGGCGCGACAGGGAGCGAGGCGCGGACTCCACCGGCGGCAGTTCGGGCAGGTCCTTGCCCTCGTGGTCGACGTGGAGATCCTCGAACCGTCGCGCCGAGACCATGACCTGGCTTTCGAGCGAGCCGACGAACTGGTTGTACTTGCCGACGGCGGTGTCGAGGGCGCGGCCGACGGCGGCGGCGTGGCCGCCCATCACCGACAGGCGCTTGTAGAGCTCCTTGCCCAGTTTCGCGACCTGCTCGGCGTTCTTGGCCTGCTCCTCGGCGCGCCAGCCGTAGGCCACCGCCTTGCACAGGGCGAACAGGGTGGTGGGGGTGGCGATCAGCACGCGGGCGTCCATGGCCTGGGTGATCAGGTCGGGCTCGTGGTCGAGGGCGGCGGACAGGAAGGACTCGCCCGGCACGAACATCACGACCACATCGGGACTCGGCTTGAACTGGTCCTGATAGGCCTTGGACGACAGCTGGCGGACGTGGGTCTTCATGCTGGCGGCGGTGCGCATCGCGGCGGCGCGGCTCTGGGCCTCCTCGTCGCCGTCGGCGGAATCGGCGAAGGCCAGCGGCACCTTGGCGTCGATCACGAACATGCCGCCGCCGGGCATGCGGACGATGAAGTCGGGGCGCTGCTGGCGGCCCTGGTCGTCGGCGGCCGAGGTCTGTTCGGTGAAATCGAACCGCCCGGCCATGCCGGCGGCCTCGAGCACGTTGCGGCAGGTCTGCTCGCCCCAGCGGCCGCGCCGGCCGGTATTGCCCTTGAGCGCCTCGGTCAGGCGGCGGGCTTCGTCGCGGGTGGCGGTGGAGGCGGTCATCAGCAGCTGGAGCTGTTCCTTGAGGCCGCCGGTCTCCTCGGCCCGGACCTTCTCGAGCGCGGCGACGTGTTCCTGGAACGACTTCAGGGTGTCGGCCACGGGCTTGAGCTGGGCCTCCATGCGCTGCTGGGCCATCAGTTCGCGGTTTCGGAAGGTCTCGTCGGTGCGCTTGAGCAGTTCCTCGGCGACAGTGGAGGCGGACTCCCGGGCCTGGGCGCGAAGCAGTTCGCTGGAGGCGGCGGCCTGATCCTCGAACAGCCGCATGCGCGCCTCGGTTTCGGCATGGCGCTCGCGCAACTCCCAATTCCGGGCCTCGGCGGCGCCGGCGCGGCGGCGCTCCATCAGGGCCCAGGCGAGGGCGATGAGGGCGACGATGGCGGCGGCGAAAAAGGCGACGAGCGAAGCGTTCATGCTCCGTTCCTTAACGGGAGTCGCCGGGAGCCGCCATGGCGGCCAGTGGCGGAAAAACACCGTCTACGTCGTCTAAAGCCTCTACGGCTCGGTCGGGATCGTGCGTCATGTCGATACGCTGCACCCGGCCTGCGTCAGGATCGGACGTAAGCGGCCCGGGATGACGGGGATGAGGGGGTTGAGCTCAGGCCGGACGGCGGGCGCGCAGGGCCTGGATAATCGTCCCGTCGTCGAGCCAGTCGAGCTCGCCGCCGACCGGAACGCCGCGGGCGAGGGAGGTTATCTCGACGCCGGAGCCGGCCAGCCGTTCGGCGAGGTAGTGGGCCGTGGTCTGGCCGTCGACGGTGGCGGGCAGGGCCAGCACCACTTCCTTGGCTTCGCCCCCGCGCACCCGGCCGACCAGTTCGGCGATGCGCAGGGCGTCGGGACCGACGCCGTCCAGCGCCGACAGCAGGCCGCCGAGCACATGGTATTTGCCGCGGAAGGCGCCCGAGCGCTCCATGGCCCACAGGGCGCCGGCTTCCTCGACGACGCAGATCAGGCCGTTGTCCCGCGTCCGGTCAGAGCAGATCGAGCAGGGATCGCGGGTGTCGGGCGCGCCGCAGACGGAACAGGAGACCACCTTCTCGGCCGTCTCGGCGAGCGAGGCCGCCAGCGGGACGAGCAGTTGTTCACGGCGCTTGAGCAGGGCCAGGGCCGCGCGTCGGGCGGAACGGGGGCCGAGGCCCGGCAGCTTGGCCAGAAGGCCGATCAGCCGCTCGATCTCTGGTCCGGCGGAGGCGGCCAATCAGAACAGCTTGGGCATGCCGGGGATGTTCATCCCGGCCATGGGGCCGGCGGCCTCGCGCATCAGGGCGGAGTTGACCTCGTCCAGCTTGCGTTTGGCGTCGGCGTGGGCGGCGACGATCAGGTCGGCGAGGATCTCGGTCTCGCCGGGGACCATCAGGCTGTCGTCTATTGCGACCCGGGTGACTTCGCCCGGACCTTTGAGGTCGATGGTCACCAGGCCGCCGCCGGAACTGCCGGAGGCCGTGGTCTCGGCCATTTTCGCCTGGGCGTCCTGCAGCTTCTGCTGCATCGCCTGGGCCTGTTGCATGAGGGCGTTGAGGTCTTTCATGGGCCCTAGATAGGCCTCGCCGCCCCGCACCCGCAAGGGAGCGGCGGGAGCCAGTCGGTGGCGATCTGTAACAGTTTTTGTTTCTGAGCCCTTGGCATGACGCCTGCCGGTCTCTAATTAGCACTCACTACAGTTGCTATTACTGATCAGGAGGATTTTCCATGGCCTTTGACGCTTCCGCCGTCCGCGATCGCCCGCTGTCCGAACCGGCTCTCGCCCAGTTGTTCACCGAGGCGCGCACGCGCAACGCCTGGTCCGACCGTCCGGTGTCGGAGGACCTGCTGCACAGGCTGTACGACCTGACCAAATTCGGCCCGACGGCGGTGAACAACACCCCGGCCCGCTTCGTGTTCGTGACCTCGCCCGAGGCCAAGGCGCGGTTGATCCCGCTGATGAGCGAGGGCAACCAGGCCAAGTCGCTGCAGGCGCCGGTGAATGTGATCATCGGCATGGATCTGGATTTCCACGAGCAGCTGCCGGTGCTGTTCCCGCATGCGCCGGGGGCCAGGGACTGGTTCGTCGACGAGGCCGGCCGGCGCGAGTCGGCGTTCCGAAACAGCTCGCTGCAGGGCGGCTATTTCCTGCTGGCCGCGCGGGCCCTGGGTCTGGACGTCGGCCCGATGTCGGGCTTCGACCCGGCGGGTGTGAAGGCGGAGTTCTTCCCGGGGACGGCGGTTGAGCCGAATTTCGTGGTCAACCTCGGCTATGGCACGGACGAAAACCTGTTCCCGCGGTCGCCGCGGCTGGCGTTCGAGGAAGCGGCGGCGATTCTTTAGGGAGCCGGGAGTTCGGACAGCAGCCGTCTCAACGACTTCGAGATCACAGGTAGGAACCGTCAGGAGCCGGCAGGCTGATCTCGAACTCGTTGAAGAGGATCACCGGCGACAGGTGGTCGTTCCAGAAATGAACCTGCGTGTCCAACAGCCCCTGATCGAGAGTCCGGTCCACCTCGATGCGCAGCCTTGCCGCTGCCGGCGCCGGAGCCAGCAGGGGCAGAAGCATCGCGAACTGCTCGGTCGGCAAACAGAGATGTATAACGTACCGCTCGGGGCTGATCAGCGCCATGACGCCCCGATGCGGCCCCAGTTCCACCGCCCTTCCATGCTTGATGGGCAGTATCGTGCGCCCGGAATGTCCGTCGTAAATCCCCAGAAATCCTGAAAGCTGTGGCAGGGTCCGGTCGAGGCTTTCGACCACCGTAGGTGCGGAGGCTGTCACGGTGGCGGTGATGCGCCGCAGCATCGAACCGGTCACGATGAAGTTCGCGCCAGGACGAATATCGGATAGCTCGAACTCGGGCTCGGCGCCGAATGCGGGGCCTTCGGTGACACGCCAGTCGTCCTCAGGATGATCGGCCACGACGGTTATCCCAGAAGCAGGACGTCTCGCGCCGCTGCCGGGTCAGAATGCGGGCCATTGCGAACCTCTGCAACGGGGCAAGGCGGGCTTCGGCCCGGTCGGGCTTCGCCCAAGGGGCTGTCCACGACAGCATGGCGCTGAGCCGCTTCGGCCGTATAATCCCCTGGACTCATGGGAGGCGACCGATGAACGTCCGAGCGTTCGGCATCAGCTTGCTGTTTCTGTCCAGCCCGTCGCTTGCATGGGCGCAAATCCCGGAACGGTTCGATATCGACTGTGTCTGGACCCAGACCGACGCAACCGAAGGGCGGGCTCCGAGCACCCTCGACGGAATACGGCAGCGGTTTCGCATCGACACGGTCCGGATGGCCAAGTGCGAAGACGAATGCTCCCGCCTGTTCTCGATCGCCGAGGTGACGCCCGATCGCGTTGTGCTGATGAGGTCCACGGCGCCCATCAACCTCATGGAATATCGCGCCGACGGAACATTCGTGTGGGACACCGAATACCCGGAGTCGAACCGGCGGATTACGAGGCGCGGCGTCTGCGAAGTCCGGCGGTTCAGCGGCTTTCCAAGAGACGCACGGGACTACACCGACGACTAGAGGGCGCTAGCTGTCTTCATCCGACGCCTCGTCGGGGATCACCGGCAGTTCCACCGCCGGGGCCAGCGTCTTGATGTCGCCGATCTTCGCGCCGGGGAAGGCCTCCATGACCGCGACCACGAAGGGGTCCGCCTCGACGCCGGCGCGTTCCTCGGCGCGCTTGCGGCGGTCGATCTCGATCATGGTCTCGCCGCCGCCCTGGCCGTTGGCGGCGATCAGCCAGGTGCGGCCGGTCCACTCCCTGAGGCGCGAGGACAGGCGGCGGGCGAGGTCGATCGGGGCGCCCTCGATGCTCTCGTAGGTGATGGCGCCGGGCTTGAAGGCGACCGGGCGGACGTAGCGCTGGACGTCCATTTGCAGGCCGACCTCGCGCTTGTCGCCGATCAGGGCGACCACGGCCTCGAACGACTGGGGGTCGGGGAGCGCGGGGGCCTGGACCGGGCGGGCCGCCAGCTGGGCCGAGGCGCCGCCTCCACCCCCGCCGCCGCCTGAGGGACCGCGCGGGGCTGCGCCACCGCCCATGGGCTCGCCGTCGCGCAGGGCTTTCAGAGCCTCTTCCGGGCCGGGCAGGTCGGCGGCGTAGGCGAGGCGGACGATGGCCATCTCGACGGCGTCGGCGGGATTGGGCGCGCGGCGCACCTCGTCCAGCGCCTTGAGCAGCATCTGCCAGACCCGCGCCAGGGTCCCGGCCGAGATGACGGCGCCGAGGGCGGTCAGCTTCTGGGCCTGGTCGTTGGGCAGGCGGGTGGCCTGCGGGCCGAGCATCTTGGCCACCGAGGCGGCGTGGCAGTGTTCGAGCAGGTCGTTGGTCACCTGCACCGGATCGGCGCCGTAACCGTAGAGGGTGCGGAACAGCTCCAGCGCCTCGGGGGTGCGGCCGGCCATGATCGCCTCGAACAGGGCGATAGTCTGGCTGCGGTCGGCGAGGCCGAGCATGTCGCGCACGACCGTGGTCGGGACGGTCTCGCCCTTCTCGCCCTGCACCAGGGCCTGGTCGAGCAGGGACAGGCCGTCGCGGACCGAGCCCTCGGCGGCGCGGGCGATCAGGGCGAGGGCGTCCTGTTCGATCTTCATGCCCTCGCGGTCGGCGATGCGGGCGAGGTGGTCGACGAGGATTTCCGGCTCGACGCGGCGCAGGTCGAAACGCTGGCAGCGGGAGAGGATGGTCACCGGCACCTTGCGGATCTCGGTGGTGGCGAAGATGAATTTGGCGTGCGGCGGCGGCTCTTCCAGCGTCTTCAGCAGGGCGTTGAAGGCCTGGTTCGACAGCATGTGCACTTCGTCGAGGACATAGACCTTGTAGCGCGCCTCGACCGGGGCGTAGCGGACGCTCTCGATGATGTCGCGGATGCCGTCGATGCCGGTGTGGGACGCGGCGTCCATCTCGACCACGTCCATGTGCTGGCCGGCCATGATGGCGGCGTCGTGCCGGCCGTGGGCGGTCAACTCCAGCGAGGGCCGGTCGATGACGTCGGTCTGGTTGTTGAGCGCGCGGGCCAGCAGGCGGGCGGTGGTGGTCTTGCCGACCCCGCGGACGCCGGTGAGCATGAAGGCGTGGGCGATGCGGCCGGTGGCGAAGGCGTTGGTCAGGGTGCGGACCATGGCCTCCTGGCCGATCAGGTCCCCGAAGGTGCGCGGCCGGTATTTGCGCGCCAGGACGGTATACGCCTCGCCGTCGTCGGCGTGGGCGGCGGGGCCGTCGTCGGCGGCCGGGGCTGCCCGGGCGGTCTTCGGCGCGGGCTTCCCGGGCTTCGGCTCAGACGGGGCGACGGGCGCGGAGGCGGCCTCGGCCTCGCGCATGCCCGTGGGCTCGGGCGCGCCGAACATGTCCTCGGTATTGGGGTCGCGCTCTTCGGCCTCGGGGGCGTCTTCTTCCCACGGGGGGCCGTCGAGACTCGGATCGGCGTCGCTCATGCGTCCGTCTTAGCGCGAGAGGGAGAGAACGCGCACCCCCTCTCGCGCCGCGTCCCCGCTTTCACGGGGATGACGGAGTGGATCAGTCGGTCAGGTCGGGAATCCGGCCGCCGTTATCGCGGATCTTCTGCATGACCTGCTTGTGCAGCCAGATGTTCATGGCCGCGCTGTCGGAGGTGTCGCCGGTGTAGCCCAGCTCGCCGGCCAGTTCCTTGCGCTCGGCCAGGGAGCTGTCCATGCCGGTCAGCTTCATCAGGTCGACGATGGAGGTGCGCCAGTTCAGGCCCTTGCCCTCGTTCATGGCATCGAGCACGGCGGCGACGTCGACGGGCGCCGCCGCGGGGGCCGCCGTTCCGGGGGCCGGCTGGCCGGGCGCGGGGGCGGAGGTGGGCGTGACCACCTCGGGTTTGCGGCGAAAGATCTTGCCGAGGATGTTGCCGAGAATGCTCATGACGCGGGCTCCTGAAGGTGGAGCTTCCTTAGCGGTCGGCCGGGCGGGCGGTTCCGTGACGATACGGCGAAGTTTGCACGCGCACGCGCTCAGGCGGCGAGCGACCGGGTCGCAAGCGTTAGCGCACTTAAAGAAGAGAGGGTGGAGACCGCGACCCGAAGGGGAATTCGTTGTGGCTGCTGCCTTCCGGCCCTGACCAGGTTGGCGAAGCCTTCGCCCGCGATCTCCAAGGCCGATATGACGATTCCGGCTCGCGGATGCAAGCGGCGCCTTGCTAGACAGGCGCATGCCTCTCCCCGCCCTCAACACCTTCGCCGGCAATCCGCTCGATCGGGCGGGGGACCGGCGCAACGATCCCGACTGGCTGGCCGAGCAGGCGGCCGACCCCGACGCGCTGGCGCTGATGCTGTGGGAGGGGCGGCCGCTGCTGGAGGCGGGGGAGGAGCCGCGGCTGGCGTGGCTGGCGATGGATCATGCGCGGGCGGTGGTTCCGGACCGGGAGCTGTTCCTCGGCCTGTGGAAGGGCGCTCCGGTGTTCGCGGTCGAGGTCGAGGGGTCGGTCGATCCGACGGCGGGGCCGCTGCAGGGGCTGGGGGTCTTCCATGAGATGCGAGAGGCGGCGGCGCTGCTGCCGGGCCCGGACGCGGCCATGGCGGGGACGGCCAAGTCGCTGTTCGACTGGCGGCGGCGGCACGGCTTCTGCGCCGCCTGCGGGACGCTGAGCGAGGACGCCTGCGGGGGCTGGAAACGGGTCTGCCCGGCCTGCGCGACCGAGCATTTCCCGCGCGTCGATCCGGTGACCATCATGCTGGCCATCTACAAGGGCGGGACCGAGCCGCGCTGTCTGCTGGGGCGTCAGGCGAGCTGGCCGGAGGGGCGGATGTCGGCGCTGGCGGGCTTCCTCGAGCCGGGGGAGACCATCGAGGAGGCCTGCGCGCGCGAGATCGAGGAGGAGGCGGGGCTGACGGTGACGGCGGTGCGCCACCACTCCAGCCAGCCGTGGCCGTTCCCGTCGCAGCTGATGATCGGACTGATCTGCGAGGTCGATTCGGAAGACGCCGCGCCGGACCAGACCGAGCTTGAGGCGGTGGCGTGGCTGACGCGGGACGAGGCGCGGGCGTGTCTGGCCGGCGAGCACCCGTCGATCAAGGCTCCGCCGCGGATCGCCATCGCACGGACGTTGATGCAGGCGTGGGTGGAGGGGTTCGAGGTCGGGTGAGGGATGAGGGATGAGGGATGAGGTGCAACTTTAACGTGATCGCGATTTCGGCTACTTGAGGAGGAGGCCGAACTGGAGATCCGCATGCCGCCTCAGTCGCACCGTGAGCTGACCGTCTGGCAAAAGGCCGTCGACCTGGCCTGCGAAGTGTACCGGCTGACCCGGCAGATGCCGAACGAAGAAGCCTACCGGATGTCTGGGCAGATCATTCGGTGCTCCTCCTCGATCGCCGCAAATATCGCTGAAGGCAACGCAAGAGGCACGCGGCGGGACTACGCCCACTTCATCAGCATCGCTCGTGGCTCGGCCGCCGAGTTGGAGACTTTCTTGATCATCATTCGGCGCCTGCGGCTGGCGCCAAGCGACCAGATCGACGACCTGTTACACCAAGCCGACGAAATCTCCCGGATGTTGAATGCGCTGCGATCACGCCTGAAGAACTCGGGCAACGGCCCCTCATCCCTCATCCCTAATCCCTAATCCCTGCCGCGCCAGCGCCCGCGCCGCCTCCAGGTCCGCCGGACTGTCCACCGACAGCGGCGCTTCATCGATTACCGCCGCCCAGATCTGCAGGCCCATTTCGAGGGCGCGGAGTTGTTCCAGCTTTTCGCGGCGCTCCAGCGGCGACGGGGGCGCGGCGCAGAAGCGTTCGAGCGCGTCGCGGCGGTAGCCGTAGAGGCCGACGTGACGCCAAACCGGACCGTCGCCGTACAGGGTCGAGCGGGTGAAATAGAGGGCGCGGCCGTGACGGGCGCCGTCGGCGAGGGTCAGCACGGCCTTGACCACGTCGGGGTTGGCGCGATCGGACGGGTCGGCCTCGGGGGCGACCAGGGTCGCTATGTCGCAGGCCGGCTCGGCCTCGAGCAGGCGGGCGCAGGCGACGGCGAGGCCGGGGTCGGCGAACGGCATGTCGCCCTGCAGGTTGATGACGGCGTCGTGGCGGCCCTGGGGGTCGATGGCGTCGAGGGCGGCGCGGATGCGGTCCGACCCCGAGGGCAGCTCCGGGTCGGTCAGGACGGCGACGCCCCCCGCGGCCTCGACGGCGGCGACGATCTCGGGGTCGCCGGCGGCCACGGCGACGGGCAGGCCGGAGGCGGCCGCTTGGCGCCAGGCGCGGACGATCATCGGCTGGCCGCCGATGTCCGCCAGCGGCTTGCCGGGCAGACGGGTCGCGGCCATGCGCGCCGGGATCAGAACGAGGGGGTTCATCGTTGCTTTACCTGCCTGCGACGCCCCGACGCCGCCCAGGACGACCGGGGCCGGTTGCGAAGGTCGCGCTAGCGTGTAAGAGACGCGCACGCAAGAATCCGCCCGTCCGCGCTCGCGGCAGGGCCTCAAGAACGGGATGCGACGACGCGCATGAGCGGCGATCTGAAGTGGAACAAGATTATGGGCGCCGCCCTGGCGACGGCCTTTGTCGTCATCGGCGTGCAGCAGGTCACGGGCGCGATCTACCACACCGAGGCCCCTGAAAAGATGGGCTATTTCGTCGACGCGCCGGAAGAGGCCGCCGGCGGGGCCGCCGAGGCCGTGCTGCCGCCCGACTGGGGCACGGTGCTGCCGACCGCCGACCTGGCCGCCGGCGAGGCCGCCTTCGCGCGCTGCCAGGCCTGCCACACGGTCAACGCCGGCGGGGCCAACGGCACGGGCCCGAACCTCTATGGCGTGGTCGGCGGGCCGGTCATGCACGCGGCCGGCTTCGCCTATTCCGACGCCATGGCCGCCCACAAGGCCGAGGCGCCGACGTGGACCTATGACCAGCTGGACCAGTTCCTGACCGCCCCGGGCCGCCACGTTCCGGGCACCAAGATGTCGTTCGCCGGCATCCGCGACACCCAGACCCGCATCAATCTGATCGCCTGGCTGCGCAGCCAGGGTTCGGGCGGCTTCGCTGTTCCGGCCCCCGATCCGGCCCGCCAGCCGGGCGCCGCGGCTCCGGCCGAGGCGGCCCCCGCGGAAGCGCCCGCTCCGGGCTCCGAACAGGCGGCCGCCCAGGCCGGCGGCGCGGCGGGCTCGGCCCCCGACACCGGTCCGGCGGCCCAGTCCACGACCCAGGCCACGCCGGCCGCCCCCTCGGCGGCGACCAGCGGGAACCACAGCCCGCGCTGAACCGCGAAGCTGTCGCAGAATAAAGACGGGCGCCCGTGATCGCGGGCGCCCGTTTCTATTGGTGGATGGTCTCGCCGTGCTGGGTGTAGTCGAGGCCCTCGATCTCCTCCTCCTTCGCCACCCGCAGGCCGGTGGTGAATTTGCACACCATCAGGATCAGGAAGGCGCCGACGCCTGACCAGGCGATGACGGCGAGCAACCCGATCAGCTGGTTCAGCACACTGGCGTTCCCGCCGGCGGGGTTGATGGAGGCGGTGGCGAACACGCCGGTCAGCAGGGCCCCGACGATGCCGCCGACGCCATGGAGCCCGAAGGCGTCGAGGCTGTCGTCGTATTTGAGGGCGCGCTTGAGCCAGACGGCGCCGGCGTAGCAGGCCGGGCCGGAAATGATCCCGATCATGAAGGCGCCCTTGGGGTCGACCAGGCCGGCGGCCGGGGTGACGCCCACGAGCCCGGCGACGAGGCCGGACAGCAGGCCCAGCAGGGTCGGCCGCCGGTGGTCGATCCATTCGACGACGCACCAGCCGATCGTGCCGGCGGCGGCGGCGAGGATGGTGTTGAAGGCGGCCACCGCGGCGATGCCGTCGGCCGCCCAGGCCGAGCCGGCGTTGAAGCCGAGCCAGCCGACCAGCAGCAGGCCGGCGCCGATGGCGGTGAGGGCGAGGTTGTGCGGGGCCATGTTGTCGCGGCCGAAGCCGTGGCGCGGCCCGAGCACCAGCGCCGCGACCAGACCGGCGACCCCGGCGTTGACGTGCACCACCGCGCCGCCGGCGAAGTCGAGCACCCCGAGCGAACCCATCCAGCCGCCGCCCCAGACCTGATGGCAGATCGGCACATAGACCAGCAGGTGCCACAGGAAGAAGAACAGGATGGAGGCCGAGAACTTGATCCGCTCGGCGAAGGCGCCGGCGATCAGGGCCGGGGTGATGACGGCGAAGCTCAGCTGGTAGGCGATCCACACGAACTCAGGCAGGCCGGGCGCCAGGCTGTGCGCCGTGGACGGGGTGACGCCGTTCAGGAAGGCCGCCTGGAGTCCGCCGATGAAGCCGTTGGTCGCCTCGCCGCTGGAGCCGAACGACAGGCTGTAGCCGACCGCGAACCACAGCACGGTGACGATGGCGAAGGCGGCGGTGGAGTGGGCGATGGTGGCGATGACGTTCTTGCGCCGCACCATGCCGCCGTAGAACAGGGCCAGGCCGGGCAAGGTCATCAGCAGGACCAGGGCCGTCGAGGTCAGGATCCACGCCGTCGAGGCCTCGTTCAGCGCCAGCGGCGCCTGGTGCGCGAGCAGGTCGGGCGCGGCGGCCAGCGCGGGCCCGGCCGTCAGGCAGAGTGCAAGGACGAGCAGGGAGGCGGGAAGTCGAATCATGCGCGGCGTCCGGGCTCTGGAGGTCAGCAGTCTCGGCCCGAACCCGCGTTCGACGCCGCGGATAGGGATACGACCCTATTGCGGCGCAGCAGGCAAATCATTTCTTGTGCGGCGCAATATGGGCCTGCGAAGCTGCGCCCACCCTCGCGGGATGGAGCATTTCCGCACGACCTTGCCTCTGGCTTTCGCGAATGCGTCAGACGCCGTAGAACTCGCGATACCAGTCGACGAACCGCTTCACCCCGATGTCGATCGGGGTTCCGGGCTGGTAGCCGAGGGCGGCCCGGGTCTCGGTGACATCGGCCTCGGTGCGCGTCATCTCGCCCTCCTGCGTCGGCATCACATTGAGGATCGCCGCCTTGCCGATCGCCTCCTCCAGCACCGCGATATAGCGCGAGAGCTTCTCCCGCCGGCCGGCCCCCAGGTTCAGGATCCGCCACGGCGCGACGCCGCTGGTCGCCTGGCCGGGCGCGTCGGCGCGCCACGCGGGATCCTTGCCGGGAATGTCGTCCAGGGCCGCCACGACGCCGTCGACGATATCGTCGACGAAGGTGAAGTCCCGCTCCATCGCACCTTCGCCATAGACGTCGATCGGGCGGCCTTCGAGGATGGCGCGCGTGAACTTGAACAGGGCCATGTCCGGGCGGCCCCACGGACCATAGACGGTGAAGAAGCGCAGGCCCGTCGAGGGGATGCCGAAGATGTAGGCGTAGCTGTGCGCCATCGCCTCGTTGGCGATCTTGGTCGCCGCATAGACGTTGAGCGGATGGGCCACCCCCTGCTGCACCGAGAACGGCAGGGCCGCCGAGGCGCCGAAGACGGAACTGGTGGAGGCGAAGACGAGGTGTTCGGCCTGGACCGCGCGGGCGCCTTCGAGCACGGTCAGGAAGCCGACGACGTTGGAGTCGATGTAGCTCTCCGGGTTCTCGACGCTGTAGCGGATGCCGGCCTGGGCTCCGAGGTGGACGATGCGGCGCGGCGAGTGCTCGGCGAACAGCGCCCGCATGCCGTCTCGGTCGGCGAGATCCAGCGTGTGATGGACGTAGCCGGGTTCGGCCTGCAGCCTTTCCAGCCGGGCGTGCTTGAGGGCCGGGTCGTAGTAGTTGTTCAGGTTGTCGACGCCGATCACCGTCTCGCCGCGCGCCAGCAGGCGGCGCGCCGTGTGGAAGCCGATGAAGCCGGCCGAGCCGGTGACGAGGACGGGGCCTTGGGTCATCCGTCCTCGTTACCGTTCGTAAGGCCCGACCGCCAGCGTCAGCGCGCGTACCGCGCCTCCACCGGCTCGTACCGGTCCCACACGCGGCGGTCGGCCAGCGAGCGCAGCAGCTTGATATATTCGGCGTGGGTCCAGGCCAGGGGGGTGGCGGAGTTGGTGCCCTGGCCCGGGCGGTAGTCGTGGGCGGTGTCGTCGCCGACGCCGTCCCAGGCCTGTTCGGGCAGCAGCAGGCCGCCGTTGGCGAAGGACTCCATGCCGCGGACGTAGACGTCGCGGACCGGCGTCAGGTCGGTCTCGCCGGCGTGCAGCCGGGCGGCCAGTTCGTAGTGGCCGCGCTCGCCGGTGAAGAAGGGCCACAGGCGGCCGCGCTGGCCGGGGTGCATCTCGCCGCCGACGCCGTAGTTCTCGCCGGTGTCGGTCTGCTCGCCGTAGCCGTCGTTGCCGTAGCGGCGGAAGCCGGGGACGCCGTTGACGTCGTAGCGGACGCGGAAGCGGTCCTCGCGGGTCTGGTCGTCGTATTCGGGCAGGGTGGCGACGATGGACGGGGCGTCCGGGGCGCGCACGCCATAGCGGACCAGCTCGAGGAAGCCGCCGTCGACGATCTTGTCCTCGGCGTGGGCGGGCTGGCCGTTGTTCTCGCCGATGGGGGCGTGGTCGTTCGGGTTCTCGTTGCGGGTGATGCGCACGAAATAGTCGCCGTCGCCCCATGGCCCGGAGGTGGTGAACATCCGCGCCTCGACCTTGGCGGCGTAGTCGTCGGCGGCGGCCTGGTAGCGATCGGCCGAGGCCGCGTCGCCCGAGGCGCGGGCGATGTCGGCGGCGACGGTCAGGCCGGTGATGACGGCGGCGGTGGTCGAGGGGGAATAGCCCTCCTGCTCCTCCCAGCGCTCCTGCTGGGTCCACGGCGGGGTGACCTGGCGGTCGTTCCACAGCAGGCCGGCCTTGCCGCCGTCGACGAGGAAGTCGGCGGCGGGCTTGATCATCTGGCCGTACATGCGGGCCATCTCGGCGTCGGAGACGAGGCCGGCCTTCCACAGCTTCCAGCCGAGCATGATCGGCATGGCGGTCTGGTCCAGCTGGACCCCGACCCATTCGATCTCGCCGTCGACGTGGGTCTTCTGCAGGAACCAGCCGGTCGCGCCGGTGTTGCCCGGCGTCTCCGCATCGACCTGCACCTGCGGCAGGTAGCGGAAGGCCGCGAGCGGGGTCTCCTCGTCGCCGAGCGCCGCCAACGCCATGGCCACCTGGTAGAAGTCGCGCGGCCAGACGGCCTTGTAGCCGGTCGAGGGGTTGGTGGCGTCGACCGTGTCGCCCCACGGATTGGACAGGGAGGCGATCAGGGCGCCGGCGTGGGTGCGGTCCTCCTGCACCTTGAGCATCAGGGCCGAGGCGTAAGCCAGCCTGCCGCCGTCCGTGGACTGTTCGGCGAGGCGGGGGAGCTGGTCGAGGGAGGCGATGTAATCCTCCCAGCCGACGCGATCGCCCTCGCCGTTGAAGCGGGCGAGGACCTCGTCGAGGCCGGTCTCAAAACTTCTCCAGGCGGCGGCCCTCGCCCCCCGGCGATTGGCGCCGAAGCCGATCACGAAATCCTGCGCCAGGGTCCCGCCTTCGCGCAGGCGCTGCATCTGCCCGGTCAGCATGATGTTGCCGGTCTGATCGCCCGTCGTCCGGTAGAGGTTGTCCAGGCGACCATCGGCCAGATCGGTCAGGCCATCCGATACGCCGACGAAGCCCGCGCTGACCGCCGCAAACGCCGCGTTGGTTTCGAGCGAAAGATGCACCTCGCCTTCGCTGGCGTGCAGCGTGCCGCCCGGCTCCGTGATCAAATCGCCCTGGGCGGACGCCTGGGTGGTCGTCACATCTCCCCGGTCGCCGACGCCGGTGTTGGCCATGTGCGGTTCGAGCAGCAGGTAGGGGGTGATCTCGCCCTGGAGCGCGCGGATCGTGGCGCGGATGACCAGCGCCTGCCCGTCCGGGTCGGTGTAGATGCGCTTCTCGATCTCGTAGCGGCCGGCCTTGTCGGTGGTGATCACGCGGTAGGCGGGGGAGAGCGGGCGGCCCTGAGTGTCCGTGTGCAGATATTCCGTGCGGGCCGTGGTGTCGGCGCCCTCGACCGACAGCCCGTCCTCGGTGACCACGGCGAAGCGCAGCTGCTTGATCTGGGCCTGGTGGATCAGGCCGTACATGGTCTCGGTCAGGACGCCGTCGGCGATGGAGAACCAGACGCGGGAGACCTCGCCGGTCGGGCCGCCGTCGCGATACTGGCCGTCGACATAGGCCTCGTACGAGGCGCCGGCGCCGGTCTTGGCGGCGTTGACCCAGGTGGGGACGTCGCCGGGCGCGCCGGGGGCGACCTCGGCCGTCACGGGAAGGGGGGCGGCCGGGCTGTCCGGAGCCGCGGTGGCGCAGGCGCCGAGGGCGAGCAGGGCGGCTCCGGCGAGGAGGCTGGAGGTCAGGCGCATGGCGGGACTCGTCAGACTGGGGGAAGCAGGAAGGTGAGGGGGGCGTCGAGGCGCTGGTTCCAGCTGGCCTCGTTGTGTTCGGCGCCGGGGAAGACCAGCGAGCGGAATCGGTCGGGGGTCCAGCCGGCGGCGCGGACGGTGGCGTCGATGCGGGTCTGGAACTCGGCGTAGAAGGCGTCGAGGCTTTCGTCGCCGCGGTCGAAATAGAGACGGTGGTCGCCGGGCGGGGGAAGGTCGGCGCGGACCACGCCGGTCCAGGCCTCCGTCAGCCGGTCGCGCCAGGCGGCGAGGGCGGCGGGGTCGCTCAGCTGCTCGATGCGGATCGGCCAGTGGGTGGAGACGCAGCCGGCGGCCCCGAACACCTCCGGATGCTTCATCAGGGCGTACATCGAGATCAACCCGCCCATGCTGCTGCCCATGATCACCGTGTCGTCGCGGCCGGGCCGGGTGCGGTACGTCGCGTCGATGAAGGGCTTCAGCTCCTCGACCAGGAAGCGGACGTAGCCGTCGGACAGGGGCTCGCCGCCGTAGATGGCCTGGACGTCGGCGCGCATGTCGTCGGGCAGGGCGGCGATCAGATTGGCGGGGATGTATTCGCGCAGGCGCAGCGGCGTGTTGCCGATCCCGACCACGATGGGGGTGCGGATCTGACCGGTCGCGGCGAGGCGGGCGACGTGCTCGTCCACGCCCCACTCGGCCCCGTAGGGCGCGCGCGAGGCGTCGAACAGGTTCTGGCCGTCGTGCATGTAGAGGACGGGATACGAAGCGTCCGGGGCGTCGTAGCCGGGCGGCAGCCAGACGGTGACGTCGCGCGGCTGGACGTGGGCCGACGGCATGGCGGGGTGTTCGACGGGGCGGCCGAGGACGGGGGCTTCGGCGCGGGCGGCGGTCGCCAGCGGCAGAGCCGCGAGGCCGGCGAGGATGGCGCGGCGGTCGGGGGTCACGTCCCCTCCTTCGGCACCAGCAGGCTGGCGCCGGCGGCGATCAGGAAGCTGACGGCGCCCAGCGCCAGGGCCCAGATCGGCTGGCCGCCGAACACGCCCTTGAGCACCGCGCCGAGGATGGTGGCGGCGACCAGCTGGGGCACGACGATGAAGATGTTGAAGACGCCCATGTAGACGCCCATCTTCCGCCCCGGCACCGCGTTGGCGAGGATGGCGTAGGGCATCGACACGATGCTGGCCCAGGCGAAGCCGACGCCGATCATCGGCAGCCACAGCCACTGCGGATCGCGGATCAGGAAGACGCCGAGGAAGCCCGCGGCGCCGAGCGTCAGGTTGACGGCGTGGGCCCCACGCAGGCCGGTCTTCTGCGCCAGCACCGGAATCAGGAAGGCGGCGAGGGCGGCGACGCCGTTGTAGATTCCCATCAGCACCCCGACCCAGTTGGCCCCCTCGCCGTAGCCGGCCGAGGTCGGGTCGGGCGAGGCGTAGTGCACAGCGGTGACGGCCGGGGTCATGTAGATCCACATGGCGAACAGGGCGAACCAGCTGAAGAACTGGACCACGGCCAGGCCCTGCATGGTCTTCGGCATGGCGAAGATGTCCGCCATGATTTCGGTCAGGGCGTTGGAGCGCCCGGCCGCCGCCAGCGCGCCGACGGCCATCTGCATCAGGCCGAAGGCGAGGACGAAGCCGGCGAGGACATAGAGCTCCTTCTGCAGGCCGAGGATGTTGACCGCTCCCACCGCGATGGCGCCGGCCAGCGCCCAGATCAGGCCGCCCGTGTACCAGGCGGTCTGTGAGCGGGCGGCGGCGGGCGCGTGGCCGGCGTCCCGGGCGGCCTCGAAGGCCTCGATCTGTTCGGGGCTGTATTCGCGGGTGGTGAAGACGGTCCACAGCACGGCCGCCAGCAGGGCGGCGGCGCCGACGTAGAAGGAGATGCGCACCGCCATCGGCACCACGCCCGCGGGCGCGGTCGAGGCCATGTCGAACCATTCGGTCAGGATCCACGGCAGGCAGGAGGCGAACACCGCCCCGGCCCCGATGAAGAAGCTCTGCATCGCATAGCCGGTGGTGCGCTGCTCCTCCGGCAGATTGTCGCCGACGAAGGCCCGGAACGGCTCCATGGTGATGTTGATCGAGGCGTCCATGATCCAGAGCATGGAGGCCGCCATCCAGAGGTAAGGGCTGTGCGGCATGACGATCAGCGCCAGCGTCGTCAGGATGGCGCCGACGAGGAAGTAGGGCCGGCGCCGGCCCAGCGGCCCCCAGGTCCGGTCGCTGAAATGGCCGACGATGGGTTGTACCAGCAGGCCGGTCAGCGGCGCGGCGATCCACAGGATGGCGAGGCTGTCGACCTCGGCGCCGAGGGTCTGGAAGATGCGGCTGGTGTTGGCGTTCTGCAGCCCGAAGCCGATCTGGATGCCGAAGAAGCCGACACACATGTTCCAGATCGCCCAGCCGCTGAGGCGCGGCCGGGCGGAGGCGAGGGCGACGTGGGCGTCAGGCGTGCTGGTCGTCAACGGCGGGCCCTTCCGAGCGGGACGAAGCGGATGGCCTGGCCGCCGCCGGGGGCGAGGCGCAGGGTCAGGACGTCGGCCGAAGTGACCTCGCGGGTGGAGATGTCGATCGCCTCCCGGTTGGCGGTGTAGTTCGCGCCCGGGGCGTCGGCGTAGATCTCGGCCCGATAGCGGCGGCCAGGCTCGAGGAAGCCGAGCGAAGCCGTCAGCACGCGCGGCTGCTCATCGGTGATCGAGCCGAGGAACCATTCGTCGGAATGACGGTCCTTGCGGGCGATGGTGACGAAGTCGCCGACCTCGCCGTTGAGCACCCGGGTCTCGTCCCAGTCGACGGCGACGTCCTTGATGAACTGGAAGGGCGCGGGATTGGCCTCGTAGTTCTCGAGCAGGTCGGCGGCCATCTGGATCGGGCTGTAGATGGTCACATAGAGGGCCAGCTGCTTGGCCCAGGTGGTCTGCACGCCGCCGGGGGTGCGCGTCTCCATGCCGAAGATGCCGGGGGTGTAGTCCATCGGCCCGGCCAGCAGGCGGGTGAACACCAGGTTGGGCTCGTGTTCGGGCGGGTTCCCCGGCTGGCCCCAGGCGGCGTATTCCATGCCGCGCGCGCCTTCGCGGCTGATGGTGTTGGGATACGTCCGGCGCAGGCCGGTGTCCTTGATCGGCTCGTGGGCGTTGACCGCGACCTGGTATTTCGCCGCCGTCTCGACGACCTTGAGGTGGTGGCGGGCCATGTGCTGGCCCTCGTGCCAGGCGAGGGCCGACTGGCCGTCGCCCGTGCCGACCCGGGCGCCGCCGGCGTCGGCGACGTAGCCGGTCTTCACCGAATGCCAGCCGAAGCGCTGCATCTGGGCGAAGGCGGCGTCGAGCTGTTGCTCGTAGAAGAAGCCGTTGCCGCCGGTTTCGTGGTGGCCGACGATCTCGACGCCCTTCTGGCGCGCATGGGCGGCGACGCGCTCGATGTCGAAGTCGGGATAGGGCTGGGTGAAGCTGTAGTTCCAGCCGGTCCCGAACCATTCGCCGTCCCAGCCCACGTTCCAGCCCTCGACCAGCACGCCGCCGAAGCCGTGCTCGGCCGCGAAGTCGATGTGTTTGAGGGTGTATTCGGTGGTGGCGCCGTGCTTCGGACCCGAGTTCCAGCTGCGGGTGTCGAGGTGCATGTCCCACCAGATGCCGACGTATTTCATCGGCTTGAACCAGCTGACGTCGCCCAGCTTGTTGGGTTCGTTGAGGTTCAGGATCAGGCTGGACTCGACGAGGCCGCCGGCCTGGTCGGCGATCTGGATCGTGCGCCACGGGGTGTGGAACGGCGCCTCGCGGACGACGGCGGCGCTGGTCAGGCCGGGGGTCAGCATGGCGCGGAATTTCCCGCCCTCGACCCGGCGCAGGTTCATGCCCGAATATTCGACCAGGGCCGCCTCGTGGATCGACAGGTGCGTGCCGTCCTCGAGCCGCATGGTCAGGGGCGTCTGGCTGACGCCGACCGCCGAGATCGGGGTCTTGTTGTAGAGGTATTCGGCGCGGTTGTACTCGAAGGCCGGCAGCCACCAGGCCGTGCCCGAATCGGCGACGGTGAACTCGGTCAGCTCGGCGCCGATGTTGACGGTCTTGAGGTTCTCCTGCTCGGGGAACTCATAGCGGAAGCCGAGGCCGTCGTCGTAGAGGCGGAAGACCACGTCCATGCGCCGCATGTCGCCCCAGCGTTCCTGCAGCGCGAGGCGCAGCTCGTTGTAGCGGTTGCGGATGAATCGGCGCTCGCCCCAGGGCTGCTCCCAGGTGTCGTCGTGGGCGGTGACGGTCTGGCTGACGATGCCGAAGGCGCGTTCCAGCTTCTTCGCGTCGGTCAGCATCAGGCCCAGGCGCGAGGACGCGATGACCGGCCGGCCCAGACGGCTGACCGTGTAGGCGACGAAGCCGTCCTTGTCGGCGGTGACCTCGACGGAGATCACCCCCTCGGGCGAGGCGGCGGTCGCGGCGCCGGGTTGAGGACCGGTCGTGGCGGCGTCCTGCGCGGCGGCGGGACTGGTAACCGCGGCGACCGCGGCGCCGGTGGTGATCAACGAACGGCGGTTCAACATCGGGACCTACTCCACGCAAAGGGTCTTGCCAGACGCCGCCGGTGCGGCGCAGAACAAGCAAGGTTTGCAGCAAATTTTGCAGCCATGCCATTAGCAGGAAACCAAACGTGAGCCGTCGCAACACCCGCCTGGAAGATCTGGCCAAGCTGGCGGGCGTGTCGATCTCCACGGCTTCGCGGGCGCTGAACGACAGTCCGGCGGTCAACGCCCGGACCAAGCAACTGATCTGGAAGCTGGCGCGCGAGCACGACTATCCCTTCCGCCGCTACATGCCGGCCGGGCCGATCGGCGCCGACGGCGTCATCGCCCTGGTGACGCCGCGGCCGCAGGGCCGCGAGGGCCGGCTCAGCGACCCCTTCTTCCTCGAACTTCTGGCCGGCGTCGGCGAGGCGGCGCGTGAGCGCGGCTGCGACGTGATCATGAGCCATTTCGCGCCGACCAGCTACGACGACCTGTCGGCGGCGATGAACACCAGCCGCGCCGACGGCGTGATCTTCCTGGGACAGTCGTTCCTGCACCAGAGCCTGAACCGGCTGGCCGAGACCGAGGGCCGGTTCGTGGTCTGGGGCGCGGAGATGCCGGATCAGGCCTACTGCTCGGTCGGGTCGGACAACCTGGCGGGCGGGCGGCGTGCGACGCTGCATCTGGCCCGGCTGGGCCGCAAGCGCATCGTCTTCCTCGGCGACCTCGATCCGCCCGAGGCCATGCAGCGCCACCGGGGCTATCTCGACGCGCTCGGCAAGGCGGGGCTGCCGGTCGATCCGGACCTGATCATGGAAGCCCATTTCGAGGTCGAGTCGGCCGAGGCCTCGGTCGACAGCCTGATCCGCCGGGGCGTCAGCTTCGACGGGGTGGTGTGCGCCTCGGACCAGATCGCGCTGGGCGCCGTGCGGGCCCTGTTGCACGCGGGGCTGCGGGTGCCCGAGGACGTCTCGGTGATCGGCTTCGACAATGTGCCGTTCAGCCGCTATGCGCGCCCGGCCCTGACCACCATCGCCCAGGACACCATGAAGGCCGGACGGCTGCTGGTCTCCAAGCTGCTCGACAACCCCGGCGACTCGGTCGGCCGGTCGGAACGGATTCCGACCGACCTGATCGTGCGCGAGAGCTGCGGCGGCTGAGGTCATCCGGCGGCGCCGGCGAGGACCATCCCGGCCATCGGCGGCAAGGCGCCGCCGGACCCGGTCGGGGCGTTGACCGTCTCGAGCAGGCGCCAGCCGGCCGGCGCGGCCCAGTCCACCGTCCGCTCACCCAGGTTGAACACGCACATCAGGCGATCGCCCGCCAGTTCGCGCTCGAAGCACAGCAGGCCGGGGGCGGCGTCCACGAGGCGCATGTCGCCGCGGATCAGGGCCGGATGGGCCTTGCGCAGGGCGACCAGCCGCCGGGTGACGTTGAGCATGGACGACGGATCGGCCTCCTGCCGGTCCACGGCGAGGGCGACATGGCGGGCGTCGACGGGCAGCCACGGCTCGGCGGTCGAGAAGCCCGCGTGAGGCTGGTCGGCCGTCCAAGGCATCGGCGTCCGGGCCCCGTCGCGGCCGAGTGTCTGGGGCCAGTTGGCGATGGCCTCGGGATCGACCAGCCGGTCGAACGGCACCTCGGCCTGGGGCAGGGCCAATTCCTCGCCCTGATAGATGAACACGTTCCCGCGCAGGCACATCAACAGCAGCATGGCCATCTCGGCGAAGGCCTTGAGATCGCGCCCGCCGGCCCAGCGCGAAATGGCGCGCGGGGCGTCGTGGTTCGAGAAGGTCCACGAGGGCCAGCCCTGGCCGTCGCGGCCATGCCAGGCCTCGGCCCCCTCGCGCACCAGCTGGTCGTTCAGGGCGGGGGCGTAGAGGTAGAGGAAGCCGTAGGCGCTGTTCAGATGGTCGTCGCCGGCGGTGAAGGCCTGCATCTCGCGTTCGGCGTGGTCGCCGCCGACTTCGGCCACGGTGAAGCGGCCGCCGTAGCTGTCGGTCAGGGCGCGGACGCGCTTCAGGAAGTCGGCGATCTGCGGCTGGGACTGGTTGTGGACCTTGTCCTGGAAGTCGAACGGCCGGGTCCGCTTGCCGCCCGGGGGGAGGGGCGGATTGTCCCGCAGCAGGGGGTCGTGCATGGAGAAGTTGATGGCGTCGAAGCGGAAGCCGTCGACGCCGCGGTCGAGCCAGAAGCGGGCGGCGTCCAGCAGGGCGTCCTGCACCGCCGGCAGATGCAGGTTCAGCTGCGGCTGCTCGGGCAGGAAGTTGTGCATGTAGTACTGGCCGCGCCGCGCATCCCACGTCCACGCCGGACCGCCGAACACCGACTGCCAGTTCGAGGGCGGCGAGCCGTCCGCCTTGGCGTCGGCCCAGACGTACCAGTCGGCCTTCGGATTGGTTCGGGACTGGCGGCTCTCGCGGAACCAGGCGTGCTGGTCCGAGGTGTGGGCGAAGACCAGATCGGTGATGATGCGCAGGCCCAGCCGGTGAGCCTTGGCGATCAGGGCGTCGAAGTCGGCCAGCGTGCCGAAGATCGGATCGACGTCGCAATAATCGGCCACGTCGTAGCCGAAATCCTTCATCGGCGAGGTGAAGAAGGGCGACAGCCAGACGGCGTCGACACCGAGCGAGGCGATATGGTCGAGGTGGTCGGTGATGCCCTTCAGGTCGCCGACGCCGTCGCCGTTCGTATCGGCGAAGCTGCGCGGATAGACCTGATAGACGACCGCGCCGCGCCACCATTCGGCGGCGTCGGCTCCGGCCTGCGGGGACTCGAGAAACTGGACGGTCAAGCTCAACCTTCGGATACGCAAACGAGATAGCCCAGGGCGGGCACGGAAACGGAGACGGCGCCGGGGGCGGCGGCGCGGGCGGGGCACTGGCCGAGCAGGGCGCGCCAGTCGGACGAGGTGGTCTCGACCGGGATGTTGACGGCGCGCGCCTCGGTGGCGGTGTTGAACACCACCAGGGTCTCGCCGCCGTCATCGAGGCGGGAGATGGCCAGGATGCCCGGTTCCTGATCGGCGATGCGGACCGCGACGCGGCCGTGGCGCAGCCGGGCGTCGGCGGCGCGGACGCGGGTCATTTCGGCGATGCGGCGGTACATGTCGGCGCCGGTGTCGAACGGCCCGGCCGCCTGCCCGATGCGGCGGTCGTCGGCGTAGGAGGCGGTGCGGGTCTCGAACATGTCCTGGCGCGAGCGGCGGTCGTCGCCGTCGCCGGTGAAGCCCTGCTCGTCGCCGTAGTAGATCACCGGCACGCCCCGGCCGAGCAGGACCATGGCGTGGGCCAGGGCCGAGCGGTCGAGCAGTTCCGCGTCGGAGATGTCGGGCATCGCCTTGAGGATCAGGTGGCCGATGCGGCCCATGTCGTGGTTGCCGGTGAAGGTCGGCAGCTTGCGCGCCGTCTCGACGCCGCCGGCGTAGATGGCGTCCTCCATCAGCAGATAGCCCATGGCGTCCGGATGGCGGACGCCGGTGACCATGTCCTGCACCGTGCGCTGGTAGGCGAAGTCGAGCACCGTCGGCAGGCCGTCGACGACGGTGTGCATCGCCGCCGTGCCGCTCTGGAAGTCGTAGGTCTCGCCGAAGATGTGGAAGTTCGGGATGCCCTTGGCGCGGGCGCGCTCGAGGATGGCGGGGACGAAGGCCTGCCAGAACTCCGGGTTGACGTGGCGGGCGGTGTCGATGCGGAAGCCGTCGACGCCGTAGTCGTCGATCCAGCCGCCGTAGATGTCGATGAAGCCCTGCACCACGCGCGGGTGTTCGGTGAACAGGTCGTCGAGGCCCGAAAAGTCGCCGTCCATGCGGGCTTCGCTGTACCAGGCGCTGTTGCCCCGGTTGTGATAGAGGCCGACGTCGTTGAGCCAGGCGGGAACCTTGACCGTCTCCTCGCCCGCCGGATTGTAGGGCGTGTACGCATAGTCGGGGCGGATGAGGCTCCCGAAGTCGCTGCCCGGCTCGCCGCTGAAGCCGGCGTTGATCGGCTCGCCGGCGAGGCCGCCGCGGCGCTGGTAGGGATAGTCGCCCTTCCAGCGGTAGTCGCAGTTGTTGTCCGGGCATTCGCGGTAGCGGATGACGTCGGCGGTGTGGTTGATGACGATGTCGAGATAGACCTTGATGCCGCGCGCGTGGGCCGCGTCGACCAGGGCGCGGAAGTCGTCGTTGGTCCCGAAGTGGGGATCGATGCGGGTGAAGTCGGTGATCCAGTAGCCGTGGTATGCGGCGCTCTCATGCCCGGGCGGGCCCTGCACCGGCTTGTTGACGAACGGCGGCGCGATCCACAGGGCGGTGACGCCGAGTCCCTGCAGGTAGTCGAGCCGCCCGGTCAGGCCGCGCAGGTCGCCGCCGTGGTAGAAGCCGGGGTCGGTCGGGTCGTACCCGGTCTGCAGCCGGTCGCCGTCGAGCCCGCCGCGGTCGTTGGCGGGGTCGCCGTTGGCGAACCGGTCCGGCAGCAGAAAGTAGATCACCTCGTCCTCGGCGGGACGGTCGCGCACGCCCGTGTCCTGCAGATTCGGCCCCGCCAGCGCCGGCGCGGCCGAGAGGGCGGCGAAGGCGACGCACAGGGCCGCCACGCAGGTGCGATTCAGCCGCTTCGAGCGTTCCGTCATCGTCTCCGTCCCTTCGGATCGCCTGCGGACGGCGTGGCCCGTCAGGTCAGTTTGCAATATTTTGCAGTGTAGAGGGCGTCTGTCAACCGGCTCAGGTGTGCGGGCCAAATTGCGGCGTCGTAAGGCAAAAAGCCCTTGTGCGGTGCAAAACAGCCAAGGCGGCCCGTCACATTTTCGCCACGTCGGGACGGCGTCGGCCCACAGGGCGCTTGCATCCTTTCCATAAGTTTGCATTACTTTGCGGTAACACCGGACGCTTCGACAGAAATGCGACGGCCTTAGGGAGAATGAGATGCGAACCCAAATCACTCGTCGTACCCGCCTGCTCGGGGGCGCCGCCCTCGGCGCCGTCGCCGCCCTCGCCTTCGTCGGAACCGCGTCCGCCCAGGACGTCCCGCAGGAGGAAGTGACCCAGGTCGAGGAGGTGATCGTCACCGGCATCCGCGCCTCGGTCGAGGCGTCGATCGCCGCCAAGGCCAACAACACTTCGATCGTCGAGGTCATCTCGGCCGAGGACATCGGCAAGCTGCCGGACGTCTCCATCGCCGAGTCGCTGGCCCGCCTGCCGGGCGTGACCTCGCAGCGCCTGGACGGGCGCAGCCAGCTGATCTCGATCCGCGGCCTGGGCCCGGACTTCACCACCGCCCTGCTGAACGGCCGCGAACTCGTCACCACCGGCGACAACCGCGGCGTCGAGTTCGACCAGTTCCCCTCGGAACTGCTGGGCAGCGTGGTCGTGTACAAGACCCCTGACGCGACCCTGATCGGCCAGGGTCTGGCCGGCACCGTCGACCTGCGCACCGTCCGGCCGCTGGACTACGGCCGCCAGACCGTGGCGCTGAACTACCGTCATGAGTGGAACGAACTGGGCGCGCTGAACTCGGGCACGACCGACAGCGGCGACCGCTACACCGTTTCCTATATCGACCAGTTCATGGACGACACCGTCGGCCTCGCCCTGGGCTACGCCCACATGAGCTCGCCCTACCAGTCCGAGCGGTTCAACGCCTGGGGCTATCCGACCTATTCGGACGGCAACCTGCTGACCGGCGGCGTCAAGCCCTACGTCATGTCGTCGGAGCTGGAGCGCGACGGCTACATGGGCGTGCTGGAATGGCGCCCCAACGATCGCTTCCACACCACGCTGGACGCCTTCTATTCCGAGTTCGACAACACCCAGGTGCTGCGCGGCATCGAGTTCCCGCTGGCCTGGGGCGGTTCGTCCGGCGCCTGCCCGGGAACCCCGGACGTCTGTCGTCCCGGGCCGAGCCTGCGTCCCGGTTACGTGGTGGACGACGGCCTGATCGTCGCCGGCACCTGGGACAACATCAAGGGCGTGGTCCGCAACGACCTGAACAAGCGCGAAAGCACGCTCACCGCCATCGGCTGGAACACCGAGTTCTTCGCCAACGACGACTGGACCCTGGGCCTGGACCTCAACTATTCGGAGGTCGAGCGCCACGACATCATCCTGGAGACCAACGCCGGCACCGGCCGCAACATCGACGGCGCGCTGGACACCCTGGGCTTCGAACTGACCGATGACGGCGTCACCCGCTTCACCAGCCAGCTGGACTACGCCGATCCCAGCCTGATCGTCATCACCAGCCCGCAGGGCTGGGGCGGCGACGTGATCCCGGGCGGCCAGGTCGGCTACATGAACACCCCGACCGTCACCGACGAGATCAAGGCGGTGCGCCTGACCGCGACGCGTGCCATCCATGAGTCTCCGTTCAAGTCGCTGAGCTTCGGCTTCAACCATTCGGAACGCCAGAAGGCCTTCATCAACGACCAGTTCTACCTGGGCGTCCCGGGCGGCGGCGACCTCGTCGTTCCCAGCGAGCTGCTCCTGGCGCCGACCGACCTGGGCTACCTCGGCATCTCGCAGGTGCTCAGCTATGACGCCCTCGGCCTGGTCAACAGCGGCGCGCTGGACCTGGTCCGCAACCCCAACGCCGATGTCATCGCGGGCAACTGGGAAGTGACCGAGAAGGTCTCGACCACCTATGCCATGGCCAACATCGACCATACGCTGTTCGGCCTGCCGCTGACCGGCAACGTCGGCGTCCAGGTGGTCCACACCGAGCAGAGTTCGGAAGGCTTCTCGGCCCGCCAGGTCGCTCCGGGCGTCTCGGAGACGGTGGCGGTGTCGGGCGGCGATGAATACACCGAGATCCTGCCCAGCTCGAACTTCATCCTCGAGGTCCGCGAGGACACCTTCGTGCGCTTCGCGCTGGCCCGCACCCTGGCCCGCCCGCGCATGGACGACATGCGCGCCTCGCGGAACTACTCGTTCAACGTGGCCAACAACATTCCCTCGGCCCAGCCGGACCTCAACTCGCCGTGGAGCGCCTCGAGCGGCAATCCGGAACTGCAGCCCTACATCGCCGACGTGGTGGACCTGTCGCTCGAGAAATACTTCGCGGATCGCCGCGGCTATGTCTCGCTGGCCGGCTTCTACAAGCACCTCGAGAGCTTCGTTTACACCCACAACCAGATCGTCGACTTCACCGGATATCCGACCGGCGGCGTGGTCCCCGTGATCAACTCGGGCCTGTCGTCCTCCCCGGACAACGGCGAGGGCGGCTGGATCAAGGGTGTCGAGTTCGCGGTCTCGACGCCGCTCGACATCTTCCATCCGGCGCTGGAAGGCTTTGGCGTCATATTCAGCGCCTCGGCGACGGACAGCGAGATCCAGCCCGATCCGACCCAGGACCCCACGCCCCTGCCGGGCCTGTCGGAAACGGTCGTCAACGGCACGTTCTACTATGAGAACAACGGCTTCCAGGCCCGCGTGTCCAACCGGTATCGCTCGGACTTCCTGGGCGAGGTCGCCGGCTTCGGCAACGGCCGCACCCTGCGTTCGGTCGCCGCCGAGAACGTCGTCGACGCGCAGATCGGCTACGAGTTCCAGTCGGGCCCGCTCGAGGGCCTGTCGATCCTGGCGCAGGCCAACAACCTGACGGACGAGCCGTTCAAGACCTTCGAGAACGGCGACGAGCGCCGGACCATCGACTACCAGAGCTACGGCCGGACCTTCTCGGTCGGGATCAACTACCGCTACTGATCGGCCCAACCGATCAGCGAGACTGGGCCGTCCCGGGAGACCGGGGCGGCCTTTTCGTGTCCGGCGCCCTCGCCGGATCCGGCCACTTTTGGTTACGGTCCCGGTAAAACGGCTGGACGCGGCCGTTTGACGGTGAAACCGTTTACGCGAGCGCCGCGCGCGACAGACGCACGGCTACCCCGGGGAGAGAAATGACCGATACGAAAGCGCCGGCGCGGCAGGGCACGACCCTGGCCTTCGCCTATGTGACCACCCTGTTCTTCGCCTGGGGCTTCGCCACCTCGCTGATCGACCCGCTGATCGCGGCGGTCCGCAAGGTGTTCGACCTCAGCACCGCCGAGGCCATGCTGACCGCCTCGGCCTGGTTCATCGCCTACGCCGTCGTCTCGGTGCCGGCCGCGGCCGTGCTGGGCAAGCTGGGCTACAGCCGCTCGATCATCTCGGCGCTGGCCGTGATGGTGCTGGGCTGCCTGATCGTGCCGGTGGCGACGATCATGGACTGGTACCCCGGCGTTCTGATCGCCCTGTTCGTCATCGCTTCGGGGGTGACCCTGCTGCAGGTGGCCGCGAACCCGCTGGTCGCCGCGCTGGGCTCCAAGAAGAGCTCGCACGCCCGCCTGAACTTCTCGCAGTTCTTCAACTCGCTGGGCACCACCGTCGGTCCGTACCTCGGCTCGACCGTCCTGCTGACCGGGGGCGTGTTCGCGGCCGGCGCCGTCGTCACCGCGGCGACGCGGGACGAATCGCTGCGCAGCATCGACTTCGCCTTCCTGGCGCTGGGGGCCTTCTTCGCCGTCGTCGCCTTCTTCATCTTCACCGCCCGGAAGAAGATCAACGCCGCCGCCGCGGGAGCCGAGGAGGAAGGCGGCGTGTCGTCGCCCTTCAAGGCCTTCAGCTCGCCCTGGGCCCTGTTCGGCGCCCTGGCCATCTTCATCTACGTCGGCTCGGAAGTGACCATCGGCGGCATCCTGACCAACTTCCTCGCCAGCACGCCCATCCTGAATATCCCGGAAGCCGACGCCGGCCGCATGGTCAGCCTCTACTGGGGCGGCGCCATGGTGGGTCGCTTCATCGGCGCCCTGTTGCTGACCAAGGTTCGCGCGGGCGTGCTGCTGACGGTCAACACCGTCGTCGCGGCGACGCTGTGCCTGGTCGTGACGCAGACGTCCGGCGAGACCGCGGCCTACGCCGCGATCGCGGTGGGCTTCTTCAACTCGATCATGTTCCCGACGATCTTCACCCTGACGCTGGAGCGCTCGGGCGCGCCGGCCTCGGCCACCTCGGGACTGCTGTGCACCGCCATCGTCGGCGGCGCGGTGCTGCCGTATCTGGGCGGGCAGATCGCCGACGCGTCGGCGACCTTCAATCCGGTCTTCTACGTGCCGCTGGTCGGCTATCTGCTGCTGACCGTCTTCGCCCTCGCCGCCGCGCGGACGCGGGTGAGGGACGCCGACGTGGTGGCCAAGCCCGCCTCGCACTGACAGCGTCGCTGCAACGAGGTCGAGGGCCGCCGGGGGCATCCTCCGGCGGCCCTTGCACGTTCAGGGCGGACCACTCCACAGTGGAGCCCATGTCCGGAGACCGCATGACCCGCAGCCTGTTTCGCACCCTAGCCTCCGCCCTGCTGCTGGCGCTGATCGCCGGCCAGGCCTGGGCCGAGGTGACGGTGACCTTCTACGCCCACCCCGGCGCGCGGGTGCGGGACGGCTATCTGTTGTTCCCCCACGCCTATGTGCACGCCGAGGGGACCGAGGACGCCACGGGCGAGCCGGTCGACTGGTCGGCGGGCTTTACGGCGAAGAGCCCGGGGCCGCATCTGCTGTTCATGCGCGGCGGCGGCGTGGTGGAGGAGCCCGACGCCCGCTATGTCAACGAGGGCCAGCCGTTCCTCGAGCTGACCGTCGATGACGCCACTTGGCATGCGCTCAGGGCGCGGGCGGAGTGGTGGAACAGTCCGGAGGGCTCGGTCTACGATCTGAGGCGGCGCAACTGCATCACCTTCATCGCCGATCTGGCCCGGGTGGTGGGGCTGCGGACGGCCCCCGAACCGTCAATGAAACCGGGGACTTTCCTCGAGGCGACGGCGGCGCTGAACCCCGCGGCGGTCTGGCGCGAAACGCCCGCTGTTCCCGTCGTTCCCGTGGAGTCGCCGTCGCCCGTGGTCGTGGTCGTTCCGGCCCCCGTCGCGGCGGAACCGGCTTCCGGAGCGTGATCGGCTGATGTCCGCCTAGGCGTCGCCGGACCACATGTTGTTGGCCTTCAGGTAAGCCTCGTGTTCGGGCAGGTCTTCGACGACGTGGGCGAGGACATCGGAAATGTCACGTAGACGGGCGGCGGACCGTTCCTGGTCCTGATAGGCGTACAGCGGGTTGAACGTCCGGGGCTGGATGCCCTGGCCGTACATCACCGCCAGCCACGAGGCCTGGCTGAAATACTCGTCGGCGCCGACCTGGTAGAGCAAGGCGCGATCCCGGAAGGCCTCGACCCGCTCGGCCAGGGCGTCGGGGATCGGCATGGCCGCCACCCGCCGCCAGAACGGCGAATCGTCCCGTTGCGACGCGTGATAGTGCAGGATGACGAAGTCGCGGATCAGCTCGACCTCGCGCCCCAGCCGGCGGTTGTAGGCGGCGATGTTGACGGGGCTGAATTCGCGATCCGGGAAGTGCTGCAGCAGCCGGACGAGACCCGCGTGGACCAGGTGGATGCTGGTCGATTCCAGGGGCTCGATAAAGCCGCTGGACAGGCCGAGACTGACGACATTGCGGTCCCAGAAGGTCTTGCGCCGCCCGGTCACGAAACGGAGCGTGCGCGGGTCCGCCAACGGTTCCCCGTCCAGATGGGCCAGCAACGTCTCGCGCGCCGCGTCGTCGCTGATGTAGTCCGAGCAGTAGACGTAGCCGTTGCCGGTGCGGTGCTGCAGATTGATCCGCCACTGCCAACCGGCTTCGCGCGCGGTGGACAGGGTGTAGGGCGTGGCCTGGCCGACCTTGGCGCAGGGAACGGCGACGGCGCGGTCGACGGGCAGCCAGTGGGACCAGTCATCATAGCCCGCCTTGAGGGTCTCCTCGATCAGCAGGCCCCGGAAGCCGCTGCAGTCGATGTAGAGGTCCGCCGACAGGCTCCTGCCGTCGTCGAGGACCACGCCGTCGATGAAGCCATCCTCCGGCCGTTGCGAGACCTCGACGATCTTGCCCTCGACACGCCGGACTCCGCGGCGTTCGCAGATCTCGCGCAGGTATCGGGCGTAAAGGCCGGCGTCGAAATGATAGGCGGTGAACAGGCCGTTTCGGGGCGACCGGGGATCGGAGTCGCGTGGCCCGACCTTGCCGGCCTCGGCCGCCCGCCAGCAGATCGAATAATCGCCTAGCGGCCCGGCCTTTCCGGTCGACTGGAGGGCGAAGAAGGTTTGCTGGAAGTCGCCCAGCGTCGGCCCGGGACCGAATGTGCCGAATGGATGGGTGTAGCGGGCGCCGATCCGTCCCCAATCCTGGAATACGATGGCGGCCTTCAGCGTAGCCTTGGTTTCGCGCATGAACTCGGCTTCGTCGAGGCCGATCATGAGGTTGAAGTCGCGGATGGGCGGCACCGTGGCCTCGCCGACCCCCACGGGGGCGATCTCCCCGGATTCCACCAGCGTCACGGCGACGTGCGGACCGAGGGTCCGTTGCAGCGCCGCCGCCGCCATCCAGCCCGCGGTGCCGCCGCCGACGATCAGGATGCTGCGTATAGGCTCTGGCAAGACGGCTTCCGGGGTGCTGGCCACCGCCGAGCGGAACGGGGGGCGTGATGGCTCCGCAGCCTATACCGTGAGTTGATCGCGGCAAAATGATTGCGCGTTCTGTCGGCTCGGCCCTAGGGTCGGGTTCGGGGCGTGTTTCGAGGTGAAGATTGGTGCGTACTCGTCGGGCGGGGTCGATCTCAGGACTGCTGCTGCTCGCCGCGCTGGCGACGCCATTGGCCGCTTGCGGCGGCGGTGGCGGCGGTGGCGGCGGCGGTGTGGTCACGCCAATTCCGCCTCCTCCTCCGCCCCCTCCACCCCCTCCGCCTCCGCCGCCCCCTCCGCCGCCGCCGCCACCCCCGTCGCCTCCGCCTTCCGCGAGTTCGGCGGAGTATCAGCGCAACTATGGGGTGGTGAATTCGGGTGCGATCACCGCATGGAACGCCGGGGCGACGGGCGCCGGGATCAACATCGGGGTGATCGACTCAGGGATCGACTTCACCCAGGCGGACCTCACGGGCCGCATCTCGACGTCCCTGTCGACGGACGTGATCATCGGCCGCAACACGCCCACGGGTACGCCCGGCGCCGGCGGACAACCCGCTCACGGGACCCTGGTTTCGGGGATCATCGCGTCGAACTTCAACGGGTTCGGCACGATCGGCACAGCCTATCAGTCGACCATCGTGTCGATCCGGTCGGACCGCAGCGACTGCGAGGATGCAGATGACGATGTCTGCTTCCACACAGCGGACCTGATCCGGGCGATCGACTACGCCATCGCCCACGACCTGCCGATCGTGAACATGTCGCTGGGCGGCGAAACCTCCCTCGGGGCCCAGTTCGAGGCGGCCCTCGAGCGCGCCGTCAGAGCCGGCATCGTCTTCACCATCGCGGCGGGGAACGCCGGCGAGGAGGCGACCGGAGGCAACCCGGAATGGCCGGGGCGCTACGCCACCGATCCCAGGTTCGCCGGCAGCATCATCGTGGTGGGCGCGCACAATGCGAGCAATGTCCTCGCCGCCTTCTCGAACCGGGCGGGCGTATCCGCGGCCAGCTACCTCAGCGCCGCGGGCGAGGACGTCATCACCGGATGCGACGGCACGAGCTGCTGGCGGATCAACGGCACCTCCTTCTCGGCGCCGGCCGTCGCCGGAGCGCTGGCGCTCCTGCTCGACGCCTTCCCGAACCTGACCGGCAGGGAAGCCGTCGAAATATTGCTGACGACGGCGCGGGAAGCGGGCGCTGCGGGCACGGACGCGGTGTACGGCCGTGGGCTGCTCGATATCGCCCAGGCCTTCCAGCCGGTCGGTTCGACGAGCGTTCCGATGGCGTCCGGCGCCACCGTGTCGGTCACCACCCAGAGATTCTCCTATTCCGGGGCGGCGTTCGGCGACGCCTTCCGCAACACGCCCGGGCTGCAGACGGTGGGACACGACTCGTACGACCGCCTGTTCCGGGTCGACCTCGCGGCCGCGTATGGCCAGGCCCCGCGCGGAGACCGGAGCCGGATGCCGCAGCTGGAGCGTCAGCAGGCGACCCTGACCCTCGACGCCCCGATCGGCGGCCAGCTGTCGCTGACCAGCAGCGCGGCCGTCGATGACAGCGCCCACGATCCCGCGGCGCTCTCCAACGCCCTGACGCCGTGGCTTGATGAGCGGCGGCGCGAGGACGTCATGGTCCAGTTCTCCACGGATCACGGCGCGGTGGCGGTGTGGCAGGGCCGGAACGGCGCCCGGTCGCCTTTCGAATTGGGGGCCGGCGACGGTTTCGCTTCGCTGGCGCAAGTGGATCGCGCCTGGCTCGGGGCGGCCCGGATCGGCGCCCTGACCTTCACGGCCGACGCCGGCGCCGGCGACCGCGCCATGCCGTTCCAGTCCGCCGAGGAGGACGTGTCGCGATACAGCCGTTTCGCCATGAAATGGGATGCCTCGCCCACGGCGCAGCTGACGTTTGCGGGGGGGAGCCTTGAGGAACGGATGGGCCCGCTGGGTTCCTATGCGCCCCTCGGCTCCGGGTTCGAGATGCCGAGCGACAGCACATTCGCCGGCGTTTCGGGCCGGTTCGGCCTCGGCTCCGGCCTGTGGCTGGACGCGGAGATGGGCTGGGCGCGGACCGATCTCGCAGGGCAGTTCCTGAGCCTGTCCGAGCAGGCGGTGAGCTCCAGCTGGCGACTGGGCCTGACCTCCGCCTGTGAACAGTTGGGCTTCGGCTGCCGGTCCCTGACCTGGTCGATCTCGCAGCCCCTGCGGGTGGAGAGTGGTGAGTTCAGCGCCTGGCTGGCCGACGCGCCGCTGGAGTATTTCGATCCGCTGACCTTCTCGGAACGCCGCTTCTCGGCGACTCCGACGGGACGCCAGATCGATCTGGCGCTGGGCAGTCTTCATGAACTGCCGAACGGATCGTACCTGGACCTTCGCGCCGTCGTGACGCGCGACGATCGCCATGTGCGAACGGCGGCCCCGGCCCTCGGGCTCATGGGTCAATGGCGGACGACCTTCTAGGGGTGGACCGCCGTCCGTCGCTGGCGCTCACCCGCGCCAGCGTCTAGACCGACCGCTTCGGACACGTTGGGGCGCGCTATGGTGGTGTTTCCGGTCATCCTCTGCGGCGGGGCGGGAACGCGTCTCTGGCCCGCTTCACGACCGAACAGCCCCAAGCAGTTTCTCGACCTCGTCGGCGAGCTGTCGCTGTTCCAGGAAACCGCCCGGCGGGTCGCGCCCCTGACCACGGGGGGAGGGCGGCTCATCGTCGTCGCCGGCGAGAGCCACAGGGACGCCATCGTCCAGCAACTGGCGGCCCTGTCGATGGAAGCCACGGTGCTGCTGGAGCCCGAAGGCCGGGACTCGGCGGCGGCCATGGCGGCGGCGGCCCTCTGGATCAGCCGGCAGGCGCCGGAGGGGATCGCGCTGTTCGTGGCCTCCGACCACCACATTCCCGACGCCGAGGCGTTCAGGCGTTCGGTGATGACGGGCGCGCCCGCCGCGGCCCGGGGCGAGATCGTCACCTTCGGCGTGCGGCCGACCGGCCCTTCGTCGGCCTATGGCTATATCGAGCCGGAGTCGGACGGCCTCGCCAAGGTCCGGCGCTTTGTGGAGAAACCCGGCCGCGAACAGGCGGAAGCCTACGTTCGCGACGGCTTTCTGTGGAACAGCGGCAACTTCATGGTCCGGGCGGACGTGCTGCTCGGCGAGCTCGAGGCGTTCGCCCCGGACGTCGCCGCGGCGGTCGCCGGGGCGCTCCCCGACACGGCGGGCGACGTCGTGCGTCTGTCCGACGCCTTCCTGCATTCGCCGCGGATCTCGATCGACTACGCGGTGATGGAACGGAGCGGCCGCGTCTCGGTGCTGCCGGTCGATTTTCGATGGTCCGACCTCGGCGCCTGGGACGCGGTGGCATCAGCCGGATCGGGCGACAAGGGCGTGTGGATCGGAGCCAAGGGCGACACCTGTCTGGTCCGGGCGGCCGAAGGGATCGTGGTGGCCACGGCCGGCGTCAAGGATTTGGCGATCATCGTCGAGTCCGACGCCGTGCTCGTCTGCAGCCTCGATCGCGCGCAGGAGGTCAAGGCGCTGGTGGACCGCATCCGCCAGACCTCGCCTGCACACGCCGAAGGTCGATCCCCGGTCGCCACGCTGGAAGAGCAGGCGCGGGCGTTCGACAGCTGGATGCGTCTCGCGGCCCTGCCGTTGTGGGCGGCGCTGGGGGTCGACGAGGACGGCGGCTTCCGCGAGGCCCTCGACGACCGGGGGATCTGCACCAGCGCCTTCCGGCGGGCCCGGGTGCAGGCGCGGCAGGCCTGGGTGTTCAGCGTCGCCGGCGAAGCGGGCTGGCCCGGGCCCTGGCGCCGGCTGGTGAGCGAGGGCCTGGACCGGTTCGAGGCCACCAACCGGCGGCCGGACGGCCTGTATCGCACGCGGGTGTCGACCGGGGGCGAGACGCTCGACGACACCGCCTCCCTGTACGACCAGGCCTTCGCCCTGCTGGCCTTCGCCGCCGCGCGGCAGGCGGGCGTGGAGGCCGGGCGGATGACGGCGCGGGCGCAGGCGCTGCGTGAGGGGCTGGCCACGCTCGCCCATCCCGCCGGGGGCTGGCGCGAGGACGGGGGGCATCCGTATCAGGCCAATGCCCACATGCATCTGCTGGAGGCCTGTCTGGCCTGGGAGGCGCTGGAGCCGGCGGGCGTCTGGACCGCCATGGCCGACGAGATCGTCGGTCTGGCGCGGCGCCACTTCATCGATCCGGCGGGCGGCTTCCTGCGCGAGTTCTTCGCAGCCGACTGGACCCCCGCCGCCGGCGAGGCGGGTCGTCTGGTCGAGCCCGGCCACCAGTTCGAATGGGCCTGGCTGCTGACCCGGTGGGGTCGGGCGCGGGCGGACGATCCCTGGGCCGCAGAGACCGCGCGCCGGCTTTATGAGGCGGGCCAGCGCGGCGTCGACGCCTCGCGCGGCGTGGCGATCGACGAACTCGACGACGGCCTCGCGGTCCGCTCCGCCCGGGCCCGGCTGTGGCCGCAGACCGAGCGGCTCAAGGCGGCCCTGATCCTGGGCGAGGGTGCGCCGGATGGGCATGCGGCGGAGGCGCTGAAGGGGCTGCGTGCGTATCTCGAGCCGTTCGGCCTGTGGCGGGACAAGCAGGACGCGGACGGGCGGTTCGTCGACGAGCCGGCGCCGGCGAGTTCGCTCTATCACATCGTCGCGGCGTGGGTTCAGCTACGGGAAAGCATGGGGGACGGTCGACCGGCCCCGGGCGAGGCGTGACTACGAGACCTTGCGTTCGGGCGTCGCACCCAGTTCGCGCCGATTGACCGGCAGGGTCACGACTTCGCCGTAGAGGCCGGAGGTGCGTGCAGGGCCGGAGGTTGGGCGGCGCAACGCCGACGCGGACGCCGGCGCACGTGACAAGGGCTGTTCGCTATGCATTCTCGACCCTCCCTGTGGGCTCCCTCAATCTTAACGCCCTCTTTACCGGTTCGGTCAAGCGCCGGCGGAGCGGTCGGCCGATCTCGATACCCTCAGGGCAGGAGTTCGCCGCCGGCCTGACGCTTCGCCTCGATCTCGCGCTGGACCTGTTCCAGCGCCAGCGCCCGGGAACCCGCCGAGGCATGGCCGATCTGGGGGAACCGAACGCGCCAGTTGGACTCGCCGAAGCGGCGCCAGAAGGGAGCGGCGACGGCCGGATCGAAGCCCGCGCGAGCCAGGAGGTAGAGGCCGACGCGGTCGGCCTGCTGTTCCGCATTGCCCTCGCCCCCGTCGGCGGCCCACGCCGCCTCGTTGACCTGGCGGGCGGCGCCCCCGGTGTCGCTCCAGTGCCGATGCCGCAGGACGTGGTGGGCGAGTTCATGGCCGAGGATCACGGCCAGTTCGTCGTCGTTCCGGGCGAAGCTGGCCAGGGCGGTGCTGATGAACAGCCGCCGCCCGTCGGCGCGGGCGTTCAGTTCATCCGACGGATTGAGCTGCACCTCATAGCCACAGGCGCGGCGGGGTTGGATGGTGATCTCCTGCCGCCGCCCGTCGCGGCGCAGGGTGAACCGTGTCGGTCCATTCGCCAGCGCCGCATCGATCCTGCGGACGTTTTCCGCCAGGCCCTCGAATTCCGGCGCGCGACCGCCATCGCCGGGATCGAGGGCGACCGTCGCGGTTGATAGCAGCAGATCGCCCTGACGGACCCCCGCCTCGGCGGCCGGTGATCCGGGAGGCGCCGCGAGCACGCCGGGCAGGTCGCCCTCCAGGCCGAAGCGCTGCTCGGCGTAGCCGCGGAGCTCCGGGCTATACTGCCGCGCCGAGTGCAAGGCCCAGCCGGCGGACAGTCGCACCGTCGGGCAGAGGCCCGCATTGGCCTCGAGCAGCCGCTGCGCGACCCGGGCGACCTGCTCGTCAAGAGCGATGAGAGAGGTCAGCCGCTGGTCGGCGTCGCCGAGGCTCGTCTGCTCCGGGCCCAGTGCGGGGGGCGACGGGACGCAGCCGCCGATGATCGCCGCCGTGATGACGGGAAGCACAACCGTACAAAATGAGCGCTTCATGGAGCCTAGAAACACGATCGGATCGACGGTGGCAATGCTCGTGCGACCGAAGCCGGTGGGGCCCCTCCGACGCTGGTTTTCTGACGCCTTCGGGGCGCGCGGAGGCCCACGGATCGGCTAGTCCGCCCGCACGCGAACCTTCTGTCGCTCGAGCAGCGGCCGGGCCGCCCCCTCCAGCAGCGCCGCGAACAGCGCGAACAGCACCGCGATGGTTTCGGTCCGCATCGGATAGTCCACGATCGAGTGCAGCATGATGATCAGCATCGCCACACTGGCCGCCCTCTGGAGGTCGGCCTCCGTCGAGGGGGGGCGTTGCCAACACGTCCAGCTGCGCCGCGCCCACCAGACGAGGAAGACGGCGAGCAGGCCGATGCCGAGCCACCCGGTCTCCAGCCAGAGCTCCAGATACTCGTTGTGCGCCTGGTTGAAGAACGTCGAGTCCAGCCGCTCCAGCGGCTCTACCGAACGGTACACCGGATCAAAGGAGCCCAGGCCCGACCCGACGGGCAGGTAGTTGTTCGCGGCCTCGACCACGATCGGCCAGTTTTCGAACCGGCCTTCCGGCGGCGAGTTGGGATCGAAGCGCGCCAGGATCGGCGCGAGGGCGAAGAAGCCCACGGCCGCCACGGCGGCGGCGGCGACGCCCACGCCTGCCAGCAAGGCCGGTTTCGGACGGCTGCGCCCGGAGGCCACCCAGGCGGCGAGCACGCTTAGCGCCAGGGCCGGGACCGCGAGAACGATGCCTGCGCGGGATCGTATGACGCCGATGGCGACGATGGCGAGGCCGATGAACAGCATGCCGATCCACTGGGTCAGGCCGCCCCGCTCCGCCCTGCGCCGGAGTGCGGTCGCGGCGAGCACCGCTGCAAACGGCAGGGAGGCCAGGAGCAGGGTGGAGAGGTGGTTCCGGTTGGCGAAGAAGCCGACCATGTTGCCGGCGGCCGTGGTGGCCCACGGGTACAGCCGCTCGCCGCCGCTGGCCAACTGCATCACCCCCAGCATCACCGAAGCGACGGCGGCGGCGAGGTAGAGGTGGACGAGGCGGAGCCTTGTGTCCTTCGTCGCCGCCAGGACGCCGAGGAACATGGCCACGGGGGGCAGCAGGGCGAGGAATGACCGCCACGTCAGGTCGGGGGTCAGCGACAAGGGAACCCAACCCGTGGGCTGACCGACGAGGTCGAGCGCCAGCACGAGCTGCTCGCGGCCGGGAAGGGCGGTCCAGATCGCCGGGGGCAGGGGCGCCAGTTGAAGGAGAGGCAGGAGGAAGATCGCGGCGAGCAGCCCGAGCCCGAACTTGTGGGTGGACCAGGACTCCCGGTTCAGCAGGCGTGAGACGGCGAGCACCAGGACCGGCAAGGAGGCCAGCTCCACGAGTGCGAGCCGAAGGGCGTGATTCCGGCTGGCGCCCCCCAGCACAATTGAAAAGACCAGCAGAATACCCGTCGCGATGGCGACGGCATTCCACTGGTCTTCTCGATACCTGGGTATCACGCGCGACGGTCAGCGATCAGAGACACGCGTTGGTCGCGGCGCTGTAATTTAGTCGCTTTCCGAGTCGTCGTCCGAAACAACGACGACGGTGGCGACGAGAACGGCGGCGCCGATCAGGAGAACCGGCAGCGGAATCCCGGCGAACTCTTCGGACGCACCGGCTTGGGCGCCGACACGATCGCCAACTTGGTTCACGGCGCTGGTGGAGCCGGCGGCGGCAGCTTGGCCGGCGACGAGCAGCAAGCCGCAAACGGCGGCGGCAACGGTCTTACGCATGCAAAATCCCCTTCGAATTTAGTGCAGGTCGACCCTGCAAGCTTCATCAATGTCGACGTTAAGGGTGCGGCGGTTGAGATGCAAGAGAAATCAACAACTCAGCATGGCGCCGCGCGCCCGGAAATCGTCATCGCGGCGTCACAGCCGGGTCCGTCCTCGTGATCTGAAAGCGGTCGAACCACGCGACGACCGTGGATCGGCGATCACCTGGCCGTGGCTCGAGACGCAGCCACTGGGCCGCGCAGCGTTCGGCGGGCACCACGAATTCCAGGGAGAAGGAGGCCCACTTGGCCGGATCCTCGCCGGATGGAACGTACCGTCCGAGTTCGGCGCCGGTCTGGGAGCAGGAAACAGTCCAGATCATCCGGGGCTCGTCGGGCGCCGTCTCTATCCGCGCCGCGCCCGTCAGGGTGTAGGCGCCGGGCCGCAGCAGCAGGAACTGGCGAGCCAGGCCCGTAGAGGCGAAACCGTCATACTGGACTCGAAGCGCGCTCTCCCGGGGGTTGAAATCGTCGGCCGTAATCCCGGCCTGCACGCCCGGTCCGACGCCGATGATCCAGGCGAACGGCGGCGTTTCCGTGGTTTCAGCGAACGCGCCGTTGACCAGCAGCGGGACCAGCGGAGGACGTCCGAGGCGCTCACGGATCAGCGCCAGGCCGTCCAGGCGGCCCTCGCGAACCCAGGTGTTGTAGAGCAGCTGCAGTTCGGCGCTGTCGAACGGCGCCGGCGTCTGCTCAAGGTTGATCGCCAGGGCGGCGATGAGGGGGGCGTTCTCCGGCGCCTTGTACAGGCTTCGAATGTAATTCAATCGCCACGGCGGGTTCTTGCTCAGCAGGCCAACCAGCGGGCCGACCGCGCGGGGATCGGCCAGCGCCGCGGCGGTGAAGAGCCGAAACACCTGCGGTTGATGCTCCACCTGACGGCGGGCCAGGGTGTCCGCATGGGCGAGGGCGGAGACGTAATTGCCCTGTCTCAGGCGCTGCTGGACCAGCCAGGCGTGCGCCGGGTCGTCGCGCAGGCTCCAGTTTCCAGCGAGGGTGAGAATGCCGTCGGCCGCATCGAGCCGGCCATCCTCAGCCTCGATCAGGCCGAACACCCGCATCGCCCGGACATTGAAGGGCGCCTTCGAGAGGGCCAGCCCCGCCAGACGCCGACCATTCTCGGGCCGGCCGGCCAGCACCTCCGCCTCGGCGGCGCGTCCCAGCACGCCGGGAGAGGCGGGGGCGACCCGGATCGCCATCGCGGGCGGGGCCCGCTGGGCGATGGGGCTGAGGATGATCTGCCATGCGAGCCAGATGGCCGCCACGATCAGAATCAGCGGCAGGTATTTGACCACGCCGGACCCGCCTCCGGGAGAGGCGGCGGTTCCGGCTGCCGGGCCCGCATTCACCGACGGGCGACCTTCTTCTTCTCGGACTCGCCGCCGTAATTATAGTCGTAGGCGTAGTTGTAGCCGCCGTACTGGGTCTTCTTCGTATTGAACTTGGTCAGCACGCCGCCGATCAGTCGGCTGTTGCGGACGGACAGACGCTTGAGCGCACCCTTGGCCTGGGCCCGACGGGTGCCATGCGCTTCGAGGACGAAGATGGTTCCGCTGACGGCCGAGGCCAGCAGGGGGGCGTCGGCGAAGCCGAGGACGGGCGGCCCGTCGATCACCACGTGATCGTATTCGGCGCGAGCCTGTTCGAGAACGCGGCGGAACCGGTCTCCCCCCCACAGCTCGGCGGGGTTGGGCGGCAGCGGACCGCAGGCGATGAAGTCGAGGTTCTGATGCTTGGTCGGCACGCTGACCGCCCGGAGGTCGTCCGAGCCCGACAGCAGGTTGCTCATGCCCTTGTCATTATCCACGCCGACCACGCGGTGCATGGACGGATTGCGCAGATCCCCGTCGATCAGCAGCACCTTTTTATCGAGCCGGGCAAGGTTCAGCGCCAGGGCGTAGGCGGTCGTGGATTTTCCTTCGGCCGGCCGCGAACTGGTGACGAGAAGCGAGGCCGGGGCACCGTCCGGGGTCGAGAATTGCAGCGCCGTTCTCAGGGAGTAGTACGCCTCCGAGAAACTGGACCGGATGTCCGCCAGCGCCTCGGCCGGGGTCTGGCCCTTGTCGAGCAACGGCACCACGCCAAGAACCGGAATGTTCAGCTTGGCCTCGACGTCCTCGGGCGTGCCGAGGCTTTCGTCGAGCGCTTCGATGAGGAAGGCGGCGCCGACGCCCAGACCCAGGCCGAGGAGCATGGCGATGGCGAGGTTCAGCAGCAATTGCGGCTTGGAGGGGGAGTCGGGAATTTCCGCCGCGTCGACAATGGAGATGTTGTTTGACGCCAGCGTGCCCGTGACGCCGACTTCCTTGTAGCGCTGGAGCAGCCCTTCATAGAGGGACCGGCTGGTGTCCAGTTCCCGCTGCAGAATGTTGTACTGGATGCTCCGCGAGCGGAGGTCGAGCACGTCGCCCTTGAGGGCGTTGACCCGGTTCTGGAGCGCGCGTTCCTGATTGGCGGCGACGACATACTGTCCCCGGATCGAGTTCAGGATGGAGCGCGCGACGGTGTTGATCTGGCTGTCCAGTTCGTCGATCTGCGCCTTGAGTTGCTGCTGGGCAGGCCAGTCCGGCTGATAGACGCTGGCGTTCTGCTGATATTGGGCGTCCAGCCGCGCGCGCTCTTCCGTGAGGCGCTGGATCGTCTGGTTCTGGAGCACGTCGGTCAGGCTCAGGACCGGCGCCGCGCTGGCCTGGCGCCACCGCTCCTCGGCCGCGACCCGCCCCGCCGTGGCCTGGGCCAGGGCGTTATTGAGGGCGTTGAGGTTCGTTCCGACCAGGGACTGGCTCGCGCCGCCCTCCTCGTCGCCCTCGGAGACGTTGATGATCTGCTGGGCGGCGGCGTAGGCGACCAGTTGACGCTCGGTATCCTCGAGCCGGGCCTTGGTCTGGGCGATGCGATCCTCGAGGAACTCCCGCGCATAGGCCGAGGACTCGAAGCGGCGATCCAGGTTCGACTGGATGAAGTTCTCGGCGATGGCGTTGGCGATCTGCGCCGACAGTTGGGGACTGGGGCTGTCGAAACTCACGTTCACCAGCCGCGAGCCCCGGACGGGGAGGACCACGAGATTGTCCTGGATCAGGGTCACCGCGGCGTCCCGGCGGGCGTTCACCCGGGCGGCGGCGGTGCCGCCATTCGCGGACGGCGCCTGCCCGCCCATCTGTTCGATGAACCTGTCCGAGGTGGCCAGGCCCAGGCTTTCGACGACGCGTTCCGCGAGCGAGCGGCTCTTGAGCAGGCCATACTGGGTCTGGAAGAATTCCTCGGCGCTATACGCGGACTCGCTCGGCGAAACCTCCTCAACGTCGACGACATTGGCGGTCGAACGCTCGATCTGGATGGTGGTCGTGGCGGTGTAGATCGGGGTTGTCAGCAGCGTCACCGCGACGCCGATCACAAGGGCGGCCAGGAAGGCCCCGCCGATCAGGAAGCGATGTTTGACGAGAAGGCGCCAGTATTCGGCTACGTCAAACGCCTCCCCACCTGAAGACATGGTGTCAGGACGATCAGAGACTGCGCCCGCGATGCCGTCATAGTCAGTCCCGATCCGGGAAGTCCTGTCCACGTAACCCTCACCAAACATTTTCAGAGACAACCTATTTCAAACGGCCGCGACGGGTCGCCGATATTGCACAGGCTGATTAACCCATAGCCGTGCGTCGCGCGAGAGAATGCCAGCAAACTTTCGTCCAACCACGCCATTTCGGCCAACAACAGACTCGTCGACAGAACTGATCTCGCCACGGCCGCCGCCGGAACCTGGGCCGGGGCCGGCCGCAGAAGGCGGGCGCGGAGGCGAACGCTAGATATAGGCGAACACCGCCAGACCGGGCAGGAGGGCGACCACCTCGCGCATGGCGGCGTTGAGCCGCGATGTGTCGACGATGACCACGTCTTCGCCGAGGATCGCCGGGTCTTCGGCCTGGCCGTTGCGAATGGCGGCGAGGTCGAAGACCGCCACCATGCGGCGATCGCCCACGGTGCGGAAGACGGCGACGCTGCGAAGGTCGGCTTCCTTGACCGGACCGGAAGCCATGGCGACGGCCTGGAGCAAGGTGGTGCGGCCGCTCAATTCGTAAACGCCCGGCCGGGTGACGGCTCCGTCGACGGTGACCTTCTGGCTGACCGCCTCGACCACCGTGATGCTGACCTGCGGGTCGCGAAGATACCGCTGGGCGAGCAGTCGCTCGACCTCGGACGTGATCTCGACCGGAGTCAGGCCAGCGGCGCGCACCGAACCGATCAGGGGCAACTGGAGGTTTCCGGCGGTGTCGACCACGATCGAGTCGAATGACAGGTCCGGCACCTGGAAGACCGACACCTTAAGCGTGTCCCCCTCGCCGATGCGATAGGAGAGGTTCTCTGTCTCGGCGGCGCTCGCCCCGAGGGCGATTGGATCAACGGTCAGGGCCGCATCAGCCGTGGTCGGGCGCTTCGGACCGCTGGCGCAGGCGGCCAGGGTCAGGGCCAGAATGGCGAGAAGGAAGAGGCGCATGGTCGTCGTCAAGCCTTGAACTGGACGCCCGGGAGGGCGATTGAAAGCAGCCTTCCCCATAGCGCGCAGGAACCCGAAGAACGCGCAGCCAATGAGGAGAGCCGATGTCTAGCACCGGTTGGGGCTGCGGCACCAGAATTCATTGGCGCTGGTTCGTCGGAACCTTTGGGCGTCGGGGGAGTCTGTCACGCTACTTCCGGAGGAGGAGAAATATTCTGCTTCACGGTTCCGTTGTGATATTGGGCGCGCCTGCGACAGCCGACCTGGCGGGCCGGCGATAAGGTGAGACGACGTGGCTATTCCGAACAGCATCCTGATCCGTGGCATCAAGTTGGGGGCTCGAGCCGCTGTCCGGGCGCTGGCTGTGGTTGTGGCCTTTGCCCTCTCTGCCGGCATCACGCCGGACATCGGGTCGATCCTCATCGTGACGAGGGGGGCCTGGCCCTACGCGCGGCCCTGGTGATCGTGCTGGCTCTGGACGTGACCATGGCCCTCGGGCTGGCGGTGCTGCGCCGTGTCCTGCACGACAAGGAGGCGCGCCGCAGCTTCCTTCCCTTCGTCGGCTTCAGGGACGAACGGACTCCTCTGGTCCTCGTCGGCCGCATGGACCGGGCCGAGACCTTCCTGCGCGAGCTCGCCCGCGGTGAGCAGGAGTTCAGGCCCGTCGGCATCGTCTGCGAGGGGGCCGGCGCGGTCGCCCGCGAACTGCGGGGCGTCAAGGTGCTTCCCGACCTGTCGGCGGCGACGGACCTCCTGCTGAGCGAGGTCGACCGGGGTCGACCCGCCGCGGTGGTCTTCCTGGACGACCTGCTGTCTCCGACCGACCTTGGGGTTGAACGGCTGGGCCAGCTCCGCGCCAAGGACGTCAAACTCCTGCGGGTGCCCAGCCTGGCCGAGATCGGTGGCGTCGACGACACCGTCATGCGCGAGTTCAAGCTCGAGGAACTGCTCGCCCGACCGCCCGTCAGCCTCGACAAGACGGCGGTGAAGGCCCTCGTCGCGGGCAAGCGTGTCCTGGTCACCGGCGCCGGCGGTTCGATCGGCTCGGAAATATGCCGCCAGGTGGCTGGCCTGGGCTGCGGACATCTGGTGTTGCTGGACAATTCGGAATTCAGCCTGTTCCGGATCGATCAGGAGATCGGCGACCGCTGGCCCACGCTCTCACGGGCCGAATATCTGCACGACGTCCGCAACAAGGCGCGCCTGACCGATGTCTTCAGGGAAGAGCGGCCCGATGTCGTGTTCCACGCGGCGGCCCTGAAGCACGTCCCGCTGATGGAGCGGCACCCCTGCGAAAGCGTGCTGACGAACGTCCTCGGCACATGGAACGTCGCCGAGGCCGCGAACGCCGCCGGGGTGAAGCACATGGTCTTCATCTCGACCGACAAGGCTGTCGATCCCCCGAACGTCATGGGCGCCACCAAGCGTCTGGCCGAGGCGGTGGTTCGCGCCCAGCAGACGGGCGAGGGCGAGACGCGCTTCAGTGTCGTGCGGTTCGGCAATGTCCTGGGCTCGGCGGGTTCGGTCGTGCCGACTTTCCGCGCCCAGATCGAGCGCGGCGGTCCGGTGACCCTGACCCACCCCGACATCGAACGCTTTTTCATGACCATACCGGAGGCGGTGCAACTGGTGCTGCACGCTACGGCCCATTCCGCGCAGCAGCCGGACGGACCGCTCGGCGTCTTCGTGCTCGACATGGGCAAGCCGGTGAAGATTATCGACCTGGCGCGACAGCTGATCGGCCTCTACGGCAAGGTCCCGGGGCGGGACATCGAGATCGAGGTCACCGGCCTGCGTCCCGGCGAGAAGCTGTTCGAGGAGCTGGTCGACTCCAGCGAAGTCGCCGAGATGTGCGGACAGAGCCTGATGTGCGTCACCGACCGCCTCAAGGGCGCCCGGATGACCGAGGCCATGGTGCACAAGCTGGAACAAGTCGCCTGCACCGGCGACAACGCCGCGGCCCGGGAGCTGGTCTTCGCAACGCTGGCCGAGGTTCGGGCCCTGACCCCGGATGGCGAGCGCTCGGGTTCGGTCCTGCCGATGAAGCGGGCCTAGGGGAACGGGCGGATTCTGCGGAAAGTGCGCTGATCCCGGGACACGGCGCCCACCGGGCGGGATTCAGCGCTCAGTGCGAGACATCCTTCGCCCGCAGGACCTTGCCGGCGGTGAGCCAGATGGTTTTCAGGTCCATCATCAGGCTCTGTTTGTGGAGGTACTCCACGTCGAGCTTCACCTTGTCGGGAATCGGCAGCTCATCGCGGCCGTTCACCTGGGCCCAGCCGGTGAGCCCCGGCCGCAGGCGGTGCACCCCCTGTTCGGTGCGCAGGGCGATGAGGTCGTCCTGGTTGAACAGGGCGGGGCGTGGCCCCACGAGGCTCATGTCGCCGACCAGTATGCTCCATAGCTGCGGCAGTTCGTCCAGGCTGCTCTTGCGCAGGAAGCCGCCGATGGGCGTAAGCCATGCACTGGAGTCGGCCAGCAGGTGGGTCGGCACCGGCGGCGTGTCCGACCGCATCGAGCGAAACTTGGGCATGCGGAACAGCTTGTTGTCCCGCCCGACCCGGTCCGACCAGTAGATCGCCGGCCCCTTCGACGTTAGTCGAACGGCGACGGCCACGACCGCCATGGGCGCCGCGAAAACGACCAGGCCCCCGGCCGCCATGACGATGTCAAAGGAGCGCTTCAACGCGTTGGGGCCCACCAAGGGGCGTGTGGCGCCGCTCTGCTCGTCGCTGGAGTCTCGAAACGTCACGGCTGCGCCTCTGCCTTCGCCTCTCGGGGCGGAGCGTTCAGGGTCGACTCTGTTTTGGCAATTCGCCTGCTCGAACAAGGGGTCAATCCGTTGACGCTCGTGCGGCTATTCTTCATGGGGGGTTGTTAGGGTGTTCGGATGGACATGGGAATAGGTCCGGCCGGCTGACGCCGCCACCTGGAACCGGGATGGCCGACGCGCGTGCTTCGCGCCTCGTTCGCCGGCGCCGGCGACGTCACAGAGCAGAACGGCCGGGGAAGGCGTCATGCGAGTAGCTATATCCGGAGCCCGAGGCTTCGTCGGACGCCGGACGGTCAAGGACCTGGGGGCGGCGGGGTTCGATGTCGTTCCCCTGGTGCGCCGATCCGGCGGAACCGACGACGAGATCGCGGTCGGTGATCTGGCGGAGATCGCCCCGACCCTGGCGTTGCCGGCGATTGACGCCTGCCTGCATCTGGCCGGGCGCGCCCACAAGCTGAATGATGCCGCCGAGGATCCGCTTGCGGCTTACCGCAGCACCAATGTGGAAGGGACCCGCCGGCTTCTCGACGCGGTCATTCGGGCGGGCTGCCGGCATTTCGTCTATGTCAGCTCCGTCAAGGCCGCGGGGGAACGCTCGACGGCCGGCCCCCTGCACCCGGACGATCCCATGCATCCGGAAGACCCCTACGGCGTCAGCAAGGCCGAGGCCGAGATCCTGGTGCGCGAGACCTGCGACGCGGCCGGAATCGGCTGGACCATCCTGCGTCCGCCGCTCGTCTACGGGCCCGGCGTGGCCGCCAATTTCCACCGGCTCCTGAGGCTGGCCCTGTCCGGCCTGCCGCTGCCCCTGGGCGCGGCAACGAACCGTCGCAGCATGGTCTTCGTCGGCAACCTCGCCGACGCCATGCGCGCCGTGCTGACGACGCCGGAGAGCCGCGGCCGGACCTTCTATGTCACCGACGGCGAAGACGTCTCCACCGCCGATCTGATCCGGCGGATCGCGCGCGCCGGCGGGAAGCGGGCGTGGCTGCTGCCGGTTCCCCGGACGCTGCTTGCGCTTCCGGCGCGTCTGGTCGGCAAGGGCGGAGAGTTCCGGCGGTTGTTCGATGACCTGCAGGTGGATGCGCGGCCTCTGCGCGAGGCGTTGCACTGGACTCCGCCCTATTCGGTGGATCAGGCGCTGCAGCTCACCGTTGGCGGACTTCAGGGGCAGGGAGGGGGCGTCGGCCCCGCAGGCCAATGATCGGTTCGCGCCGTGTGCTGGCGGTGATCCCGGCGCGAGGCGGTTCCAAGGGCGTTCCGCAAAAGAACATCCAGCCGGTCGGGGGCCGGCCGCTGATCGCCTGGACCGTGGCCGCCGCCCTGGCGGCCAGGACGGTCGACCGGGTGATCCTGTCCTCGGAGGACGAGGCGATCATGGCCGCCGCGCGCGACGCGGGGTGCGAGGTCCCTTTCCGGCGCGACGCGAGCCTGGCGACGGATGAGGCGGCCTCGATGGACGTGCTCGTTGATGCGCTGGAGCGAGTCCCCGGCTTCGACGTGGTGGTGCTGCTTCAGCCGACATCGCCGCTTCGGACCGCGGAGGATATCGACGGCGCCCTCGAGACCATGCAGCGCAGCGGAGCGCCGGGGTGCGTGTCCGTATGCGAGGCGACCGACCACCCATGGCTGACGTTCGGGCGCGATGAGGCCGGGGCGCTGGAAAGCCTTTGTCCGGGGCCCGCTGGAGCCTCGATGCGCCGCCAGGACCTGCCGCCCGCCTACGTCCTGAACGGAGCGGTCTACGCCGCCGATATCGCATGGCTGCTGGAGCACCGCCGGCTGACCGCGCCGGGGCGGACCGCCGCCTATGTGATGCCCCCCGAGAGGTCCGAGGACATCGACACATGGGAGGATCTCCGCCGCGCCGACAGGCTGCTGTCGGAAAGAGCGGCGACGGCCGGCGACTGACCGGTCCTCCGGCGGCCTACCGCCCCGAGAAGATCGCCTTCATCGAGCTGATGATCCGCTCCATTTCATCGGGACTCATGTTCGACCCCGACGGCAGGCAGACTCCAGTCTCGAAGATGCGGTCCGAGACCGGCTCGTTCCCGTGGGTGAAATGGCGCGCGCCGCTGAACACCGGCTGCAGGTGCATCGGTTTCCACACCGGGCGCGCCTCGATCATTTCCTCGGCCAGGCGTTTGATGAACTCGCCCGCCGTCAGGCCGGACACTGCGGGGTCCAGGGTGAAGGCCGTCAGCCAGCGGGTCGAATAGCTCCAGTCGGGCTCCGGCATCCATTCCAGACCAGGAATGTCGGACAGTTGGTCTCGGTAGGCCTCGAACACCGCCCGGCGAGCCAGAACCCGCTCCTCCAGCACCTGCAGCTGACCGCGTCCCACCCCCGCCAGAATGTTGCTCATGCGGTAGTTGAAGCCGATTTCGCTGTGCTGGTAGTGCGGCGCCGGATCGCGGGCCTGGGTCGCCAGGAAACGGGCCCGCTTGATCAGGTCCTCGTCATTGGACACCAGCATGCCGCCGCCCGAGGTGGTGATGATCTTGTTGCCGTTGAAGGAATAGATGCCCATCAGGCCGTGAATGCCGCTGGGCTTGCCCTTGTAGCGCGCGCCGAGGGATTCCGCGGCGTCCTCGATGACGGGCACGCCGTGGCGGTCGCAGATCTCTATCAGCGCATCCATGTCGGCGCTCTGGCCGTAAAGGTTCACGACGATAACCGCCTTGGGCATCCAGCCTTCGGCCCTGGCGGCTCCGAAGGCGCGTTCGAGCGCTGCCGGCGACATGTTCCACGACCCCGGTTCGCAGTCGATGAAGACCGGTTCGCCGCCCTCGTAAACGATGGGATTGGCGCTCGCCGCGAAGGTCAGGGTGGAGCAGAACACCCGGTCCCCGGGACGGACGCCCAGCATCCGGACGGCCAGATGGATGGCGGCGGTGCCGGAGGACACCGCGGCGCCGTGAGCGATGCCGACCACGTCCGTCAGCTCGCGCTCGAAGGCGTCCACATTCGGCCCCAGCGGGGCGATCCAGTTGGTGCGGAAGGCCTCTTCCACGAACTGAAGTTCCGCCTCGCCCATATGGGGCGTCGACAGCAGGATCTGCTTGCCGACGTCACGCCGGTGCAGCAGATCGACCACCTGACCGTCGGCGTTGACGAGGGGCAGATGGTCAATGACCTTTTCGTCCATCAGCGCCAGGGCCGTCTTGCGGCTGACGCTTTCCGGGGCCGTGACCGAATGGATCGCGGGCAGGTCGGCGAGGGTGTCGGACAACTCGCGTCCGGCGAGCAGCAGGCGGCGCAGGTCGCCGTCGGTGACGGTCCGCTGCAACCTCCCATCGTCGTCCAGCAGCAGCAGCATCTGCACGCCCGAACGGTTCAGGAGCGCCATGGCTTCCCGGATGGTCGCGGTGCGCGAGGCGCAGATGTCTTGAATGTCAGTCATGGAGTCTTGATGGCCTCTTGGCGGCGCCGAGCCTCGGCCCCGACATCAGGGCTGGTATCACGAATTCAGCATCCATCTCAGTACCGGTTGACCTTCATCAGCAGACCCTCATCCAGCACCGCGGCGGCGAGCGCATCGGCGATGCGGTCCGCCGCACGGCCGCCTCCCGGGCGCCGATAGATGTTGGTCGCAGGGAACCGGCCCTTCGTCAGCATCGCCCGTATGCCGTCGCCCAGTTCGGCGGCGACGGCCACGTCGAGGATGTTGGCGTTCCGCTCGCGCAGGTTCTGCCGCGGTCCGATGTTGAGAACGGGCGTGCCGAAGCTGGCCGCCTCGATGATTCCGGCGCTGGAGTTGCCGACCATCAGATCGGCGCAAGCCATGGCGGCGATGAAGTCGGGCCGCGCCAGATGGTCGTGCAGAACCAGACCGGGCGCGCCGCGGGCGCTCGACAGGGCGGCGCGCACGCCGTCGCTGCCGGCGTCCGCGTTTGGCATCAGCGCCAGAATCTGCAGGTCGGCGGCCTGAAGCGCCGCAAGGATCGCAGTGATGTCGTCCGCCGCCGTAGCCGCTTCCTGCAGAACCGGATGATACATCAGAAGAGCGAACGGCCGCGCCGGGTCGAGGCCGTGAGCGCGCACCGTGGCGTCGCGATCCGGCGCCCCCGCCTCGACGAGGTCGTCGAGGCCGGGCGCGCCGGTCACCTGGATGTGCGCCGGATCCTCGCCCATGCGGACCAGCCGCTCCCGGGCGGCTTCGGTTGCGGTGAAATGCAGATGGCTGAGCTTGGAAATCGCGTGGCGCACCGGCTCGTCGACCGTGCCCGAGCGCTCGCCGCCGTGGATGTGCGCCACGGGAATGTTCAGGTGAATGCCGGCCAAGGCCCCGGCCAGCATCTCCCCCCGGTCGCCCAGCAGAAGCACGATGTCCGGTCGTTCGACCTCCATCACGTCGACGAAGGCGCCCAGCATGGTCCCCAGATTGCGCGCCATGGTCGCACCGGTGGCGGGCTCGAGCGGCACGGGGACGCGGGCGCAGATGCGCAGCCCGCTGGCCTCGATCTCGGCGACGGTGTTCCCGTGGGCCTGGGACAGATGCATGCCGGTGACGATCACCGACAAGTCGAGGGCGGGGTGTTCGTGAACAGCGGTGAGGGCCGATCGCATCAGGCCGAAATCGGCCCGCGTGCCGCTGATGTAACAGACCTTCCGCATGCTCAGGCCAGAAGTTCCCATGTCAGGGGCTGGCCGGCTTCGACGGCTGCCCGCAGGGTTCGACCCGGTAGTTCGTCACGGTGACGAGGCGCGATGCCTGAAGCGGGGCGCAGCAGGATCAGGTCCTCGAGGCTCAATCTGTGGCCGGCGGGCAGGGCGGTGCGCGCCATGACCGAGCGGCGGGCGACCGCGCGGACCGGCAATTCGGCCTCGGTCGGCGCCTTGACCGGTGAGCCGAGGGCGGCCTCGACATCGCGGATCTGGCGCACCAGGGCGGCCAGTTCATCGACCGTCAGCGAAGCGCGGTGATCGGGGCCGGGCAGGGTCGGGTCGAGGGTGAAATGCTTTTCGATGACCACTGCGCCGAGGGCGGCTGCGGCGGTCGAAACGGCGAGGCCGAGGGTGTGGTCCGAGTAGCCGACCGGGAGGCCGGTCGCCTCGCCGATGGTGCGCATGGCGCGCAGGTTCACATCCGATGGCGCGGCCGGGTAGTTGGAAGTGCAGTGCAGGATGGTCAGCACATCCCGCAGCGGCGCCGTCAAACCGTTCGTTGCGCGCGTGTCGGCGATGACGGCGACGGCCTCCGTGATCTCGTCCATCGTGGCCATGCCGGTCGAGACGATCAGCGGCCGGTCCAGCGCTGCGAGATGGCGCAGGAACGGGTGGTTGACGATTTCACCCGACGGAACCTTGATCCGCGCCATTCCGGCGTCGACCAGAAAATCCGCCGCCTCCTCGTCGAAGGGGGTGGACATGAACTCCACGCCGACCTCGCCACAGCGAGCGATCAGCCGGTGGTGCAGGTCTTCGGACATCTCCAGGGCCCGGAGCATGGCGTGCTGACCGCCGTCGCCGGTTGCCCGCTTCTGGTAGTCCGCTTTTTCCGCCCCGGGCGCGGCCAGCTTGTCGGCCGAGAAGGTCTGGAACTTGACGGCGTCCGCACCGGCGGCGTGCGCGGCGTCCACCATGCGCAATGCGCGGTCTGCGTCGCCATTATGGTTGACGCCGGCCTCGGCTATGATGAAGACGCTCAAGGGTTCCCCCGAATACAGCGGACGCTTGGCGGGATTGGATGGCTACTCCTGCCGGCCGAGACGCCTGACCTAACCTATTCATCCAGGAAGAGGAAGCGCTCCAGCATGGCGCTGACCCGCTATTGGCGGGTCCCGAAGCCGATGCAATAGTAAGCTATGAAGATAGCAATCTACGGCCCCGGCGGCTTTGGCCGAGAACTCGTAAGGATCGCGCGTGAAAACGTCGATGCGGGCGTCGGCGGACCGGATGACGTGGTGTTCGTCTCGGACAACCCGATCGAGATCGGCCGGACGATTTGCGGCGTTCGTGTCATCCCGCTTTCGGAACTGAATTGCCCTGCGGTGATAGCCGTCGCCGACGGAGCGGTGCGAAGGCGGCTCGCCGACCGCATAACGGCCGGCAACCTTGTTTCGCCCCTGCACCGCCGGGGGGGTGACGTCGAGGTCGGCGAGGGCGCGATCTTCTGCGACTTCACCATGGTCACCGCCTCATCCAAGATCGGCCGGCATTTCCACTGCAACTATTATTCGTACGTCGCCCACGACTGCGTCGTCGGGGACTTCGTGACGTTCGGGCCACGGGTTTCGTGCAGCGGCAATGTGATCATCGAGGACGACGTGTACGTCGGGGCCGGCGCCCTGTTGCGGCAGGGAACCCCTGATAAGCCCCTTCGCATCGGACGGGGAGCGGTCATCGGCATGGGCGCCGTCGTCACCCGGGATGTCGCCCCCGGGACCACCGTTGTCGGCGTCCCGGCCCGGCCGCTCAATTCAAGGTAGGCGTTCCCGGGCCCCGGCCCGCCGCCTCAACCCGGACCAGATGGTTGAGCGCCGCCACAGGGGTGTTGGTCAGCAGCGACCGGAGCATGAGCTGTATGGTCGGCTGACGTCGCCAGTGCTCGAGGCTCTCGCGGCTCCACTCGCCGTAGTCCGCCGGATTGAATGGCGAGAACACCCAGTTGCAGCACTGGGTGACGTAAAAGCACAGGCGCGCATCCTGGCGCATGGCCTCGTTGACCTGCAGCCGGCCGGCCGCCGCCTCGACCAGCAGGTTGCGGTATTGCTCGAGGGTGTCGGCGCGCCAGACGAAGCCCAGTCCCGAGTAGTAGGCGTTCGAACCGGTGATCACCGGCCGGCCGAAGGCGGCCGCCTCCGTGCCGATGGTCGAGGTATGGACCACGACCGCCGCGACGCGTTCCAGCAGGGCGTAGCTGTTGATCGGGTCCTCGGCGGCGATGAAATGCAGCCGCGGATGCGCGCCGAAGTGGCTGGCGAGCAGCGCCCGGTAGTCGTCGGTGGTGCGCGCGAAGGCCAGTCGTTCGGCCGGGTGCTGGCGCACGATGACCGGCGCCTCGGTATGGTCCAGCAGGTGCCGGACCGTCTCGACGATCCATTCGGTATTGCCGGGAAAGACAACGTGCGGGCCCAGGGCGGCCGCGTCCCACGACGAGTTCAACGCCAGGAGCACCCCGCCGCGGAGCGCGTCGCTGCCCGCGCCGCCGTGCTTCAACTGCGATGCGAAGGTGTCGGAGCCCTGCTTGCGCTTCTGGATCTCCTCATCGGCCGCCGCTAGCGCCGCGGCCAGTTCGGCCGGCGCCTTCCCGGTGTGGTCGCGGACCGCCTCGAAGGCGCGGGGCACGTCCTGAAGCTGGCAGGCCAGCCCGTCGGACGCCACCAGTACGGCCTGATAGGCGCCGGTGTCGTAGGTCCCCACGCGGATGCCCGCCGCGCGGGCGCAAAGCGTCCAGAGGCCCGACGTGCCGTAAACGCCGCCCGGCACGAACACCATGTCGAAACGCTCGTTGCGGAAGACGGCCGAGATCCGGCCGTAGGCGGCGCCGATCTGCTTGCGGCGTTTCGCCTCAAACACCTTGCGCCCCTTTTGCAGCATCTCTCCCCTGAGCGCCCATGTGGTGTTGAGGCGCGCCAGGCGGGCGACCTCGGCCTCCGCCGCGTCGTCGAGGGGGTCCGGTTGAAGCGCCGACAGGTGGATCACCCGATGGCGCTCGGCCGCCGTCTTCATAACCCGGCGGATGGCCTGCACGATCATCCAGTGACGCAGGGGATTGGGGCCGAAGCTCTGGTCGTCGACGGCGAAGGTGACCTCCGCGCCCTCGGCGGACAGCATCAGCCCCACCCCGAGCGAGAACCACGGGATGCTGGTCCCCTCCCACGGTGTCACGATCACCAGGCAGCGCGGCCGGCCGGCGCCGGCCGGGCCCTCCCCCGCGGCCTCGCGTACGAGCTGGCGCATCCGCGGAACCGAGCGGACCCAGGCCACGGGATTGAACCCGATGGCCTGCCTGAGTTGGCGCAGAATGCTATTCATGGATTTGGCTTCCCCGAAGGCCGGGGTCCTGTGGCAGGTTGGCCATACCAAGGCAACCTGGGGTATCCATCCAGGCCAGAGGGCGTGGTGACGCCGTCATCTGGCGTACAGCCGGCGAAGCATCATGATGATCTGGGCCAGCCGCTGGGGCGCGTAGAGGGCGAAGACGGCGAGGAAGACCGTCCCGACGACAGCGAGCTTGGCGACGACCGCCACAGGCAGGGCCATGCCCTGCCATCCCGGCCAGAGCGCCAGCAGCGCAAGTCCGCACAGGGCGGCGAGGGTCATGCCCATCTGCCCGAAATGGGACTGCCGCGTGAGCCGGTACGCCATTATGTGGCTGGCCAGAGAGGTGGCGAAATAAGCCCCCAGGGTCGCGATGGCGCCGCCCATCAGCTGGTAGCGGGGGATCAACGCCAATCCGAGGATCACCGACATGACGGCCCCGACCACCGAGACCGCGGCCGCGGTCTTCGGTCGCCGATGATATTCCAGCGCGGTGTTGGAGACGAGGTTGAGCGAATAGATGAAACCGGCGATCAGCAGCACCAGAAGGATGTTGAGTCCGGATAGATAGGCCGCGGGCGCCGTGATCTGCACGATCTCGCGGCTGAACATGACCACGCAGCCAGCGGCGCCGAAGATCAGCAGGATGAATAGCCGGCTCGAGCGGCGCAGCACTTCGGGGGCGTGTTCGGCGTCGGCGCCGAAGACCGCCGGCTGCATCGCCTTTCCAAAAGACTGGGACACGACCGTGATCAGCAGGGCCAACTGCTGCGCCAGTCCGAAGATCGCAATCTGGTCGATGGGCACATGATGCTGCAGCGTCATCACGCTGAACCGGTTGAGCAGGAAGAAGGCGACATAGCTGACGACGAACGGGAGGCCGTAGACCAGGGACGTCCTGATGTCGGACGCGTCCGCCGATGCGGGCCGGAGCTTCGTTCCGATGCGGAACAGCAGCACGGCCGTGGCCGGAAGGTAGCCGATGACAAAGGCGATAAGCAGCCCGCTCAACTCCAGCTTCAGGACGATGAGGTTGAACCACGCCGCCGTGGCCAGGGCGGCGGCGGCGATGATCTGCACGGTGACAAAGGTGTTCACCCGACTGTCGAGGCGAAGCCACACCGATCCAAGGCCGGCGGTGAAACTGACCGCCGCGACCGCAAGGCTGTACCAGATGTAGGGCTGGGACGGCGTACTGGGCGCCAGCAGCCGCCACACCGGATCGCCCCACAGGGCGATGAGCCCGGCCGCCACGAGCAGGATGACGAAAAAGGCCGTCAGGATCGAGTTGAAATATTCCCGCGGCCGCCCGGATTTCTTGTGGTCAAAGTAAAGGCGCGACACCGCCGAGAGGAGGCCCAGCGTCAGCACGTAACCGAGGATCTCGATGTTTGCGCGAACGATGACATAGGCCCCGAACTCGGCCTGCGGCAGGGCGCGGGTGTAGAGCGGCAGGAGCAGGAAACCGCCGACGCCCAGGACCAGCATATCAGCGACGCCGTAGATCGCGCTGGCGGTGAGCAGTTGGCGGATGTTCATGCAATATCCCGGGTGACCACCGCCGCGCTAGAATCCTCTGGCTGTCAGGTCAAGAAATGATCATCCCGGCCTCCCGCATGCCTGACGTCACGCTCCGGCGCGCGGCCATTCCGGGCGTCCGCGCAGGCCTTGACCGGCGAACAACCTCTCTGGTCTAAGCGCGGGTGCGCGCCGCGTGGAAAACTGCGGACCGGACTCCTGGGGGGCTGGATGGGGCTGTTTGTCAAACGTCTGTTCGGACACCTCTACCAGGTGGTTTCGGAGTCAGCTTACGCTGTTCTCAAGTCGAACGTGCGTTTCCCTGTAGCCTGCAATTTCCTCGCCATGCGGCTGCTCAGCCCGTTCGGAATTTCGAGGGGCTGGGACAGGCCCGGCGAAGCGCCCGGGCAGGGCCCCGTCGCCCAGCTCCGCGCCGACGGGATCGCGCCGCTGGAGCCGCTTGGAGAGAACCGCGTCGCCGCGCTGCGCCGCTTCTTCTGCGATCGCATCGGTGATGTCGATGGATGCGCCTACGCCGACCTCGACGACTATTTCGAACGCTCGCGGGACAGGAAGATCCAGCGTCCCAAGGGCGTCATCGCGACCGGCCAGAGCGATTGCGCGATCACCCAGTTTCTGTTTGAGGACGTTTATGTCGACCTCGCCGCCGAGTTTCTGGGCGTCGACCGGTCGCGGCTCATCGCCGCCGGGTCGATGGACACCCTGATCAGGCTGGACGAACCCAAGGCGCGGATCAGCGGCTATGACGACGCGCTCGAATTCCATCGGGATATCGATAGCTATCGCTTCGTGAAGATGTTCGTCTATCTGACGGATTGCGCGGTCGACGGCGGCCACCACGAGATTTACCTGCAGTCTCACCGGCATACGCCGGCCGTCCTTGGGCCGATCGCCCGCTACACCGATCAGGAGATCGAGAAGGCCATCCCGCAGGCCCGGATCCACAGGGTCGTGGGCAAGGCGGGCTATGCGTTCGCGGAAAACACCTACGCCTTCCACCGAGGCACGAAGCCGCTGACGGGCGACCGACTGATCCTGAACCTCCAGTACATGGAGGATACCTTCCTGGACTACTACAAGACCGCCTTCAGGGTTCCAGGCCAAGCTTGGCAAGCGGCGGCGTGACCATGCGAAGGGCCCCGCCAGGGGGCGGGACGATGACCGACGCACCACAGCGCCGCGCGGGGCGCTGATCGATGCTGTTCAACTCCTACGAGTTCATCTTCTTCTTCCTGCCGATCACATTCGCGGGCTTCTTCCTCGCCGCCCGCGCCAGCCACCGCATGGCCGCGCTCTGGCTGGTCCTGGCGTCGATCTTTTTCTACGGCTGGTGGGACCCGCGCTACGTCTTCCTTCTGCTGGGGTCGATCACCTTCAACTATCTGATGGGCTACTGGATCAGCCGGTCCCGACGCGATGACGGACCAACGGCCAGGGCCAAGCTCCTGCTGTTCCTGGCGGTCGGCGGCAACCTGCTGCTGCTGGGCTACTACAAGTACACCGACTTTTTCATCAGCACGACGAACACGCTGGTCGGGACGGACTGGGCGCTGGCCCATATCATTCTGCCGCTGGGAATATCCTTCTTCGCCTTCACCCAGATCGCCTTTCTGGTCGACGTCTATCGGGGCCTCGCGCGCGAGTACAACCCGATCCACTACACCCTGTTCGCCAGCTATTTCCCCCACCTGATCGCCGGCCCGGTGCTGCATCACAAGCAGATGATGCCGCAGTTCCATCGGCCGGAGACCTATCGGTTCAACGTCCGCAACATCAACGTCGGCCTGACCATCTTCACGATCGGCCTGTGCAAGAAGGTCCTTCTGGCCGATCAATTCGCGCTCTACGCCAATCCGGTTTTCGACGCCGCCGCCGCGGGCGGAAACATCACGACGGCCGAAGCCTGGCTGGGCGCCCTGGCCTATACGTTCCAGCTGTATTTTGATTTTTCCGCCTATTCGGACATGGCCATCGGCCTGTCCCTGTTGTTCAACGTCGACCTGCCGATCAATTTCAACTCACCGTACAAGTCGCGCAACATCATCGACTTCTGGCGGCGGTGGCATATGACCCTGTCGGCCTTCCTGCGCGATTACCTGTATTTTCCGCTGGGCGGGAACCGCCACGGGACGGTCCGCCGATACGTCAACCTGAGCGTCACCATGCTGCTCGGCGGGCTGTGGCATGGCGCCAACTGGACCTTTGTCATCTGGGGCGCGATGCACGGCTTCTATCTCGTCGTGAACCATGGCTGGCAGGCGTTGAGCGCCCGCCTGCGCCTGCCGCGGATTCCAGGCGGGGCCGTCCTGGCCGGAACCATCACCTTCCTGGCGGTCGTGGTCGCCTGGGTCCTGTTCAGGGCCGTAACTCTCGACGCCGCGGTCCTGATGCTGCGGGGCATGGCCGGACTGAACGGTTCGCTGCCGTTGTCAGGCCTGACGCCGCACATTCCAGCTGCGCCGGCGATGGTGACGCTGTGGATCATCGGCGGCCTGGCTGTCGTGAAACTGGCCCCCAACAGTCTGGAAATCTCGGCCTGGCTGGAGAACTGGAAACACCGGGGCCGGGTTCTGGGCTACGCCGCCGGCGCGGTCTTCGTCTTCGTCCTGCTCAACTTCAACAAGGTCTCGACCTTCATCTATTTCAATTTCTGACATGACCGAGAAACGTTTCCTGCAGGGATTTCTGGCCGCGCTGCTCTCGCTGGGCCTGATCGTTCTCGGCTTGCAAATCCTGATGACCCGGGTCGGCGAGATCGACTTCAAGGGGGTGGTCGATCGCCAGCTGGCGGCGCCGAACGGCGAGATACTTTTCCTCAGCGGCCTCAACCAGAACGCCTATCACTACAAGATCATGCTGTTCGACCGGGTGAGCCCGGAGGCGGTCGCGATCGGTTCGAGCCGCGCCATGGAGGTCAGGGGTGAGTTCTTCAACACCCGCTTCGTGACGATGGGCGGCGCGATCAACAATCTGCAGAATCTCGAGACGATCGCCGAACATGTGGCGCGCACGCCGACGCCGCCGCAGCTCGCCCTGGTCTATGTGGATCCCTGGCTGTTCAACGCGCGCTACACGGACAACCAGGCGCCCGTGCCCGACGTCCCGAAGCTGGTCTCGGCCGACATGCTCTTCGGCGGCCTCAAGGCGCTTCGACACGGCAATTGGCTGGGGAATTCGTTGCGGTCCCGCAACCTCGGCATCTATGCGCTGATCAACGACGAGGGCTACGCCCGGGATGGCAGCCAGTACTATCTGGGCACCCAGAACGGCTCGGTGGCGTCGTCCGATGTCCGGTTCGTCAGGACCTTCGGCCGCATCGAGGGGGACAAGCAGAATTTCCAGCGCAACACGCGCGCGGACCCCGCCCTGGTCGCCCGGATCTGCGCAGCGGTGAAGAAAATCCGGCGGAGAACACGGCATGTCGTCGTCGTCGCACCGCCCTTCGCCACACCCATTTGGGCCCGGCTTTCGCAGCCGGACTACGCCTATATCCAGGACGGGTATGAGCAACTGAGTGCATGCGTCGGCGACGCATCCTTCTTCAGCTTCGTCGATCCGGCGTCCATCCGGGGCGGCACGGACTGCGAATTCGTCGACGGCCTGCACGGCGGCGACGTCACCTACGCCCGCATGCTGAACCAGATCGGCGAGGCCGACCCGGAGACGCGGCGCTACCTGAGGGCCGATTTCCTGACGGCCTTTATCGAGCGGTACAAGGGACACGCCGGAGGCTCGGGTCTGGCGTTGCGCCCCGGTATGAAGGAAGTCGACTTCCTGGGGCTGGGTTGCCGAAAATAACGGCCGGAGCCCGAGGCGTCCCGGGCGCTATTTCATCAGCCCCTTGGCCTTCATCTCGACGATCGACTTTTCATAGCCGCTCTCGCGAGGGCCGGAGGTCAGCACCCATTCGCAGAATTCGCCGATCCCGCGCTCGAAGTCATAGGCCGGCGTGAAGCCGAGAACCGAGTTCGCGCGGGTCATGTCGGCGTAGTTGTGCCGGATATCGCCGAGCCGGAAGTTGCCGCTGATCGCGGACTCGACCGGCAGCTTGAGGTGGCGTGACAGCGCATCGACCACCAGGTTCACGCTGATCGGCACGCCGGTGCCGACGTTGAAGACATGGCCGGCGGCCTCGGGCTTCTCCACTCCCAGCACGGTGGCGTCGACGACGTCATCGACGAAGACGAAATCGCGGCTCTCTGCCCCGTCCTCGAAGATGTTCAGCGGTTTGCCCTGCATGATCAGGTTCGAGAAGATCGACAGGATGCCGGTGTAAGGGTTCGACAGCGACTGGCCCGGGCCGAAGACGTTCTGGTAGCGCAGGGCCACGGGCTCGATGCCCAGGGTCGGCGACAGGGTCATGACCATCTGCTCCTGCACCTGTTTGGTGATCCCGTAGAGCGAGGACGGGTGCAGTTTGGAATCCTCGTCGGTCGCGACGAGGGTCAGGGCCGAGGAGCCGGGATATTTCACCTCGAAGTCGCCTGCGGTCATGTCGGCCGCCGCGCGGTGCTCAGGATAGACGTCGCCCAGTTCCGGCGAACGGTATTTGCCTTCGCCATAGACCGAGCGCGACGAGGCGACCACGATCCGTTTCATCGTATGCGGAGCGTTGGCGAGGATGTCGAACATGAGGGCCGTGCCGCCGATGTTGACGGCGGTGTAGTGCTCGACCTTGTACATCGACTGGCCGGTGCCGGTCTCGGCGGCGAAGTGGACGATGACCTCCTGGCCGTCCATCGCGGCCGTCATGTCGCCCCGGTTGGCGACATCGCCGCGAATGAAGCGCACCTGGCCGGCGATCGACCGGTACAGTTCAGAGGCCTCGGGATCCGCGCCGTGGACCTGCTCGGCCAGGGTGTCGAGCACCGTGACCTCGTGGCCGCGCGCCTTCAGCTTCAGCGCCAGCCGCGTGCCGATGAAGCCGGCGCCGCCGGTGATCAGAACCTTCGCCATGACAGGCCCCCTATCGGATCAGCTTGACCGTCTGTTCGATATTGCCGCGCGAGGACGCGCCGAACACCACGGACTGGAGGTTGAGACGGTTCACATAGTCATAGGCCTCAGGCGCGGGGATCGCGCCGGAGGCCAGGGTGGACATGGCCATCATGGCGTAGTCGGCGCCGTCGTTCTCGGCCAGGGCCGCTTCATAGGAGGCGCGATCCGGCGACATCAGATAGCCGAGCTTGTTCATCGACGAACAGATCACGACGTCGTGGATGTCCCACTCGATCAGACGCTTGCGCAGCAGGGGCATGTTCTGGGTGATGAAGCCCGGAGCGGCGCCGTATTTCTTGCGGACGTGCTTGCTGTATTCGACGAACGGCTCGGCCACGCCGAAGCCGAGCATCAGATCGACGACGATGTTCTGCAGGAAGACCACGCGGACATCGAGGCCCTTGAAGGCCGACATCTCCTGGTCGACCAGCATCTTCATCATCCGCACGGCGTCCAGCGACATGACGGCCAGACCGCCCTGCGCGATCTTGCCCATCGCGGAACCGGCGCCGTCGGACATGAGGACGCTGTGCAGCGCACCGACCATGCCCTTTTCCGCAACCAGGTTTGCGTATTTGTGCGGGTAGGGGATCGATGGATACCAGGCCAGCTCGGGGTACTGGCTCTTGCGGGCCCTGAAACGGTCGCAAATCTCGCCCGCGCGTGCATTGCTGTTGAGCATGACGGCCCGGATGCCCGTCTCGAATGCGGTCTCATAGACGTTGAAGATGGCGTCCAGATCGGCGAAGCGCTCGGCCTGGGCCTGAGCCTTCTCCTGCGACATGTGATTGATGCCGAAGAACTGGTTGTCGCCAAAGACGATGCGATCAATCTGCGGCATCAGGCGACGACCTGCTTGTTCTTGTCGAAATCACGGAAGATGCCGTCGATGGTGTCCAGCACCGCCGCCCCGTCGGCGAAGGTGCAGCGGGTCCGCGGGTCGCCACGCTGAACGTGATCCACGAAATGATAGAGCTGGGCGGTGAACTCGACCCCGCGCAGGTAGAAGGGGGCGGGGTTGAACAGGTCGGTGATGTAGAGCTGGTTCCAGCCGGCGTTCAGCCCGTGGGCCGGCGCGGGTGCGTTCATGAATATCTTCAGCCCGTGCTGGTCGGCCAGAATCTTGCCCTCCGTGCCGAAGATTTCGAGCTTGTTGGTGGGCTTGCGGAAGCTGGGATCGCTCCAGTTCACATAGAGCGAACCGGCGAGGCCCGAGCGGTAGAGGAAGCTGGCCGAGACCACGTCCTCGACGTTTTTCGAGAAGACTTTCGACAGGCTGCTGCCCATCACATGATCGGGCTTGCCCATCAGGTAGTCGATCAGATCGATGGCGTGGGACGCCATCTCATACGTCGCCCCGCCCCCGTTGGCGTGGGTGGCGCGCCACCCGTCCTCGCCCGGATCGCGGATGATGGTCGAGCTGAACATCTCGCTGCGAAAGCGGATGACGCGGCCGATCAGGCCTTCCTCGATGAAGGCCTTGGTCTTCATGAAGACGTCGTTGAAGCGGTTGATGTAACCGACCTGGCTGACCAGGCCCTTCTCTTCGAACCGCCGGGCCAGTTCCGCGCCCGAGGCGGAGGAGAGCGTGTAGGGCTTTTCGACGAAGGCGTGCAGTCCCTTGTCGGCCACCGCGGTGAGGATCTCGTGATTGAACGCCGGCGGCGTACAGACCAGCACCGCGTCGAGATGCTCCTTGTCCAGCAGGGTCCGATAGTCCTTGTGGGCCCGAACGCCGGCGTACTTGGACAGCAGCTTGTTCACCACCACGGAAGGATCGGCGACGGCGACGACATTCACGTTCGGATGGCTGTTCACGATGCAATGGTGCGTCACCCCCATGCGGCCGGCGCCGATGACGCCAATCCTCAGTGCGTTTTCAACCATGCGATCCGGAAACCATTGCTCGCGCGAGAACAGGGGGCGTCTCCAGCCGCCGGGAGGCCGCCGAAAAGTGCGCCACACCTATCGGTAGCGCCCTGAATGTCAACTGGTTGTGGCTGGCCGCTGCGGTCCGGAAACGGTCAACCGATGACCTCCAGAAGAAACTGCCCGGGCGAACGCTGCACGGGCGCGGGGCGTTGGCCGCGCAGGTTTTCCACGTCCGCACGAAGCGCGGCGAGGTCATCGCCGAGGGCGTGGACGATCGTGTTGTGCGGCCCGAAATGGCCGCTCTCGGCGACATGGGAATTGTTGGTGATGAGCTTCACGCCCATCGCGAGAGCCTCGAAGCAGCGCATGGTCGCCCCCGTCTGCAGGGGATGGGCGTAGTCCAGCGTGAAGTCCGACGCCGCCAGGGCGTCGACATACTGATCATAGGACAGGGGCTTGAAGGAGATGCTCTTGCGCCATTTCCAGTACAGCAGGGGACTGCGCAAAGCGTTCATCGTCAGGCTGATGACGCCCTTCTCATAGAGGAAAACGAAACTGTCCTCGGTCCCGAGGGCGTTGAGGACATGATCGAGGTAGGCCAGCCGGTTCGAGTGGTTGCGCTGGATCGCCGAGATCCGGTAGCGGGTCGGCGGCGGGGGCGTGATCGGCGTCTGGCTGGAAAACAGTTCAACGACGGGCCAACCCTTGGTCCGGGCGTCCCGGTAGTCGAAGGTGGTGACGCGATCGACCGCGGCCCCCCAGCGCTCCGTCGCCCGGTCGTACGACAGGGCGTCGAAATGGTAGCCGACGACCCGATCCGCCCTGGCCTTCATGTCGGCGACGAGTTCGGGGCCGATGCCGCGCCCCTTGATGATGACGATCAGGTCCCAGTGTTCGCCGGCCAGGAAGCGCCGCGCGAACACCCGCCGCGTCCACCAGCGGGAGATCGGCAGGTCGAATTTGGCGAGCACGCGGCCGATCGGATGCTCCGGGTACTCGTCATTCGCGCGGGTGACCTCGTAGCCCATCGCTTCCAGGCCGCCGCCGATGATCCGGGCGAACGAGTAGAAGGACAGCGGCATGACCAGCAGGCAGGTCTTCTTCTTCTTCGACAAATCGGCTCTCAGGTCTGGGGCGGCGGCAGCGGATGGCCTGTGCCGTCCACGAGATGGCGGACGAACGCCTGGATGCGATATTCCGGGAACTGCGCGTCCGGCTCGGCCAGCGGGAGGTCGACGAAGGCCTTCACCCCGCTGAAATCGAGACCGCTGAAGACGTGGATGCGGTCGGGGGAATAGAAGCGCTCCTGGGCGATCCGCGGATTGTTGGTGATGATCTTCTTGCCGGCGCACAGGTTTTCGAACACCCGCATCGTGTAGCCGCTTTGATGATGGTTCGCGAAGTCGAAGGCGGCGACCGAAGTCTCGATCATGTCCTTGAACTCGGCCTTGCCGATCGAGCCGAACGAGAGGCCTTCGGGCTTCAGCCCGGCACGCCGCAGCTTCAACCGCGCCGGCGGCGTGCAGGCCATGAAGGCCTGGAACGGGACGAGGTGGCGTTCGCAATAATCCCTGAACGCCGCCACCGCCTCGTACCGCGCCGGGTTGACGACATTGCCGACGAAATACACCGCCGACCGGTCCTGCTCCCGACGGGGCAGGTCCTGAAAGTCACGGCTGCAGAACAGCGGCAGATACCGCAGGCCGTATTCGCGCGCGTCGTCCGGGTCGAAGGTGAAGACGTCGTCGAACGCCTGCAGATGGGGCCGATAGTCGTGGTTGGCGATCGAGTCCCAGTTGTAGAGCACGAAGCGAGCGCCGCTGAACGCCGCCTTGAAGCCGGCCATGTTGGCCGCCGACATCTGATGGGCCTGGATGAACAGGACCATATCGTAGTCGCCCCCCCGCTCACGCTCGAGGATGCGGGCGTGGTGCTGGTCGAGACGGCTCTGCCACAGCCCCGGCGAGATGATCCGCAGCCCCTTCATCAGCAGGTCGCGCGGCATGATGTCGTGCACGGTCAGCTCATGCCCGAGCGCCCGCAGTTCGGCGGCGATATTGGACGTGTAGTCGTGATAATGGAGGGCGATCAGCAGAATTCTCACGCCGGATCCCTCTCCGGTGCGTCTGGTTCGAGAAACGCGCCGTCGGGGCGGGTTCGACGCCAGGTCGACGACGCCGTGTCGTATCGACGGATGACCACGGCCGGGGCGCCGACGGCGACGCTGTAGTCGGGCAGGTCCCGGGTCACGACTGCATTGGCCCCGACCACGCAATGTCGGCCGATCCTGGCGCCGAGCACACAGACGTTGTGCCCGAGCCAGCTGCCGTCGCCGATCTCGACGTCGCCCACCTGTTCAACCGCCTGGTCGAGGATGGCGGTTTCCGGATCGCGATAGCCGTGCAGGTTGTCGGATATGTAGACGTTGTTCGCGGTCAGCACCTTGGCGCCCAGCACGATCCTGCGGGTCGCGTAGAAATGGTTGAACCGGCCGATGCGGCTGCCATCGCCGATTTCCAGCCGGCACTCGGCGCTGCCGGTGTGGGGCTGCGCAGCGAGGCAGGTCTGATGGGCCACATAGACTTCGCTGCCGAGGTGAATCCGCTCCGCCCCCTCCACCGCGATAGGCGCCACGACCAGGGTTCCCCGGCCGAAACTGCCGAAACGCCTGGCGTACAGCAGCCGAAACAGGCGCGCGCGAACGGCGTTGCCCAGCCGCATGTGCATCATCATCCGGCGCTACCCCAGGTGGGGAGGTCCGGCGCCGAACAGGCGGGGCCTCGCGAAGACGGGGTCATGACGGGCGAGCCGGCGCTGGTTCGGCATAGCCGCCCGGCTCCTCGTGTGGCGCGCGCACGGCGCGGGTCGTCACCACGCGCTTCCGCGACAGCATGGCGCTGAACAGCAGCATCAGGAAGAAGGGCGTCAGCATGAGGGCTTCGCCGGTGAACGCCAGCACCAGCATCATGCCGAAGAGCAGCGGTTTCGGGAAAAAGCGCTGCCGGAATATAGCGACCAGGAACGGCAGGGACATTGGAATGCCGATGCTGGCGATCAGGGCGATCAGTCCGTTGGACGAGCTGCGTTCGGCGGTCGAGCTGTAGTCAAGGCGGGTGTCGGCGTATCCCAGCCTCGCCGCCTCGCGCTTGTATCGCTCATCGTCGAAACCGACCCCGACGAGCGGGTGGGCGAGGATGACGTTGACGCCGGTGTAGAAGTCGTAGGTCCGCGCCCAACTCGACCCCCGGAAGGCGCCCGTGGTCTTGGCCGTGAAGTTTTCGGCGGCGATGAAGAGCAGCGGCGCCGCGAGAAGCGGCGCCAGCAGGGCGGCGGCGAGCTTCTCGCCGGGGCTGGCCCGGTGGAACCCCTGGGCGAAGCCGATGCCGAAAAGCATCAGGGCGATCAGCAGGCCGGTGGTCGACTGGAGGAGAAGCACCCCGATGATGGCCAGCGCGATATCCAGACGACGTCTGGTGACGAACAGCGACATGAACAGGAAGATGTTCATGTAAATCTGGAAAACGCCGGGCTCCCAGAAGAAGCCGTCCGGCCGGACCAGCCCCCCCGCCTCCGCGATGGTGACGTGGTAGGTGAAGACCCAAAACACCGTCTGGTACACCGCCTCATCGACGAGGACCGCTCGGAAAAGGTGAGGCATCCACAGCGCCAGTAAAACGGTGCCGATGATCTGCAGTCCCATGAACTGGAATATCGGGCGCAGGTCCTCAATGATCGTGTCCCTCGGCTCGGAAAGGTAGAGTCCGAGGAGGGCCGCGCCCGCCAGGAAGTTGGCGTATCGCGTCGCCAGCGCCATGAGATCGACGTCCGGCGAACCGAAGGTCGCCACGATGAGGACGCCGAACAGCAAAAGGCCGATCGCCCACATGTCCCGCTTGAGGCCGAACGTCGGCCCCCGGCACAGGAAGCAAATGCCCAGCACCAGGATCAGGAGCGGGATTCTGGGCACGGCGAGGTTGCCGCCGCTCATCAGAATGGCGAAAAAGATCGCGAGTCGCCGGAGAGCCTGGAGGGCCGCCGGGCTCAGGATATGGTGACGTGCCGCCATCGCCTTCACTCCACAATCTTCAATCTGGCGGTCGCCATTCCCGATTCCGAAGGCCTTTTAGCCGACATCGGGGCAAATCTGAATTCTCGATAGTCCGGCGGGGTCAGGCGACTGCCTTACTCCTGGATCAGCCGCCGCAGGTACGCCCCGTAGTCGCTCTTGCTCAGCTTCTGGGCGGCCCGCTCCACCTCGGCCCGGTCGATCAAACCCATGGAGTAGGCGATCTCTTCGGGGCAGGCGACCTTCAGGCCCTGACGCTTCTCGAGGATGTGGACGTAGTCGCTGGCCTGAAGCAGGGCTTCGTGCGTGCCGGCGTCGAACCAGGCGAAACCGCGCCCCAACTGCTCGACGTTGAGCCGGCCCCGCTCGAGATAGTGCCGGTTCACGTCGGTGATCTCCAGCTCACCCCGGGCCGAAGGCGTGATGCTCGCCGCGATGTCCACGACTTCGGGGTCATAGAAATAGATGCCGATGACCGCCCAGTTCGACTTCGGCGACTTCGGCTTCTCCTCCACCGAGCGGGCCACCCCCTGCTCGTCGAAGCTGACGATGCCGTAACGCTCAGGATCATCGACATGATAGGCGAACACGGTCGCGCCGGTGTCGACCTTCTGGCGGGCGCTGCGCAGGGCGTCGGGCAGGCCGTGCCCATAGATGATGTTATCGCCCAGGATCAGGCATGAGGGGTGCCCGCGTACAAAGTCAGCGCCGATGACATAGGCTTCGGCCAGGCCGTTCGGCGACGGCTGCTCGGCGTAGGAGAGCGTGAGGCCCCACTGGCGCCCGGTTCCCAGGACCTGTTCGAACATGGGCCGGTCATGGGGCGTGGTGATGATCAGGATGTCGGTGATCCCCGCCAGCATCAGCGTCGTCAACGGGTGGTAGATCATCGGCTTGTCGTAGACCGGCAGAAGCTGTTTCGATGTCGCCAGCGTCAGCGGGTGGAGGCGCGTGCCGCTGCCGCCCGCCAGGATGATGCCCTTCATGATTGAGTCCTCGTGTTCCTGGGCCCGTACAGTTCGTCGAGGCAGGTTTCCAGCGCCGCCTGCCAGTGCGGCAGGCGCAGACCGTAGACCGCCGCCAGCCGCTCTGTGCAAAGGCGCGAATCCGCCGGGCGGCGCGCCGGGGTCGGGTAGTCGCTCGTGGCGATGGGCTTGACGCGGCAAGAGGGACCGCCTCGCGCCGCCGACCCCTCCATGATCGCCTGCGCGAAGCCGCACCAGGTGGTCTCGCCCCCGCTGACGGCATGGAACACGCCCCAGGCGTCGGCGGGCGGCGCGGCCGTCATCGTCAGGACGCCGGCGACCACGTCGGCCAGGTCCCGGGCAAAGGTGGGGCGGCCGCGTTGGTCGTCGACGACCGACAGCTCGTCCCGCTCGCCGGCCAGGCGCAGCATGGTCTTCAGGAAGTTGGACCCGACGGGGCTGCAGACCCAGGCGGTGCGAAGGATCACGTGTCTCGGATTGGCGCCCGCCACCGCCTGCTCGCCCTCGAGCTTGGTCCGTCCGTAGACCCCCAACGGACGGGGCGCGTCGTCCTCGCGATAGGGCTCGCCTTTGGAGCCGTCGAACACATAGTCGGTGGAGAAGTGGATGAAGGGGGCGCCGACGCCAGCCGCCGCCGCGGCGGCTGCGGCGGGACCGGCGGCGTTCAGCGCCCGCGCCGCCGCCTCGTCGGTTTCGGCCTTGTCCACCGCCGTGTAGGCCGCCGCGTTGATGACCACATCGGGCGACCGGGCCAGCACGGCGGCCCGCGCCGCGGCCGGGTCGGCGAGGTCGAGCACGTCCCGGCCGAGCGCCTCAACCTCGTGGCCGTCGGCCGGCAGCCGGGCCTGCAGGGCCGTCGCCACCTGGCCGGAGCGGCCGAGAATGAGGATGCGCGCCATCAGCCGCCGGTCGCCACCAGGCCCAGGCGGTCGCCCGCGTAGACGCCATCGCGGAGCGGCCGCCACCAGCTCTCGTTGTCGAGGTACCAGCGCACGGTCTGCCGCAGCCCTTCCTCGAAGCTGACGGTCTGGGTCCAGCCGAGCTCGCGCTCGGCCTTGGTGCAGTCGATGGCGTAGCGCTTGTCGTGCCCCGGACGATCCGTGACGAAGGTGATGAGCCGGCGCCGGGACGTGTCACCGGGAACCGCCTCGTCCAGGGCGTCGCAGATGCCTTCGACCACCTCGAGGTTCCGCCGTTCGGCCCGGCCGCCGAAATTGTATTTCTCGCCCGGCTTTCCCTTCAGGGCCGCCGCGACGATGCCGCGGGCATGGTCCTCGACGTAGAGCCAGTCGCGCACGTTGGAGCCGTCGCCGTAGACCGGCAGAGGCTTGCCGGCCATGGCGTTGAGGATGACCAGCGGGATCAGCTTTTCCGGGAAGTGGAACGGGCCGTAGTTGTTGGAGCAGTTGGTGATCAGGGTGGGCAGGCCGTAGGTCTCGAACCAGGCGCTGACCAGATGATCCGACGCGGCCTTGGAGGCGGAATACGGCGAGCGGGGGTCGTAGGCGGTGGTTTCGGTGAACAGGCCGGTGGGACCGAGGGAGCCGTATACCTCGTCGGTCGAGACGTGCACGAACCGGAACGCTTCGCGCGCCGGGCCGGCGAGCTCCCCGAAATAGCCGCGCGCCGCCTCCAGCAGGCTGTGGGTGCCGACCACATTGGTCTGCACGAACTCGGCGGAGCCGGTGATCGAACGGTCGACGTGGCTTTCAGCGGCAAGGTGGATCACCGCGTCGGGGCGGAAGTCGTCAAACGCCGCCTGCATCGCCGGCAGATCGCAGATGTCCGCCTGTAGGAACCGATAGGCCTCGCGCGCCTCGATCGAGGCGAGGTTTTCCGGGTTGGCCGCATAGGTCAGCTTGTCGACATTGAGGATCGACCAGCCGAGGTCCTCGACGACGTGCCGGCAAACCGCGGATCCGATGAAGCCACAGCCTCCGGTGATGATCGCGCGCATGGACATACTCCTCAGTCGAAGGTCGCGGCGTCGGACAGGCCGGGGAGGGCGCTGTCCTTGGCGGACAGAACCGGCCGGCTGACCGGAAGCGGCCAGGCCACGGCCAGGTCGGGGTCGTCCCAGGCCACCCCTACGTCGTGGTCGCGGCTGTACGGCGCCGACACCTTGTAGATCACCTCGGTGTCCGGCTCGAGGGTCAGGAAGCCGTGCGCGAAGCCGACGGGCACGAGCAACTGGGTCTGGTTTTCGGCGCTGAGTTCGAGGCCGAACCACTGCCGGAACGTCGGCGAACTGCGGCGAAGATCAACGGCCACATCCCAGATCCGGCCGCGGATGACGCGAACCAGCTTGTCCTGGGCAAAGGGCGGCCGTTGGAAGTGCAGGCCCCTCAGGGTTCCTGTCGCCAGCGACAACGACTGGTTGTCCTGGATGAATTCAATCTCGATCCCGCCCATCGCCAGCGCAGGCCGGCTGTAGGTCTCGACGAAGAAGCCGCGATCGTCCTCGAATTTCCGCGGCTGGATGATCTTCACCTCTGGAATCGGCGAGGAACTGATAGCGAAATTCGTCATTCTCTTTCCGTCGCCGCCTTCGTCTGTGAAGGCCGGATCAATGATGAAAGCAGTACCCCCAAGGCGCTTCTGCCCGCGATCCTCAGCCCGCGCAAGCCGCATCCGCCAAAGCGGGCGCGGCCGGCGTCGGGGCGGTGCGTCGGTCCGGCGGGCCGGACTCGGGGTTGCGGCGAGGGCGACGACGCGGTCGTTCCGGCCGACGCGTCCGGGTTCCTGACCGGCCGGAAGCGGGTCAGCCGCCGTGACGCCCTCAAAAATGACTGGTTGGTGCGGGATACAGTTGAATGCCCCATCCCGTTTCGTGCATGTGACCGCCATGCTTCGCCGACTTTTCAACAGGGCCCCAAAGACGCCGCCGACCGCTCCAGTTCCGACCGGGCTGCCCGCAGGCGTCGTCGTCTGGGCGATCGGCGACATCCACGGCCGTCTCGACCTGCTCGAAGTGTTGCTGGAGTCGTTGGCGCAGGCTGACGCTTCCGACGCCCAACGGCGCGTGCTGGTCTTCCTGGGCGACTATGTCGATCGCGGCGCCAATTCGCAGGGCGTGATCGACCGCCTCACCGTCCTTCAGGATCAAGGCCTCTTCGAAACCCATTTCCTCAAGGGCAACCACGAGGCCAAGATGATGGAGTTTCTGAAGGATCCCTCCGTCGGGGCGGCCTGGTGCGAGTACGGCGGCGCGGAGGCTCTGAAATCGTTCGGGCTCAAGGCCCCGGCGATGAAGCATCGCACGGAAGGCTGGGCGACCCTGTCGGCCGATTTGAGACATCGGCTTTCGCCGCGGCAGCTTCGGTTCCTTGGGGAGCTGGAGGCCAGCGTCTCGATCGGCGGCTATTTCTTCGCTCACGCGGGCGCGCGTCCGGGAATCCCGCTCGACGAACAGTCAGAATACGACCTGATGTGGGTCCGGAGCTCGTTCCTGAAGGACCCGGACCCATTCGATCGGGTCGTCGTCCACGGCCATACGCCCGCAGCCGAGCCTTATGCAGACCACCGGCGCATCGGGGTCGACACCAAGGCCTACGAATCCGGCGTGCTCACCGCCGTACGGCTGGAAGGCCTGAGCCTCCAGTTCATCCAGGCGGTGGCGGACCTCGACGGCGCGCCCGGCATTCGCACCCTGCCGTCCCAAAAGGTCCTTCCTGACTGAGGACCAGCGAGGCCGCATCCGGTCCGGTCAGCAGGCGACATCGCGCAAATCCCCCAGGTCGGCCCATACGCTCTCGGCGGTCGGAACCCGGCCCGCTCCGCGCCCCCTTACGGTGAACAGACGGCCGTCGGCGGTGGTCACGCGCAGGGCGTTTCCCTCGTCGGCCAGGTCGGCGAACAGCGGGTCCCCGTCCACGGCCTCGAAGGTCACCCCGGCCCGCCGGGTCTCGAGATCCAGCCTCGCCACCTGCCGCGCCCGGCCCGACGGCAGCCCGGCCGCGCCCGACAGAGCCGCCCGGGCGACAGCGTCCACGGGCAGGCGCCAGTCCGCCGCCTCATGCGCCAGGATGGCCAGCTTGGCGGCGGCGTCGAGGCCGTCCAGGTCCGCGGACGGATCAGCCTCGGCGAAGCCCGCCGCCTGCGCCGCCGCCACGGCCGTGTCGAAGGCCATCCCGTCCGCCAGCCGATTGAGGATGAAGTTGCAGGTGCCGTTCAGGACCGCCTCGATGCGCACGATCTCTCCATGACGGCGCGCGCGCCGGACGGTCTCGATCAGGGGCGCGCCGCCGCCGACGCTGGCGGAGTAGAGCAGGCGCGCGCCGCCGCTGACCGCCAGCGCCGTCAGGGCCGCCAGGTCGCCGCCGATCGCCTGCTTGTTGGCGCTGACCACGTCGATGCCGCGCGACAAGGCGGCCCGGGTCAGGGCGAGGCCGGTCGAGGCGTCGGAGAGGACCTCGACCAGCACGTCCGGCTCGCGCGCCAGCAGGGCCGCCGGGTCCGTCACACGCAGATGGCGCGGCAGGGCCGTGTCCCGCGCCTTGCCTGGGTCGCGGACCAGCACGCCCACCACCTCGAAGCGGTGGTCGGCCAGCAGGCGCGGCAGCAGGCCGCCGCCGACCACGCCGCATCCGGCCAGCGCCACGCGAAGCGGCGCGACCCTGTCCTCGACCGGGCGAGAGGACGCGACATCCGGACCCGGCGCGAGGGTGACGCCGTCGTGCAGCAGCGCCTCGCCGGCGGCGGGCGTGACGGTGGGCGCCCCGATGGCGTCCAGGGTCTCCGCCAGCCGGCGGACGGCCCTGTCGCCGCCGGCCACGACGGCCACCACGCGGCGACCGCGCCGGACCTCGCGGTAGACGGCGGAGGCGGCGTCGGCCGTGTCGCCTGACAGCTGCAACAGGGCGACGGGTTCCGCAGCGGGCGGGGCGGCGAGCGGGGCCGGAGTGGCGCGGCCCAGAGGCAGGGCGGTCATGGCGGCGCCCTCCTCAGGCGGCTTCGGCGGCGGGCGCGACCGGCACGGCGGCCAGGGCGGCCGACAGGTCGGCGAGCAGGTCCTCGGGATGCTCGAGCCCGATCGAGAGGCGCAGCAGGCCGTCGGTGATGCCAGCGGTCGCCCGCGCCTCCGGCGTCATGGCGGCATGGGTCATCAGCGCCGGGTGGGCGATCAGGCTCTCCACGCCACCGAGCGACTCGGCCAGGGTGAACACCTCCAGCGCGTCGACCAGCGTCCGCACCGCGGCGATGTCGGCCAGCTCGAAACTCAGCATGGCGCCGAAGCCCCTCTGCTGGTGCGTCGCCACGGCGTGGCCCGGATGGCTCTTCAGTCCCGGATAGTGGACCGCCTTCACCGCCGGATGGGCCGCCAGCCATTCGGCGATCCGGCCGGCGGTGGCCTGCTGCCGTTCGATGCGGGCGAACAGGGTGCGGACGCCGCGCAGGGTCAGCCAGGCGTCGAACGGCGAGCCGGTGACGCCCAGGCAGTTGGCCCACCAGCCCAGCTGTTCGAGATCCGCGGGATCCTTCGCCACCACGCAGCCGCCGACCACGTCGGAATGGCCGTTGATGTATTTGGTGGTCGAGTGGATCACCAGGTCGGCGCCCAGGGCGATGGGGGTTTGCAGGGCCGGGGACAGGAAGGTGTTGTCGACCGCCGCCTTGCAGCCGACGGCGTGGGCCCGGGCGCAGAGGTCGGCTACGTCCACCACCCGCATCAGCGGGTTGGACGGCGTCTCGATCAGGATCAGCTTCGGCCCGCGGGCGAAGGCCGCGTCCAGCGCCGCGCGGTCGTTCTGATCGACGAAGGCCACCCCGAAATGGCCCCGCTTGGCCCGCGCGCACAGCAGGCGATGGGTGCCGCCGTACAGGTCGTGCGGGGCGATCAGCAGGTCGCCGGGCTCCAGCGAAGACAGCGCCAGATCGACCGCCGCCATGCCGGTCGCCGTCACCACCGCGCCGCAGCCGCCCTCGAGTTTCGCCAGCGCCTCGGCCAGCACGTCGCGGGTCGGGTTGCCCGAGCGGGTGTAGTCGTAGCGCCGTTTCCCCTCGAGCCCGTCGAAGCTGTAGTTCGACGACAGGTAGAGCGGCGTCATCACCGCGCCGTGCGTCGGGTCGCTGTTCACGCCGTGACGGGCGGCGGTCGTACAGGGGCGGACTTCGGACGGACAGGTCATGCGGCGATCTCGCGAGGGGAGGTGGCGTAAAGCGGGGAGAGGGCGTCGTGCAGGGCGCGGCCGACCAGCTCGCGCTCCTTCAGGAAGGCGTCGTGGCCGAAGATCGAGGGGGCTTCGATCAGGCGCTCCAGGTTCGGGGCGCGGGCGGCCAGTTCGCGACTGTCCTCTATCGGCACGAGCCGGTCGGAGGTGAAGCCGATGACGGTCAGCGGGCAGCGCACGGTTTCCGGCGGGACGTCGTGGCGGTCCAGCGAGTCCGACAGGGCGATCCAGCGCGCGGCCGAGGTGGCCTCCGCATAGGCCGCGCCGCGCGCGATCAGATAGTCGCAGACGGGGTAGGCCGCGCCCGCCTCCGCCGGCGGGGTCGAGGCGAAGCGCAGGGCGAATTCGTCGGGCGTGCGATAGGTGACCATGGCCAGTTGGCGGGCCAGGGCGACGCCCTCGGCCTCGCGGCCGCAGTCGCGGGCGAAGGCCAGCAGGCGCCGCTGCACCCCGCGCCACGCCGTGGCGGCGGGATGGCTCCGGTGCGCCGCCGAGACCGCCACGAGCCGACCGACCCGCTGCGGGAAGGCGGCCGCGAAGGCCAGGCCGATGCAGCCGCCGTACGAGGCGCCGACGAACGCCTCGGCGCGCGGTTCGCCGATCGCGTCGAGCAGCAGGGCCAGCAGGCGGGCCTGATCCCCGGTGGTGATGGTGACCCCGGGGTCGTCCCGGCCGGGCGGCAGGTCGAAGGCCAGCACCCGGACCCGGTTCAGGTCGACGGGACCGCCGGCCCGAACCGCCCACGACCACCAGCGCGTGGCGAAGCGGCCGCTGGAGATGCCGCCGGCGACCACGACCAGCGGGCCGCGATCAGGGCCGTGCAGCCGGCCGACCACCTCGGGGGAGGCGAGGCGCTCGCCGGACGTCAGCCGGAAGTCTTTGGGGATCGGCGCGCGGACATCGCGTCCGGGCGCTTCATCGATGGGCCAGTGTTGGGACGCCACGGTCCGCTCCGCTTTCGCTCAGCGAAACCGATGGGGCGGGCCAATTCGTGCGGTGACAGACCCGTGAAGTCAGCCGGACCCCGGACGTGGAGGGGCCGTCGCTTCACTCATCTCTCGCGGCTTCCGGGGAGGCCTCGCAGGAGTTGGCACCATCTCCAGGATCGGGTGGATCCTGGAAGGTTGCCCCGGCGTCAAAGGGCCTATCCCTCAGCCGGTCTTGATGAGTGCCCTTACGGTGGCGAACAGTTCGGGCGGCGTCAATCCCCCTGTTGCAGGTGCGAAGCCGAGGGCGTTCAGCCCTCGCTCCATCCCCCCGCCAGCGCCTTGAACAGGGCAATCTGGTAGGTCGTCACCAGGGCGTCGGACGCCGCCAGCTGCGCATCCGAGGACGCCAGCGTCCGTTCCGCGTCGATCACGGTCAGGAAGCTGTCCGCTCCGGCGTCGAAGCGCAGGCGCGATAGGCGGGCGGCGGTGGCGGCCTCGTCGCGGGCCGCCTGCAGGGCCGAGCGGCGGTCGAGCTCGTTGGCGTAGTTGGCCAGGGCGGTCTCGGTTTCCTGCAGGGCGACCAGCACCGCCTGGTCGAAGTTGGCCAGGGCCACGTCGGCGCCGGCGCCGGCCTGTTCGACCCGGGCGCGGGCGGCGAAGATGTTGGGGAACGACCAGCTGATCAGCGGCCCGACGGAGAAGCGGAAATTCTCGCTGTCGCCCAGACCGCCGGCCTCCAGCGCCGTGGCCCCGAGCGAGCCGCCCAGGGTGATGCGCGGGTAGAGGTCCGCCGTCGCCACGTTCACCCGCGCCGCGGCGCCGGCCAGGTTGCGCTCCGCCTGGCGCACGTCGGGGCGACGGGCCAGCAGGGCGGCGCCGTCGCCGACCGGGATGGGTTGGCTCAGCTGCGGCGGGCGCTGGCAGGCGCGGGCCGCTTCGCTGGCCTCGGCCGGGGTGCGTCCGATCAGGGTGGCGAGACGGAACAGGGCCCCGTCGCGCTGGGCCCGCAGGGGCGGCAGCGACGCCCGGGTGGTCTCCAGGGCCGCACGGGCGCGGGCGGTGTCCAGCCCGTTGCCCGAACCGGCGTCCAGCAGTCGCTGGGTCAGATCGACGGTGTTCGACTGCAGTTCGACGGTGCGTTCCGCCACCGCGATCTGCGCGTTGGCCGAGCAGGCGTCGGCATAGGCCCGGGCCGTCTCGGCCGCGACCGATACGCGGACGATGCCCAGCGCCGCCTCGGCGGCGGCGGCGTCGGCGCGGGCGGCGCGGATGGTCGACTCCACCCGGCCGAACAGGTCGACTTCGTAAGCGACGTCCAGACCGGCGTCGTAGGTGTCGGTCTCCGGGGCTTCGGTCCCGGCCGGAAGGCCCGGCACGGTGGCGGCGGAGGGACGACCGGTGTTGACGGCCGCCGTGGTCGTCGTGGTCGGGAAACGGCCGACGCGGGCCTCGCCCAGCGCGGCGCGGACGCGGCGCAGGTTGGCGGCCGCGGCCTCCAGCTCGTTGTTCTCGGCCAGGGCCTGGCCGATCAGGCCGTCCAGGACCGGATCATCATAGAGACGCCACCAGTCGTCGCGCGCGGCCTCGGCCGTCACGGCGGGGGTGGCGGCCCCGATGAAGGCGCCCGACGCGGAGGGGGGAAGGGTCGCGTCAGGCGCCTTCGGCCCGACCGCGCACGAGGCCAGCAACAGGCTGGCGCCGGCGGTTGCGGTCAGGAACCGGAGAGGGGGTCGGATCGTCATCAGGCGTCTCCCAGCCGGGGCGTGGCGGGTTCGAGTTGGTCGTGCGGCGGCATGCCGCCGGTGGTCGGAATCTCGACTTCCTTCTCGGGGGAGCCGGGCATCTTCGACGCCACCCAGCGCATCACGACGTAGAAGACCGGGGTGAAGATCAGGCCGAAGAAGGTCACGCCCAGCATGCCGGAGAAGACCGCCGTGCCCAGCGACTGGCGCATCTCCGCGCCGGGGCCGGTCGCCAGCATCAGCGGCACGACGCCGAAGATGAAGGCGAAGGAGGTCATCAGGATCGGACGCAGGCGGGTCCGCGCGGCGCGCACGGCGGCGTCCCAGCGGTTCAGTCCCTCGTCCTCGGCCTGTTTGGCGAACTCCACGATCAGGATGGCGTTCTTGGCCGCCAGGGCGATCAGCACCACCAGTCCGACCTGGACCAGGATGTTGTTGTCCAGACCCCGGATGTTGACCCCGATCATCGCCGCCAGGATGCACATCGGCACGATCAGCACGACCGCGAGCGGAAGCGTGAAGGCCTCGTACTGGGCGGCGAGCACCAGGAAGACGAACACCACCGCCATGATGAAGACGATCGTGGCGCCGCCGGACGACTGCTTCTCCTGCAGCGCCAGGCCGGTCCATTCGTAGGAGAAGCCCGGGGGCAGGGTGGCTTGCGCCAGCTGCTCCATGTGGGCGATCGCCTGGCCCGAGGACACGCCCGGCGCAGCCTGTCCCTGAAGCTCGGCCGCGGGGAACAGGTTGTAGCGGACGATCCGCGACGGGCCCGAGTCCTCTTGCAGGGTGGCCACCGATCCGATCGGGACCATGGCGCCCGACGCCGACCGGGTCTGCAGGTTGGCGATGTCGGCGATGTCGTCGCGCGAGGTCGGCTCCGCCTGCGCCGTCACCCGGAAGGTGCGGCCCAGGAAGTTGAAGTCGTTGACGTAGGCCGAGCCCAGATAGACGCCCAGGGTGCTGAACACGTCATTGGGCTGGACCCCCATCATCAGCGCCTTGTCGCGATCGACGTCGGCGGCGATGCGCGGCGAGCCGGTGTTGTAGGTCGAGAAGACCTGCTGCACCTGGTCCGGCGCCTGGGCGGCGGCGCCCATCATGGCGAAGGTCGCGCCTTCCAGCGGGCGGTAGCCCGCGCCGGACGTGTCCTGCACCATCATCTGGAAGCCGTTGCCGTTGCCCAGACCCTGAACCGCGGGCGGGGCGATGACGAAGATGTTGGCGTCCTCGATGCCCATGGTCGCGCCGGTGATGGCGCCGGCCAGGGCGGCGGCGCTCTGTTCGGCGGTCTTGCGTTCCTCGAAGGCGTCCAGACGAACGAAGATCGTCGCCGCATTGGAGCCGAACGAGAAGCTGGTGCCGTCCAGGCCGGCGAAGGCGACCAGGCCCTCGACGCCCTCGGTGCTCTTGATGGTGTCCGAGGCGCGGCGCATCACCGCTTCGGTGCGCTCGAGCGAGGCGCCCGGGGGCAGCTGGATGACGCCGATCAGGAAGCCCTGATCCTGCTCCGGAATGAAGCCCGACGGGGTGTCGATCAGACGCCAGGTCGTCAGGCCGAGCAGGCCGACGTAGACGATCAGCACGATGGCGACGGTGCGGACCAGCCGCGCGGTCAGCCGGCCGTACTTGTCCGACAGCCAGTCGAAGCCTTCGTTGAAACGCCGCCCGGCCCAGCCGCCGTAGTAGACGGCCGTGCCCCAGACGCCCGGCTTGCGGGCGTTCTCGTCGTGCTCCTTGTGCGGCTTCAGCAGCAGCGCGGCCATGGCCGGCGACAGCGTCAGCGACACCAGCAGCGACACCACCGAGGCGGTGGTGATGACGATGGCGAACTCGCGATAGAAGATGCCCGGGATGCCCGGCACGAACATGGTCGGAACGAACACCGAGACCAGCACCAGGCCGATCGAGATCAGCGCGCCGGAGACCTCCTTCATCGAACGATAGGCGGCCTCCTTGGGCGTCAGCCCCTCGCGGATGTAGCGCTCCACGTTCTCGACCACGACGATGGCGTCGTCGACCACGATCCCGACCGCCAGGACCAGGGCGAACAGGCTGAGCGAGTTGATCGAATAGCCGAGCATCAGCTGGACGGCGAAGGTCGCCACCAGCGCCACCGGAATGGCCACGATCGGGATGATCGCCGCCCGCCAGGTCTGCAGGAAGACGATGACCACCAGGACGACGAGGATCACGGCCTCGAACAGGGTGTGCTGCACGGACTCGACCGAGGCCGCGACGAACTCTGTCGGGTTGTAGGCGACGTCGACGGCCATCCCCTGCGGCAGCTCGGCCCGGAAGGCTTCGACCTCGGCCATGACGCGGTCGGCGGTGCCCAGCGCATTGGCGCCCGGCTGCTGGATGATGGCGATGCCGACGCCCTGCTCGCCGTCGAAGAAGCCCTTGATGCCGTAATCCTGGGCGCCCAGTTCGACGCGCGCGACGTCGCGGATGCGGGTCACGCGGCCTTCGGCGTCGGTCTTGATGACGATGTTCGAGAACTCGTCGGGATCACTCAGACGGCCCTGCACCTGCACCGGCAGCTGGAAGGCGGCGGCGCTGGTGGCGAAGGGCGGCTGGCCGATCGCGCCGGCGGCGGCCTGGACGTTCTGGGACTGCAGCGCGGCGACGATGTCCGGTCCGGTCAGGTTGCGGGCCGCCGCCTTGGCGGGGTCGATCCAGACCCGCATCGAATAGTTGCCGCCGCCGAAGACCTGGACAGCACCCACGCCCTCGACCCGCAACAGCCGGTCGCGCAGCGTCGAGTTGGCGTAGTTGCCGACGTAGTCGTTATCCAGAGACTTGTCCGGGGACGTCAGTCCCAGGATCATCAGGAAGCCGCTTTCCTGCTTGTTCACGGTGACGCCGATCTGGCGGACCTGGGAGGGCAGGCGCGGCTCGGCCAGGGCGACCCGGTTCTGGACCAGCACCTGCGCCGCATCCAGGTCGGTGCCCGGCTGGAAGGTCACGGTGACCGCCACCGTCCCGTCCGAGGTGGACGAGGACGACAGGTACAGCATGCCCTCGACGCCGTTGACCTCCTGTTCGATGGGCGCGGCGACGGTCTCGGCCACGGTCTCGGCCGAGGCCCCCGGATAGGCGGTGTTGATGGTGATCGTCGGCGGCGCGATCTCCGGATACTGCGACAGGGGCAGCAGCGGATAGGCGAACACACCCATCAGGGTGATGAACACCGCGATCACGGCCGCGAAGATCGGCCGGTCGATGAAGAAGCGTGAGATGTTCATGTCCGGCTCAGTCGCCCGAGGACAGGCTGTTGGCGAAGGTCGCGGTCGAGGCGGGCGCGGCCCGGGTCACGGGAACCTGGGCTTCGCGGGCGACGGGGCGGATCTGGCCGGTCGTGGCCTTCACCTTCATGCCGGGCGCCTGGATGCGCTGGACGCCGTTGATGATGACCCGGTCCGTGCGGGCCAGGCCCGAACGGATGACCCGCAGCCCGTCGACGATCGGTCCCAGCTGCACCGGCTTGGGCGCCACCGAACCGTCGGCGGCGACGACATAGACGATGCGCCGGGCCTGGTCGGTGGCGATGGCGGCGTCGGGCACCAGCATGGCGGTGTAGCCGCCGGCCCCGGCCAGACGAGCCTGACCGAACATGCCCGGCTTCAGGAAGCCGTCGGCGTTGGGGATCACCGCCCTCAGGCGGATCACGCCCGAGGAGGTGTCAACCGCATTGTCGGTGAAATCGAGCGTGCCCGAACGGGTGAAGGTCGCCTCGTCCTGCAGCCGCACCTGGATCGGGGCCGCGCCGTTGCGGGCCTGACGCTGGTATTTCAGCAGCACGGCTTCGGAGCCGTCGAAGACGAAGTGAATCGGTGCGCTGGAGACCACGGTGGTCAGCACGTCCGCGGCCGACGAGCCGCCGGCCACCAGGTTGCCGGCGTCGACGCGGCGGTCGGACACCCGGCCCGAGATCGGCGCGGTGACGCGGGTGAACTCGAGGTCCAGCTGGCGGGCCCGGACGTTGGCGTTGGCGGCGGCGATCGCCGCCTGGGCCGTCTGCAGGGCGCCGCGGCGGGTGTCGACCTCGGCCTGCGAGATGGCCTGCGATTCCAGCAGGGTCTCGGCCCGCGTCAGTTCGCTCTGCGCCAGCGTCAGCTGGGCCTGCGCCTGGGCCAGTTGGGCCCGGGCCGAGGCCAGGGCCGCTTGCGCCGGCCGCGGGTCGAGGCTGAACAGCAACTGGCCGCGCCGGACATAGTCGCCGTCGCGGAAATGGACGCCCGAGATGTAGCCGCCGACGCGGGCGCGCACCTCGACCGACTGGGTCGCTTCAAACCGGCCGGTGAACTCGTCCCAATCCTGGACGGCCTGCACCAGCGGTACGGCGACGGTCACCGCCGGCGCCGGGGGGGCCTGCGCCTCGCTCTTCGAGGTACAGCCATAGAGCGCGGCCGCCATGAGGGCGGACGCGGCCACGATCTTCACCGTGCGCATGTGTGCTAGTCTCCGTAAGGGAGAAATCCCTGTCTCTGTCGACCTCGGCCATCGGGGAGGAAACCGTTAGTCAACGCCCGGTGACTTAATGGTGATCGCATGGCCGCTTGTCAACGGGCGATGACAAAGCCATATACGGCGTGGGGCTTTGTTCAGGAGCTATCCTGTTGTTTTGTCATGTCGCGCCTCGGCCAAGAAATGCCGAGGCGACCCGCGCCGCCATTCTGGAGGCCGCGCGCGAACGGTTCGCGCGCGAAAGCTATGACGACGTCGGCATGCGCGACATCGCCCGGGACGTCGGCGTCGACGCCGCCCTGGTGTCTCGCTATTTCGGCTCCAAGGAAGATCTGTTCACGGCTGTCCTCGACAGCTGCGAGAACGGCGCCGACCTGATGGAGGGCGAGCGCGCCACCTTCGGCCGTCGGATTGCGCATGAGGCCATTTTCGAGGGCAAGAGCGAGAGCAAGCTCAAGGGCCTGCTGATCCTGCTGCGTTCGGTCGGCTCGACCAAGGCGATGGAACTGGTGCAGCGCACCGGCAACGAGCGCTTCTTCAACCCGTTCGCCGAATGGGTCGGCGGCCCCGATGCCGCTGTTCGCGCCAGGCTGGCGGCGGCCTTCATCATGGGCATGGCCGTCAGTCGCGAGATCACCGGCGGTTTCGGCCTGAACCCCAGCGAGTGCGAGCAGATGCGCGACAGGATGGCTGTCCTGCTCCAGGACATCATCGACAACTGATTCAGCCGCGCGGCTGGAATTTCCGGATCACGCCCGAGAAGGTCATCAGCACCCGCTCGCCCGCATGGATTTGGCCGCGCACGAAGATCAGGCTCTTGCCGGCCCGGATCACCTCGCCGGTCGCCTCGACCAGTTCCCCGACATAGGCGCCGTCGATGAAGGTCGAGTCGAGCGACACGGTCACGCCCGAGGCCCCCTCCATCTCCTGATAGGCGGTCTGGAACATGGCGATGTCGGCGAAGGTCATCAGGCAGCCGCCGTGCATCCGGTCGCCGGCGTTCATATGCTTGGGCTCGGCCCGGAAGGCGCAGCGCATCCGCCCGTCCGGGTCCGGCTTGAAGTAGAACGGCCCGACCACCTGGTCGAAGGTGCCGTGCAGGTCGTACATCTGCCAGCCGGCGAACTCGCCCTCCGAAACCGTGACCTTCGCGACCATGGGAAAACTCCGCCTTCTCTATGTTCCCGCAATGCAGCATATAGGCGCGATGAGCGACCCCATCGAAACCGCCATCTTCGAAAAACTGGCGAAGGCCGACCCCAAAGGCGTCGGCGGCAAGAGCATTGAGCCCGCCGACGTGGCCAAGGAACTGCAGCCGGAACAGTGGCAGCGCATGCTGCCCAAGGTGCGCGCCTGCGCCCTGGGCCTGATGCGTCAGGGCCGGCTGACCATCACCAAGAAGGGCAAGGCGGTCGATCCGAACGCCTTCAAGGGCGTCATCCGCCTGCGTCTGCCCACCGAAGCGGAAACCGCCGCGGCGTTGGCGGCCCTGCCGCCGGCTGTTGAGGACGATGGCGACTTCGCCTGACACCACAGGCCTGGACGCCGTCCTCGCCGACATCCGCGCCTGCCGCGCCTGCCTCGGCCAGCTGCCGCACACGCCGCGCCCGGTGGTGCATGTCTTTCCCGAAACCCGGCTGCTGATCTGCGGTCAGGCTCCCGGGCGGCGCGTGCACGAGAGCGGTCGGCCGTTCACCGATCCCTCCGGCGACCGCCTGCGCGACTGGCTCGGCGTCGATTACGAGACCTTCTACGCCGACCGCCGCATCGGCGTCGCCGCCCAGGCCTTCTGTTACCCCGGCACGGCCCCGAAAGGCGGCGACTATCCGCCGCCGCGCCGCTGCGCCGAACTGTGGCGGCCCGGCCTGCTGGCCGAACTGCCGCAGGTCGAACTGACCCTGCTGGTCGGCGGCTACGCCCAGGCCTGGGCGCTGGACGACCGCGCGAAGCCGAACATGACCGACACGGTGCGGGCGTGGCGCGACTACGCGCCGGACATCCTGCCTCTGCCGCACCCCTCGTGGCGCAACACGGCGTGGCTGCGGCGGAATCCGTGGTTCGAGGCCGAGGTGCTGCCGTATCTTCGCCAGAGGGTTCGGGGCATTCTGGGGACATGATCGTCCGCGCGCTGGCCGTCCTGTCGCTGATCCTCACTGTCGCCGCCTGCGCCACGCCCGCGATCCAGCCGCCGCTGACGCCGCCGCCCGGTTTCGCCGGTCCCGCACTGGAAGCCCGCCACCTCGTCATGGACGACGGCGCCCGCCTGCCGCTGGCCCGCTGGACGCCCGAGGGCGAGCCGTGGGCGGTGATCGTCGCCCTGCACGGCATGAACGACAGCCGCGCCTCGTTTCGGCTGGCCGGTCCGTGGTGGGCCGAGCAGGGCATCGAGACCTGGGCCATCGACCAGCGCGGCTTCGGCGAGGCCCCCGGCCGCGGCGTCTGGGCCGGCGAGGCGCGCATGGCCGAGGACCTGCGCACCGCCGTCGCCCTGGCCCGGGCCCGTCATCCGCGGGCGGCCCTCGCCGTCGTCGGCGAGAGCATGGGCGGGGCGGTGGCGATCGTCGCCTTCGCCTCGGACCGGCCACCGGACGCGGACCGCCTAGTCCTGCTGGCCCCGGCGGTGTGGGGCTGGTCGGCGCAGGGGCCGATCAACTCGGCCGGGCTGTGGCTCGCCGCCCGGACCATGGGTGACCGCGCTGTCGAGGCACCCGAATGGGCCGTCCGCGCGCTCCCGGCCTCGGACAACCGGCTGGAGCTGTTCCGCAACTATCGCGACCCCAACAGCCTGATCACCACCCGCTTCGACGCCCTGTACGGCCTCGTCGACCTGATGGAGAACGCGTCCCGCCGCCTCGGCGACATCCGGGCGCCGAGCCTGCTGCTCTACGGCGCCAACGACAATGTGATCCGCAAGGAGCCGATGCGGCAGGCGCTCGCGCGGGCCGGAGAGCGGCCGGGTCTTCGCACCGCCTTTTATCCGGACGGCTGGCATATCCTGAACCGGGATCTGCAGGCGGAGACGGTCTATCGCGACGTCGAGGCCTGGCTGCGTGACGCCTCGGCTCCCTTGCCGTCCGGCGCCGGGGCCGCGCTGCCGGCGCTTCGATAGAGCGAAGGGGCGGATCGCCGCTCGCCGGTCTCGCCCCCAAACCGCCATGCTTGCTCTGTTAAGCGTCCCGGCGTATCAGCCCGCAACAAAAAATACCCCGGGAGACGCCACTTATGGGCAAGACGCTGTTTGATTCCCCGTCGTTCGCGAACCACGAAGGCGTGCACGCGGTCTTTGACGAAAAGACCGGCCTGCGTGCGATTATCGCTGTTCACTCTACGGCGCGGGGTCCCGCCGTCGGCGGCACCCGCATGTGGAACTACGCCTCCAGCGCCGAAGCGCTCGAGGACGTCCTGCGTCTGTCCAAGGGCATGAGCTACAAGAACGCCGTCGCGGACCTCGAGATGGGCGGCGGCAAGTCGGTCATCATCGGCGACAGCCGCACCCAGAAGACCCCCGAGCTGTTCCAGGCCTTCGGCCGCGCCGTGAACACCCTCGGCGGCATCTATTACGCGGCGGAAGACGTCGGCGTGTCGGTCGCCGACATCGCCGAAGCCCGCAAGGTCACCCCCTATGTGCTGGGCGTGAAGGAAGGCCCGGAAGCCTCGGGCGACCCCAGCCCCGTCACCGCCGAGGGGGTGTTCCGCTCGACCCTGACCGTCGCCCGCCGGCTGTGGAAGCAGGACGACCTGACCGGCCTGACCATCGCCCTGCAGGGCATCGGCCATGTCGGCGGCTACCTCGCCGACAAGCTGCACGCCGCCGGCGCGAAACTGGTGATGACCGACGTCAACACCGCCCTGCTGTCGGAAGTCGCCGCCCGCACCAATGCCGAGGTCGTGGCGCCCGACGCCATCTATGACGTCAAGGCCGACATCTACGCCCCGTGCGCCCTCGGCGCGACGCTGAACCCGGAGACCCTGGACCGGCTGACGGTCAAGGCCGTGGTCGGCGCCGCCAACAACCAGCTGGCCACGCCGGACATCGGGCGGATGCTGTTCGAGCGCGGCGTGCTCTACGCCCCCGACTACGTCATCAACGGCGGCGGCATCATCAACGTCGCCTCGGAAATGAACGCGCGCCAGACCGGCGGCGCCTACGACCCGGCCTGGGTCGAGGGCAAGCTGTCCCGCCTGATGGAGACGCTGGAGGAAATCCTCGAACGCTCGGCCGTCGAGAAGCGGCCCACGCACGAGATCGCCGACGCCATCGCCGAGGCCCGCATCAACGCGGCCCGCGACGCCAAGGCGGAACAGCGCAAGGCGGCCTGACCTGTCCCGGTCGCGCCCGGCGGCGGACGAACGGGCCCGCGTCTGACGCACCGGCCCTCCATGGTGCGTCGTGGCGGCGGAACCCATCGGGGCATCTGGACTCTTCGGACCGGTCCCGGGGAGTCCAGAGTCCGGATTCGCTCCGGCCGGGCATACGGAACACTATGCCTGAATGCTCCCGTTTGATTCGGGCCGAGGCGCCATGACCGCAACGCACCGCAAGGGCTTCGACCCGCTGCTCATCGTCATGGTGGTCGGCTTCATCATGGCCGTCGGAGCGCTGGCCTACCCCGCCTTCCGGGCCGATCCGATGAGCGCGCCCGGGTTGGTGCTGATCTTCACCGCCGGCGCCGTGGCCCTGATCGGCCTGTTCGCCTTCGCCCGGAGCGAGCGCCGCAAGCCGTTGGGCGACACCACCATCGACCTGCTCGACGCCATGGCCGAACCCGCCGCCCTGGTCTGGGCGTCCGGCCAGGTCCTGGCCTTCAACGCGGCCTGGGCCGAGAGCAACGGCGCCGTCAACACCCTGCCCAAGGGCCGCTCGGCCGCCGCGCTGTACATGGCCTTCGCCCAGGCCCGCGCGGGCGAGCAGGGACGGGCCATCGTCATGATCGGCGACCGTGAGCAGGAGGTGCTGATCGGCCAGGCTGGTGAGGGCCGCTTCCTGGTCCGCGCCGCGCCCGAGGCCGCCATTCCCGTGATGACCGGAGGGACGTCCGCCCCCGGCTCCAACGCCGCCGAGAGCCGGGCCATGGCCGCCGGCGCCCCGTTCGGCTCGGCCGTGATCGCCGCCGAGGATCTGTTCGGGGGCAAGGTCGAGGAGGCCAACGCCGCCCTCTCCGTCCTGACCGGTCCCGCCGCGGCGCGTGACGCCGCCTTCGGTCATCTGTTCGACCCCGTCCTGGTCACGGAGGCGCGCGCTAGGCTGGCTGCGGGATCGTCGGGCCCGATCGAACTGGTCGCCCGCGCCTTTCCCGACCGGATGCTGCACCTCTACGTCGCCCCGGAAGGCGACAAGCGGCGCGTCTGGCTGTTCGACGTCTCGGCCCAGAAGTCGATGGAATTACAGCTGTCGCAGGCCCAGAAGATGCAGGCGGTGGGGCAGCTCGCCGGCGGTGTGGCCCACGACTTCAACAATCTGCTGACGGCCATCCAGATGCAGCTCAGCGGCCTGCTGGAGCGCCACCCGGTCGGCGATCCCTCTTACGAGGGGCTGAACGAGATCCGCCAGACCGCCATCCGCGCCGCCGACCTGGTGCGCAAGCTGCTGGCCTTCTCGCGCAAGTCCACGGTGCGCCGCGAACGGCTCGATCTCGGCGAACTGGTCGGCGAATTCGCGGTCCTGCTGCGCCGCCTGCTGCGCGAGGACGTGCGGCTGGAGACCGACTACGGCCGCGACCTGCCGGTGGTCCTGGCCGACAAGAGCCAGCTCGAGACGGCGGTGATGAACCTGGCCGTCAACGCCCGCGACGCCATGCGCGGCGTGGTCGAGCCGGGCGCCGGCGTGGTCACCATCCGCACCCTGCGCCTGAGCCGCGACGAGGCCCGCGCCCTCGGCTGGGCCGCCGCCCCCACCGCGGCCGTCGCCCTGATCGAGGTGACCGACACCGGTCCCGGCGTGCCGCCCGAACTGCTGGACAAGATCTTCGAACCCTTCTTCACCACCAAGGCGGTGAACGAGGGCACCGGCATGGGCCTGGCCACCGTCTACGGCATCGTCGAGCAGGCCGGCGGCCACATCAACGTCTCCAACCTCGAGGACGCCGAGTCCCGGATCCTGGGGGCGGCCTTCCGCATCTTCCTGCCCGAGGCCGGCGAGGCGGAGCTGGCCGAGACGCCGGTGGTCGAGGTCAAGCCCAAGGCGCCCCGCGATCTGTCCGGGGCCGGCCGCATCCTGTTCGTCGAGGACGAGGCGGCCGTGCGCGGCATCGCCGCCCGCCTGCTGCGCCAGCGCGGCTACGACGTGATCGAGGCGGCCGACGGCGAGGAGGCCCTGGCGCTGGCCGAGGAGCACGCCGGGACCATCGACATGATGATCTCGGACGTCATCATGCCCGGCCTCGACGGTCCGTCCTTGCTGAAGAAGGCCCGGCCGTTCCTCGGCGACGCGCCGGTGATGTTCATCTCGGGTTACGCCGAGAGCGACTTCTCGGACCTGCTTCAGGACGAGGTCGGCGTCTCCTTCCTGCCCAAGCCTCTGGACATCAAGACGCTGGCCGAACGGGTCAAGCAGGAGTTGCGCGCCGCCTAGGCCTACTGTTCGCGACGGTCCCGGTTCCGGTCCCGGCGGTCGTCGCGGCGCTCGTCCCGCCGATGATCCCGGTAGCGATCGCGCCAGTAGGGCGACTCGGGCGGGATATAGAAGTCGCGGTAGCCATAGTCGCCGGGGCAATAGCGCTGGTTGGCGCCGTAAGGCAGGCCCGGCGGCGTCGCCCAGTAGCAGTAGGCGTTCTCGTATTCGAGGTCGGCCGCCGCCTGGTCGAGACCCACGGCGATGGCTTCCCACATGGCCGGGTCGCTGCTGCAGGCGGTGGTCGTCAACGCGGCCATCGCCGCGAGGCCGAGCCGGAACTTCTTCAACGTGGATATCATGTCGCGCGCCTCCCAACCCGCACCGTGCCCGGCGGCGGGGGAGGTCGGCAACCGACGAAATCTGACGGCGTCAGCCCGCCTGCACCGCCTCGCGGGCCGCGAGCACGCTCGGGTCCGCCGCCGCGGCGGCCAGGATCCAGTCGCGGAAGCGGGCGATCTTGGGCGAGCGCCGCCGGCCTTCGGGCCAGACCAGCCAGTAGGCGTAGTCGGGGATCAGCTTGACCGCCAGCGGCACCGGCTGGACCAGCAGGCCCGCCGCCAGTTCGCGCGCGAACAGGATCGGCGAGGCCAGCGCCACCCCCTGATCGCCGAGCGCTGACGCCACCTCCAGCGCCTGGTAGTCGGCCCGCAGACGGGAGGGGGCCTGGCCGTCGGCGGCGACGCCGGCGGCGGCGAACCACACCGCCCATTCCTTATCCAGCCCGATCCGCGGCGCCTTCAGCAGGTCTTCGGCGGTCCGCAGCTCCAGTCGATCCCGCAGGCGGGGGCTGCATACGGGGGTGAACACGCTGGGCATGACCTCGACGCTCTCCACGCCCGGCCAGTGGCCGGTTCCCGAGCGGATGCCGACATCGAACCCTTCGCGCGACAGATCGACGAGATGGGCCGCCGTATCGAGGCGCACCGCCAACTCGGGATGCGCCAGCTGGAACTCGCCCAGCCTCGGGGCCAGCCATTGTGTCGCCAGCGTCGCCAGGGTGGTGATCGACAGGATCGCCTGGTCAGCCTCGGTCAGGTCCGACAGGGCGCGGCGCAGCAGGGTCATGGCTTCGGTGGCGGCGCGCGACAGCCGTTCGCCGGCCTCGGTGGGGACGACCTCGCGCGGCAGCCGCCGGAACAGGCTCTGGCCCAGCCGGCCTTCCAACGCCTTGATCTGCCAGCTGACCGCCGCCTGGGTCATGCCCAGTTCCTCGGCCGCGCGGGTGAAACTGTTCAGGCGCGCGGCGGCCTCGAACACCCGGATAGAGGCCAGGGGAATTCCGGCGAGAGGATCGGCCATAAGCATGCCTTATGCTGCGCCCCGCCAATCTGGTTTGCGGGCGGCCGCTGTCAAGGCCATTTTGACGTTGTCCTCACCGCAGGAACGTCAGGAGGCCAAAATGGAAGAGGCACACCGTATACATAAGGAAGTCGCATGGGGTTGGGTCAACGTGCTCAACGACTGGCGGCGCAGCCGCACGCGCGCCCGCATCCGCAAGCCGCAGCGGATCCTCGCAGCCCCGAGCCGTTGATCCGCCTGCATGGGGCGGACGGTCAGTCGACCGTCCAGCCGTCCGCCTCGCGCAGGGCATTGTGGATGGCCGTCGCGGCGATCGCGGCTTCCGCCCCGGCCACGGCGATCTGGTTGAGCCCGCGCACCACGTCCCCGGCGGCGTAGAGTCCGGGCACGCTGGTCGCCTGATGGGCGTCGACCTCCATGCAGCCGTCATCCCCCACCCGCGCGCCCAGCGCCCGAGCCAGCTCCGCGTTCGGCGATGTCCCCAGCGCCGAATAGACCAGGTCGAACACGCGGAAATTCCCACCCCAGCTCAGCGCCGTCACCCGATCGCCCTCGAGCCGGACGTTGTCGATGGGCGCCCGGATCAGTTCGGCGCCCATCCGGCGAAGCTCATTCTCCTCCGTCAACGCCCCGGCCGGACCGACGTGGATCAGCGTCACCCGATCGGAGTAGGTGCGCAGGAAGGCCGCCTCGCGCACGCCCCTGTCGTCCTGACCGATGATCGCCACCGCCTTGTCGATGGCTTCATAGCCGTCGCAGATCGGGCAGATGCGGACCAGCGACCGCTCGATGGCCCGCTCGACGCCGGGCAGGTCGGGATGGTGGTCCACCACCCCGGTCGCCAGCAGCACCGCCCGCGCCCGGATGTCCCGCCCGTTCAGGCGCGCCCTGAACCCTTCGCCGTCCGGCTCCAGGGTCTCGACGCGGCCGGACTCGATCACGGCGTCGAACTCCAGCGCCTGTTCGGTCATCCGCCCTACGATCGCCTCGCCGGTGATGCCCTGGGGAAAGCCGGGCAGGTTGTGGCTCACCGGGATCCAGCAGGCGCGCGGCGCGCCGCCGTCCGCGACCAGCACCCGTCGCCGGAACCGCGCCAGATAGGTCGCGGCGGTCAGGCCGGCGGGGCCGGCGCCGATGATCAGGACTTCGGGATCGGCGGGGCTCAGCGGGTTCGCCATGTCGTCGGCCAATAGTCCACGGGCACCCCCCAGCATTCCGGCATTTCCAGTTCCGAGGTCAGCACGAATTCCCGTCCGGTCCAGGTCCAGGTCGAGGCGGTCCCGCAGTCGCCGATCCCTCGCGCCTTGGCGAAGGCGGTGATGGTGCGGGCCTCCGGCGCAAAGCCGGCGTTGATCGTGGTGGCGGTCGGCTCGTCCGAGGTCGAGGTCAGTCGGGCGGGGCGGGGGTCGCGGCCTCCGGGACCGGTGATGAACCACTCATGGCCCATGTTGTAGGCGCCCATGAAGCAGGGCACGGCCCACAGTTCGGTCGAGGCGTCGAGCCGCGCCGACATGACCTCCTTCTGCACCCAGTCGCTGTCGGCGGTATCGGCGCGGCAGGCGATCACCACCGGCAAGGCTTCCAGCGCGGCCGGAAGCACCTGGTCCTTGTCCCCGAAGCCGGTCTGGGAGACGGCGGGCGCCGGCGTGACCACGGGGAGAGGCGGAGGCGTCGGCACGGCCGAGGCCGGCTTGACGCCGCGCCGACGCAGGGCGGTCACGGTGTCCAGCCGCCCCTGCCGCTCGTCGATCCACAGGAGGGCGGCCGAGGCTCCGGACAGCGACAACTCTCCGGCCGAGCCGACCTGCGCCGCCTGCCCGTCGGCAAGCGCACGCACGACATCCGGCGCCCGGTCGGCGGAAACCTCGCCCACCAGCGGGTAGTCGGTGATCAGCGTAAGGCCGTAAACCTCCCCGTCGACGCTCAGAGTGGGCGGTCCCACCTGGTCCTCCGGCGCCCAATAGCCGACAGCCACCTCGGGCCGGGCGTCGGGTCCCGGTTGCTGGGCGATCCGGATCCAGCCGGTCCCGTCGGTCGCGGCCGTGAAGGCGAAACAGGCGTTGCCGTTGTCGCAGACCGCCATCCAGTCGCGGAAGCCGCGGCGCTCCGAAGGCATTTCGCTCGCGGCGGCCGTCTGCGGCGCGGCGGGGTCGGTCCGGGGCGGTGACGCGGCGGCCCCCGGTTCGGCGGAACAGGCGGCCAGCATCAGGCCCGTGGTGATCGTGACGAGGCGCATGTGGTTCTCCCCCTACAGCCGTCGACGAGCCCGGAGGTTCCGCGACGGCTTGCGGCGCGGATCCCGATCCGGCCGCTCTTCCGGGATACTCGGGCCGATCCGTCCGGTCCGCAACCTCACGTTCGGCGACCGTCCGCCTTTGCGCCCGCGCGCCCCCGCCGCTATACCCCCCGCCTCACTCCCATTTCCAAGTCAGAGGCGCGAAACCGCATGGCCAAGATCAAGGTCGCCAATCCCATCGTGGATATCGACGGCGACGAGATGACCCGCATCATCTGGCAGATGATCAAGGACAAGCTGGTCTTCCCCTTCCTCGACCTCGAGCTCGACTACTACGACCTGTCGATGGAGAACCGCGACGCCACCGACGACAAGGTGACGGTTGACGCGGCCCACGCGATCCAGAAGCACGGCGTCGGCGTGAAATGCGCCACCATCACCCCCGACGAGGCGCGGGTGAAGGAGTTCGGCCTCAAGAAGATGTGGAAGTCGCCCAACGGCACCATCCGCAACATCCTGGGCGGCGTGGTCTTCCGCGAGCCGATCATCTGCAAGAACGTGCCGCGGCTGGTGCCGGGCTGGACCCAGCCGATCGTCGTCGGCCGCCATGCCTTCGGCGACCAGTACAAGGCCACCGACTTCCTCGTTCCCGGCCCCGGCAAGCTGACCATCAAGTTCCAGGGCGAGGACGGCCAGGTCATCGAGCATGAAGTGTTCGACTTCCCGTCGTCGGGCGTGGCCATGGGCATGTACAACCTCGACGACTCGATCACCGAGTTCGCCCGCGCCAGCTTCGCCTTCGGCCTGCAGCGCAATTTCCCGGTCTACCTCTCGACCAAGAACACCATCCTCAAGGCCTATGACGGGCGCTTCAAGGACATCTTCCAGAAGGTGTTCGACGAGGAGTTCGCGGCCCAGTTCAAGGAAAAAGGCCTGACCTACGAGCACCGCCTGATCGACGACATGGTGGCCGCGGCCATCAAATGGTCGGGCGGCTTCGTCTGGGCCTGCAAGAACTACGACGGCGACGTGCAGTCCGACGTGGTGGCGCAGGGCTTCGGCTCGCTGGGCCTGATGACCTCGGTGCTGATGACGCCGGACGGCAAGGTGCTGGAGTCGGAGGCCGCCCACGGCACCGTCACCCGCCACTACCGCCAGCACCAGAAGGGCGAGGCGACCTCGACCAACTCGATCGCCTCGATCTTCGCCTGGACCCGCGGCTTCTCGCACCGGGCCAAGCTGGACGGCAACGACGAGCTGGCCACCTTCGCCGCCACGCTGGAGCGGGTCGTGGTCGAAACGGTCGAGAGCGGCCACATGACCAAGGACCTGGCTCTGCTCGTCGGCGACCAGCAGGGCTGGCTGACCACCGAGGGCTTCCTCGACAAGGTCGCCGAGAACCTGACCAGGGCGATGAAGGGCTAGACGGGGCGCTGACGCCCGCGACGCGGTCGCTCGCTGTCCGGGCCGCGTCGGGCCTTCCGACCGCGGCCCACCGACAAGGCCCGCCGGATTCGCGTCCGGCGGGCCTTTCGTTTGAGCGAGGTCCGCGTTCGTGCATTGATGGACCCATGAAGAAGCTGTTCGGCAATCTCCTGCTGCTCGCCGTCATCGTCGCGGTCGTCAGCTTCTTCGCCGCCCCGGCGGTGGCCTTCTTCGGCATCCGGTCGGCGGCGGACGCCAATGACGTCGCCGGCCTGTCGCGCCTGATCGACTTCGCCGCCGTCCGCAAGTCGTTGCGGCCCCAGCTGTCGGGCGATCCCGCCGCCATGGCGCCCGCGCCCGCCTTCCTCGATGATCCGATCGGGGCGGTGCGCCACCAGATCGAACAGGCCCGCCCGACGGCGGCCGTCGATGTCGACGCCTGGCTAACCCCCGCGGCGCTGGCCGCCCTGACTCGGGGCGAGGGCCGCTACGCCGCGCAACGTACCCGCATTCCGGCGGTGGCGCCGACCAATCCGATGCCCGGACCGGTGTTCTGGGGCATGAACCGGGTGCGGCTGGCGGTCGCCGACGAGGGCGGACCGCGCACCGTCTTCACCTTCGAGCGGAAGGGGCCGTTCGAATGGAAGCTCGTCCATATCGGCCTGCCCGAGCGCGTCGCCCCCGCGGCGACCGCGCCCGCGCGCCGCTAGCGATCGGTTCCGACTCACGGCAACCGTAGCTGTGGGAAGGCGTTACGACGCCAGAGGGTCGAATGAAGAAATCACTGATCGTCGGCGTCGCCGCCGGGGCCGTCGTCCTGTTCGCGCTCGTCTGGGCGGCCGCCCCCGTGCTGGCGGCGCAGGCCCTGATCCGCGCGGCTGAGGCCGGCGACGAGAACAAGATCGAGCGCCTGGTCGATTTCCCGTCGTTGCGCCAGAGCCTGAAGGACGAACTGAACGCCGAACTGGCGGCCCAGCTGCGCCGCGACCCGCGCATGGCGGAGAGCGGCCTCGGCGGCCTCGGCCTGATCCTGGCCCCGATGCTGGTGTCCGGCGCCGTCGACGCCGTCGTCACGCCCGAGGTGGTCGCCCGGATGGTCACCACGGCCGAGGCGCCCGATCCGACCGTCCGTGACCAGCCCGAGCCCGGGGATGCGGTCGACGAGGACGACATCCACCAGTCCTGGGGCTACCGCGACTTCAACGCCTTCGCGGTCACCCTGACCGACCGTGACCGGCCCGAACAGCGGCTGGCGCTGATCCTGGAGCGGCGCGGCCTGTTCACCTGGAAGCTGGCCGCGGTGGATATCCAGAACGAGGCGGGCGCCTAGGCCAGCGCGGCCCGCACCGCCGCCAGGCCGTCCTCGGCCCTGGATCCGTCAGGCGCGCCGCCCTGGGCGAAGTCCGGCTTGCCGCCGGCCCCCTGGCCGCCCATCGCCATCACGGCCGCGCGGGCCAGATCGGCGGCGTTGACCTTGCCGGTCATGTCCGAGGTCACGGCGACGGTGACCGCCGCCTTGCCCTCGGTGACGCCGATCAGGGCGACGACGCCGGAGCCGACCTGCTTGCGGAAGTCCTCGGCCACCCCACGCAGGCCCTTGCCGTCGACGCCGTCGAGCACGCGGGCGATCAGCTTGACGCCGTTGATCTCCTCCGGTGCGGCGGCGCCGCCCGAACCGCCGCCCAGCGCCAGCTGCCTCTTCAGGTCGGCGACCTGCTTCTCCAGCGTGCGCACCGAGCCGCTCAGCGCCTCGACCCGCGCCGGCACGTCGGCGGGCTGGACCTTGAAGCCTTGGGCCAGCTTCCTGGCCACCCCGGCCTGGGCCAGCAGATACTGGCGGGCGGCCTCGCCGGTGAGGGCCTCGATGCGACGCACGCCGGCGGCGATGCCGCTCTCCGAGACGATCTTGAACAGGGCGATGTCGCCGGTGCGGGCCACGTGGGTGCCGCCGCACAGTTCGACGGAGTAGGGGCCTTCACCGGTCAGGTCGCGGCCGAGGGTCAGCACGCGGACCTCGTCGCCGTATTTCTCGCCGAACAGGGCCACGGCGCCGGCGTTGATCGCCTCCTGCGGGGCCATCATCTTCGTCTCGGCCGGGATGTTCTGACGGATGACGGCGTTCACCTCGTCCTCCATTCGCGCCAGTTCGTCCTCGGTGACCGGGGCGTTGTGGCTGAAGTCGAAGCGCAGGCGTTCGGCGTCGACCATCTGGCCCTTCTGGGCCACGTGGCCGCCCAGCACATTGGCCAGGGCCTTGTGCAGCAGGTGCGCCGCCGAGTGGTTGGCGCGCGTGGTCAGGCGGGCCTCGGCGGCGACGCGAAGCTGGACGCGCGCGCCGATGGTCAGCGTGCCGGAGCTGATCTCGATGCGGTGGGCGAACAGGTCGCCGGCGTGCTTCTGCACGTCCAGCACGACGCCGGAGCCCTGCTGGCCGGTGGCGTCGGTCCATTCGATTTCGCCCCTGTCGCCGGCCTGGCCGCCGCCCTCGCCATAGAAGGGGGTCTGGTCGAACAGCACCTCGGCGGTCTCGCCGGAGGCCAGTTCGTCGACCGAGGCTCCGTCGCGCACGATGGCCAGCACCTCGCCCGAATCCTCGACCAGGTCGTAGCCGGTGAAGACGGTGGGGCCGAGGCGGTCGCGCAGGGCGAGCCATTCGCCGGTCGAGGCGGTCTGGCCCGAGCCGGTCCAGTGCTCGCGCGAGCGGCTGCGCTGCTCGGCCATGGCGGCGTCGAAGCCCTCGGTGTCGACGGTGAAGCCGCGCCGGCGCGCCTCGTCCTGGGTCAGGTCGAGCGGGAAGCCGTAGGTGTCATAGAGTGTGAAGGCCGTCTGACCCGGCAGCACGCCGCCCTCGCCGAGATCGCGAGAGGCGTCCTCGAGCAGGCCCATGCCGCGGCCCAGCGTGGTGCGGAAGCGGATCTCCTCCTGCTTCAGCGTGTCCTCGATGAAGGCCTGGGCGCGGCGCAGTTCAGGATAGGCCTCGCCCATCTCCTGCACCAGGGTCGGCACCAGCCGGTGCATCAGAGGATCGGCGGCGCCCAGCAGGTGGGCGTGGCGCATGGCGCGGCGCATGATCCGGCGCAGCACATAGCCGCGGCCCTCGTTCGAGGGCGTGACCCCGTCGGCGATCAGGAAGGACGACGAGCGCAGGTGGTCGGCGATGACCCGGTGGCTGGGCGCGCGGTCGCCCTCGGCGGCGGTGTTGGTCGCGTGCTCCGAGGCCGCGATCAGGGTGCGGAACAGGTCGGTCTCATAGTTGGAGTGCACGCCCTGCAGCACCGCCGCGACGCGCTCAAGTCCGGCGCCGGTGTCGATCGACGGCTTCGGCAGCAACGAGCGCGAACCGTCCGCCGCCTGGTCGAACTGCATGAAGACCAGGTTCCAGATCTCGACCCAGCGGTCGCCGTCCTCCTCGGGCGTGCCGGGAGGGCCGCCCCAGATGTGGTCGCCGTGGTCGTAGAAGATCTCCGTGCACGGGCCGCACGGGCCGGTGTCGCCCATCGACCAGAAATTGTCCGAGCCGGCGATGCGGGTGATCCTGGATTCCGGAAGGCCGGCGATCTTCTTCCACAGGTCGAAGGCCTCGTCGTCGTCGATATAGACGGTGGCCATCAGCCGGTCGGCAGGGATGCCGAACTCCTTGGTGACCAGGTTCCATGCCATCTCGATGGCGTGTTCCTTGAAGTAGTCGCCGAACGAGAAGTTGCCGAGCATCTCGAAGAAGGTGTGGTGGCGGGCGGTGTAGCCGACGTTGTCCAGGTCGTTGTGCTTGCCGCCGGCGCGGACGCATTTCTGCGACGAGGTGGCGCGCTTGATCGCCCGCGTCTCCTGGCCGGTGAAGACGTTCTTGAACGGCACCATGCCGGCGTTGACGAACAGCAGCGTCGGATCGTTCTGCGGCACCAGCGGAGCGGACTGGACCTTCTCGTGGCCGTCGGCCGCGAAGTAGTCGAGGAAGCTCGAGCGGATCTGGTTGAGGCTGGCCATGGTTCGTCGCGCACGCGTCTGGAGAGGTCAGGGGAGGCAGCGTGCATATAGGTCTTTCGGCCCGAACGCATCACCCATCGGCGTTGTGCGCCTCCGGCGCTAGCGGACGCCTCGCATGGCGCGGGCGGCGGTGAAGGCGAGCGCCAGGCCGAACAGGGCGTGGGCCAGCAGGCCCAGGCCGATCATGTGCGGCGGCGGGGGCGCACCGGCGTGGGCCAGAGACAGCGGCACGACGATGGCGTTCATCACCCCGTAGACGACGACGCCGAAGCCGAGGCCGGACAGCGCCGGCCGACGCAGCAGCACCGGGGCCGGCCGTGCGGCGGCGACGAACAGGCCGGCGAACAGGATGGCGATCAGGAAATGGCAGGCCAGCCCGAGCGCCGCGCTGGTCAGGCCGCCCTCATAGGCGGCGGGGCCCTGAAGGCCGGAGGCGATCGTCTGGAGAATCTGGACCGGCGTGGCCGAGCGGTAGATGACGAAGGCGGCGAGAATGTCGACGGCGCCGCCGGCGAGGCCGGCCAGCACGGCGGCGCGGATGGTCGAGGTCAGGCGCGGGCCCATGGGTCTCTCCCCTCTTCGGGAAGCAGCCTAGGGCGAACGGTCAAGCTTCGCCAGTGGGCTATCCTTCGTCCTCGTGCTCGACCTCGTCGGCGGCCTCGTCTTCGGAGAGCAGGTCGTCGAGGGCGTCGATGATGGCGTCGATCTGCCCGGGCGTAGCAGTGACCGCCATCGAGGCGCCCTTGTCGCCCTCGATCTCGATCAGATAGCCGTCGGGGGTCTCCGACAGGATGAACTGCTTGAGGGACTGGACCTGGGTGTCGGCCATGGCGGGCTCCGGTTTGACGAACCCGACAACCGCGGGCTTCGGAGAAAGGTCCCCCTTGCAAAAAAAGGCCGCCCGATCCGGGTGGGGATCGAGCGGCCGCTCCGTCCGGCCCGGCCCGGCGGGGTCGGTGGCGGGTCGGCGGACCCGGCCGGAGAAGATTTGTCGAAAAGCACCGTCCACTGCGTTCACGGCGTGCGGTCCGCGCGGACCCTAGCCCTCGAGGTCCTGGCCCTCGTCAGGCTCGGGGTGGCCCAGCAGTTCCTCGGCGATCTTGTTGGTCGAGGCGCGCACGGCCTTCTCGATCGAGTCGGCGACGTCGGGATTGGCCTTGAGGAAGGCGCGCACGTTCTCGCGGCCCTGGCCGATGCGCTGGCTGTCGTACGAGAACCAACTGCCCGACTTCTCGACGATGCCGGCCTTGACGCCCAGGTCGATGATCTCGCCCAGCTTGGAGATGCCCTCGCCATACATGATGTCGAAGATGACCTCGCGGAACGGCGGGGCGACCTTGTTCTTGACCACCTTCACGCGGGTGGTGTTGCCGACCACCTCGTCGCGGTCCTTGATCGCGCCGGTGCGACGGATGTCGAGGCGGACCGAGGCGTAGAATTTCAGCGCATTGCCGCCGGTCGTCGTCTCGGGTGAGCCGTACATGACGCCGATCTTGTGGCGGATCTGGTTGATGAACAGCACGATGCACTGCGACTTGTTGATCGAGGCGGTCAGCTTGCGCAGCGCCTGGCTCATCAGGCGGGCCTGCAGGCCGGGCAGGCTGTCGCCCATCTCGCCCTCGATCTCGGCCCGCGGGGTCAGGGCGGCGACGGAGTCGACCACCACGATGTCCACGGCGCCCGAGCGCACCAGGGTGTCGACGATCTCAAGCGCCTGTTCCCCGGTGTCGGGCTGCGACACCAGCAGGTCGTCGAGGTTGACGCCCAGCTTCTGGGCGTAGCCCGGGTCGAGCGCGTGCTCGGCGTCGACGAAGGCGGCGGTGCCGCCGGCCTTCTGGATCTCGGCCACGGTGTGCAGGGCCAGGGTGGTCTTGCCCGAGCTCTCCGGCCCGAACACCTCGATGACCCGGCCGCGCGGCAGGCCGCCGATGCCCAGCGCCATGTCGAGGCCCAGCGAACCGGTCGAGACCGAGGGAATGGCTTCGGTCACGCCGTTCTTGCCCAGTTTCATCACCGAGCCCTTGCCGAAGGCGCGGTCGATCTGGGCGATCGCCGCCTCCAGAGCCCGCTGCTTGTCGCCGTCGTCCTTGCCGACCAATTTCAAATTCGCCTGTGCCGCCACCTTGCCACTCTCCCTTGCCATGATTCCCGTTCGGTGCCCGGGGGAGAGGCCCGCCTTCGGTCCGATGACCGTGACCCGCTCCCTGTGAGAGGGGATATGTGCACGGTTTGTTCCGGTTGCCAATATGTTCTTTTTCGCCGGCTCGCTCTCTACGTCCGATTTTGACGTATCAGGTCCCTGGCGGCCGCCGCCACGCCACCATGCCGAGGGTGGAGATCTGCACCGGCTCGCCGTTCTGGTTGCGGGTCTCGTTGCGGGTGCGGACCATGCCGCGGTCGGGACGGGACTTCGACGGCGTGATCTCCAGCACCTCGACGTGGACGGTCAGCGTGTCGCCCGGGCGGGTGGGGCGAGGCCAGGTGGTCTCGCCGCCGACGCCGATCAGCCCGACGGCGAACGGCAGGCCGTCGACCAGCATCCGCATGCTCAGCGCCGCCGTGTGCCAGCCGCTGGCCGCCAGACCGCCGAACAGGCTGTCCCGCCCGGCGTCTTCGTCGAGGTGGAAGGGCTGGGGGTCGTACTGTCGGGCGAACGCCTTGATCTCGTCAGCCGTGACGGTGACGGAGCCGGACACGAAGGCCTGCCCGACGTGGAGGTCCTCGAGGTAGATCTGTCGTTCGGGCACGGGAGTCTCCGTTCGCGGCGTCGAGCCGCCAGGCTGGGATATGGCGATTTCAAACCGCCGCGGGAGTCTCCGCCGCCGCCGGCTCGGCCGACCGGGCGGCGAACGACAGCGCACCGCCCAGCACCAGCACCGCCAGCGCCGCCATCAGCCACGGTCGGACGGCGCCGCGCCCGGGCGACAGCGGCCGGACCAGCATCAACGCCAGCAACCCCATCAAGGCCAGCACGCCGGGCAGGTCCAGGCCGATGCCGAGGAACACCGGATGCGACAGGGCGACCAACCAGCCGCCCCCGATGGCGGCGACGAACGCGACGGGACCCAGCGACCGGGGACGGGTCAGGCCCGGGTCCACGAAGGCGGCCAGCGCCGCGACACCCGCCGCCGGCAGGGCGGGCCACAGGAACAGGAAGGCGGTCTGGGGCGCGACGGTCTGGGCGACGGCGCCGAGGGCGAGAACCAGGGCGATCAGGCCGGTCCAGCCGCCCCACGGCGTCTGCGCGGCCAGCCCCGGGGCCAGCGACAGGCCGATGGCGACCACGGCGGCGCCAATGACGATGGGGTTCAGCCCCCCCAGGGCCAGCGCCAGGACGGCGGCGGCCGCGATGGCACCCGCCGTGACGCGCCGATCCGGCCGGCCTCGCCCGCCCAGCACCGCCATGCCCAGCGCCAGCACGGTCAGGGCCGCGCCCGCCTCCATCCACGGCAGGCGCGCCAGCAGGGTGTAGTATGCGTCGGCGCTTTCGGCCCGCGCCGCTATCGATCCGGCGAGGGTCCGCACCGCCTGGGTCAGCACCAGACCGGTGGCGAGGAACCAGACGCCGTCGACAGCGCCGCGCCCCAGGTCGGCGAACGTCAGCCCCGCCCGGCGCCGCGCCCGCCAGGTCGCGCCGGCCAGCAGCAGCGCCGCCAGCGCCAGCAGCCCCCAACCCGTCGCCGGCGCGTGGTCGAGGACGACCCGGCCGAACAGGTCGGCATAGACCCTGTCGGCGCCGCGGGCCGGCAGGACCTGCGCGCGCAGCAGGGCGTCGGCGCTCTCCAGCGCCTGCGAGCCGATGTGCTGGACCGCGCCCCGGTCGAGAGCCTCCGGCGAGGAGGCCCCGTGATACTGCTCGGGCCGTCCGATGAAGGCGAGGTTCAGGCCCTGGACGCCGCGGTCCTTCGGGATGGTGAAGTCGGTGCCGTTCGGCATCCGTTCGTAGACGAAGGCCGCCAGCGAATTGGTCGTGACGCCGCCATCGGCCCGGACGCCGGCCCGGCCGAACAGGGCGACGGTCTCGGCGGCGCCGCGCCCGGTCTCGAACATCATGGCCCGGCCGCCGCCCCCGCGCGCCTCCAGATTGACCACCGCCCCGATCCGGTCGCGCAGCGGATGGCCGCCCCAGAACACCCGCGCCCCGTCCAGCCCGATCTCCTCGGCGTCGGTCAGCAGCACCACCAGCGTCCGGTCGGCCGGTCCCCGGGCGCGGATCGCCCGCACACTCTCCAGCACCGCCGCCACGCCGGCCGAATCGTCCGCCGCCCCGGCCGAGCCCGGCACGGTGTCGTAATGGGCCATCAGCGCCACGGCGGAGAGGGACGGGTCGCGCCCGGGCAGCACCCCGACCAGGTTGGTGGCGGTGAAGTTCGCCGCCTCGGGGTCGCCCCCGATCCGCCGCAGATACCGCGCCGAGCCCCGCGAGATCGGCCCGGACTGGGTCGAGGTCTGCAGGCCGAGCTCGGCCATCCGCCGCAGCAGGACGTCCCGGACCCGGGCGTGGTCGGCCGATCCGACCGGATGCGGGCGTTGCGCCAGCTCGCGCACATCGGCAATGGCGCGCTCCGCCGAGAAGGCGGTCGGCGGCGCGCTGGCCCCCACGGGGCTCGGGACCTGAAGCGCTGCGACGCCGATCAGCAGCGCGAGCGCCAGCGCCCCGACCAGCCAGTACAGCCGCATGATCCATCCTCCCCCGACGACGGCCAACCCTAGCCGGGCGAGCCGGGCTCGTCATCAAGGGAAGGGCGCCCCGCGATCAACCATGTCTGCTCAGGTTTCGTTAGAATACGCGACCTAACCGGGACCCCGTTAACGGGGGAACGGAATGCTCAAGGCTCTGAACGCGCTCGTCCGACAGTGGCGTTGCCGCCGCCACCGCTGGCGGCCGGACCGGCACCGGCCCGACGGCGAGTGGTGCGACCTGTGCGGAGCGCGCCGGCGTCTTCGGGCGGATTGAGCCCTGCCCCCAGGTCCGCTTTCGACCCATTGCGGACGTTAGGCATTCCGACGCGCCTGCTCGCTCTGGCGGCGGTCAGGTTAGCCTTCACACGCGCCCAGTAGTTGGGCTTCGCGAGTGGTTGGCGCTTCTTCCTCGCTCGGTTCGAGTGCCAACTCTTCAGCAACATACCTCTTGGCTCTTCGCGGACCTGCGGTTCGCACCAGGACGGCAAAGCTACGAGATTCGTCAAGAAGGATGACGGTCCCGCATGCCAACTGAATATCGGACGATGACAAACCATCAGCCTCTTCAAACCTGTAGCGGCCAGCAACTCGTATTGGCCCTGCTTCCGGGCCTGCGGCGTGCCTGATCGCGCGGATGGTGGCGACGTCGGGCGTATTGGAATTGTAGAAGCTCGCGAAGACCGCCAGCCCGCCCGCGAAGAGCAAACCCACAATCGCCAGCCATTTCTCGCGGCGTGATAGTAGCGAGCCGACTGGATCCATTTTAGCGCTCGATTCTCCTACCTGCGGAAAGGCTGTTTTACTGCAGTCGAAAGTACCTCCGTCCGGCATCGCAGCAAGCGTCCATTTCCCACACTTGGCCGACCGTCCGCTACCGACCCATTGCGGACCTTGCGGCGGGGCCATCTTAGAGAGAAAGGTGCGGAAGGCGGCAACGCGCTAAAGCCGGAGCTGGAGGCGAAGTGAAGCTGTGGACAGCCGAGATGGTGCGGAACGGATTCAGCTTCGCCGCACTGCTTACGTTCGTGCTCATGGGGCTCCAGTTCGGTGCGTTCGGACGGCGGGGGCTAGGGCCTTCGCAGGCATACCCGATTGAACGCAGTAACCACAGCCACCTGTTCTTCGTGTCGCAATCCGAAGCGTGGGGACTTGCCGGGTTGCTCGGCCTCGCCGTTGCCTTCGTCGGCGTCGCCGCCTTGATCGAATATCGGGTGATCCGGAAATCGGCCTAGGCGACGGTCGCCTCGCGACCGATTGCGGACCTTGTTCTGTTCGGTGATGGTGTTTCGATGAGGAGACTTATCGCCCTTGTCTTGCTGTCGCTTTCGGCTTGCAGCGAGCAGGTGGAGGAAGCCTATCCTACTTGGGCAGAGGCTCAGCGTGCAGGGGCTGTAGACGAGGGCTGGATTCCTGCCTTCGTCCCTCAGAGTGCTCGCGACATCAGGGACTCGCACGACCTTGATAGCAACCGCCAGACCCTTTTCTTTGTCGCACGACCAGCAGATGTCGAAGCGATGGTGGAGAGTTTTCCCCCAGCCTCGGTCGCGAACCAAGCCGCAGTCTCCGATCTGTCCAGCGAGCATGGACTCGCGCCCACTTCGGACGCCTACATGGTGTGCGCGAAACCTCTGAACGGTGCGCTTGTCGTGGATCGCGAGAGCGGGCGTGCTGTTTATACGACCGCCATCCAATGGGCCGACGAGGCGTGCTCCCTGAGATAGTCGAGCACGTCGGCCAAGGTCTGCTTTCCAACCTTAGGCGACGGGCAGGTCCCGACCCATCGCGGACCTTCAGCGTTCTATGGGCTGGAAGGTGACTTTGACCCCTGCGATGTCGGATTTCTCTGTGAACACGCGTGCTCTTGCATCGTATCTGACGATCAGATTCTGATCGTCGGACCAGGCGACCTCGACCCAAGGTCCACCGCCGACACTCTCCTCTGCGGCCCCGTGATTGGCATCGGCCACGAAGGTGTTCCCGGCGGCGGCTGGGCGGACGCCCGACCTCAACACCGAAACTTGGGTGGCGTGTCCAGTGGTGGCTCCACAGCTTCGCTCGAATAGGAATGCGCTGAGGCGGCCATTCGGCGACCCAAGCTCGGACAATATGCTGTTCTCACAGCCAGCCGAACAACCGCCCACCACAACGGCAATCCCGGCGAAGAGGAACTGCTTCCACATCACGACAGACTGAGCGGCACGGTAGGGCGCGTCAACGTCGGCTTATCATCCGCAGGTGACGTTCCGCTCCCGACCATTGCGGACACTCGACCAGTGGGCCAGAACTGCACCAATGTTCGAATTACGTACTGCTCCTATCGTTGTTGCGACGGCGTTGATGCTGGCGTCAACGACGGGCGCCGCTTTGGCCGAAACCGGGGCCGGTGACAGCGAGCCGCAAAGCGGCCAAGGGCCGCAAGATCGTAAGGTCTTTACGGCGGAGCAGGAACGTCACTGGCGGATCATACAGGAGACCGTTGTCGGAATTGCGTATTGCAACCGACCCGGCTTCGTCGATCAGACCTATGCCATCCCCGTTCTGGATTGGTCAGGGGAGTATCTGGATAACGAAGGCCGCCCGGTGATCAACGAGTACGCGCGTGCGGTTCGAGAGGCGGTTGCGCGACGGCGTGCGCAGAACGGCCAGGTTTCCCTAACTGAGTGCGCGAGGTTCGATGGAGCAGAAGGCGCCCGTACACGTCAGGCCTTCATGCAAGCCGTTTATCAGCTCGGCATCGTGGCGCCGGAGGCGACGCAAGGTGACCCGCCGCTTGATCCACCAGAACGCGATGCTGAGGTCCGCTAACCACCCATAGCGGACCTGTCGAACCGACCGCTTGATTTGAAGGAGACGCGGCATGGACCGGTTCAGCGGCGGTTGCCTGTGCGGCGATGTCCGGATCGTGGCGACGGGACGCCCGTACCGGGTCGGGCTGTGCCACTGCCTCGACTGCCGCAAGCACCACGGGGCGCTGTTTAACGCCTACGCGGTGTTCCCCAGGGACGCGGTGACGATCGAGGGCGAGACACGCGACTACGCCGGCCGGTGCTTCTGTCCGCGCTGCGGCTCGTCCGTTTTCGCGCGGACCGCTGACGAGATCGAAGTGAGCCTGGGGTCCCTCGACGCGCTTGACCAGCTGACGCCGACCTATGAACTCTGGACCCGTCGCCGCGAAGCCTGGCTGCCGCCGTTTCCGCTCAAGCGACGCTATGAGCGCGATCGTGACGCCGGGGGCCGCACCGAGGGTTAGGCCGCGGGATCGCTTGCCGTGCCCCAGCCCCGAATATATACGGCATATACGGATCGTATATTCAGGAGCGCCCGGTGGGTATCGTCAACATCGAGGATGAACTGCACGAGCAGCTGCGCCGGGCGAGCAAGGCGTCGTGCCGGTCGATCAACGCCCAGGCGGCGTTCTGGATCAGGATCGGCATGCTCTGCGAGATCAATCCGGGCCTCAGCTTTCAGGAGCTGGTGGCGCGTGAGCTGAAGGCGGCGGGCGTCGATCCGGCGGCCGCGGCGGCATGACCAAGACGCCGGCCGAGGTCGAGCTGATGGCCGAGGCCGGGCGTCTGCTGGCGTCGGTGTTCACGCACCTGGACGGACAGCCCCTCGCTGGAATGAGCACCCTGCAGGTCAACGATCTGGTCGAGCGGTTCATCGTCGACGAGCTGGGCGCGCGGCCCGCCAGCAAGGGCCAGTACGGCTACGGTTTCGTGCTCAACAGTTCGAGGAACGAGGTCGTCTGCCACGGCGTCCCGTCGGCGGACGAGGTCCTGCGGGACGGCGACATCGTCAACCTGGACATCACGCTCGAGAAGCACGGCTTCATCGCGGATTCCAGCAAGACCTACCTGATCGGCGACGTGGCGGCTCCGGCGAGGCGGCTGGTTCAAGCCACCTGTCAGGCCATGTGGAAGGGCATCGGCGCGGTGCGTCCGGGCGCCCGGCTGGGCGACATCGGCTTCGCCATCGAGCGGCACGCGAAACGGAACGGCTATTCGGTGGTGCGTGACTACTGCGGCCACGGCATCGGGCGCGAGATGCACGAGGCGCCGCAGGTGCTCCATTTCGGCAAGCCGGGGACGGGCCTCCCGCTGCGGGAGGGCATGGTCTTCACCATCGAGCCCATGCTGAACCAGGGCCGCAGGGCGGTCCGGACCGAGGACGACGGATGGACCGTGGTCACGGTGGACGGGACGCTCTCCGCACAGTTCGAGCACACGGTCGCGGTCACCCGTGACGGCGTCCGCGTGCTGACCCTGCGTCCGGACGAAGCCCGGCCCGCCGCGGTGCGAACCACCGCCTGATTTCAACCCGGCGTCAGGCCGGCCGGGCGGCCCTTTCGAGCACACCCGCCAGCGAGGCCATCCGGGCCGCGTCGATCTTGTTCCCCTCTTCCGATGCGGCTTCGGCGGCGGCCGCGGCGGCCAGGGCCGCGGAGAGCTCGGCCGCCCGCGCCCGGTCGAGGTCGCCCTCGCGCCACTGGTCGACCACGGCGCGAACCTGGCCGGCCAGGGCGGCGTCGAGCCCGTCAGACCGCGTGAGCTGATCGAGATAGGCGCCGGCCACGTCCGGGTGATCCCCCCACACCGGGCGGGTCTGGGTCTGCGGATTGATCGTCTCCTGCATCACCCGCTCGGCGACGGCGATCTCGGCCGCCGACAGATGCTCGCTCGGCTTCAGGCGAAGCACGTCGAAGCCGCGCGCGATCTCGCTGGCGTAGATGCGGCCGTTGAACCAGTAGGCCGACCAGGCCCCGCCCACCTTCAGCCGTTCGGCGTCGATCGGGCCGCGGTCGAAATACGCGATCTCGACCGGCCGGGCCGGATCGGTGAAGTCGACGATCGAGACGCCGCCCTGATACCAGGCCTGGACCATCAGGTCGCGGCCGGGGACGGGGATCACATTGCCGTTGTGCGCGACGCAGTTCTCGGTGGCCGACTGGGCGGCGGGCAGCTTGAAGAAGCTCTTGCCCACAAGACGGCCGTCCTCGATCGTGGCGATCAGGTCGGCGCCCCAGGTGTGGGGGTCCTCGGCCCGGCAGCGCGCCGAGGTGCCGCCGCCCCATTCGTCGGTGAACAGCACCTTGTCGCCGGCGTTGTTGAACGTGGCGGAGTGCCAGTAGGCCATGTCCGGATCGAACAGCTCGGAGACCCGCGCCGGGTTCTCCGGATCGGAGATGTCCAGCAGGATGCCGTTGCCGCTGCACGCCCCGGCCGCGAGGTTCAGCTCGGGGTAAACGGTGATGTCGTGGCAGTGGTTGGTCGCGCCGCTCTCCTGACCGGCGACGCCGTAGCGGCCGCCCTTCCACAGGCCGGCGATCTCGCCGGTTTCGCGATCGGCGAAGATGCGGGGCCGGTTGACGATGGCGGCCTGCTCCGGCGCGTCGAGCGGCACCTTGATCACGTCGATCGAGTACAGCGCGGTTTCGGGGTTCTCGCCCGGCTCGCCGTCCTGGCAGATGGCCAGTTCGTCGGACTTGCGCACGCCCGAGGTGGCCGAGTTGTAGATGTAGAGGACGTTGGAATCGTTCGGGTCCGGGACCTGGGTGTGGGTGTGCGACCCGCGGCAGGTCTGGACGGCGGCGATCTGGCGCGGCGCCGACAGGTCGCTGATGTCGAAGATGCGGATGCCGCGGAACCGCTCGGCGTTGACCTCGCCCTCGGCGTCCCTGACGCCGCAGTCGAGCCGGGCGCGGTTCTGCTCGACCGACATGAACAGCAGGTCGCCGTGAATGGAGACGTCGCCCTGACCGCCGGGGCAGACCACCGACAGGACCAGTTCCGGCGCGCCCTGGCCGGTGACGTCCCAGGCGTTGAAGCCGTGGAAGCTGCCCACGAACAGCCGGCCGTTCGACATGGCCATGTCGCTGTTGGCGAGGGCGAGGGGGCTGTATTTCGGTTTGGGCTGGGGGTCCGGCAGACCCGCCGCGGCGGCCTGGTCCCGGGCGGCTCTGGCCGCAGCCGCCTCTTCGCGCGTCGGCGGCGCGAACAGCGCTTCCGGATCGAAGAAGCCCGGCGGCGGCGCGACGGAATACTCCAGCGTCAGGTTGGACGCGGCCTGCCCGGCGTCGTGCAGGCCCGGCGACAGGGTGGTGCGGACGTCCGTCCCGACGGCCGGCGTCTGGCCCGGGGCCTGCGCCTGGGCCGTGGCGGCCGCGAACAGAAGACTGGCCGCCGCGGCGGAGCTCAACAGAAGACTGCGGATGATCATGGTCGCCCCTCGGATGACTGGATTCAAAGCTCGGACAGGATGGTCTGCATGCGCAGGATTTCGGCCGACTGGTCGGCGACGACGGAGGTGACGAACTCGGACAGCAGCGGGTCCTCCGCCGTGTCGGGCCCGGCGAGCAGGGCGTCGACCATGTCGAGCGCTCCCTGATGGTGCTGGATCATGCCTTCCAGGAACAGGCGGTCGAAGGTCGGCCCGGTCGCGGCGGCCAGCGCCGACATCCGCGCCGGCGACAGCATGCCCGGCATCAGCGGCGCATCGGACGCGTGCGCCTGATGCCCGGCGTGCGGATCCGCGGTCGCCACGGGCTGGCCATGCCCGGCCAGCCAGTCCTGCATCAGCGCCATCTCGGCCGCCTGGCTCTGCGCGATCCGCTCGCCCAGCCGCCGCACGGTGTCCGAGGCGGCCCGGGTCTCCAGCAGCCCGACCATCTCCACCGCCTGGGCGTGATGGACGATCATGTGCTGCATGAAGCGGACGTCGGCCTCGACGAATCCGGTCCGGCTCAGCTCGACCGATTCCCGGGCCGTGATCACCCGCGAGTCGGCGCCCGGCGCGCCCGGATGGAAGATGGGAGGTGTCTGGGAGTTCGCCGGCGCCCCGATCAGACCCGCAAGAACCACTCCAAGGATCAGATGCACGCTGACAGGCTCCGGCCGGTCGTCGCTTGACCGCGTATCAGACTAGGCAGGGCGCCGCCGCCGGGGCAAGGCGCAAATCGCCGGCGGCCTTACGCCGCCCGGCGCAGGGCCGCGGCCGTCTTGACGTAAAGGCCCTTGCGCCCGGCCACCGCACGGAAGGCGATGCTGTCGCCTTCCAGCGCCTCGTCACGGCCGAGGAACAGGCAGCCGTCGTCGACCAGCCGCCGCTCCAGGTTGTCCAGCGCCTGGGTGCGCCGGGCCGGCTCCATGTCGCCGAGCACGTGGCGGCAGAAGATGACGTCGAAGCGATGCTCGTCGGCGGGCGGGTCCAGCAGGTTGGCGCGGGCGAAATGCACCGCGGCGCGCATCTGGGGCTTGGCGATCCAATTGTCCTCGGCCTGGTCGAACCACGTCAGCATGGTCCCGGCCTTGAGGCCGCGCTGAATCTCGAAGCCGGTGTAGGCGCCGGCGCGCGCCTTCTCCAGCGCGCGCTGCGACAGGTCGGTGCCGACGATCTCCACGGGGAAGCCGCCGTCCATGGCCCCGATCGCCAGCGACCAAGCCTCCTGTCCGGTCGAGCAGCCCGCCGACCAGACCTTGACCGGCGCGCCGCCGCGGGCGGCCGAGAGGGCGGGCAGCAGCTCGCCGGCGAAGGTGTCGAAGGTCGCCCGGTCGCGACGGAACCAGGTCTCGGGATTGAGCAGGGCCTCGATCACCGCCCAGCCCAGCGTCGCCACCGGTTTCGCCCACAGTGAGGCCAGCAGGGCGTCGACCGTCTCATAGCCTTCGCGACGGGCCAGCGGGCCCAGCCGGTGCTCGGCCAGTTTCATCCGGTCGCGCGTCAGCCGGAACCCGGCGCGCGAGGCCATCAGCGACTGCAGGCGGTCGAAGTCCTCGGGCGACATGGGTTCAGACGGCCCCCACCTCGGCGAATTTCGATGTCAGGATCTCGCCGTCGAACGGCTTCATCACATAGTCGTCGGCGCCGGCCGACAGGGCCTCGGCGATGCGTTCGGCGCGGGTTTCGATCGTGCAGAACAGCACCTTGGGCTCGCCGCCGCCGGGCAGTTCCCGCAGACGGCGCAGGAAGGTCATGCCGTCCATCACCGGCATCGACCAGTCCAGCAGGATAACCTGGGGCATGACGCCGGCGCAGAAGGCCAGCGCCTCGGAGCCGTCGGCGGCCTCGTCGACCTCGAAGCCCAGAGTCTCGACGATACGCCGGGCGACCTTGCGGATGATCCGGCTGTCGTCGACGATCAGGCAGGTTCTGGGGGTCAAGGCCTGGCTTCCGGAACTAACGCGCACAACGCCCGCGTGTGTATGACCGCTATAATCAGCGCATGCCGGTTAACGAGTCCTTGGGAAACCGGCTTAAGCCTCAGTTAGGCATGTGGACAATCAGGGAAACCCGGCCTTCCTCCGCTTGCGCGTCCAGCGACCCGCCGGCGTCCCGCGCGGTCAGCCACAGCCAATACGGTTGAATCCACTGTCCCTGCAGGCCCTCGCCCAGCGGCTGGCCCGCCAGTCCCGCCACCGCCTCGGGCTTCAACCGGGCCCGCACGCCTTCGGCCAGGCCGGTGATCTCCAGCCCATCCTCGCCGCGGCGCGTCGACACCCCCGCCGTGCCGCCCGAGGGAAGGGCGGCGAGCGTCAGCCAGGCCAGGTTCACAAGTGCGCGAGCCTCGGCCTTCGAATAGTCCCCGCCCTCGACGCGCCAGTCCAGCGTCGCCCGTCCGCCCTCCGACAGGGCGGCGACCAGTTCGCCCAGTTCGGCGCCCGAGAATCGCTCCGCCGAGGTCGAGGCCCCGAAGGCCACCCGGGCGAAGGCCACCAGCGCCACCATCTTGCGGGCGCTGGCCTCGATCAGCCCCATGGCGTCATCGCGCATGTCCTGCGCGCTGGGGTCCTTCAGCAGATCCAGCCCGGAACTGATCGCTCCGGCGGGGCTGATGAAGTCGTGGCACAGCTTGCCGGCGACCAGCGCCGCCAGGGCCTGGCCGTCGGGAAGGGCGGAAGGGGCGGCGGTGTCGGTCATCGGGCTCGAAAACAACAGGTGGCGGGTCACGCGGACGCTGCCCTGATTTGCCGGTTCTTCAAACCGCCCCGATGGGCTATCGGAGCGCCCATGAGCAAACGACTGACCGCCGACCTCGCCTCGGGCGCATTGACCGAGGCGCTGGCCGACATCGCCGAGGACGCCGCGCGCGTCATCCTGCCTTACTGGCGCAGCGGCGTCGTCGTCGAGGCCAAGGCCGACGACAGCCCCGTGACCCGCGCCGACCGCGAGGCCGAGGCGCTGATCCTCGAGCGGCTGGAGGCGCTGTACCCCGGCGTCCAGACCGTGGCCGAGGAGGCGGCCGCCGCCGACGGCGTCCCGGCCGAGGCCGCCGACTGGTTCTGGCTGATCGATCCGCTGGACGGCACCCGGGGCTTCATCGAGGGCCGCGAGAGCTTCACCGTCAACATCGCCCTGGTGCATGACGGCGCGGTGGTCGCCGGCGTCGTGACCGCCCCGGCCACGGCCACCACATGGCGCAGCGCCGCCCCGGGCGCCGGCGCCTTCCGCCGCCGCTTCGGCGAGGCGTGGCAGCCGATCAAGGTGCGCAACCGCCCCGCCTCGCCCATGGCCGTGATGAGCCACTCGATGACCGACGTCGAGGCCGAACGCCTCGCCTCGCGCCACGGCTGCGTGCAATGGCAGGGCACCGATTCGTCGCTGAAATTCTGCCTGATCGCCGAGGGGCGGTTCGACGCCTATCCGCGCACCGGCCCGACGTCCGAGTGGGACACGGCGGCCGGGCAGGCGGTGCTCGAGGCCGCCGGCGGCCGGGTCATGGCCGAGGACGGCCAGCCGCTGCGCTACGGCAAGTCCTGTTTCGCCAACGGCGGCTTCGTGGCCCTCGGCGACTAGGCGCCTCAGTCGACTCCGGAACCGGCGAGCCTCTCCAGCACCGCCCGCGCCGCCCGCTCGCTCTCGTTCAGGGGCGCGTAGGTCCACGGCTCCAGCGTCCCGTCGAACGGCCGCGCCGCGCCCCGCTCGCGCAGGTCAGCGTGCAGGCGGGAGAACTTGCCGGCGGGCTTCAGCGCGATCATCGGCAGGACGTGCACCGGCTTGCCGGTCGAGGCCGCCTCGGCCGCCATGTTGGCGCTGTCCTCGGTGACCAGCACATGGTCGGCGAAATGCAGGAAGGCGAAATAGGGATTGGACCCGGTCCCGTCCCAGATCAGGCCGGGCAGGGCGGCCAGCCGCGCGGTCATCACCTGTTTCGCGGCCGCGGGCGTGCGGCGCGAGAAGGTCAGCATCAGCGATCCGCCGGCCTGAGCCACGGCGTCCGCGATCCGGTCGGCCAGCTCGGCGGCGTGGGCCTCGGTCAGGTCGAACGCCATCGAGCGCCCGCCGATCAGCACCGCCACGCGGGGCCGGGGCAGGGGCGACAGGACGGCCTCGAACGCCGCCGCCTCCTGGGCCAGCCGCGCCGCCGTCACCCGATGCGGCGAACCGGTGATCGACAGGACATTGGGTCCGGCCGCCTCGTCATGCGCCGGGGCCACGACCAGGTCGTAGGCGCCCGTCTTCCAGCGCGGGTCCTGGGTCTGGACCACGAAGGTCCGGCCGCCCGAGCGGCGCCGCACGGTCGCCGACAGCGGCAGGGTGGCGCGCCCGGTGGCGATCCACAGGTCCGGCCAGCCTTCGCCGGGCGCGGGCGCGGTCGCGTCGGACGACGGGTCCAGCATCCACGGCGCCTTGAGGGCGGACGGCAGCTTGTCGAAGGCCGTGCGCCAGCGGATGCGTTTGACGGTGATCGTGGCCGGCGTCAGCGGCTGGACGGCCTCGGCCAGGCCGAGGGCCTGGTTCTCGATGCCGGCCCGGCCGTCGGAGACGACCCAGATGGACAGGGGGCGGGTCACCCCGCGTCGGCGCGCGCGGTCCAGCACATCGCCTCGACCTTGTTGCCGTCCGGATCGCGCAGGAAGGCGGCATGATAGCCGGGCGCGTATTCGGGCCGTGGACCGGGCGCGCCGTCGTCCACGCCGCCCGCCGCCAGTCCGGCGGCGTGGAAGGCCGCGACGGCCGCCGCGTCGGGCGCGTTGAAACAGACATGGGCGCCATTGCCGGTGTCGGCCTGCCCGCCGTCGTGCGGGCGGGCGGCCCAGAACTCGGGGAAGGTCCGGCCATAGCCGATGCCCACCCCGTGCTCCATGATCCGGCGCGCGCCGAGCGTCGCCATCACGGCGTCGTAGAAGACGCCGGCCCGGTGCAGGTCCGTGACGCCGACCGAAACGTGCGAGACCAGAGGCGCGCGCGTTCCGGAAGGCTGGCTCACCGGCCTATTTCCACTCGACCTTGAGGATCTCGTAGGCCTTCACCCCGCCGGGGGTGTTGACCTCGACCACGTCGCCGACCTCCTTGGAGATCATGGCGCGCGCGATCGGCGAGGCGACGGAGATCTTGCCCGCCTTCACGTCGGCCTCGTGTTCGCCGACGATCTGGTAGCGGCCCTCTTCCTCGGTGTCCTCGTCCACCACGGTGACCGTGGCGCCGAACTTCACCTGGTCGCCGCTCAGCTTGGAGACGTCGATGACCTGGGCCCGGCTGATCCGGTCCTCGATCTCGGCGATCTGGCCCTCGATCCAGCCCTGCCGTTCCTTCGCCGCGTGATACTCGGCGTTTTCGGACAGGTCGCCGTGCTCGCGGGCCTCGGAAATGGCCGCGATGACGCTCGGCCTCTCGACCGACTTCAATTGCTTCAACTGATCGTCGAGGGCACGGTAGCCCTCGGCCGTCATCGGCACTTTTTCCATATGTCGTGAGTTTCTTGGCTAGCCCGACTGACAGACTTACTCGGCACGAAGGTCGCTGGGCGCACGCGACCGGCCCAAGAGGGTAGGGCGCCCTATCCCAAGGTTCAAGGGGGCACGGCGTCCGGCGGGGATGGCCCTATGCGGCGGGCTTTCGCCGACGCTCCCTGATCTGCTGGATATCGCCCCACAACTTCACCCGACGCACCAGGCTCCAGGCCAGCCAGGCCACGGCGGCGAGACCGATGGCCATGAACAGGCTGGAGACCAGCAACACGCCCGCCGCCATGAAGGCGAGGACGAAGGCGACGGCCGCGACCAGGGCGGCGATGACTTGGACGGTTTTCAGGCGCATGGCTCGTTAACGTTTCGCCTTGCCCGGGGTTGCCGTCCGGTTCCGGACACGGATCCGGTTTCGCCCGATTGCGTCCCGCGGGCCGACCGGGTCAGGCGTAGCTGTAGGGACCACCCCGTTCGAGCGCCCGCTGATAGGCGGGGCGGGCGTGGACGCGTTCCAGGAACGCCTTCAGGCGCGGCTTGTCGGCGCCGTAGCCGATTCGGCTGCCCGCGGCCTCGACCGGAAAGCTCATCATGATGTCGGCGGCCGAGAAGGCGTCCCCCGCGAACCATTCGGACCGGGCCAGTTCGGCCTCCCAGTACGCCGTATGCGCCGCCAGCTGAGGATCGATCATGCGTGCGTTCATGCCGCGGGTGATCACTTTGGCCACCGGTCGCACCAGCCAGGGGACCCGCTTCGGAATCTGGCTGAAGATCAGCTTGAGCAGCAGCGGCGTCATCGCCGAGCCTTCGGCGTAGTGCAGCCAGTAGGTGAAGCGCCGCCCCTCCGGCGTGCCCCGCGCCGGGCGCAGGGCCGAACCGCCGTGGCTCTCCAGCAGGTATTCGACCACGGCCCCCGTCTCCGCCACCCGTACGTCGCCGTCGTCGAGCACCGGCGACTTGCCCAGCGGATGGATCGCCTTCAGCTCGGCCGGCGCCAGCATGGTCTTCGCATCGCGCTGATAGCGTTTCACCTCGTACGGCAGCCCCAGTTCCTCGAGCAACCACAGCACCCGCTGCGAGCGGGAGTCGTTGAGGTGATGGACGGTGATCATGGCGACGGCTCCGCTTGAGGCGCGCAACTAGCCGGGTTTACGCGACGTCGGTCCAGAAGATTCAGGACCGGCGGCGGGCGTTCCTCAATCCCGAGCCGGAACCGCGACCACCCGGCTCAGCGGCGACACCCCGCCCGGCGAGAAGGCCTCGACCGCGAACCAGTAGTCGACGCCGGTGTTCAGGGCCCGCACCTCCAGCTGGTCGCCGAGGTCGCGCAGGTCGTCGGCGTAGATCTGGTAGGTCAGGAACAGCCGGTCCGGCGCCACGCCCCAGCGGACGTTGTAGCCCAGCGCCATCGACACCGGCGGGATATGGACCGTGGCGTTCCTCTGGTCCGCGCCGCGCTCGACCCGGACGCCGGCCGGCCGCTCCGGCGGCTGCCCGTCCGAGGTCCCGAACACCCGCAGGTCCGAGATGGCCAGATGGGCGGCGGCGACCTCGCCATGCTCGTAGCGGATGAAGCGGGCGTCGACCGGCCGCTCGCCCTCGACATAGGCGTTGGGCCGGTCGCGTTCGGAGTCGGACAGGTCGGCGAACACCCGCCAGTCAGCGCCGTCCCGCGACCAGAGGATGCGGAACCGCGTCCGGATGTCGGGGCGCTCCGCGTAGATGGCCGACTGGTAGTCGGCGTAGTTGACCTGCACCGCGTGCACCCGCTTGGTCGCGCCCAGGTCCAGGGTCAGCGTCTCGCCCGCGCGGTTCGACCCGGCGACCCAGAAGGTGCGCGGGTTCTCGTCGGTCGCGCGGTCGGCGGTGAACTCGCCCTCGGTCGACGAGGCCTCGGCGGGGGCCTTGTAGGACAGCGGGAACCAGCCGGTGAACAGGCTCTCCGGATCGTCCACCTTCCCCGTCGGCATGCGCTGCGGATAGTCGCCGAACCGGCTGGAGAAATGCATCTGCCCGTCGGGCGTGAAGCCGCCGGGGAACATCGCGATGCGCCGTTCGAAGGTCCAGTTGTGGCCGATCCACGGCGTGCCGGTGTTCCACCAGTTGCCGTGCCGGTCCTGGAAGGTCGAGCCGTGCCCGGTCCCCTCGACAAAGCCGCCCGGCTTGTAGCTGACAGGGTTGTAGTCAGCGTATTCGAACGGCCCCAGCGGATCGTCGCCCACATAAACCCCGTTGGCGTAGGCGTTGTACTCGGTGCCGGGCGCGCCGTACTGCAGGTAGTAGCGCCCGCCGTGCTTCGTCATCCACGCCCCCTCCATATAGGGGTTGATGGGCGTGCCGTCGGGCAGGCCGCCGGAATGATCCCGCCCGAACCGCTCCCAGCCGTGCTCGTCCGGATGCAGCACGTGGAGCGCCAGCGGCTCGCCGACGAACCGCACCGGCGGGGTCGGATCGATCTCCGATCCGTAGAGGGGATAGACGTTGGACGAGCCCCAGTAGAGGTACCATTTCCCGTCGTCGTCGATGAACAGCCCCGGGTCCCACGGTCCGGGCGGCAGCCTGCCCTCGGGGAGGCCGCCCTCGCCATACCGCCCTTCCTCGCCCCGGCTGACCGCGCCGGGGACCGGCGGCAGGATGCGGGTGTGCCAGTCCCACCGGCCCGTCTCCGGATGCTCGCTGACCAGCAGCGGCCGCGGCTCGAAGGCCGACTGCATCAGATAGAGCCGCTCGCCGTCCGAGACCGCCGCCGGCGCCACGTTCGACTCGAACGGCCATTTGTTCGGCTGCACATAGGTCCAGTCGAGCAGGTTCTCTGAGGTCCAGTAGCCGTCGGCCAGGGTCTGGAACAGGACATACCGGTCGCGGTGCAGCACGATGACCGGATCGGCCCCCGTCCGGTAGCTGATCCCCTGATGGGTCTGCTCGAAATTGTATTTGTAGTCCAGGTCGACCGGATTGGCCCAGGTCCGGGCCTCCTGCGCCGCGGCGGGCAGGGCGGTGAGCGCGGCGGCGAGGGCGATCAGCAGGGTCTGGCGCATGGCCGCAGGCTAGCACGCACGCCAGCCTGTTGAGTTCACGAGCGGTTTCGCCCAGACCTGCGCCATGACCCTCACCGAGCCCCGCCTGACCTCCCTCGCCCACGGCGGCGGCTGTGGCTGCAAGCTGGCCCCGGCGGTGCTGCAGGACATCCTCAGGGGCCTGCCCGCCGCGGCGCCGTTCGCGAACCTGATGGTCGGGACCGAGACCAGCGACGACGCCGCCGTCTGGCGCCTCAACGACCAGCAGGCGCTGGTGGCCACGACGGACTTCTTCATGCCGGTGGTCGACGATCCGTTCGACTTCGGCCGCATCGCCGCAACCAACGCCCTGTCGGACGTCTACGCCATGGGGGCGACGCCGATCTTCGCCCTGGCCATCGTCGGCATGCCGGTGAGCGCGCTGTCGACCGACACCATCGGCCGCATCCTGCAGGGCGGCGCCGCGGTCTGCGCCACCGCGGGCGCGCCCGTCGCCGGGGGCCACTCCATCGACAGTGTCGAGCCGATCTACGGCCTCGTCGCCCTCGGCCTCGTCCATCCCGACCACGTCCTGACCAACCGCGGCGCGCGGGCCGGCGACGTGCTGATCCTGACCAAGGGGCTCGGCGTCGGCGTGCTCAGCGCCGCCTTCAAGCAGGGCCGGCTCGACGAGGCGGGCTACGCCGCCCTGATCGGCTCGACGACGAAGCTCAACACCCTCGGCGCGAAGCTCGCCGGGCGCGAGAGCGTCCACGCGGTCACCGACGTCACCGGCTTCGGGTTGGTGGGCCACGCCCTCGAGATGGCGCGCGGCTCCGGCCTCACCGTCGAACTCACCGCGGCGCCACCCCTGCTGGACGGCGTCGAGGCGCTGGCCGCCGCCGGGGTGCGCACCGGCGCCTCGGGCCGCAACTGGGCCAGCTACGGCGGCGGCGTCGACCTGCCGGCGGATCTGCCCGCCGCCGTCCGGGACCTGCTCACCGACCCCCAGACCTCCGGCGGCCTGCTGATCGCCGTGGCCGAAAGCGAAGCGCCGGCCCTGCTCGACCTCGCCCGCGCCGACGGCTTCGACCGCGCCGCCGTCGTCGGCCGGGTCGTCGACGGCCCCGCCCGGGTCCGCGTCCTCGCATGATCCGGCGCACCGTCGACCTGTCGCCCGCGGCCCGCGACGGCTTCGACGCCCTGATCGACGTGCGCAGCCCGTCCGAGTTCGCCCTCGACCACGTCCCCGGCGCGATCAACCTGCCCGTCCTCGACGACGCCCAGCGCGCTGCGGTCGGGACCGAATACGTCCAGGGCTCCAAATTCCTCGCCCGCCGCACCGGTGCGGCGCTGGTCGCCCGCAACATCGCCGCCCATCTCGAGGGCGCGCTCGGCGACCGCGACGGCGCGTTCCGCCCGCTGGTCTACTGCTGGCGCGGCGGCCAACGGTCCGGGGCCATGGTCACGGTGATGGATCAGGTCGGCTGGCCGGTCACCGTGCTCGAGGGCGGCTACCAGACCTGGCGGCGGCAGGTGAAGGCCACGCTCTACGATGCGCCGTTGGAGCACCGGCTGATCCTGCTCGACGGCCCGACCGGCGCGGGCAAGACGGCCCTGCTCGGCGCCTTGGCGTCGCGCGGCGTCCAGACGCTGGACCTCGAGGCCCTCGCCGCCCACCGCGGCTCCCTGTTCGGGGCCCTGCCCGGCGGCCAGCCGTCGCAGAAGGCCTTCGAGACCCGCCTGCAGGACGCCCTGTCCCGCCTCGATCCGGCCCGCCCGGTCGTGGTCGAGGCCGAAAGCAGCAAGATCGGCGCCCGCGTCATCCCGCCCACGCTCTGGGCCGCCATGTCCGCCGCATCCGCGGTCCACCTCGAGTCCCCGGTCCCCGTCCGCGCCGCGCGCACCGTGCGCGACTACGCCCGGATCGCCGCCGACCCGGCGGCGATCGACACGGCCCTGACCCGCCTGCCGCGCCACATAAGCAAGGAAACGGTCGCCGCCTGGCGCGCCCTCGCCGCCGCCGGCGAGATGGAGGCCCTGGCGACCGAACTGATCGTCCATCACTACGACCCGGCCTACGGTCGGCAGGGGCAGGGGGGCGCCCGCCGGAAGCTGACCGTCGTCGGGATCGGCTCGCTCGCCGATACGGCGCTCGAACAGGCCGCCGATCAGGTCGCGGCCGCCGTGGACGCCTTCTGACGATCATTCACGACGCTGCACGCGACGGATGGTCAAACCGCCGCATCGTGCCTAGCTTCGCCGCATGACCCGCTCCCGCACCGCCGCGCTGATGTCGTCCCTGAGCCTGCGCGTGCTCGTCGCCCTGATCGCGGGCCTGCTCGCCGGCGCCGCCGCCCAGGCCTGGGGCATCCCCGGCGGCACGGGCACGGTGGCCCTCGTCGAGGGGCTCGGCCAGCTGTGGCTCAACGCCCTGCGCATGACCATCATCCCGCTGGTCTTCGCCCTGTTGGTCACCGGCATCGCCTCCATCGCCGACGCCGCCGCCACCGGACGGCTGGCCCTGAAGGCGGTGGTGGTCTTCGCCCTGCTGCTGGTCGGAGCCACCGTCTACGGCGTCCTCGCCTCCGAGGGGCTGCACGCCCTGTGGCCGATCGATCCCGAGGGCGGACGCCTGCTGCTCGCCGGGGCGGGCGACGACGCCGCGGTCCGCGCCAACGTCGACGGCGGCGGCCTGACCACCTTCCTGACCAGCCTGGCCCCGGCCAATCCGATCCGCGCCGCCGCCGACGACGCCATCCTGGGCATCGTGGTTTTCGCCATCGTCTTCGGCTTCGCGACCACCCGCCTGTCGACCCGCCTGCGCCAGCCGCTGACGGTCTTCTTCGAGGCGGTCGCCGAGACCATGATCGTCATCGTGCACTGGGTGCTGCTGGTCGCCCCGGTCGGCGTCTTCGCCCTGTCGCTCGGCGTCGGCCTGCGCGCCGGCCTCGGCGCCGCCGGGGTGCTGGGCCATTACATCGCCATCGTGGTGCTGGCCCTGATCGGCCTGATCCTGCTGACCTACGTCGTCGCCGTGGCGTGGGGCCGGGTGAGCCTCGCCCGCTTCGCCCGCGCCGTCGCCCCGGCCCAGGTGGTGGCCTTTTCGACCCAGTCCTCGCTCGCCTGCCTGCCGGTGATGGTCGAGCGGGCCCGCGACAGCCTCGGCGTTTCGGCCGCCACCGCGGGCCTGGTCCTGCCGCTGGCGGTGGCGGTGTTCCGCATCACCTCCACGGTCGCCAACCTCGCCGTCTGCATCTACGTCGCCCACCTGTACGGCATCCCGCTCAGCCCCGGCGTGCTGATCGCCGGCGGCGTCACCGCCTTGGCCATCAGCGTCGGCACCGTCGGCCTGCCGGGCCAGGTCAGCTTCTTCGCCTCCATCGCCCCCATCGCCATCGTCATGGGCCTGCCGCTTGAGGTCCTGCCCCTGCTGCTGGCGGTCGAGGTGGTCCCCGACATCTTCCGCACCGTCGGCAACGTCACCGCCGACCTCGCCGCGGCGCGGATCGTGGAAGGCCGGGATGCGGCGGCCGACCCGGAGGCGGCGTCGGGGATCTGAGGTCCGCCGGCTAGACCGGACTGCGCGCAATTCCGCGTTCACCGCACGGTCGGAATCGTCACCAGCGGGTCAGCCGTAGTCCTGGATCGGCCGCACATCCAGATCGCCCGCCTTGATCGCCCCGATCGCCTGCGACGCCGCCAGCGCCCCCGCCGTCGTGGTGTAGTAGGGGATCTTCATCATCAGCGCCGTGCGCCGCAGGCTGAAGCTGTCCTGCAGCGACTGCTTGCCCTCGGTGGTGTTGATGACCAGCTGGACCTCGCCGTTCTTCATCGCATCGACGATGTGCGGGCGGCCTTCCAGCACCTTCTTGACCAGGCCGACCTCGAGGCCCTGCTCCGTCAGATAGGCGTGGGTGCCTGAGGTGGCGATGACCGAGAAACCCTCGGCCAGCAGCGTCTTCACGGCGTCGACGATGAACGGCTTGTCGCCCTCCTTCACCGAGACGAAGGCGCAGCCGGCGACCGGCAGGATGGTTCCCCCGCCGATCTGGCTCTTGGCGAAGGCGCGGGCGAAGGCGGGGGCCATGTCGGCCTCGCCGTCGCGCTTCCAGTCCAGCCCCATGACCTCGCCGGTCGAGCGCATCTCGGGGCCCAGCACGGTGTCGACGCCGGCGAAGCGGGCGAACGGGAAGACCGCCTCCTTGACCGCGATATGGTCGTACGGCTTGTCGGCCAGGCCGAACGATTTCAGCGGCACGCCGGCCATGACCTTGGCGGCGATGGCGGCGATCGGCTGGCCGATGGTCTTGGCCACGAACGGCGCGGTGCGGCTGGCGCGCGGATTGACCTCCAGCACGAAGATGCGCGGCTCGGCCGAGTGCGGCTCCTCGATGGCGAACTGCACGTTCATCAGGCCGCGCACCTTGAGCGCCCGGGCCATGGCCTCGGTCTGGCGCTTCAGTTCGGCGATGGTCTCCGGACGCAGCGAGTGCGGCGGCATGGAGCAGGCGCTGTCGCCCGAGTGGACGCCGGCCTCCTCGATATGCTCCAGCACCCCGGCCACGAACACCGTCTCGTCGTCGCACAGGGCGTCGACGTCGATCTCGGTGGCGCGGTTGAGATAGTGGTCGATCAGCACCGGGTCGTCGCCCGAAACACGCATGGCCTCGCCGACGTAGCGGTCCAGCTGTTCGCGGTCGTGGACGATGACCATGCCGCGTCCGCCCAGCACATAGGACGGGCGCAGCACGACCGGATAGCCGACCTCGTCCGCCTTCTGCGCGGCTTCTTCGGCGCTGCGGGCCAGGCCGTTGGGCGGCTGCATCAGGCCGATGTCGTGCAGCATGACCTGGAACCGCTCGCGGTCCTCGGCCAGGTCGATGGAGTCCACGCTGGTGCCCAGGATCGGCACGCCGTCCTCCTGCAGGGCATGGGCCAGCTTCAGCGGCGTCTGGCCGCCGAACTGGACGACCACCCCGATCAGGTCGCCCTTCGAGCGTTCGATGTCGATCAGCTCCAGCACGTCCTCGGCCGTCAGCGGCTCGAAATACAGCCGGTCCGAGGTGTCGTAGTCGGTCGACACGGTCTCGGGGTTGCAGTTGACCATGATCGACTCGACGCCGATGTCGTCGAAGGCGAAGGCCGCGTGGCAGCAGCAGTAGTCGAACTCGATCCCTTGCCCGATCCGGTTCGGCCCGCCGCCCAGAATTATCGCCTTCTTTCTGTCGGTCGGGTCGGATTCGCAGGCCGGAATCTGGCCCAGCGCGCCGGTCTCGTAGGTCGAATACATGTAGGCCGTGGCGCTGGCGAACTCGGCCGCGCAGGTGTCGATCCGCTTGAACACGGGGCGGACCTCAAGGGCGCGGCGGGCCTTGCGCACGGCGGCCTCGGTGGTCCCGGTCAACTGGGCGAGGCGGGCGTCCGAGAAGCCCTTGGCCTTCAACTTGCGGAAGTCGGTCGCGGTCGTCGGCAGGCCCTGGACCACCACGTGGCCTTCGGTGCGCACGATGTCGGCGATCTGGCGCAGGAACCACGGCTCGTAGGCGCAGGCGGCGTTGACCTCCTCGACCGACAGGCCGTGGCGGAAGGCCTGGGCGATGACGCGGATGCGGTCCGGCGTGGGCTGGCCCAGCGCGCGCACCACGGCGGCGCGCACCGAGGCCTCGTCGTCGACCTCCAGCACGCCGTCGATCTCGATCTCGTTGAAGCCGGTCAGGCCGGTCTCCAGCCCGCGCAGGGCCTTCTGCATCGACTCCTGGAAGGTCCGGCCGATGGCCATCACCTCGCCGACCGACTTCATCGAGGTCGACAGCGTCGCTTCGGCTCCGGGGTATTTCTCGAAGGCGAAGCGCGGGATCTTGGTGACGACATAGTCGATCGAAGGCTCGAACGAGGCCGGTGTGACCTGGGTGATGTCGTTGGTCAGTTCGTCGAGGGTGTAGCCGACCGCCAGCCGGGCGGCGACCTTGGCGATCGGGAAGCCGGTGGCCTTGGACGCCAGCGCCGAGGACCGCGACACCCGCGGGTTCATCTCGATGACGACCATGCGGCCGTCCGCCGGGTTGATGGCCCACTGCACATTCGAGCCGCCGGTCTCGACGCCGATCTCGCGCAGGACGTCGATCGAGCCGGTCCGCATGCGCTGATATTCCTTGTCGGTCAGCGTCAGGGCCGGGGCGACGGTGATGGAGTCGCCGGTGTGCACCCCCATCGGGTCGATGTTCTCGATCGAGCAGATGATGATGCAGTTGTCCGCCTTGTCGCGGACGACCTCCATCTCGTACTCTTTCCAGCCGAGCACGCTCTCCTCGATCAGCACCTCGGTGGTCGGCGACAGGTCGAGGCCGCGTTCGACGATCTCTTTGAATTCCTCGACATTGTAGGCGATGCCGCCGCCGGTTCCGGCGAGGGTGAAGCTGGGCCGGATGATCGCCGGCAGGCCGACGAAGGCGAGGGCGTCGTCCGCCTCGTCGATGTGGTGCACGGCCTTGGAGCGCGGGCTTTCGAGGCCCAGCTTGTCCATGGCGTCGCGGAATTTCTGGCGGTCCTCGGCCTTGTCGATGACGTCGGCGCGGGCCCCGATCATCTCGACGCCCCACTTCTTCAGTGCGCCGCTCGCGTCCAGCGCCAGCGCCGTGTTCAGCGCCGTCTGTCCGCCCATGGTCGGCAGCAGGGCGTCGGGCCGTTCCCTGGCGATGATGCGCTCGACGAACTCCGGCGTGATCGGCTCGATATAGGTGGCGTCGGCCACCTCCGGGTCGGTCATGATCGTGGCCGGATTGGAATTGACCAGGATGACCCGGTAGCCCTCGGCTTTCAGTGCTTTGCACGCCTGCACGCCCGAGTAATCGAACTCACAGGCCTGCCCGATCACGATCGGCCCGGCGCCAATGATCAGAATCGACTGGATGTCGGTGCGCTTCGGCATCTCGTTCAGGCTTTCAATTCGTCACGACCGCGCACTCCCAGCCGTCATACTCCAGCTGGAAGGCCGCGGCCCAGGATTGGATCATGGCGGAGACCGGGGCGAACGAGCCCTCGTCGACCGCCATCGTGGTTTCGAGAACGGTGCAGTCGTCCTGACCCCGGGTCAGGAAGCCGGCGCGGCGCGCGACTTCGTTCAGGTCGTCGTGGTCGCCCTCGCCGTAGAAGTAGAACAGGGTGTGCCGTGGCGTGACCCCGCTGTCGCCATGCGCCGCCAGCGAGGCCCGGATCATCGCGTCGCGCTCTTCGTGAGGGACGTCGGAATCGGTCACGGCTGGCTGGTCTCCTCGCGCGCGCGGACCCGGCGCGGGCGAAGCGCCTGCGCGGGCCGGTCGGGTTGTCGGTCAAGCGGCCCGTCTAAAGACGGGGCGGCGGAGGAGCAAGCGCTTATCCGTCCGACCGCCGATCGATCCAGTCCGGCAGCGCCGCGATTCTGTCGAGCGCGCCATAGCGCGGGTGGCCCTCGGGCGCGTCCGCCAGCTCGTGGGCCCAGGTGACGGCGTAGGGGATGTGGACCGCGAAGGCGCCCGCCTCCAGCGCCGGCAGCACATCGGACTTCATCGAGTTGCCGGCCATCACGGCCTCGGCCGCGCCGGTTCCGTGACGTGCGAAGACGCGTTCGTAGGTGGACCGGTCCTTTTCGGAGACGATCTCGACGGCGGCGAACAGTTCGCCCAGCCCGGACGCCGCCAACTTGCGTTCCTGATCCAGCAGGTCGCCCTTGGTGATGAGGATGAGCCGATACCGCTCCGACAGCCCGGCCAGCGCCTCGTCGACGCCGGGCAGGGTCTCGACCGGATGGGCCAGCATCTCGCGGCCCGCTGCCAGGATTTCCCGGATCGCCCCGGCCGGCGGATCACCGCCGCACATCTCCATCGCGGTTTCGATCATCGACAGGGTGAAGCCCTTCACCCCATAGCCGTAGAGCCGCAGATTGCGCCGTTCGACCTCGGCCAGCCGCGCCTCGATGGCCGCGTTGTCGTGATCCGTCAGCAGGTCGAGAAAGCGCGCCTGCGTCAGACGGAAGACCGTCTCGTTGTGCCAAAGGGTGTCGTCGGCATCGAGGCCGACCGTGGTGATGGTCATGGGCGGATCCGGTGGCGGCGATTTCCTCCTGACCCGCGTCAGGGATTACGTCAACGCGGCGCTCCCGGACGGGAATCGGCGCGGCGCCGTTAACCATGTTCGTCAGCGATGTATTTCCAACTCGCGGCGCCTTCTTCATGCGGGGGCCTTGTCAGACCGGCCGGAGCAGAACGGTTCATGAGGAACGACCCCGGGCGCCTGACGCCCCCTCGCCGCGCGCCGGACCTGAATCCGGCAGATGACGGATTGTCCGAGGCGACCGCCCGCATCGGCGAGCGTCGATCCTATGCGGCGCCCTATGAAAGCCTGACCTTCACCGTGGTGACGCGGGGCCGGCGCGAACTGGTCGTCACCCTGGCGGCGCAGCCGGTGTTCGACCTCGCGCGCTCCATCCCGGTCGCGCGGCGCATCCGCCGGAGCGTGCGCCATCGGGGCGGGGAGAGCGCGTTGACCGGTCTGGTTCGACGCACGCTCGAGCCCGCCGATCTGCAACGCATCGACCTCGATACGCTCAGAAACGGGCTCGATCTGTTGCGCCTCGGAACGAACGACGGCGGCGTGCTCCCCGCGTTCTGGCGCACGATCACGTCGAGCGGACGATTCGAGATACTCTGCGCGGAGATGCAGGACAGGCCGACGCCCGGGACCCTTCTGATCGAGGTCATGGGCGGCATCGAGCAGGCGCCGCTCGACGCGATCCGGGACGTCATCGAGCATTTCGGGACCGGGTCGCTGGGACTGATCCTGCATATCGCGCCAGACCCGGGCGCGGCCCGGCGGCTGTCGCAGGTCCCGGCCCAGTGCCTGGTGCTCGACTTCGCCGGCGTGGAGCACGAGAGCGCCCGCGACTGGCAGGGCGCCGCGCAACTGATCGGAACGGCGCGTCAGGCGTGTCCGCAGGTCATGTTGCTGAACCTTCGCCCGGACAGGGGTCTGGCGGCGGAGGCCGCGGGAGCCACCCACGCCGTATTCGCCGGCATGACGACCGTCATCGTCTGAGACGGTTGACGTCGGGGCCTGCCGCGGGCCTTGTTCGGCCATGCAGGCCACGCTTCCCGCCCGGCTCTATGGTTGCCCAGACGCCTGGGCGCGGGAGCGGACGGCGACGTTCGGCCGGGCGTGGCTGTTCCTGGGGCATGAGGCCGAGGCCGCGTCGCCGGGGGATTGGATCGCGACCGACGTGGCCGGACACCGGCTGCTGGCGGTGCGGGGCAAGGACGGGGCGCTGCGAGCCTTCCATAACGTCTGCCGCCACCGGGCCGGACCCCTGGTGCAGGGTCCGGCCGGCCGGTGCGAGGGGGAACTCGTCTGCGCCTACCACGGCTGGCGCTATGCGCTGGACGGGCGGCTGCGCGCCGCCACCGGCTTCGGGACGGTCGAGGGGTTCGATCCCCGCGCGTTCGGCCTGTTGGGATTGAAGCTGGAAATCTGGCGGGGCCTTGTCTTCGTGAACCTCGACCCCGAGGCGGCTCCGCTCGCCGGGCACGTCGCGCCGTTGGAGACCCTGCTGGCGGAACGGGGGCTTGAGATCGCGGGCCCGGCGCTGCGCCGCAGCCATGACCTGGCCTGCGACTGGAAGGTCTATGCCGAGAACTATCTCGAGGGCTATCACATCGGTTCGGTCCATCCGGTGCTCGCCGGGGAGCTGGGCTCGGCCGAGTATCGCGTCCACGTCGAGGGCGATCTGGTCGTGCAGGAGGCGGTGGGCGTCAACGACGGGCCGCAGGCGGGCGTGTGGGGCTGGCTGTGGCCGAACCTCGGGATCAACGTCTATCGCGACGGGGCGATGATCGAGCGGATGACGCCAGTCGGCCCGGGAAGGACGCGGCTGGACTACCTGTTCCTGAATGACGGCGGGCCCGCGGTTTTGGGGGACGCGCTCGAGGCGTCCGACCGGCTGACGGCCGAGGACGCCCGCATCTGCGAGGCGGTTCAGGCCAACCTGTCGGCGGGCGCCTATGATAAGGGCGTGCTCAGCGCCCGGCACGAGACCGCCGTGGCCTGGTTCCAGTCCCGTCTCGCCGAGGTCCACGCATGAGCGACGCGCCGCATCATATCCCGCTGGCCGAAGAGCCGCTGTCCGACAAGCACAAGCTGGGCTGGGGGCTGGCGGCTCTCGTCGTCGCGGGCAACATGATCGGATCGGGCCTCTATCTGCTGCCCGTGAGCCTGGCGCCCACGGGCGGATCGTCGCTGATCGGGTGGCTGGTTGCGGCGGTGGGCGCCGCGACGCTCGCCCTTGTGTTCGGGGCGCTCGGACGGCTGCAGCCGGACGCCGATGGACTGGCGGGTTTCGCCGAGCGGGGGCTGGGCCGCTTCGCCGGGTTCAACGTCTCGCTGGCCTTCTGGGCCGCCTGCCTCGTCGGGAACGTGGCGGTGGCTGTCGCGGCGACCGGCTATCTCGGCTTCTTCTGGCCGGTGCTGAGGGACCCTGTCGCGGCGACCTTCTGCAATCTGGGGATCATCTGGATCGCGACCATCGCCTACATCATCGGGGCCCGAACGGCGTCCTGGCTGGCGGCGGTCGCCCTGATCGTCGGGCTGACGCCGATCGTCATCGCCGTCGTGGCCGGCGCTCGCGCGTTCGACCCCGCGCTGTTCGCCGCCTCATGGAGTCCCTCGGGCGCCCCGTTGTTCGAGACGGTTCCGGCCTCGCTGGCCATCATCTTCTGGGCCTATCTGGGGGTGGAGAGCGCGGCGGCCCTGTCGCGCCGGGTCCGTAATCCGGCGCGGGACGTCGGCCTCGCGTCTATCGCGGGGGTCGGGCTGGCGACCCTCGTCTACGTCGCGGCGACCGTTTCGGTTTTCGGCGTCATACCGCTGGCCGCCATCGCCGCCTCGTCCAGCCCTTATGCCGATCTGGCGCAGAGGGTGTTTGGCGGCTCCATCGCCGGCCTCGTCGCGGTCTGCGCCATCATCAAGACGATCGGCACCGTCGGCGGCTGGGTGATGATGGGCGGCGAGACGGCCCGGGCCGCGGCCCGGCAAGGCTATCTGCCCAAGGGCTTCGGGGCGGGGGACCACACGCCGGTGGCCAATCCATTGCTGGGCGCGGCGATCATGAGCGTGGTCACGGTACTGTCCGGCCAGCCGACGCTGGGCGGACAGTTCGGCCTGCTGGTGGGCGTGACCTCCGTGCTGACGCTGACGGTCTATGCCGTCTGCTCCGCGTCGCTGTTCAGACTGGCGCGGCGATCGCGGGCGCGGATCACAGCTATCGGCGGCATGGCCTTCGCGGCGGCGGCCGTGGCGTTCGCCGCTCCGGGCTACATCGTTCCGTCGGTAGGGTTCTTCGCGCTGATGACGGTGGTCTGGTTCGCCGTGATGCGGCGTTCCGCAGCGCCGGTTGACCCGGTGGCGGACGACGCCTAACCACGCCGCCGTTTGCTCGCCGGGATTCGGTGCTACGGAGGCCGCCATGAACACCAAGCTCCTTCCCGGCGTCACCGGCGTGCTCGCGCTGGCGGACGGAACCATCCTGCAAGGCCTCGGCTGCGGCGCGACCGGCTCGGCCCTCGGCGAGGTGGTCTTCAACACCGCCATGACGGGGTACCAGGAGATCCTGACGGACCCGTCCTACATGAGCCAGATCCTGGCCTTCACCTTCCCGCACGTCGGCAACACCGGGGTGAATGTCGAGGACGTGGAGCAGATCGGCGGCGGCTCGGACACCTCGGCGCGGGGCGCGATCTTCCGCGACATGCCGACGGACCCGGCCAACTGGCGCAGTGAGAGCGATTTCGACGGCTGGATGAAGCGGCGAGGGGTGGTCGGGTTGGCCGGGGTCGACACCCGGGCCCTGACGGCGCACATCCGCGACGCCGGCGCGCCGCACGCAGTGATCGCCCATGATCCCGAGGGTCGCTTCGATCTCGAGGCGCTGGTGGCGCAGGCGAAGGCGTGGACCGGACTGGTCGGGCTGGACCTGGCCAAGGACGCCTCGACCCTGCAGTCGTTCGACTGGGACGAGGGCCTGTGGGACTGGCCGGAAGGCCATCCGCGGGTCGACGCCGCGAACCGGTCGGTGGTCGTCGTCGACTATGGCGTGAAGCGCAACATCCTGCGGGCGCTGGCGTCCACGGGCGCGAAGATCACCGTGGTGCCGGCCGACACCACGGCCGAGGAGATTCTGGCGCGCAATCCGGATGGGGTGGTGCTGTCGAACGGGCCGGGCGACCCGGCCGCGACGGGCGCCTACGCCGTGCCGGAAATCCGCAAGCTGGTCGACAGCGGCAAGCCGCTGTTCGGCATCTGCCTGGGCCACCAGATGCTGGCGCTTGCGCTCGGCGCGAAGACCGTCAAGATGGACCAGGGCCACCACGGGGCCAACCACCCGGTCAAGGACCTGACCACCGGCAAGGTCGAGATCGTGTCGATGAATCACGGCTTCACGGTCGACCGCGACAGCCTGCCCGACGCGGTGGTCGAGACCCACGTCAGCCTGTTCGACGGCACCAACTGCGGCATCGCCCTGAAGGACCGTCCGGTGTTCAGCGTGCAGCATCACCCGGAGGCGTCGCCGGGGCCGACCGACAGCCTCTACCTGTTCCAGCGCTTCGCGGATTCGATGAAGGGCTGAGGCCCGCGGCCGTCCCGGAAGGGTGCGGGATGGCAGGAAAAAGGGAGAGGGCGCGTCCGCCGCTACTCTTCGAACCCGAATCGCACCGCCACGCTGACGAGGGCGTTCTCGCCGTCGTGGGAGCGCATCAGGACACTGACGTAGCGGACGGGGCCGAGCTGTCGGCCCGAGGCCTGGGCGATGGCGTCGGCCTGGGCGCGGGCCTTGCGCACGCCGTCGGCGGTCGCCTCGTTCCAGACGGCCTCGCCCGGATCTGCCGCCCCATCCAGGCCGAGCAGGGACAGGAAGGGTGTCATGGCGCCGAGGCTGAGGCCATTCAGGCTGTCGTCGAGATTGGAGACGCCGGCCTCGACGAGGGCGTCGATGAACTCGGGCAGACGCGACTCATTTGGGCGGTCGAGTTTGACCTGGACGGACGCGGTGACCGTGGGGGTGTCGGCCGGAGGCGGCGCGTCGTCGTTGAGAGGCTCGATCAGTTCGACGTCGACCTGGTCGTCCTGGCCTTCGGTCCATTCGGGAGACGCGCCGGGGAAGGCCGTGGCCCAAGCGGCGGAAGCCGGCGTCCAGGCATCCGCCGCGGCGATCGCATAGGTGGTAGGGCCGACGTCCATGGCGACGTCGAAACGGTTGGCGACAGAGCGGACGCGCTCCAGCTGGGCGTTGCGGTCGGCGACCGCCTCTACGGCGGTCTTGCCGGTCCCCTTGAGGGAGACGGTCATCGGCGTCGAGGCGGCGGCGGGCATCGGCGCCTCGCCCTGGGCGGTGACGAACAGGCCGGGGCCGCCGGTCATCGATTCCGCCAGGCTCTGGCCGAACTGGTCGACGGCGGCGGCGACCGGGCCGGCGATATCCTGCGCCGCGACGGGCGTGGTGGCGGCGAGCGTGGCGGCGGCCACGGCGGCGGCGAGACGGTTCATGGCGCTTTCCCCCCAGAGATGCAGGCGGGAGACAACCACGGAAGCTTGACCGTGGCTAGGTGGCCGGAGCCTTCGGATCGGCCTGGAACATCTTGTTGACGATCACCCAGCGGCCGTCGATCCGGGACAGGGCCATATAGTCGGTGAAGCGCACGGTCGGGTAGTCCAGCACGATCTTGGCGACGGCGGTGTCGCCGGTGACGTCGATGCTCTCGATCCAGCGCCGGCGCTGCGCCTCGTCGGCGGCCGGAGCGCCGGAGGCGCGGCCGATATACTGTTCTGCGGTCATGCGGATCAGGGCCCCGTTGCGCATGCCCCACAGCTCGGCGTCCGGGTGGAAGGCGGGACGGAATTCGTCGGCCAGACCGGTGGCGTGGCCGCGCAGATAGGCCTCCAGCGGCGCGCGAACGTCTGCGTCGACGGCCTGCACGGTGGGGGAGTGCGGCGTCCAGTGGTGCTGGGCGAGCGCAGGGGCCGCGGCCATGGCGACGGCCAGCGCGGCGGCGATGATCAGCGGTTTCATGTCTGTCTCCCGGCCCCCGGTCCCCGAGCGATCGAAGCACGTTCGCCGGCGCGGGTGAAGCGGCATGCGTCGCCGATCAGGGCAGCGGCGTGAAGCTCTTTTCCTCGCGCAGGGCGCTGGCCTTGCGGACGGCGACCGGCGCGGCGTTGAGCCAGTAGGCGGCGTCCTCGAGTCGCTGGCTGCGCCGGCGCTCAAGGCCGCGCATCCGCCTCAGCGCCGCGTTCTCGAGCAGGCGCGCGTGCAGGGCGCGGAGCGGCGCTCCGGCGGCGTCGCCAGAGGCGCGGGGCTCCTCTTCCGGAGCGCTGATGACGGTCGATGGCGTCACGGGCGGGCTTTTCGGCGGATCGATACAAATCCACGGGCGTGCGGATTGTTCCGCTATGAGAGCAAAATACGGGGACAATCAGGCGGTTGACGCCGCAATCCGGACTTGGGGATTAACGAAACGGTAAATCCACCATCGGGGTGAGTCGCGCGCTATAAGACCGCGGTGCGCTTCGACGATCGTTTCCTGGAAGAACTGAAGGCCCGCCTTCGCCCGTCCGACGTGATCGGCCGGACGGTGAAGCTCAAGCGTCAGGGACGGGAATATGTCGGCCTGTCGCCCTTCACCAAGGAGAAGTCGCCGTCCTTCTTCGTGAACGACGACAAGGGCTTCTTCCACGATTTCTCATCGGGCAAGCACGGCGACATCATCAGCTTCCTGCAGGAGACGGAACGGCTGTCGTTCGTCGAGGCGGTGCAGCGGCTGGCCGGGGAGGCGGGCATGGCCCTGCCGGCCGAGGACCCTCAGGCGGCCGAGCGCGAGGCGAAGAAGCAGGGCCTGACCGACTGGATGGACCTGGCCCAGAAATGGTTCGCGGCCAATCTGCGCCGCTCGCCGGGCAAGGCGGCCCGCGAGTACCTCGAAAAACGCGGCCTGCCTGAAGACCAGTGGGAGCGGTTCGGCCTCGGCTATGCGCCGAACGACCGCGAGGGGCTGAAGGCCGCCCTGGTGCAGCGTGGGGCGCGGCCGGGCGACCTGGTCGAGGCCGGCATGCTGATCGCGCCGGAGGGCGGCGGCACGCCCTACGACCGGTTCCGCGACCGGCTGATGTTCCCCATCCTCGACGCGCGAGGACGGATCGTCAGCTTCGGCGGCCGGGCGATGAACCCGGACGACCGGGCCAAATATCTGAACGGCCCCGAGAGCCCGCTCTTCCACAAGGGCGCCACCCTGTACGGCCTGCCCGAGGCGCGCCGCATCCTCGGGGCCGAGAGCCGGGACAGCCAGGCCATCGTGGTGGTCGAGGGCTATATGGACGTCATCGCCTGCCAGCGGGCCGGCATCCCCGCCGTGGCCCCGATGGGCACCGCCCTGACCGAGGAGCAGATGGAGCGGTTGTGGCGGGTGTCGTCAGAGCCGGTGCTGTGCTTCGACGGCGACGCGGCGGGACGGCGAGCGGCATATCGGGCCATCGATCGGGCCCTGCCGCAGCTCAAGTCCGGGCGGTCGTTCCGCTTCGCCCTGCTGGAGGCCGGGCAGGACCCCGACGACATCCTGCGCGACAAGGGGGCGCCGGCGCTGCGCCAGGCGCTGGCCGCCACCCGGATGTTCGCCGAGGTGCTGTTCCAGAAGGAGGCCGAGGCGGAGCCGCTGGACACGCCCGAACGCCGGGCGGGTCTGAAGGGGCGGCTGCGGCAGGCCGCGTCGGCGGTGCAGGACAAGGATCTGGCGGAACAGTACCGGCGCGAGTTGTTCGACCGGTTCGACGCCCTGTTCCCGGCCCGGCGGGCGCCGACGGGCTCGCCCGCAACGGGCCCGGGAGGGCGCTGGCGTCCGGGGCCGCCGCCCAAGCTGGGCCAGACCGCCGAGGGCGCACAGGCCATGCAGTCGCTGTCGCGCTCGATCGAGCCGGTCGCCGCCGCGCTGGTCCACGGCGCTGTCGACGATCCGGAGCGGATGGACGATCACCTCGAAGCGATCGCGGCCCATGGCTTCGGCGACCCGGCCCTGGACGGGCTGGCGCAGGAGATGGTCCGCTTGCGCTTCTCGGGGCAAGACCTTGACTCCGCGGCGCTGCGTCGCCATCTGGCGCAATCGGGTCATGGCGTCTTGATGCACGAGGTCGAGAAGGCGGCGGCAAAGTCCGGCGCGCCCTTCCTGGCCACAGACAAGCCCCTCGGCGAGTCGCGGATCCGATGGTCGCAGGCGTTCGACGCGCTCACCCGCGTGGCGGCGCTGGAAGACGCCCTGACCTCGGCGCGTGGCGTGCCGGGTCAGGACGAGGCGTTTCGCCGGCTGAAGGCCGAGCGCGATGTCCTGCGTCGCGCGATCAAAACCGGCGAGATTTGGGAAGACAGCGCGGGTTCGTAACAAACGACCCCGCCACACGTTGTATTGATGGACGGCCTGATCAGCCCCTCCATCCGGAGCGAGAACTGAATGAGTGCGCAGACCGAGACGCAGGAAGCCGAAGTGCAGAGCGACGGCCCGCTGCTCGACCTTACCGACGCGGGCGTCAAGAAATTCATCAAGCAAGCCAAGGCGCGCGGCTATGTGACGATGGAGGATCTGAACAAGGTCCTGCCGTCCGAGGAGGTGACTCCGGACGCCATCGAGGACACGCTGGCGATGCTGTCCGAGATGGGCGTCAACGTCGTCGAGGCCGAGGAAGACGCCGCCGAGGGCCAGAGCACCGAGGTCGCCGCCACCGCCGAGACCGCCGTCGCCGAGACGCCGGCCAAGGCCGCCTATGATCGCACCGACGATCCGGTGCGGATGTATCTGCGCGAGATGGGTTCGGTCGAGCTGCTGAGCCGCGAGGGCGAGATCGCCATCGCCAAGCGCATCGAGGCCGGTCGCGACGCGATGATCTCGGGCCTGTGCGAGAGCGCCCTGACGTTCGAGGCCATCATGGTCTGGCGCGACGAACTGGCCAACAACCGCATCCTGCTGCGCGAGGTCATCGACCTGGACGCCACCTATGGCGTGCTGAACCCGTCGTCCCTGCCGCACAACCAGCCGCCGCAGCCCCTGCCGGGCGAGCTGCCTCCCAAGGTCGAGGGCGCGGAGGAGAAGTCTGAGGAGGACGAGGAGGACGAGGACTTCGACGACGGCGGCGGGATGTCGATCTCGGCGCTGGAGGCGGAGCTGCGCGACGGCGTCATGGAGGTGCTGGACGCCATCGCGGCCGACTTCGGCGGCTTCCGTAAGCTGCAGGACAAGCTGGTCGAGGCGCGGCTGAAGGGCGAGACCCTGAACGCCAAGGACCAGAAGGCCTATGACACGCTGACGGCGACCATCTCGGGCCGCCTGAAGACGATGAAGCTGAACAACAACCGCATCGAGGCGCTGGTCGAGCAGCTCTATGCGATCAACAAGCGGCTGATGGGGCTGGAAGGCCGCCTGCTGCGCCTGGCCGACAGCTACGGCATCTCGCGCCCCGAGTTCCTCAAGGCCTATTTCGGCAAGGAACTGGACCCGAACTGGGCCGAGGAGGTCAAGGCGATGGGCGTGCGCTGGACCAAGTTCAGCGACAACGAACAGGCCCAGATCGCCCAGATCCGCGGCGACGTGGCCGCCGTGGCCACCGAGGCCGGCCTGCCCATCGACGACTACCGCCGCATCGTCCAGACGGTGCAGAAGGGCGAACGCGAGGCCCGCCAGGCCAAGAAGGAAATGGTCGAGGCCAACCTGCGCCTGGTCATCTCCATCGCCAAGAAATACACCAACCGTGGCCTGCAGTTCCTGGACCTGATCCAGGAGGGCAACATCGGTCTCATGAAGGCGGTCGACAAGTTCGAGTACCGCCGGGGCTACAAGTTCTCGACCTATGCGACGTGGTGGATCCGCCAGGCCATCACCCGCTCGATCGCCGATCAGGCGCGGACCATCCGCATCCCGGTGCACATGATCGAGACGATCAACAAGATCGTCCGCACCAGCCGCCAGATGCTGCACGAGATCGGCCGCGAGCCGACCCCGGAAGAGCTGGCCGAGAAGCTGGCCATGCCGCTGGAGAAGGTCCGCAAGGTCCTCAAGATCGCCAAGGAGCCGATCAGCCTCGAGACGCCGATCGGCGACGAGGAGGACTCGCACCTCGGCGACTTCATCGAGGACAAGAACGCCATCCTGCCGATCGACGCGGCCATCCAGTCGAACCTGCGCGAGACCACGACCCGCGTGCTCGCGTCGCTGACGCCGCGCGAGGAGCGTGTGCTGCGCATGCGCTTCGGCATCGGCATGAACACTGACCACACCCTCGAAGAGGTCGGCCAGCAGTTCTCGGTGACCCGCGAGCGCATCCGCCAGATCGAGGCCAAGGCGCTGCGGAAGCTGAAGCACCCCAGCCGAAGCCGGAAGCTGCGGAGCTTCCTGGACAGTTGAGATTGACGGGGGCCCGGTGGAAACGCCGGGCCCTTTTCGCATCCGCGATGACCCGGTTTGTCCCGGTCGGTCAGGGCGGGGGTCTATCGCCGCAGCCCGTTGACACTGGCCACGGCGGGCCCCATCTTCCGGCTGTAATGTGGAAACACGCCGTACATTTGCGGAATACGCTTCATGCGGGACGCCTCGTCGCAGGCGCCTAGCCCCGAACTCGCCTAAAGCGGAAGCTTAGAGTTTGGGGTTTTACGTCCATACCACATAACTGTTCCGACATCGCCCGCGCTGGATCTGTTCAGCTGCTGTCCGGCTGGTCGGAATACTCTGAATCCATATCATTGTTCGCTCGTTGCCTCGAAACGGGGAGGCGACTTCTTACGCGCCGCGCCCGTCGGGGCCGCGCGAGACACACCGGAAACAATCATGGCCAAGGCCAAGCAAAAGGCGCCGCGGAAGCCGCGCATCCTCATCACCAGCCAGGACCTGGAGACCCTTCAGACGCTGCTCGACCATTCGCCTGCGCGGACCGCGGGCGTGGACCTGCTGGAGGTCGAACTCGGCAGGGCGGTGATCGTCGGGGACTCCTACAGCGCCAGGGCGTTCTGCCGGGTGGGCGACTGGGCCACCTACGAGGACGCCAACAGCGGCCAGTCGAGCCGGGTCCAGCTGGTTCTGCCGAGCGAGGCGGATATCGACCAGCAGCGGGTCTCGGTGCTGACGCCGGTGGGCGCCTCGCTGCTCGGGATGACCCCGGACTCCGAGATCGAATGGACCGACGACCGGGGGCGCCCTCACCGACTGAGGCTGGTGGAGGTGGCGAATGCCGATGCCCCCCGCGTCGTATAGCCGTCCGGATGAAGTCCTCGCGGCGGCCTGCGCGGAAGCCCTGGCCGCCGCCCGCTGGGACGAGGCCGATCTCGCCACCCGATGGCCGGGAGACGAGGCCGGCGCGCTGTTGCTGGCGAAGGCCGCCGAATGCGCCCTGTCGGCCGCGGCCCGGGACCAGTTACTGAGCGTCGCCATCGAGCGGGTCATTGGCCGCGCCGATCGGGACGGGCCGCTGCTCGAAGGGACGCCCGATCCCGACGAAAGGGCGGCGATCGCCAGGCAGTCGTTTGGGCTGGGCCCCCACAAGGCGTCCGAGACCGACGCCTTGGTGGCGCTGGTGGAAAGCCGCCATGCGTCGGCCCTGCGCGGCCGAACCGCGAGTGACCGTCTCGCCGCCTGCCTGCGTGAGGAGGCGGTCCTGCACGAGTTGCTCTGGGACCATCCGGGCATTCCGGCCGATCCCCACACCCGGCTGGCCATGCTCTGCGCGATCCCCCGGCTGAGGGACCGCGCCGATGAATTGACGACAATGAAATCCAGCTGGTTCGGAGGCCTGAAGCGCCTGCTGCGACCGGCGAGTCCCGGGAGACCCCAATGAGGGAACGTCACAACATCGTTGGAAGCGAGGTGGGACGCGCCCGGCCCCCGATCTACTTCAGGGCCGCCGTCCGCCGCCGTCCCCGGGCCGGTCGCGGGCGGTTCCTCGTCGCGCTGATGCTGCTTCTGGCGGCGGTCTTGGCGGGTGGTCTGCTGGCGGGTCTTTGACAGCCCTCTTCAGCCAGGGCCGTGCGCGGAAGTAGATTTTTGGAGACGGTGGAATGAAAGCAAGATTTGCTCGGACCGGGATGTCGAGCGAAACCTTGCAGATGTTTGCACGGCGCAGACCTTGGTTTTCGAGATAAAGTCCAGACTATTTGACTTTATTTAAATTCGCGCCATGATCGGCTCCATGGATCAGCATCTGACAAGTCGGGCTCGACGCCCCGTCTGCCTCATCCCAGGCCGCTAACCCTGTTCCGACGATGGTTCGGAACAGGGTGTCGTGTTTCGAGCCATCGCAAGGCGCCTGCGCCGCTGGCGATTTCATCCAGCCGGCATCGATCCAATGCGAGGACGTCCGAGCCTCGCGCGCCGTCGCGCATCGATGCCGCCGTCAAGGAACTACTCAAATGGGCAAGAAGAGCCGCTCAAGCCGGGAACCCCGGAAGCCGAAACAGGTCAAGTCGCCGGAGACCAGGGCGGGCAGCCTGTCCGACCTGGTGAAATCTCGCGCCGTCCCTCCCCTGGTGGGCGCGAAGTAGGCCCCCCAATGGGCCGAAGTCGGCCCCCGGAGCGATCCGGGGGCCGCATTTACATTGCGTCGCCGTGACCGCCCCGCTCGATGGCGACGCCGTCACAACCCTGTCCGGAACCTGTCTGTCATGTTGGAAATCGCCCTGCTTCTTCTGGCCTGCGCCGTATTCGCAGCGCTCACCTTCGTCGCCGTCACCGCAGCCCTCAGGGCGGCGCGTGTCGAGGATGTGATCGGCGAAGTGTTCTCGCCGTGGCTCCATGATCCGTTCGGGTCGCCGGGGACCGGCGAACCCGAGTCCCGGACCGACGACGGCCCGCCGCCGCAATATCCGCGCGGCGCTGAAGCGGCTGCGGAGGAGCGGCGGGCGATCGCCGCGCGGGCCTGAGGGCGGCGGTCGTCCGGTCCGCCTATGCCTCGGCGATGACGTCGAAGCCGGCGAAGATCATGCGCTTGCCGTCGAAGGGCATGTCCATCTTCATCATGCGCTCGTCCTGCATCAGCGCTTCCCATGCCTTGTCGCGGGTGGCGCGGTCGGGCCAGGTGATCCAGCCGACGGCGACAGTTTCGCCGTCCTGGAGCTGGACCGCGCGCTTGAAGTCCGTGACCTTGCCGTCCGGAACGTCCTCGGCCCAGGTCTCGGTGACCGCGGTGGCGCCGGCCTTCTTGAAGAAGGGCGTGGTTTGGCGGGAGTGCTCCAGATAGGCCGCCTTGTTGGCCGTGGGCACCGGGATGACGGTGATGTCGAGGAAGGGCATGGGGAGTCCTTTGTGAGAGGGCTATCGCTCGCGACGCGGTCGCTCGCTGCTTGAGCCCAAGGGAGTAGGGCGCAGGAAGGGGAGACAGGCAACAGGCGGGGCTGTCGCGCCCTCGCCCCTCCCTCGCCGTCAGGCTTCGACGATCGGTGCGAAGCCGCCGTAGATCATGCGCTGGCCGTCAAAGGGCATGTCCTTCATGTCGTTCATGCGCGGATCCTCCATGACCTTCTTCATGCCCGTGTCGCGCGTGGCCTTGTCCGGCCATTCGATCCACGAGAAGACGGTGTTCTCGCCGTCGACGGCGTTCACGGCGCGCTTGAAGTCGGTGACCTTGCCGTCCGGGATGTCGTCGCCCCAGGTCTCGACCACGCGGGTCGCGCCATACTCCTTGAAGATCGGGGCGGCCTTGGCGGCCATGGACCGGTAGGCCTCCTTCTTCCCGGTCGGCACCGGGATCAGGAATCCGTCGATGTAGCTCATGGGGATCTCTCCACCTTGCTGGCTATCGTTCGCGACGCGGCTGCCTGCGGCTTGAACCGTCGATGCTTGGGACGCGGTCGCTCACTGGGCCCGGATGGCCGCCCGGGCCGGATGCGGTCCCCTCGACGGGCGGCATTGTAGCAGCCCGCGCCCGCGATGCGACCCCTGTGTGTCCGGAGCCGGAGGGCGGCCGCCCGGGCGCGTCAGGCGAGGATATCGAGCAGGGTTCCGGTCATCTCGTCGGCGGTCTTCAGGACCGAGACGTTGGCCTCGAGGGCGATTTCGGCGCCGATGCGCTCGACGGTTTCGCCGGCCAGGTCGGCGAGCGGGTCGGCCGCGGTGCGGCGGGCGCTGGCCTCGAAACGGGCGGAGGCGGCGGCGATGCCGGCGGCGGCGATGGCTATGGCCTGCATGGACGTCTCCCCGGGTGGTCGCGGTCAGGATGGCGCGGGAGGCTGAAGGGGGCGCCAACGAAACTGGTGAACGGCGGCGCGGATCGCCGTTCGGTGAATCGACAGGGTGAGCCCGACATGATCTGCTGGCGGCGTTCGACTCAGCGACAGGACGGTCGTCATGGTCAGCCTCGCCCATCTGAAGCGTCGCCTGGGGCAGTACGCCGCCGTCTGGGTGGGGGCGTTCCTGCTGTCGGGGGCGGCGATTCTGGTGGGGCTGGCGTTCACCGACCTGATGGCGGCGGCGGACCTGGCGCTGCCGGTCGGGCTGGCGCTGACCGCCCTGGCGCTGGGGGCCGGGCTGGTCGCCAGCCTCGTGTCGCGCGAGACGGTGGGGACCAAGCTGGTGGTCCTCATTCTGGCGGGCCTGTTGGTCCTGCCCCTGCTGTGGGCGCCGGTGTCGGCGGCGGTGGCCATCGCCTTTTTCGCCGATCGCTCGATCGAGTATTCGCAGGCCTACGCTGCCTTCCAGATCGGCGTGTCGCAGGTGCTGTTCCCGATCAGCCAGGCGCTGGGCGACGGCGACCTGTTCGGCTGGGTGTGGAGCGCCTTCCAGTGGGTGTCGACGGTGGTTGGCTTCCTGGCCGCGCTGGTGAAGCTGTGGCCTGTGCTGAGGCGAGTGCTGGGGCCGGAGCCGGTCGAAGAGACCTGAAGGCTATTCCGGTCGCCAGACCCGGACCCAATCGATCTCGAGCCACTGCGGGAGGGCGCTGTCGTCGATGCCTTCCGCCCCGCCCCAGTCGCCGCCGACGGCGACGTTGAGGATCAGCTGGAAAGGGCGGTCGAAGGGCCAGGCGGCGCGGTCGGTCCGCTCGTTGGGGAAGCTGTAGTACGGCCGCCCGTCGAGGACGAAGTCGATCGCCTCGGGGGTCCAGCGGACCTGGTAGACGTGGAAGGCGTCGCAGGCGTCGGGCACGGCGATCTCGGCCCCGCGCTGGGTCTTGGCGACATGGTTGTAGCGGCCGGTGTGGACGGTGCCGTGGACCACGCCGGGGCGGTGGCCGACGTGCTCCATGATGTCGATCTCACCGTCGCCGGGCCAGGCCTCGAGATCGACGGGCAGCATCCAGATGGCGGGCCAGGTTCCGCGGCCGCAGGGCAGTTTCGCCCGGGCCTCGAACACCCCGTAGGTCCAGCCCTCGCGGCTGAGCATGCGGGCCGAGGTGTAGTCCTGGCCGCCCCAGTCCGCGGCGTTGTCAAGCCGCTCGCGGCGGGCCTCGATGATCAGGCGGCCGTCCTCGACGCGGGCGTTCTCGGGGCGGTCGGCGGCGTAGTACTGCAGCTCGTTGTTGTACCAGCCGGTGGGGTTGGCCTCGGTGTCGTAGGTCCACCGGGCCGGGTCGGGCAGGCCGTCGCGCTCGAACTCGTCGGCCCAGACCAGGCGGTGGCCGGGCAGGCCCTCGGGCGGCGCCGGGGTCTGGGCGGCCGCGGGCGCGGCGAGCAGGAGAGGGACGAACAGGGCGGTCAGGAAGCTGCGCATCCCGCGACGATAGCCGAGGCGGAAGGCGGCGGGGATCACGGATGGTGACGGCCCGGGTCAGCCGGGGCGGACGACGCCGTCGGGATCGTGCGGGGCGTGGCGGTCCGGGTCGTCGCGGTCGAGGCCGCCGCGGCCGGCGTTGCGTTCCGCCTCGGTCGGCGAGCGCGGCGCGCCCTCCTCACGGCCGTAGGCCCCGGTGCGGGCCCGGGACGGGGCGTCGAGGGTCGGGTGCGGCGTCTCGAACCGGCCGACGAGCTCGCCCTTGGCGATGGTCGCGCCCTTCAGGACATTGACGAACTCGACCAGCGGGATGTCCTCCGCGAGGTCGAGGCGGCGGTCCAGGCCGAAGAGCTGGAAATAATAGCGGTGCGGGCCGTGGCCCTCGGGCGGGGCCATGCCGAGCCAGCCGGGGCGGCCCCCGGTGTTGAGGCCCTGGACGAGGTCGTGGCCGTCCCTGGGGTGGGCGGACTTGTCCAGGCCGGCGGGGAGGCTGGTCCAGGCGCCGGGGATGTTCCAGACCAGCCAGTGCACCACGGGCTCGTCGCGGGGCGCGTCCGGGTCCTCGACCACAAGGGCCCAGGTGACGACCTCGAGATTACCGCTCCACGACAGGGGCGGGGAGGTTTCGTCGCCGGCCTGGGCGTGGTCGATCGACAGCCAGCCGTCCACATCGATGGCGGGCGAGGTCATGGCGATGGCGGCGGGGCGGCTGGCCTGAACCTTCAGCGAGGTGATGGCCGCGCCGGAATGGGCGGGTTGCTTGTGCTGGGCCATGGGGGGTCTCCTGTGCGTGACCGGAGAACCGCGCTGGGGCGGGAAGGTTCGGCGCCGGAAGCGCTCTTGCGGGGGACCGACGGCGGAGTCATCGTCGGCGCATGAGCACGCAGGCGCCGGCGGGCGAACGCTTCCAGAGCTTTTCAGCCTTCTATCCGCACTACATCCACGAGCATTCCAACCGGACATGCCGGCGCATCCACGTGGTCGGCTCGGCGCTGGTGCTGGTCGTGCTGGGCGTCGCCGTCGTGACGCGGAACCCGTGGTGGCTGCTGGCCATGCCGCTGGTCGGCTACGGCTTCGCCTGGGTCGGGCACTTCTTCTTCGAGAAGAAGCGGCCGGCGACGTTCAAATACCCGCTGTGGAGCCTGATGGGCGACTGGCGGATGTTCTGGGAAGTGGTGAGCGGGAAGCGTCGCTTCTAGCGGGAGCCGACGGTGGTCGACGCCGAGGCCATCAGGGTCTGGCTCGGCTGGGCGTCCCACGACGGCGGGCAGCCCTCGAAGCGGCCGGCGTCGACGAGGGTCAGGCGGCGTTGGTTGAAGCGCATGGCCGGGCGCATCGAGCCGCGGCCGTGGCCGGTGTAGAGGTCGATCTTCTGGCCTTTGATCGCGCCGCCGGTGTCGGAGGCGTACCAGTAGCCGTCGTGCAGCGTGCCGTCGGGCATCCGCATGCCGACCGTCTCGGGGATGAACAGGCGGGTGCGGCGCGGGATGTAGCGGGGATCGACCGCCATGGTGCGCATGGGGATCGGCCGGCAGCCCAGGCTGTCGTTGCCCGTCGCTCCGCCGCCGCCCGCATGGTAGAGGTTGACCCGCGCGGTCCAGTCGGCGTCTTCGTCCATCAGGGCCTGTTGTTCGGCCGTCAGACCGGCCATGCCGCTGTCGGAACCTTCGTCCGGGGCTTCCGTTGATTCCACGCCGAGGCCCGATGCGACCGCGGTCTCGTAGGATACGGGATCACCCTGCACCGCCGCCTGGACGGGGAAGGCCAGCGCCCAGATAAGGGCGAACGCAGCGGCTGTGCCGAGCATGAATTGACTCATGTAAGCACCGGCCCCTGACGCGTCCGGCGCGCTGCTTGTCGTCAAAAAATGCGGCAAAAACCAGACTTCCCACTTTGCGTGCGACCGCCTGTCCGGTCATCCGGTGGATAAGTGGGCCTTGTGGTGGTTATGCCGAATCTCGTTTGGCCAACGCGCCCGAATATGTAAGCTGTATTCGCAGATCAGAAACACTTTGCTGGGCGACGATGCTTACTGTTTACGGAGATATTCGGTCCGGCAACTGTTTGAAGGTCAAGTGGTTGCTCGATCGCCTCGGCCATGATTATCGCTGGGTCGAAACCGACGTCATGTCGGGCGTGACGCGATCCACAGATTTCCTGCGGCTGAATCCCTGCGGGCAGGTTCCGGCGGTGGTGTTCGACGATGGCCGGACGCTGGCGCAGTCGAACGCGATCCTCGGGTTTTTCGGCGAGGGCACGCCATTCGTTCCCGCCGATCCGTGGGAGCGGGCCAAGATGTACGAGTGGCTGTTCTGGGAGCAGTACAGCCATGAACCGTATGTCGCGGTGGTGCGCTTCCAGCGCGCTTTCGTCGGCAAGTCGGCCGGGGAGATCGAGCCGCGCCTTATGCAGCGGGGACATGCGGCGCTGGACCGGATGGAACAGGCCCTGGCCGATCGCGACTGGCTGGCGGGCGACGCGGCCAGCCTGGCCGACATCTCCCTGGTCGCCTACACCCGTATGGCCGGGGACGGCGGGTTCGAGCTGACGGGCCGTCCCCGGGTGCGAGCGTGGATCGCGCGCGCGGAGGCGTGTCTGGGTCTGCCGCCGTACAGCGGTTTCGCCTGACGCCGGATCAGCGGGCGGCCGGTCGTCCGCCCTCGGCCCATTCCGGGGTGAAATCGCCCTCGGCCACCGCCGACAGCGGCGCGACCAGCGACTGGATCGCCTGGGTCATGAAGTCGAAATTGATGTTGGCGATGGTGTCTTCGGGGGTGTGGTAGGTCGGGATGGTGGCCCAGCCGGACACGGTGTGGGCGACGATGCCGCGCTGGGCGAGGGCGAAATTGTCCGACCGCTCGAAGAAATTCTGCTCCGGATAGGGATCGGGGCCGACGAGCGCCCCGCGCGCCTTGAGCTCGGGGCCGAAATTCGACCGCTCGAAGCCCGTCATCATCATGACGCCGGCGGGCAGTTGCGGATCCTGGTCCGCGATCATCTCGATCTCAAGGTTGGCGCGGATGCGGTCCAGCGGCACAGGCGGATTGTTGACGAAATAGCGCGAGCCGAGCAGTCCCGCCTCCTCCGAACCGTAGGCGACGAACATCACATTCATCCGGTGCGGTCCGCTTCCGGCAAGCGCCCGCGCCAGCTCGATCACCGCCACCGTGCCCGAGGCGTCGTCATTGGCCCCGTACATGACGACGCCGTCCGAGCGCAGGCCGATGTGGTCCAGGTGGGCCGAGACCATCAGCACGGGTCCGTCCGGCTCCGAACCCGGCAGCCAGCCGATGGCGTTGGAGGTGAAGCCCGCCTCGACCACGGTGTCGCCGGGATCATAGCTCGCCGTTCCGCCGGTCGCCTTCAGCCGGTCGAAGACGTCGGGCGCGAGGACCAGGACGACGGGGCCGGCTGGCGGCGTGGCGTCCGCGAGGCGGATGATCGGGTCGCGCGTGCCGCTGTCCCCGGTCGCCTGGGCGAGAACATCCGTGCGCCGCAGCAGGATGAGCCGGGCCCCGCTGCGCATCAGCGATCCGAACATCGCGCGAACCGCCGGCCCCTCGGGCGGCGCAACCATCAGGGCTTCGGCGCCGGACGGGATGGAGGCTGGGTCGGCGACGACCGAGATCGCGCCCGAGGCGGCGTTCAGCCCGCCCGCCATGACGGCGAAATCCGCGCCCTGGGTGATGGACATGCCGCCGATGGCCAGCCGCGCCTCACCCGAGGGCGTCACCTTCGTCACCGGGGCCTTCTGCACATAGCCGTCCATGCCCGGCGCGGGCGTCAGGCCGGCCAGCCGGAACTGGGCGGCGACATAGGCGGCGGCGATCGCTTCGTCGCGAGTGGCGCTGCCGCGGCCCTGCAGCTCTTCGCCGGCGAGGAAATTCATATGCGCCTCAACCGCGTTTCGCTCGACCGCGCGGGTCGCCTGGGCCATGGCCGGGCTGGCGATCAGGGCGATGAGGGATGCGGCGAGGAAGAGACGCTTCATGACGGACTCCGCGAACGAGGAAGCCAAGCCGTAGGATGCGGCTCAACTCCGGGTCAAATGAAAGCTTCTTAAGGTCTGGACGACCGGCCTCGCCCGGCCTAACCGGCCCTGCACCTTTCGTTTGCGGAGCCCGCCATGAAGCGCCTCGCCGTCGTCCTGTCCGCTCTGACGCTCGGCGTCGCCGTGCTGTCTGCGCCCGCCGTGGTCACGGCCTGGGGCAACACCGGCCACCGGTTGATCGGCGTCGCCGCCGTGCGGGGGCTCCCGGAAGAGTTGCCGGCCTTCCTGCGCACGCCCGGGGCCGCGGCCGAGGTCGGGGAGCTGTCGCGCGAGCCGGACCGCACCAAGGGTGGCGGTCAGCCGCACGACCGCGAGCGCGACACAGCCCACTTCATCGATCTGGATGACGCCGCCCATGTGATCAGCGCCGCCGGGCCGTCGATCGACGGCCTGCCGCGCCTGAAGTCCGAGTACGACGCGGCGCTGGTCGCGGCGGGGCTGGACGTCGATGACGCCGGCTACCTGCCCTACGCCATCTGGGACGGCTATCAGCAGTTGGTGCGCGACTTCGCCACCTGGCGGGTGCTGAACGCCGCCGAGGCGCGCGAGACCGATCCCGGCAAGCGGGCCTGGTACCGCGAGGACCGGCTGCGGCGCGAGGCGCTGATCCTGCGCGACATGGGCTATCTGGGGCACTACGTCGGCGACGGCAGCCAGCCCCACCATACGACGATCCACTACAACGGCTGGTCGCGGGATGTGCCGAACCCGGAGGCCTACACCACCTCGCGCCAGACGCACGGCCTGTTCGAGGGCGCGTTCACCGCGCGGGTGGCGCGGCTGGATGCGGTCGAGGCGGCGATGACGGCGCCGCAGCTGGACGGGTTCGCACTGCGCGAGCGGGTTCCGGCCTATCTGAAGACGACGCTGGCGCAGGTGCTGCCGTTCTACCAGCTGGAGAAGGCCGGCGGGTTCGCCGAGGGTGATGCGCGGGGCGCCGATTTCACCATCGCGCGGCTGGCGGCGGGCGCATCGGAACTGCGCGACCTGTTCATCCTGGCGTGGCGGGATTCGGCGGACGACGAGATCGGCTGGCCCAAGGTGAAGGTGGCCGAGGTCGAGGCCGGGACGGCCGATCCGTGGCTGGCCATGTATGGCGACGACTGATGGCGGCCTCCGACACGTTGGGCGTCCAAGAGCTTTCCATCCGTGAGGCCTACGACTGCATGTTTCACTTCCTGAACAGCTATTGGGAGCGGGGCGGAAGGTCGGACGATCAGATCGCCATCCTTCTTGGCGGCATGGCACTGCTGGCCGATCGCGCGTCGGCTGATCCGGCGATGATGTCTGACTGGCTCGACTCGGTCAGAGCCGTAACCGGTAAGGGACCCGCTCCCCTCTGATGCCCGATCCTGCCCCGCCCGTCGTCATCCTCGACAAGTCCCAGCTGGCCGACAACATCGGCGCTGTGGCGCGGGTGATGGCCAATTTCGGTCTGTCCGAACTACGGCTGGTCAGTCCGCGCGACGGCTGGCCGCAGGATCGCGCCTGGGCCACGGCCTCGGGCGCCGACTGGGTGCTGGACGGAGTGAAGGTGTTCGACAGCGTGGCCGAGGCCATCGGCGATCTGAACACCGTCTTCTCGACCACGGCGCGGCCGCGCGAGACGCGGCTGCCGGTGCGGACGCCGCGCGAGTCGGCGCGGCTGCTGTACGACGACCGCGCCTCGGGGCTGTCGATCGGCCTGCTGTTCGGGGGCGAGCGGGCGGGGCTGGAGACCACCGACATCGCCCTGACCCAAGGCATCGTCACCATCCCGATCGATCCGAAGCACCATTCGCTGAACCTGGCCCAGGCGGTGGCGATCAACGCCTATGAGTGGCGGACGCTGATCCTCGACGCGCCGCCGCCGCGCTTCCGCGAGGGCGATCCGCCGGCGTCGAACGAGCTGCTGGTCGGCATGTACGAGCACCTGGAGAAGGAGCTCGACGAGGGCGGCTTCTTCCACCCGCCCGAGAAGAAGCGGTCGATGAGCCAGAACCTGCGGGTGATGCTGGGCCGGGCCGGGTTCTCGGAGCAGGAGGTGGCGACCTTCCGGGGCGTGATCCACGCGCTGGCCAAGGGGCGGGGCCGGGTGCTGGCCAAGCTGGCGGCGAAGCGGGCGGCGGGCGAGGGCTAAAGGCCCGCGCAGAAGGCCGGGACCACCTCCGTCGCCGGGCCGTAGCGGCCTTCATCGAACAGGCGGCGGCCGAGGGAGGGTTCGAGGTTGAGCTCGACCGTGCGGGCCCCGGCGAGGTTGGCCAGCTGGATGAAGCCGGCGGCGGGGTAGACCGCGCCGGACGTGCCGATGGAGACGAACAGGTCGCAGCGCCGGAGAGCGGCTTCGATCCGGTCCATGTGCAGCGGAAACTCGCCGAACCAGACGATGTGCGGGCGCAGGCGGCCGCGCGGGTGGAAGGGCGACGGCTCGACGGGCACGAGGTCGCCGGGACGGTCGCAGACCTGTCCGGTCATGGTGCATTCGGCCTTCAACAGCTCGCCGTGCATGTGGATCAGTTCGAAGCCGGGCGCCGGCGGCCTGTCGGCGTGGGCGCGGTCGTGCAGGTCGTCGACGTTCTGGGTGACCAGCAGGACGTGGCCGTCCCAGCGGGCGGCGAGGTCGGCGAGGGCGTGGTGGGCGGCGTTGGGCTGGACCGCGGCCAGCTGACGACGGCGGCGGTTGTAGAAGTCCTGCACCAGGGCGGGGTCGCGGGCGAAGGCTTCGGGGGTGGCGACGTCCCCGACGCGATGGCCCATCCACAGGCCGTCGGCGGCGCGGAAGGTCGGGACGCCGGACTCGGCCGAGATGCCGGAGCCGGTGAGGGTGACGAGGTTTCTGGACGCCATGTGGTTCCATAGCATCACCGGACCGGCCTAGAAGGTCGAGAGTGGAGGAGGACGGCTTGGTCGACGATCGCACCTACCAGAGGCTGTTCGGAGAGCTCTGTGTCCAGCTTGGATTCTGTTCGCTAGGAGTCGATGGCGAGGACAAGGTGAAAGCCCTTGGTCCGGCCGGCGCCGACACTCTGGCTCGCGCCGTTTTCGAGGCCGAAGGGCTGGACTACGACACCTACACGCCGAAAAAGGTGAAGGCCTCAGTCCGCGCCTGTATCGCCCGTCACCTCAATCAGGAAACCCGCCCATGAAAACCCGCGCCGCCGTCGCCTTCGAGGCCAAACGTCCGCTGGAGATCGTCGAGGTCGATCTGGAGGGGCCGCGGGCCGGCGAGGTGCTGGTCGAGATCAAGGCGACGGGCATCTGCCACACCGACGCCTATACGCTCGACGGGCTGGACTCGGAGGGCATCTTCCCGTCGATCCTCGGACACGAGGGCGCGGGGGTGGTGGTCGAGGTGGGTGCCGGCGTGACCTCGGTGGCGGTCGGGGACCACGTGATCCCGCTGTACACGCCGGAATGCCGGCAATGTAAAAGCTGCCTGAGCCGCAAGACGAACCTGTGCACCGCCATCCGGGGGACGCAGGGCAAGGGCGTCATGCCCGACGGCACCAGCCGGTTCAGCTACAAGGCCCAGGCGATCCACCACTACATGGGCTGTTCGACCTTCTCGAACTACACGGTGTTGCCCGAGATCGCGGTGGCGAAGATCCGCAAGGACGCGCCGTTCGACAAGGCCTGCTACGTCGGCTGCGGCGTGACCACGGGGGTGGGCGCAGTCGTCAATACGGCCAAGGTGGAGCCGGGGGCCAACTGCGTGGTGTTCGGACTTGGCGGCATCGGGCTGAACGTCATCCAGGGGCTGAAGATGGTCGGGGCCGACATGATCGTCGGCGTCGACGTCAATCCCTCGAAGGAGGAATGGGGCCGCCGCTTCGGCATGACCCATTTCGTCAATCCGAAGACGGTCGATGACGTGGTGGCGCATCTGGTCGAGCTGACCGGCGGCGGGGCGGACTACACCTTCGACTGCACCGGCAACACCACGGTGATGCGCCAGGCGCTCGAGGCCTGCCACCGCGGCTGGGGCGAGAGCGTCATCATCGGCGTGGCCGAGGCGGGCAAGGAGATCGCCACGCGGCCGTTCCAGCTGGTCACCGGCCGGGTGTGGCGCGGCTCGGCCTTCGGCGGCGCGCGCGGGCGGACGGATACGCCGAAGGTGGTCGACTGGTACATGGACGGGAAGATCGAGATCGACCCGATGATCACGCATACGCTGCCGCTGGAGCGGATCAACGAGGCGTTCGACCTGATGCACGCGGGCGAGAGCATCCGCAGCGTGGTGGTGTTCTGATGCGGGCGATGGCCTTGGCCATAGCCGGACTTCTGGCGGCTTGCGGCGCAGAGCCGGAACCATCTGAAAAGCCGGTGCTGGTCCAGTCCATCGCCACTCCCGGGTGGGTTCTGCGGGACACCACCCTTTACCTGCCAGTCAACCTGATCGACGAGCGCATCGAGGGCAGCCGCCTGGCCGACTACATGAAGAATATCAGGGACGAAGCGATCGCCTTCTTCGCTGAGCAGCCGCAAGGCGACGGGGCCAGTGGATCGGTGGTCTTCATCATTCAACCGGGCGGACAGGCGCGCATCGGCATTGTCACCGGCGAGCCACAGCTGCCGGAGGCGATGCGAACCGCGCTTGGCCAGCGTCTCATGAAACTCACGCCCCCGAACGTCACCGGTGGTCCGATCATGGCCAGTCTGAATTTCGATGTCTGGGGCGGGGGAGGATGGCCGGCCAATCATCCGACGCCGTTGCCTGAAGAATGGCGGCGCCTGATCCCCGAAGGGGGCGGCTTCATCAACGACGCCTTCATCCAAAGGGTCTGGGAACAGGGCTGAGGGCAGACCTTCCGAGGGGGAGCTTGCCTTGCTCAGTAAGTTCGCTAAAGAAACGGACTGAGGTATTACAGGCCGGGAGGGAAGCCATGTTCACCCACATCACCGTCGGCGCCAACGATCCGGAAGCATCGCGGAAATTCTATGACGCGGCCCTCGGCGCGCTGGGCATCGAGCCGGCGCAGGGGCCGGACCCGAAGGGGCGCTACTGGTGGCGCACGGACCGGGGCGCCTTCGCCGTCGGCAAGCCCATCGACGGCGAGGCGGCCTGCCACGCCAACGGCGGAACCATCGGCTTCGCGGCGAAGACGCCGGAGATGGTCCACGCCTTCCACGACGCCGGGGCGGCGGCGGGCGGGCGGTCGATCGAGGATCCGCCGGGCGAGCGGCAGGGGCCCTTCGGTCGGCTGTACCTGGCCTATCTGCGCGATCCGGACGGCAACAAGGTCTGCGCCCTGCACCGCATGGCGTAGGCCCGCGCGCCGGGCGGTGCTAAGCGGGCGGCATGGAGATCCTGAAGACCCATGCCGTCCACGGCGGAACCCTTCGCTATCTGAAGCACGGCAGCGCCATGACCGGCACGCCGATGACCTTGTCGGTATTCGTTCCGCCGGGGGCGGGGCCGTTTCCGGTGCTGATCTGGCTGTCGGGCCTGACCTGCACCGAGGACAATTTCACCACCAAGGCCGGGGCTTACGGCGCGGCGGCGGACCACGGGGTGATCATCGTGGCCCCCGACACCTCGCCGCGCGGCGAGGGCGTGGCCGACGACCCGGCCTATGATCTGGGGCAGGGGGCGGGCTTCTATGTCGATGCGACCCAAGCGCCGTGGGCGCCGCATTTCCGCATGGAGAGCTATGTCGTCGAGGAGTTGATCGGGCTGGTCGACGCGGAATTCCCGACCACGAAGGCGCGGGCGATCTCGGGCCATTCGATGGGCGGGCACGGGGCGCTGACGCTGGCCTTGAGACACCCGCACCTGTTCCGGTCGGTGTCGGCCTTCGCGCCGATCGCCTCGCCGACGCGGTGTCCGTGGGGCGAGAAGGCGTTTTCGGCCTATCTGGGTGATGACCGGGACGTGTGGGCGGAGCATGACGCGGCGCGGCTGATCGAAAACGGGCTCGGCGGCGGTTGCTACGATGACATCCTGATCGACCAGGGCGACGCCGACCCCTTCCTGAAGGAACAGCTGAAGCCGGAACTGCTGGCCGCGGCGGCGGAGGCGGCCGGGCAGCGCGTCACCCTGCGGATGCAGCCCGGCTACGACCACTCGTATTTCTTCATGGCCAGCTTCATCGCCGACCATGTGGCCTTCCATGCGGCGCGGCTGAACGGGTGAGGCGTCTGTGCTAGCGTCGCGGTGATCCACGGGAGACCGCGATGCCCCGCTTCCCTTTCGTACCCGGCCTTGCCGCCCTGCTGTTGACCGCCGCACCGGCCGCCGCGCAGCAGGTCGTCGATCCGGATTTCCGCCCTGTGGTCGAGCGCCCGGCCTACGCCGTCGACGGGCCGGTGGTCGTGATCGACGGGGCGCACCACAACTTCCATACCGTCGACGGCCAGTACGCGCCGTTCGCGGCCCTGTTGCGCGCCGACGGCTATCAGGTGCGGAGCGGGACGGCGCCGTTTACGGTGGAGGGGCTGGCGGGCGTGGACGTGCTGGTGATCGCCAACGCCGGCATGGTCCGGCCGGACCATGTCGCGCCGATCTTCACCGAGGCGGAAACGGCTGCGGTGGAGGCTTGGGTGCGCGGCGGCGGGCGGTTGCTGCTGATCGCCGACCATGCGCCGTTCGGGGCGGCGGCCGAGGCCCTGGCGGCGCGGTTCGGCGTGCGGATGGGCAAGGGCTACGCCTTCGCGGAGACGCCGAACGGAGTCAGCACCAATCTGGTCTACCCGTCCGGGGCCTTCGACGACCATCCGATCATCACCGGGCGCGAGGCCGGCGAACGGGTGGAGAGCGTCACCGCCTTCACCGGCCAGTCGCTGGCGGGGCCGCCCGGCGCGACCGTGTTGCTGCCGATGGCCGTCGGCGCGCGCGAGGCGCCGGATCTGCCGACGCTGCAGCGGATCAACGACCGGATCGAGGCCGGCGAGCCCGCCGGGGCGGTGATCGCGGAGCTGTCGGCTCCAGCCTTGCCGGCCCAGGCGCTGGCCTTTGACCACGGGCAGGGACGGGTGGTGGTGCTGGGCGAGGCGGGGATGCTGTCGGCGCAGCGGGCCCGGTTCCCGGACGGGCGGGAAGTGCGGTTCGGTATGAACGTGGCGCCGGGCAACGCCCGCTTCGGCCTGAACGTCCTGCACTGGCTCACCGGGCTGTTGCTGTAGTAGAGCCTGAGCCATGACCGACACCGCCCCCGACTACGACGAGATGTTCGCCGCCCTGTGCCGGGAGGTCGGCTTCTGCCTGCACCCCAAGGGTGAGAAGCGGGTGCTGGCGGCCCTGCCGAACGGGCTGGACGCCGCGACCCGGGCGGTGTTCGAGGCGGAAGGCGTGGACTTCGTCTCGGCCTCCGGCGACCTGCGGCGGGCCGTGCGCGACTGTCTGAAGGCCAACCTTCCGGACATGTGAGCGTAGCGGAATTCGGACCGCCGGGCTTGGGTTTGGCGCTCGGGCGCCTAGATGTGCGCTATCCGAAACCCTGTCGAAGGAGCCTCCCCATGGCCTTTACGCTTCCGCCCCTCCCGTATGCCTATGACGCGCTGGAGCCGGCCATCGACAAGGAGACGATGACCTTCCACCACGACAAGCACCACCGGGCCTATGTCGACAACCTGAACAAGGCGATCGACGCGGATGGCAGCCTGCAGGGCAAGTCGCTGGAAGAGCTGTTCGCCTCGATCTCCAAGGCCCCCAAGGCCGTTCGCAACAACGGCGGCGGGCACTGGAACCACAGCCTGTTCTGGGAACTGCTGGCCCCCGCCGACAAGGCCGGACAGCCGTCGGCCGAACTGGCCGCCGCCATCGACCGCGATCTCGGTGGAATGGACAAGTTCAAGGAGGCCTTCAACGCCGCCGGCGCCGGCCAGTTCGGCTCGGGCTGGGCCTGGCTGATCGTGCAGGATGGAAAACTCAAGGTGAGTTCGACGCCGAACCAGGACAATCCGCTGATGGACGTGGCCGACGAGAAGGGCGCCGTGGTGCTGGCCGCCGACGTCTGGGAGCACGCCTATTACCTGAAGTACCAGAACCGCCGGGGCGACTATCTGAAGGCGTTCTGGACGGTGGTGAACTGGAACAAGGCCAACGAACTGTTCGCGGCCGCCACGGCCTGATTTGTCGCAGTCCGTCGTCGTGGATTCTTCACGGCGACGGACTGGCGGCGACCCGAAATTGCCCTATTTACGTCATCGACTGTTGACTTCGGGAGGGCAAGCCGATGACGCCATCGTTCAAAATCGCCGCTGCGGGCCTGATGCTGGCCACCCTGATGGGCGCCGGAGCCTGTTCACCCGAGGCCCAGACGCCGCCGGGCGACCGCGCCGCGCCGGCCGCGCCCGTCAGCCCGGACGTCAGCGCCGTCCGCATCGGCACGCTGGAGGCGACCGCGCTGAGGGACGGGACCCTCAAGGTTCCGGCCGGGAATGCGGAGATGAGCCCGTGGACCAACACCGCGGAGGTGTCGGCCCTGCTGACCGCGGCGGGCGTCACCGATGGAACCGTCCACCTGTCGATCCAGCCGCTGCTGGTGCGCGACGGCGAGCGGGTGGTGCTGATCGACGCCGGCGCCGGCGGGCAGATGGGGACCGAAGGCAAGCTGGTCGCCTCGCTGAGAGCCGCCGGCGTGGAGCCGTCGCAGGTCACGGACGTGCTGATCTCCCACGCCCATGGCGACCACGTGGGCGGGCTGGCGGGGGCCGACGGCCGGTTGACCTTCCCCAATGCCGTTATCCGGATGAGCGCGCCGGAGTGGACCTTCGCCCAGGCGGGCGCGGCCGAGGCCGGGGCGGGCGCGCTGCTGGCCGCCATCACGCCCAAGGTCGAACCCTTCGCGCCGGGCGCGCAGGTCACGCCGTCGATCCGCGCGGTCCCGCTGGCCGGTCATACGCCGGGGCACAGCGGCTATGAGATCGAGTCGGGCGACGACCGGCTGCTCTACATCGGCGACGCGATGCACAGTTCGATCATCTCGGTTCAGCGGCCCGAGTGGCGCAACGCCTGGGACAGCGACAGCGCGGCGGCGGTGACGACGCGGCAGGGTCTGCTGGAACGCGGCGCGTCCGGGACCCAGCGGATCTACGGCGTGCATTTCCCCTTCCCCGGGGTCGGCCGGTTCCAGCGCCGGGACGACGGCTTCGTCTGGGTGCCCGAGGCCCCCCACCAGCCTTGACTCCGGGGATAGGGGCCGTCATAAGCCCCGCCTTCACGCCACCGGCTCGCCGCGTTGCGTGATCCACTACGGACGATGCGTGGACCGCCGTTGAGATCGTCCCTCCAGTTGGGGAGGGACCGGGCCGCATCATATTGAGAGTGACTTATGTCCAAGCGCCATAGCGCCAAGTACAAACTCGACCGGGTCATGGGTGAAAACCTGTGGGGCCGCTCGAAATCCCCGGTCAACAAGCGTTCCTACGGCCCCGGCCAGCACGGCCAGCGCCGCAAGTCGAAAGTCTCGGACTTCGGCCTGCAGCTGAAGGCCAAGCAGAAGCTGAAGGGCTACTACGGCAACATCACCGAGAAGCAGTTCTCGGCGACGTATGAAGAAGCCTCGCGCCGCAAGGGCAACAGCTCCGAGAACCTGATCGGCCTGCTGGAGTCGCGCCTGGACGCCATCGTCTACCGCGCCAAATTCGTCCCGACCGTCTGGGCCGCCCGCCAGTTCGTCAGCCACGGCCACGTGACCGTCGACGGCAAGAAGGTCGACATCGCCTCGTACCGGGTCAAGCCGGGCCAGGTCATCGAGGTCAAGGAAAAGTCCCGCTCGATGGCGCTGGTGATCGAAGCCCAGCAGTCGTCGGAGCGCGATGTGCCCGACTATCTGGAACTGGGCGATCGCGGCTTCTCGGTTCGCTACGTCCGCGTGCCGGAACTGGCCGACGTGCCGTTCCCGGTGAAGATGGAGCCGAACCTGGTCGTCGAATACTACTCGTCCTAAGTTCGACGATCGCGCGCTCGGCTGTTTGAGCCGCACACGGTTTGAAGGGCCCCGGAGCAATCCGGGGCTCTTCTGCTTTCAGGCCGGGGTTTTCTTGGCCGGCGAACAGGCGCACATTGGGCGCGTTCAGGATTTCGGCGCGGGAGGCCGGGAATGAAACGGATCGTCACGCTCTCCGGCGCGCTGTTGCTGGCCGCGACCCTGCCGGGGTGCGCGCTGGTAGACCGGTTCACCGACCGGTTTTCGACGACCGAAGTCGCCCAAGCCGTCGACTCGCCGGGGCAGATCGAGCCGGTCCACGCCGCCGCCATCGTGCAGGATCAGGCCGTGTTCTGGGTCAGTTCGAACGGCTGCACCCAGAAGGCGGACCTGACGCCGGTGGTGCGCCGGGCCGGAGACGGCTCGGTGATCACCCTGCGCCGCCTCAAGGAAGATCGCTGCCTCCAGCCCCGGGCCGAGGGCGTGGAGGTGAGCTGGAGCTTCCAGGAGATGGGGCTGGCGCCAGGTAGCCGGGTCTCGGTCGAGAACCCCTACCAGTTGCCGCGCGGCTGATCCCTCAGCGCGCCTCGAACGGCGGCAGCAGGGCCGCCGGGATGCGGTGGGGCCGCATGGTGGCGGCGTCGACCAGCACCCATTCCGAGACGCCCTGGGCGCACAGCCGGCCCTCGCCGTCCTCGATCCGGACATAGCGATTGAAGCGCGGGCCGTGCGGGTCGCCGACCCAGGTGCGGGCCTTCACGCCGACGGCGTCAGGGGGCAGCGGGCGGAGATAGTCGATCTCGTGCCGGACCGCGACCCACGACCAGCGGGCGCGGGCCTCGGGATCGAAGCGGGCGTTCCAGTGAGCCGTGCCGGCGTCCTGCAGCCAACCGACATAGACGACGTTGTTGACGTGGCCGTTGTCGTCGATGTGCTCGGGCCGGACCTCCAGCGGGACGACGAAAATCTCGCGGTCGGCCCGGGGTTCCAGCTGGGCCCTGGCCATCAGGCGTCGCCGAGCGGGACGCCCTTGTCGGCCAGCAGGGTCTGCAACTCGCCGGCGTTGAACATCTCGCGCACGATGTCAGAGCCGCCGACGAACTCGCCCTTCACATAGAGCTGGGGAATGGTCGGCCAGTCGCTGAAGGTCTTGACGCCCTCGCGCAGGCCCTCGTCCTGCAGCACGTCGACGCCGACGAAGGGCGCGCCCACGTGGTCGAGGATCTGCACCGCCAAGGAGGAGAAGCCGCAGCGCGGCGCGTCGGGCGTGCCCTTCATGAACAGGACGACGTCATGCTGCTTCACCGTGTCGGCGATGAAGGCGTGGACGGGATTGGCGGCGACGGCTTGATCGGTCACGGGAACGGGCCTTTCGGTGAAGGCCGTCAGCTAGGGACCGCGAGGCGGAGGGTCAAGGGCGCCAAGGGTCGCGCCGGAACGCGGCGGGCGGGCCCCACGTTCCTCACCTGCCCCGCAGGGCTGGAGGAAGGACCCGCATGGAGACGCCGGAGCCCCGCAAGGGCATGCCCTCGCCCGAGCTGAGCCGGGAAGAGTTCATCGTCCGCTACCTCAGCCGGTTCAACGACCCGGCCTTCGCCTCGGCGCGGGAGGCGCTCGACACGATCGCCGCCATCGCCTGGGACGGCTATATCGAGGGGCGGAAGTCGCCGGTTACGCGCAGGGCCGGGCCGGGCTTCGCCGACCCCGATTTCGATCTGCCGGTCGACTGGATCGCGGCTCGTGAGGCGGTGGAGGCGGCGCAGGCGCGTCAGCAAGACCCCTCAGGCCCCCTGCGCGCCCTCGTCATCAACGGCTCGTCCCGGTCCGAGCACACCTGCCCCGGCGAGATGTCCAAGAGCTGGCGCCTCGCCATGCTGGCGGAGGAGACGCTGGGGGCGGCGGGCGTCGAGACCACGGTGCTGGACCTGTCCCGGCTGGCGTCGGAGTTCGGCCGCGAAATCCATCCGTGCAAGGCCTGTTTCTCGACGGCGGCGCCGCTCTGTCACTGGCCGTGCAGCTGCTATCCCAACTATTCGCTGGGTCAGGTCCACGACTGGATGAACGACATCTTCCCCATGTGGGTCGAGGCCCACGGAATCTTCCTGGTCACACCGGTCAACTGGTACCAGGTGTCGTCGCCAATGAAGCTGATGATGGATCGGATGGTCTGCGCCGACGGCGGCAATCCGGACCCCACCCTGACCCATGGCAAGGACGCCAGGGCGGCCAAGGCGGAGGAGCTGAAGGGTTGGTCCTATCCACGCCACCTCGAGGGCCGGATCTTCTCCGTCGTGGTCCATGGCGACGTCGAGGGGGCGGAGAACGTGCGCCGCTCGGTTTCCGACTGGCTGAGATTCATGAAGCTGACCCCGGCCGGACCGGACGCCGAGATCGACCGCTACATCGGCTATTGGGAGCCCTACGCCACCAGCCACGACGCCCTCGACCGGGACAAGGACATCCAGGCCGAGGTGAGGATCGCCGCGGAGGAACTGGCGCGCGCGATCAAGGCGAGGCGGGCGGGCCAGCTGGTCACCACCTACGAGGGGCTGACGGGCCCGCGTCAGAAATAGGCGGCTCAGGCGGCCTTGGCGCCGGCCACACGGGCCATCTCGATCTGGGCGGCGAGGCCCGGCGGCATGTCGCGGTCAGGCACCATGGCCAGCATGTTCAGCCGCTCCATGTCGCTGGCCCGAATCAGCACGCTGGACACCGACGGATCGGTCAGGGCGTAGGCCAGGCAGATGGCCTCGGCCGGCCAGTTGTTGGTGCGGTGCAGGAAGGCGAAGGTGCCGGCGTGGGCCAGCGGATTGTCCTTCGTCTTCGGGCCGCCGAAGCCGAACAGCCCCTTCTTGGGCTGGTGCACGGCGGCGGCCTTCTTCGCCGTGTCGAGACTCTCGGGGAAATAGCCATAGACGAAAATGGCCATGTCCGCTTCCTGGGCGGCGCGCAGGCGCGAGCGGATCTGCCACGGCGAATTGACGTGGAAGGGCGTGGCCAGCACATCGAAGGCGCCGGTCGAGACGTAGGTGTCCATCACCGCATCCTCGCCGGAAATGCCCAGCAGACGGATCCGTTCGCTGGCGCGCAGGGCCTTGAGGGCGCTGAGGGTCGGTTGCGGCAACTCATGGTCGGCCGGTTCGTCGAGGATGGCCAGGTCGAACCAGCCCAGGCCCGATATGTTCAGCGCCCGGTCGATGGCGGAGGTGATGCCCTCGGCCGAAAAGTCGCGGTCCGAGCCGCGGCGGCCGTCGCCGGCGCCGAGGGTGAGGGAGACCTGGACCAGCTTGCGGTCGACGTGTTTCAGCGCCTGGCCGAGAATTTCCGCCAGCACCGGGTCGGCGGTTTCGAGACGGTAGCTGTTGATGCCGGCTTCCAGCGCCGAATAGATCAGCTCACGCCCCGCCTCGGGACCGTGGGCGATGTCGCGGGGGCCGAGGCTCAGCGTCAGCGCCGAGACCGCCTGACCCGCCGGTCCGAAGGGACGGTAGCGCATGTTCAGTCTCCTGCCGGGGCCGAGGTTTCGAGCGCCAGTGCGTGCAGTTCGCCGCCCATCTTGCCCTTCAGCGCCGCATAGACGAGCTGGTGCTGACGCACCCGGGGCAGGCCCGCGAATGCCGTCGAGACGATGCGGGCGCGATAGTGGTCGCCGTCGCCCGCCAGATCGTCGATGACGATCTCGGCGTCGGGAAAGGCTTCGGTCAAATGGCCGCGAAGCTCTTCGACAGGCATGGGCATGGGGCGGGCGGTCTCCGGATTCGCCGGGCAGAATGGCGCGGAAACCTTAATGTCCGGCTACGCTCAGGCGGCCAGTCGCTCGAACAGGACCACCGGCTCGCCCTTGTAGGTCGTCTCGATGTAGGGCGCGTAGCCGGCGCGCGTCGCAAGGGTGATCGAGGGGGCGTTGTCGGGCGAGATCATGCACACTGTGCGCGGCGCGTTCAGGGCGTCGTCGCACCAGGCCAGCGCGGCCGACAGGGCCTCGAAGGCCATGCCCTGGCCCTGGAAGCGCGGGTTGAGGCCCCAGCCGAGTTCGGGGGCGTCGAAGGGCGGGTCGAGCACCCGATGGAAGTCCAGCACGCCGACGCTGCCGACGTATTCGCCCGTATCCTTGAGCCGGACGGTCCAGTTGCCGTGGCCGAGCGCCTCCCAGTGGCCGATGTCGCGCAGCAACCTGAACCAGACGTCCTCGCTGGTCAGCGGTTCGGGAAAGATGTGCCGGACGAAGGCCGGATCCGCCCACAGACCCTTGAGGTCGTCGTAGTCGGCGACGTCCACCGGGGTCAGGGTCAGGCGTTCGGTGATCAGGGTGCTGGTCATGGCGTCTCGAACAGGGCTCCGGCGCGCTCGATGCGGGTGCGGCCGGCGGCGTCGGTGACAGCGTAGGTGAAGCCGGGCTGAAGCGCGAACCCTCCGACGCCACCCTGTTTGTCCATGGCCAGCAGAGCCACCTGCGAACCCGCGACCCTGGCGCCGCGCAGCCGGGCCAGCCGTTCGATGACGCGGCGGCAGGCGGCGGCGGGGGCAAGGCCCGCGCGCATGCCTTCCACCACTGCGTGCGAGCCCGCCACGCGGACGACGTCCTCGCCGACGCCGGTGGCGGTGGCGCCGCCGACCTCGTCGTCGACATAGAGGCCGGCCCCGATCAGGGGGCTGTCGCCGACCCGGCCGCGCATCTTGAAGGCCATGCCGGAGGTGGTGCACGCCCCGGCCATGCGATGGGCGGCGTCAATGGCCAGCAGGCCGATGGTGTCGTGGTTGCCCGGGCCGCCGGGCCGGCCGCCCCAGTCGGCGTTCTCACTGTTGATGCGCGGGGCGTAGTCGGCGGTCTTCAGCCATTCCCGCCAGGCCGCCTCGGCGCGCGGGGTGAGCAGGTCGCGGGTCTCGAACCCCTGTTCGACGGCGAAGGTCCGGGCGCCCTCGCCCGCCAGCATGGTGTGCGGCGTGCGCTCCATCACCCGGCGGGCCACCGAGACGGCGTGGACCACGTCCTCAAGCGCGCAGACGGCGCCGATGTCGCCGGCCCAGGTCATGACGCAGGCGTCCAGCGTCACCCGACCGTCGCGGTCGGGCAGACCGCCGAGACCGACCGAACTGTTGCTCTCGTCCGCCTCGGCCACGCGCCCGCCCGCCTCGACCATGTCGAGCGCCGAGCCGCCGTTCGCGTGCGCCGCCAGACCGGCCGCGTTGGCGGCCGCGCCGAAATCCCAGGTGGAGACCATGACCGCCGGAGCGGCGGCCTGGGCGGCGACTCCCCCCGCCAGGGCGGAAAGAGGCGCGCAGGCCAGGACGGAGCGGCGGGTCGGTGTCATCGGCGACTCTTAGCGCGGCTTCCGGCCGCACTGGAACCAGCTAGTGAACACCGCCCGAGTTTGCGGTGCGCCGGGTGTCAGTCGCGACCCAATTATCAATCCAGCTCCGGCCGCCATCGGCTGACCAGGATTGCACGAAGCGAGCCGAATCGGCGGTGACATCGGAGATGACGAACCGCACCATCACGACGCGCCCGTCGATCGTGTCCTGCCCGTAGAACTCACCGCGCCCGTCTGTGAAGCCGCCATAGATCGGCGCCGTAAGCATCCCGTCGTTCATGCTGGCGAAGTTGATGCTCCATTGGCTGGAACGCGGATTGAAGAGTCTCAGCGCGACGCCTTCGACCCGGGCGCCAGCGGCGCTTGCGAGCGACAGATCAACCGTGTTGGCGCGGCCCTGTGAAAGCGGCCGTACATCGGAGGTCCCATCGAACACCGCCCAGGGCGCATCGGCGTCGAGGGGGGCGCGGACTTCGACATGGGTGTCCCACAGGCCGACTTCCCAATCGAAATCATCCGCACCGGGGTTCGGGGCCGTCTGGGCCAGAACGGTCGCGGGGGTCAGCGCCAACAGGCAGGCAAGGGCCAGGGCTCGTAACATGTCGCCTCCTCTTCACATCAGGCCGAGTTGCTTGAAGCTGGCCACGCCGTCGCGGCCGACGATCAGGTGGTCATGCACCGACACCTCGAGGGCGCGGGCGGCCTCGATGATCTGGCGGGTCATCTCAATGTCGGGACGGGACGGGGTCGGGTCGCCCGAGGGATGGTTGTGGACGATGATCATCGACTTGGCCGACAACTCCAGCGCCCGCCGCACCACCTCGCGCGGATAGACCGGGGCATGGTCGACGGTGCCGCGATTCTGGATCTCGTCGAGGATCAGTTGGTTGCGGTTGTCGAGGTAGAGGACCCGAAACTGCTCGCGCGGCTCGTGCTGGAGAGACAGGCGGACATAGGAGAGCAGGGCGGTCCAGGACGAGATCACCGTGCGCTTGCTGGTTTCTTCCCTGGCGACGCGACGGGACACCTCGTGCAGGGCGGTCAGGTCCAACGCGGTTTCAGCGCCGATGCCCTTGATCCGACCGCGCGCATCCTCGGCCCTGACGGTCATCAGGTCCTCGACCGAGGCCGCCAGCACCGCCGCCAGCGAGCCGAACCGGGCCAGCAGGGCCTTGGCGATCGGCTTGACGTCGCCTTGGGGCTGGCTGCGGAACAGGAAGAGTTCGAGCAGTTCGTAGTCGGGGAGGTGGTGCAGGCCGGCGCCGCGGGCGCGCTCACGAAGACGCTCGCGGTGCCCGGCGTGGTGGGGAGTCGTGGAGGCCGACGCCTGGGTCATGCCGTCGATCTCGAAATCTCGAGGGCGATGCCGGCGGCGAGAAGGGCTGGATACGCGAAAGGAAGGGCGACCGAGAGCCAGAAGCCGAGCCCGAACATCCGGCGGCGATAGCCGTTGACGTCGGCTGGATGAAGGACCGCCTCAGAAAGCGGGCCAAGCAGATAGCAGAGGTTCGCCGCCGCCATCACCAGCAGATAGGCTATGCCCTGGATCAATACGGTGAAGAGGGTGACCTCCGGATTGTCGGTCCGAAAGGGAAGCAGGGCGCCAAGTGTCCAAATGATCGCCGCCGCCATGGCCCATGCCGACCAGCCGGCTGCGGCCAGCGCGATATTGTACCGGAGGCGGCGGGCTTCCCACCACTTCCACGCGTCCGCTGTTTGGGTAGATGCCAGAGTTTCAGTCATGCGCCTCCCCTTCAGGAGAGGCAGCCTAGGCTCAGAATTTCGGCCGGAACAGCCCCGCCGGGCTGGCGCTGAAGATCTCGATGCCGTCTTCGGTGACGCCAATGGAGTGCTCGCACTGGGCCGACAGAGACTTGTCGCGGGTGACGGCGGTCCAGCCGTCGGACAGAACCTTCACGTGCGGCTTGCCCAGGTTCACCATCGGCTCGACGGTGAAGAACATGCCGGCCTTGAGCGTCGCGCCCTCGCCGCGGCGGCCGTAGTGCAGGACGTTGGGGCTGTCATGGAACAGCCGGCCGATGCCGTGGCCGCAGAAGTCGCGGACGACGGACATGCGGTTGGCCTCGACGACCTGCTGGATGGCGTAGCCGATGTCGCCGAAGGTGGCGCCGGGCTTGATCACGGCGAGACCCGCCTCGAGCGAGTCATAGGTGACGTCGATCAGCTTGCGGGCGCGGGCGTTGATCTGGCCGACCGGATACATGCGGCTGGAGTCGCCGTGCCAGCCATCGACGATGACCGTGTGGTCGATGTTGACGATGTCGCCGTCCTTGAGAACCTTGTCGCCCGGGATGCCGTGGCAGACCACGTGGTTGATCGAGGTGCAGACGGTCTTCTCGTAGCCCTTGTAGCCGAGGCAGGCGGGCAGGGCGCCGTGGTCGAGGGTGAACTCGCGGATGCGGTCGTCGATCTCGCCGGTGGTGACGCCCGGGACCACGTACGGCGTGATCATGTCGAGCGCCTCGGCGACCAGGCGGCCGGCCTTGCGCATGCCCTCGAAGGCCTCGGCGTCGTGAACGCGAATCTCGTGGGTGCGGACGAAGGCGTCGTCGTCCAGTTCGGGGGTCTCGTACATCGGTCTCTTTCGGCGGGGCCCGGTCACGGGTGGGGCCGCCATGGCAGGGCGCGATCGAGGCGGATCGCTTCGGGGCTCAGGTGGCAACTATAGCATAGAACCTCAACCCCACGCGACGCGGCGTCGCGCAGGGCGGGGCCGTAGGCGCGATCGATGTCGTCGGCTGTGGTGAAGGAGTCGCAGTCCATGCGCTGGACGATGAACAGCATGACGGCGCGGCCGCCGGCCTCCACCACCCGCTCCAGCGCCTTCAGGTGTTTGACGCCGCGGACGGTGTTGCAGTCGGGGAACTCGGCCAGCGGCGGGGTGCGGCTGAAGTGGCAGTTCTTGATCTCGACCCAGCATGAGGGTCGCTGCAGGGCGTCCGGATCGCTCTGCAGCAGGATGTCGATACGGCTGTTCTCGTCGTAGCGCACCTCGCGGCGGAGGACCGGATAGCCGGTCAGTTCCGGAATCTGGCCGCGCGGAATGGCCGCCTCGGCGATGCGGTTGGGATTGAGGGTGTTGACGCCGACGGGCCCGGCGCCGGGCAGGACAACGGCCTCCATCGTCAGCGGCAGTTTGCGCCTGGGGTCGAGAGAGCGGGACAGCCAGACCGGCAGGCCGGGCGCGGTCAGGCCCAGCATGGCGCCGGGGTTGGGGACGTGGACGGTGGTCTCGCGGCCGTCCTCGAACGCCACGTCGGCGAGGAAGCGCTTGTAGCGGCGGATCAGGGTTCCGTGTTCGAGAGGCGACTTGAAGCGCATGGGCGAGGGTCTACTAGCTGGTCGCCATGACCAACGCATCCCCCACTGCCGCCGTCCTGATCATCGGCGACGAAGTGCTGTCCGGACGGACGCAGGACACCAATCTGAACACCATCGCCCGGTTCCTGGCGGCGCTGGGGATCGACCTTCTGGAGGCCAGGACAGTCGGGGATCGCAAGCCGCAGATCGTCGAGGCGCTGAACGCGCTGCGGGCAGGGCACGACTATGTCTTCACCACGGGCGGCATCGGGCCGACGCATGACGACATCACCGCCGACGCCGTGGCGACGGCGTTCGGCGCAGCCCTGCCGGAGCACCCGGAGGCGTTGGCCATACTGGAGCGGCGGTATGGCGCCGAACTCAATGCGCCACGGCGGCGGATGGCGCGGATTCCGGAGGGTGGCGCGCTGATCGCCAATCCGGTCACCGATGCGCCGGGCTTCCAGATCGGCAACGTGTTCGTGATGGCCGGGGTGCCGAAGATCATGACCGCCATGCTGGAGGATGTGGCGCCGCGCCTGAGGACGGGCGCGGTGGTGCACGCACGGACGGTGCGCGTGACCGGCGTCGGCGAGGGCAGCGTGGCGGACATCCTTTCAGCGGCGGCACGGGCGAACCCCGACCTCAGCTTCGGCAGCTATCCGTTCGGAGCGGGGACGGTGGGAGAGATCGGCGCCCACCTGGTCGTTCGGGGACGCGACGAGGGAGCGGTGGAGGCGGCCACGGCGGCGCTGCTGGAGGCGTTGGAACTCGCCGGGGTCGTGGCGACCGCCGTTTAGGCTCCGGCGCGGCCGGTGAAGGCGTCGACTACGGCTTGATACGCCGGGTTGGGACCGCCGGCGGCGTCGAGGAGGACGGGGCTCTCGTCGGGGCGGTTCTTGCCCTCCTCGCGTAGGAGCCAGCTGTCGATGTCGCGCAGGCCCCAGGTGGTGAAGGCGTAGCGTTGGCGTTGGGGCAGGGCCATGAAAGCCTCGGCCAGTTCGCCGACGCGGGCGACCTGCTGGGCGCGGCGTTCGGCGGTGGAGCGCAGGTCGGGCAGTTGGCCGCCGTCGCGCTGCATCGGGAAGTCCAGCTCGGAAATGTGGATGGGCAGGCCCAGGGACGCGGCGTCGCGCATGAAAGCCGTGATCTGGCCGGCCGGAATCTCGATGTTGAGGTGCGACTGGGTCCCGATGCCGCCGATCGGGGCGCCCAGTTTGAGCAGGCGTTCGACCAGCTTGAGGAAGGTCGCACCCTTCCGGGGAATGTTCTCGAGGTTGTACTCGTTGAGGAACAGGACGGCGTCGGGATCGGCGGCGCGGGCCTGTTCGAAGGCGCGGACCATGTAGCCGTCCATACCGAGTGCACGGCTCCAGTGGCAGTCGCGCAGGCCGTCGCCATCCTCGGCCACCGGCTCGTTGACCACGTCCCAGCCGGCCATCCGGCCCCGATAGCGGCTGACGAAGCTGGAGATGTAGCGGTCGAATTCGGCGGCGAAACGGGCGCGGGGGACGTCGTCGTTGAAGACGTCGCCGCCCTGCGAATACCAGATCAGGGTATGGCCGTGGACCCGCAAGCCGTTGTCGCGGGCGAAGGCGACCATGCGGTCCGAGGCCGAGAAGTCATGGGTGAAGCCCGGCCCGAGGGTGCGCTCCATCTTCTGCTCCCACTCGGGGGTGAGCTGGGAGCAGTGGCGCCGGACCTGTTCGACCCAGTCGGCCTGGTCGAGCTGCCAGGTCATGCCGATGGCGCCGAACGGGCAGGGCGTAATGGATTTCAGCGGGGCGGCCGGGGGACCGGCGGCGGGTTCGGCGGCGGCGAAGCGGTCGCAGGCGGCGAGAGCGATTGGCGCCGCCAGAAGGGCGCGGCGGTTCAGGCGGGGCGGGTCAGCCCGCACGACGCCTGAGGCCCAGTTCGTCGAAGGCGGCGGTCTCGCGCTTGCCGGCGGCGATCAGGCGGTTCAGGCGAGTGGTCTCGGCGACGTGCTCGAACTTCTTCAGCTCCTCGAAGGCGCCGGTGAGGGCGTCGCGGGCGCCCTCCTCCTCGGCCTCGATCTCGACGACGTCGGCGAGGGCGGCGGATTTGCGGGCCTTCCAGCCGTTCAGATAAGCCTGCAGCAGCAGGGCGGCCTCGGCGTCGTCGCGGGCGCGTTCCTGTTCGATCTCGGCCTCGGCCTCGAGCACGGCGATACGCATCTCGGCGGAGGCTCTACGGGCGGTGATTTCGGCGAGGCGCTTCTGCAACGTCTCGACCTCGTAGTTGGAGATGCGGATCAGGGATTGGGCCCAAGCGGTCATGCTGCGTCTCCGGTCACGGGATCATTCCCTGATTGAGAATGGTTTCCAGACGGTCAAAGGAATCGGCCAGGCGCGTCACGTCATGGTGATCCTGGCCGAGGAAGGCTTCAAGCGCCGGGTTCAGGGCGATGGCGCGGTCGACGATCGGATCGGCGCCGGTGCGGTAGGCGCCGATGCGGATCAGCTCTTCCATGTTGGAATAGGCGCTCAGGCATTGGCGCGCCCGGCGGTTCAGCTCGCGCTCGGGCGGCGTCTGGCAGGCGGGCAGGGTGCGGCTGACGGACTTGAGCACGTCGATGGCCGGGAAGCGGCCGCGCTCGGCGATCTTGCGGTCCATGACGATGTGGCCGTCGAGGATGCCTCGCACCGCGTCGGCGATGGGCTCGTCATGGTCGCCGCCGTCGACCAGCACCGTGAACAGGGCGGTGATCGGGCCGGCGGTGGTGCCGTCGGGGCGGACCGGACCAGGGCCGGCGCGCTCCAGCAGCTTGGGCAGTTCGGTGAAGACGGTCGGCGTGTAGCCCTTGGTGGTCGGCGGCTCGCCGGCGGCGAGGCCGATCTCGCGCTGGGCCATGGCGAAGCGGGTGACCGAATCCATCAGGCACAGCACCTCGAGGTCCTGGTCGCGCAGGAATTCGGCGATGGCCATGGTCATGTAGGCGGCCTGGCGGCGCTTGAGGGCCGGTTCGTCGGAGGTGGCGACGACGACAATGGCGCGGCGCAGGCCCTCTTCGCCCAACGTCTCCTCGATGAATTCGCGGACCTCGCGGCCGCGTTCGCCGATCAGGCCGACCACCACCACATCGCAGGTCGCCTGCCGGGCCAGCATCGACAGCAGCACCGACTTGCCGACGCCGGAGCCGGCGAAGATGCCGAGGCGCTGGCCCCGGCAGGTGGTGGTGAAGACGTCCATGGCGCGGACGCCGAGATCCAGCCGCTCGCCGACGCGGCCGCGCGAGTGGGCCGGGGGCGGGGGGGCGCGGAGCGGATAGGCGGCTGGGCCGGTGGGCAGAGGGCCCTTGCCGTCGATGGGCTGACCGAAGGCGTCGATGATGCGGCCGAGCCAGGCGGTGGTCGGGCGCACGCTGGCGGCGGCAGCGATGATGCGGATGTCGGCGCCGGGGGCGACGCCCTCGACCGGGCCGAACGGCATCAGCAGGGCCTTGGCGTCGCGGAAGCCGACCACCTCGGCGGGCAGGGGCGACAGATGGCGGCGGTCTATTTCGGCCCGGGCCCCGACGGCGAGGCGGGACAGGCCGCCCTTCGACTCGATCAGCAGGCCGTTCACGCCCGCGACCTTGCCGGTCACGACCAATGGGTCGATCGCTTCGACGGCGGCGGCGAGATTGCGCAAGAACGGCCCCTGGAACAGCCGTTAACGGATGGGCCATCGTGGTTAACGGCCGGTGAAGGGGCCGGCGCGGGCGTCATTTCGCGCAAGTCCTTTGCGAAGGCGACGGAACGCCTATCTTGTGTCGGTCCGCCGCCATCCCGCGAGAACCCCCATGTCCGACGCCGCCTATGACCCGTCCCGCCACCTGAAAGCCGGTCGCGGCAAGATTTTCCCATCCATTCTCGACACCATCGGCGACACCCCGGTGGTCGGGCTGCCGCGGCTGTCGGCGGAATACAAACCCAAGGCGACGGTGCTGGCCAAGCTGGAGTTCTTCAATCCGGTCGGGTCGGTGAAGGACCGCATCGGCGTGGCCATGATCGATGCGCTGGAACAGGCCGGGCAGCTGGGGCCACACTCGGTGCTGATCGAGCCGACCAGCGGCAACACCGGCATCGCCCTGGCCTTCGTCGCCGCCGCCAAGGGCTACCGGCTGATCCTGGTCATGCCCGAGAGCATGTCGATCGAACGCCGCAAGATGCTGGCCCTGCTGGGCGCCGAACTGGTGCTGACCCCGGCCGAGAAGGGGATGAAGGGCGCCATCGCCACGGCGCAGGAACTGCTCGACAAGACTCCGGGGGCGGTCATCCCGTCCCAGTTCGACAACCCGGCCAATCCCGCCATCCACCGGGTCACCACCGCCGAGGAAATCTGGAACGACACCGCGGGCGAGGTCGACGTCGTCATCTCCGGCGTCGGCACCGGCGGCACCATCACCGGCGTCGGCCAGGTGCTGAAGGCGCGCAAGGCTTCGGTGCGGATGATCGCGGTCGAGCCGACGGCGTCGGCCGTGCTGTCGGGCGGCGAGCCGGGCCCGCACAAGATCCAGGGCATCGGGGCGGGCTTCATTCCCTCGATCGTCGACCGCTCGGTGATCGACGGCGTCGAGCAGGTTTCCAACGAGGACGCCTTCGACATGGCCCGCAAGGCGGCGCGGCTGGAGGGGATACCGGTCGGCATCAGCTCCGGCGCGGCCCTGGTGGCGGCCTTCCGCCAGGCGGCCCTGCCCGAGAACGCCGGCAAGATGATCGTCGCCATCATTCCCAGCTTCGCGGAACGCTATCTGTCGACAGCGCTGTTCGAGGGACTGTAGGCGACCGTCACGGGCGGTTAACCGGCCGGCCTTAACCTTCCGGTCGACATGTCCGAGCCCGCTCTCACGTCCGAGGAGGTCGCGCCAGAAGGCGGCTTCCGCGCGCGCCACGCGCTGTTGAAGCGTCTGGCCGACGTGGTCTCGTTGCCGACCAGCCGGATCAATGCGTTCGAGCGGGCGGTGACCGGTGACCTGCTGGTCGAAATGCTGCGTCTCGCGTCCCCCGAGGACCGCAAGCGGGTGGCCGTGCGCCTTGCTCCGCTGGCCGAGCTTCCAAACGTCCTGGCGCGCATGCTGTTGCGCGATGAGCCGGACATCGCCGGCCTGCTGATCGAGCAGTGCGCCTCGCTGTCGGACGCCGACCTCGTCGCCTGTGCGCGCGACGCCGGCGTCGAGCACCGGTTCCAGATGGCCAACCGCCGCGCCCTGTCCGAGGTGGTCACCGAGACCCTGCTGAGTTTCGGCGAAATTCAGGTGATCGAGGCGGTGTTGAGGAACACGACCGCGCGGCTGAGCCAGGTCGCCGTCGAGGGGGTGGTCAGCCTGAGCCGGACCGACCGGGGGCTGTGCGGCCATCTGCTGAAGCGACCCGAACTGAGGCCGTCGGGCGCTTATGTGATGTTCTGGTGGTGCGAGCCCGAAGACCGCCGAACCATCCTGCAAAGGTTCGCCGTCTCCCGCGAGGTCATGCAGGAGGTGGCTGAGGACGTCTTCGCCATGGCGGCGGAAGAGAACTGGCAGGATCCAGTGTCGCGCAAGGCGCTGCAGTTCATTGAGCGTCGGCAGCGGAACCGCGGAGCGGTGGAGAAGAGCCCCTACGGCGGGCTCGAGGAGGCGGTCGGGGCCGCCGCCGTCAACGGCCTGACCCGCGAGGTGGCGACGGAGATCGCCTATCTGTCCGGCGTCAAACCGGTCACCGGCGCCAAGATACTCGGCGATGCGGGGGGCGAACCCCTGGCCATTCTCTGCAAGGCGACCGGTCTGGCCAAGTCGGATCTGCAGGGCCTGTGGCGGTCGATGCGCCGGCCGGAGACCGCCGCCGACGGAACGCCCGATCCTGCGTGGGAGCGGGTCCAGGTCACCTATGACATGCTGGCGGTGGACCGGGCGCAGACGGTGCTGCGCTATTGGAACTGGTCCCTGTCGTCGGCCCTGACGCCGGCCCTGCTGAGGGCGATCCGCGACGGCGACGAAGACGATATCGACGACTATTCGGCGCCCGAGCGAGCGGCGATGCTGGCGCTGGCGGAAAACTTTGGCCGTTGAATCAGGCTTTAAAGTAAAAGGCCGTTAGTCTTGTAAGCAGCCGCTGTGCGCGGCGCGAATACGCTATTGCGTGAATCAGGGTTGATCTCTATTGAGCCAGCTACAGGCTGGCGGCGAACGTTCGCCTTAAACGATCAGATCACAAGGTGAGGTCGCGCGTATGGAAGACAACTCGCAACTGCTCGAGATGACCGCCGACATCGTGTCGGCCTATGTCGGCAACAACAACGTTCAGGCGGTCGAAGTGCCGGGCCTGATTTCCAGCATCCACGCCGCGCTGTCGCAGGTTTCGAGCGGGGCGGTCGAGCCCGAGCCCGAGCCCAAGGAGCCGGCGGTTCCGATCCGCAAGTCGATCACCCCGGATTACCTGATCTGTCTGGAAGACGGCCGCAAGTTCAAGTCGCTGAAGCGTCACCTGCGCACCAAATACAACATGAGCCCCGAGGAATACCGGGCCAAGTGGGGCCTGCCCAAGGACTATCCGATGGTCGCGCCGAACTACGCCAAGGCGCGTTCGGACCTGGCCAAGCAGATGGGCCTCGGCCAGGGCGGCCGCAAACCCGCCCGCGCCGGCCGTCCCGCCAAGAAGTAAATCCGGTCCGAAGGACGGTTTGCAGCGCCCGCCCCAGCGATGGGGCGGGCGTTCTGCGTTCGGGTCAGGCCGCCTGGGCCCCGCGGCGCATGCGCCAGAAGCGCAGGGTCCGGAGCGCCGCCTCGCGGCTCAGTTCGGCGTACATGCGCGCATAGGCGTGCGCCTTGGCCATGGCGTCGCCGTCGTCGTTCAGCAGCACCACCGCATAGGTCAGGAACAGGGCGCGATCGAGATCGGCGGCCTTGCAGACCACGGCGAGGGCGTCGAGCTCGCGCCGCTCGACGATCTGTCGGGCGGTGTGGAAATCAATGTCGGCCAGCTGCGCCAGCGCGATCAGGAAAGCCGTGCGGCCGCCCGTACGGTCTCCGGACCGAAGGAAGCGGGCCAGCATCTGGGGCGTCAGCTGCGAAGCGGCCCTCAGTTCCTCCACATAGGCGGAGCATTCCGCGTAGTCGGAGGGCAGGGCGCCGTCGTCGGTGGCGATGCGGGCGCGACCGGCGGCCAGGGCGCTCTCCAGCAGGGCCGGGTCCATGCTCGCGTTCTGTTCGAGAATCCGGGTCCGAAGGCGCGCCTCGACCACGAAATACATGTCGTTCAGCAGATCGGGCGGCAGGCTGGCCCGTGAGACCGTCGCCTCGTGCAGGGCCGGGTTGACCTTGGCCCGCTCGACGGCGGCTTCCGAGGCCTTGCGCGACAGCCGGGCCCCGTCGTTGCGCAGCAGGGTTCCGAGGGTTTCATCGTCGCCACGTTCGACGATGACGTCGGAGACGGCTTCAGACACCGAGGGGCGGGCCGAGACGGCGCGCAGATGGTCCTGACCATGCCGCCGCACCACGCCCAGCAGATCTTCGTCGGTGAGCACCGGGGAGGCGGCCAGAACCGCGCCGGCGACGGCCGCCTCGTCATTGGCCAGGCGGCGGATCAGGGTGTGCGGCGCATCGGGGGCGTTGGCGAAGCGCGCGGCCAACTCGGCGCGCACGGCGCTCTCCATGTCGTCGGCCAGCTTGACCAGAACAGCGTCGTAGAGGGCGTCCTCTTCGGCGCTGCGCGACGTTCCGCCGAAGAAATGGTCCGTCAGCTCCCGCAGCAGGGTGCGGCGCTTCTCGCTGGAGTCCTCCTCGGCGAGGGCGATCAGGTCGGGCAGGCGCGACAGGGTGGACGCCTCGGTCACTGGTGGTCCCCGTCGGAGGCGGCGGGCGCGGCGCGCACATTGCCATTGCGGTCACGGATGAGGGTCGGCCCCTGCTCGGGCTCGGCCAGGTCCTGCGAGGCGAGGGTGTCGATCGAACTGACCACCAGGGCGTCGACATAGGTCGGTGCGGGGATGACCAGGGCGTCCGGCTCACGTCCGTTCTGCCGGTGCACCGAATAATAGCGGCCACCGTCCTGGGACTGGGGCTCGCCCGTCGCGGCGACTTCGGCGGCGGGTCGGGCCGGCGCCGCCTCCTGCTGCATGCGGAAGATCGCGGCGTCGCGGCGGGGCGCCATCGGGTCTGAAGAGGCGGCGACCGGGGCGGCTTCATCCGGACTGACCGGCGCAGGGTAGACGACCTCGGCAGGCGTCGGCTGACTGTGGCCGCCCTGATCGGGCAGGTATTCGGGGCCGGGCCGGGGCGGCGGCGTCGTGGCTGAGGGGGACGGCGGAAGCGGGGCCGACGCCGGAGCCACGGGCGGTCGCAGCCAGGCGTTGGCGGGGGTCAGGGTCCGTGGCGCGGATCCCGGCGCAGGCGTCAGACCGCGCTGGGGCGGCGGCTCGGCCGAGGCGAAACCGCCATGGGGAATGACGCGATTGGGGCGGCGGAGGTCGGCGCGGGTCGCGGCGGGCCGGGCGGCCTGACGGTCCGCCGGGTCGGCGGCCTCGTCCCGTCCGGGCCATGACAGGTACCGAAGGCCCCGCGCCTCGCCGGCTCCCGACGCCGACTGGGCCGAGGCGGCGTCGGCGAGCGTCAGCAGGCCGGTGGCGGCGAAGGCGGCGGCGGCGAGTGTCGAGGCGCGGCGCAAAGGGGCAGGCTCCGGGCGGAAACAGGAGCGCCATGGTAGCCGCGCGGGGCTTAACCCGTCGCTAACGGGCGACGCCGGTTCAGGCCAGCCAGCGCCGCGCTCCGCGTTCCAGCGCGGCCACGACGGCATTGAGCGCCAGACCCATGATCATCAGGCAGGCGAGGGCCGCCAGCATGTCGGCCGTGCGCAGCCGGTTGCCGGCCTCGAGCAGCCGCCAGGCCAGCCCCTGCGTCGCGCCGGAGCCGGAGACGAACTCGGCCACCACGGCGCCGATCACCGACAGGCCGGCGGCGACCCTCAGGCCTTCGAGGATGAAGGGCAGGGCGGCCGGCAGGCGCAGGCGGATCAGCCGCTGAACCGGCGAGGCGCCGTAGAGATCGAACAGGCGTTCGAGGTCGGGGTCGGCGGACTTCAGGCCGGTCAGGACGCCCGAGAACAACGGAAAGAAGGCCACGGCGGCGGCGAGGGCGACCACGGCCCGGTCGGCATGGTCGAGGCCGGTCCAGATCAGCACCAGCGGGGCGATCGCGACCACGGGCGTGACCTGCAGGGCCACGGCCAGCGGCCGGACCGCCTGCTCGGCCGGGCGATGGAGCGACACCGCCAAGGCCAGGCCGCCCCCGAGCAGAAAGGCGACGACGAGGGCCTGGAAGGCCATCCAGAAGGTCGCGCCGGCGGACGAGAGCAGCAGCGGCGCGCGCTGGACCAGGGCCATGCCGACGGCGCTGGGGGGCGGCAGCAGGTAGATCGGCACGTCGAGGGCGCGGCAGGCGATTTCCCATCCCGCGAGCAGGAGAGCGGTGAGGAGCAGGGATGGGAGGAGGCGGGTCACGAGCTCCCCTCCCGGGCCTGGCTCATGGAATGCGCCAGATCGGCGGCCAATCCCTCGACCGCCGCACGATAGGCGGTGTCCGCTCGCCACCTGTCTGGTCTGGGCAGGACGCCCGGCGACGCCCGTTCCGCGACCACCCGCCCCGTGGCCGCATCGAGCACCACGGCGCGGCCCGCCAGATAGACGGCTTCCTCGACGTCGTGGGTGACGAAGACGATGGCGGGGCGCGGCGAACGCCCGGCCCACAGGCGGTGCAGGTCCTCGATCAGCCGCCGGCGGGTGACGCTGTCGAGGGCGGCGAACGGTTCGTCGAGCAGCAGCAGGTCCGGTTCGGTGACCAGGGCCCGGGCCAGCGATACGCGCATGGCCATGCCGCCGGACAGCTGCCGCGGACGGGCCGACAGCCGGTCGCCGAGGCCGACGGATTCGAGACCCGCCGTAGCCCGCCGCCGCGCTTCCTCGCGGGGCGCGCCCGCCAGTTCGAGCGGCAGGGCGACGTTCGACTGGATATCCGCCCAGGGCATCAGGGTGGCGTTCTGGAAGACGAAGCCGGTGCGGCCGTGGCCGGCGCCGCGGACCACGGCCCCTTCCGAAGGGGTTTCGAGGCCGGCGAGAAGGCGCAGGAGGGTCGACTTGCCGGCCCCCGACGCGCCGACCACTGCGACGATCTCGCCGGGCGCCACGCCGAGGTCGACCGGTCCCAGCGGCGGCCGGCCGGGATAGCGAACGACGACGTCCCGCAGCGCCGCCGCGAACGCCGATCCGGCGTCAGCCACGGCCGGGCAGGTACTGGGTCGTAAAGGCTTGGCGCCAGTCGAGGTTCGGGGGGTAGACGCCCGCCTCCGAGGTGACCTCGAAGAACGCTCGCCAGCGCTCCTCCGTCATCGTGCCCAGGCCGTATAGCGCAGCGTCGCCGCCATCGACGATGCCGTTGGCCTTCAGCTTGGCCCGGGCCTGATCGAGGATGTCCTGGGTCATGTCCGGATTGTCGCGGCGGATCAGCGCGTCGGCGGCCCTGCCGTCGCCCTGGATGTAGTCGCGCCAGCCCTCGGCCGAGGCGGCGATGAAGCTGCGCAGGGCGCGGGCGTTGTCGCGGGCGAAGGCGGTCGGGGCCAACACCATGGCGGCGTAGGAGGGATACCCCTCGTCGGCGAGCAGGAAGACCTTGGGCGTGAAACCCGCCTCCTGCTCGATGGTGTAGGGCTCGCTGGTCAGATAGCCCTGCTGCACGGCCCGCTCGTCGGCCAGGAACGGGGCGGGATTGAAGGTGTATTTGCGCACCTGGTCGTCGGTGAAGCCGTATCTGGCCTTCAACCAGACCCAGAAGGCGTTGATCGAGGCGTCGGCCAGCAGGATGGGGCGATCGCGCAGGTCGGCGATGGAGCTCAGCGACGGGTCGGGATGGGCGATCAGGACTTGGGGGTCCTTCTGGAAGAAGGCCGCGACCGCCTTCACAGGCGCGCCCTCGGCGACGAGGTTCATCGGGATGAAGCTGTTCGAGCCCATGCCGAGTTCGACGGCGCCGGAGGCCAGCAGCTGGGGCACGTTCACCGCCGGGCCGCCCTGCATGATCTGCACGTTCAGACCGCGCTTCTCGTACGCTCCGGAGGCCAGCGCCTGGTAGAAGCCGCCGTGCTCGGCCTGGGCGCGCCAGTCGGTGGCGAAGCGGAGTCGGACGCGGCCGTCGTCGTCGACCGGGGCCTCGGACCGTCCGCAAGCCGCCAGCGCCGTCGTCGCCGCCAGCGCGCCAGCGCCCGCGAGCAGGGCGCGGCGGTCGGGCGATTGAGGGCGATTCCCGCGCAGCTTCATGGCCTTGGTTTACGGCCGGGGCGGGGGGAAGGGAAGGGCATGGCGGCGACGGAGCGGGGCGAGCTCCCGCTGAACCTGTCGCCGGAATTGAGCGAGGGGACGAAGATCCCCGGCGAACCGGTTTTCCTCGTCCCCTCGCCAAGTCCGGGTTGGACTTGGCCATTGAGGTTCAGAACCCTGGCCTCGGCATCAGCGAGGCGAACCTCGGTGATGGTCGGCTGTATCCTGTCGCGCTCCTGGTCTCCGGCGTTCCACGAGGTCGAGCCCCGCGCCGTCCATCGATCCCGATCCGGTTCCCGCCGGTCACCTCTCGGGCCGAAGCCTTTGAAGGATCCTTTGGGCCTTGATCCTGCCCCCCGCTCGTTAAGGTCCGAAAACCCCCCGGTAGCATCAGGTCAGAGAGCCGGGCCGGTCCGCTTTGAGCCCCGGGTCTCCCCGGTTTTCCGCGCCGCCGTGTCCCTCGGCCTGTTGACGTTCGCGCCAAATCCGGTAGACGGCAAGCGCCCGAATCCGGCCGGCTGTGCGGAACCGCCCCGGCCCCGGTGGACAACCCTGTGCATATCTGTGGGCGGACGGAATTCGCGGAAGCGGATCAGCGGTTTGCGTTGTCCACAGAAAGCGGGTGGTTCGACAGCTCACTGGCGATCCAATCCCGGATGAAGGCTTGGGCAAGCGCGGCCGTGGGCGCGCCGAAGTGCTGAAAGCCGTGTGGAGCTTCCGGAATATCGAGCCGGGTCGCGGGCGCAGCCTCCGCCCATCGTCCCGCCATCAGGCGACTGTCATCCCGAAAGGGATCGATCTCGCCCAAGACGAAGAGGGCAGGCGGCACGCCGGTAAGGTCGGCGTAGAGCGGAGAGATGTCAGGCTGCTTGCGGGCCGCCTCGTCTCGCCCCGGCGTCAGGCGTCCCAGATCGCGCTCCAGATTCGGCCCGTCGAAGAGCAGGGCTTCGGGTCCGGCCGATCGGGCTGAAGGGGTGCCAGATAGATCAAAAACGCCCTGGACGAAGACCGCTCCAGCCAGCCGGGCGGTGGGACCCTGATCCCGCAAAGCCAACAAGGCGAGAGCGGCAAGGTGAGCTCCGGCGGACTCGCCGATCACGAAGACCCGATCCGTGCCGAACAGACGCGCCCCCTCGTCCACTGCCCAACGGAGGGCGGCGACGCAGTCCGCGACGGCGTCCGGCATCCACACGCCCCGGACATCATCCAACAGTCGATAGTCGACGGAGGCGACGGCGAAACCGGATTCGGCCAGATGGCCGGTTAACCGGTCGTTCAGGGCCGCGCTGCCGACGACCCAGCCTCCGCCGTGCAAATCGATCACGAGCGCCCGCGCCGTCCCGGAGGGCTTGAGCAGCCTCATTCCCAGCGCGCCGGCCGGTCCTGGGATCATCATGGTCGAAAGCCCGACGCCGCGTCGCTTCAGGGCGGCTTCGGTGACGGCGCCCGCAGCGTTGCTGACGACGCCGTTGAGCCGTTGCCCAAGGGCAAGCCGCCAACCCGCAGGCTTCAGCCGGGGGGCGAGCGCAAGAGCCGCGTTCACGCGCCGCGCTGCTCGGGCCTGGGCTGGCATGAGCGGCAGGGTGTGGACGGCCAAGGGCATAGGGCGAACCTAGCCCAACGCGGAGACAGCGCCACGCGTCAGGTTAGCGCGCCAGAGCTTCCCGCTTCGCTTCCAGCTCCAGCCATTCCTCCTCGGCCGCCGCCAGGAGGGTGCGGGCGCGGTCCGCGTTGGCGGTGGCGCGGTCGAAGGCCTTGCGGTCGCGGGTGTAGAGGTCAGGGTCGGCCAAGGTCGCCTCGTGGCGGGCGATGTCGGCGGGGAGGGTGGCGAGCAGGCCTTCCAGCTCCTTCAGCCGATGGGTGTCCTTGAAAGACATCTTCGCCGGCTTTTTGGGCGCGGCCGCCATGGTCGCCGGCGGGGGCATCGCCTCGGCGCGGCGGGCGGCCTCCTTGTCCTGCGGGCGCGGATTGGCGCCGGGGCGGAGGAAGCCGGGGTTCTGGCGGATGAAGTCGGTCCAGCCGCCCGGGGTCTCGACGATGTCGCCCCGGCCGTTCATGGCTATGGTCGAGGTGGCCAGGCGGTCGACGAAATCGCGGTCGTGGCTGACCAGGATCAGGGTGCCGTCATAGGACTCGAGCAGCTCCTCGAGCTTGTCGAGGGTGTCCATGTCGAGGTCGTTGGTCGGTTCGTCGAGAACCAGCATGTTGGCGGGCTTGGCCAGCGCCCGGGCGAGGAGCAGGCGGTTGCGCTCGCCGCCGGACAGGGTCGAGATCGGCTGGCGCAGCTGGCCCTCCTGGAACAGGAAGTCCTTGGCGTAGGCGGCGACGTGTTTGGACACGCCGCGCACCAGAATGGAGTCGCCGCCGCCGGGGGTCAGGGCGTCCCACAGGGTCATGTCGCTGCGCAGGCCCTCGCGGGACTGGTCGAGGTAGACGGGATCGAGGTTGGCGCCGAGGCGGACCGTGCCGCTGTCGGGCCGGAGCTCGCCGAGCAGGATTTTCACGAGAGTGGTCTTGCCGGCGCCGTTGGGGCCGACGATGGCGAGTCGGTCGCCGCGGATGACGCGCGTGGTGAAGGGCTTGATGACGGCGCGGTCGCCGAAGGCTTTGGTCACGCCCTTGAGCTCGGCGACGAGCTTGCCGGACGTCACGCCGGAATCCACGCCGAGGTTGAGTTCGCGCGGGACGTCCTTGAGCCGTTCGGCGCGGTCGGACCGCAGGGCCTCCAGAGAGCGGGCCCGGCCCTCGTTGCGGGTGCGGCGGGCGGTGATCGAGCGGTAGAAGGTCTCCGTCTCGCGCTCGATGGTCTTGGTCAGCCGTTGCAGGGACTGGGCTTCCTCTTCCTGGACCTTGGCGGCCCATTCGTCGAAGGCCGCGAAGCCCTTGTTCAGCGTGCGGACGCGGCGGCCCTCGAGCCAGTGCACGGCCTGGGTGGTGCGATTGAGGAAGGCGCGGTCGTGGCTGACCACCAGCACCGCGAAACGGGCGCTGATCAGCTCGTTCTCGAGTAGTTCGATGGCGAGGATGTCGAGGTGGTTGGTCGGCTCGTCGAGGAGCAGCAGGTCCGGCTCTTCGGCGAAGGCCTTGGCCAGGGCCGCGCGGCGGATTTCGCCGCCGGACAGGTTCACCGCGGGTTTGGCGGGGTCGAGGCCGAAGGTGGTCAGCCAGGCTTCCGCCGTCCACGGCTGGGCGTCGCCGGAGATTGCATAGTCGAGCAGGGTCCCGCCGGTGATGACCGGCTCCTGCGGCACGTAGGCGAAGCGGACGCCGGCCTGGACCGAACGTTCGCCGGCGTCGGGCTCGGCCAGGCCCATGACCAGCTTCATCAGGGTGGACTTGCCGGCGCCGTTCCGACCCACGAGCGCGGCGCGGGTGCGCGGTTCGATGGCGATGTCCACGCCGTCGAACAGCGGGCGCGGTCCGTCCTGCAGACGGACGTCCTTGAGGGCGACGAGAGGTGGACGAGCAGCCATGGATGCTTTCGGGCGGAAGGCGGAGTATGGGGAGCGCGTGGATGTAGAGCGTACCGACCCGGCCACCAAGCCCTTCTGGCAGACCAAACGTCTGGAGCAGATGACCCGCGAGGAGTGGGAGAGCCTCTGCGACGGCTGCGGGCTATGCTGTCTGGTGCGTTTCGAGGACGAGGACACGGGCAAGGTGGTGCCCACCCGGGTGCACTGCAAGCTGTTCGACGCGGAACGCTGCACCTGCACCGACTACGCCAACCGGCGCGAACAGGTGCCGGACTGCATCAAGCTGACGCCTTGGAATATCGAGGTGCTGGGCTGGATGCCGAAGTCCTGCGCCTATCGGCGGATTCACGAGGGGCGGTCGCTGGCGAACTGGCATCCGCTGGTGTCGGGCGATCCGGAGAGCGTGCACGAGGCCGGAGTGTCGGTGCGGGGGCAGACGGTGTCGGAGCTGGCCCTGAAGGACCCGGAGGACGCGCTGGACTTCGAGGCGCCGGAGTGGATCGCCGAGCGGGGCGGGGAGCCGCGCTAACCGAAATTTCGTTGTTCGCCGGGCACGGTGCCCGGATGGGAACGCAACGTCCGCCAGCGCCGCGCAATGGGACAACGGAAAGTCTGAACCTGGACAGTCCCTTCGAGCGGCTGACCGCGCTGGCCTGCGCCATGTTCGACACGCCCCACGCCATGGTCGGCCTCATCGATGGCGACCGGACGCTGTTCCGCGCCAACGTCGGCCTGAACCAGACCGAGATGCAGCGTGACAAGACCGCCACCCACCTGTTGGTGGGCATGGGGCCGGATGCCGTGTGGATTGTCGAGGACGCCTGCGAGGATGAGCGGGTTCGCAACCATCCGATGGTGGTCGGTCCTCCCGGCCTGCGCTTCTTCGCCGGCGCCACCATCGCGGACGCGGCGGGCAAGGCTGTCGGCGCCATCGGCGTCATGGACGTGAAGCCCCGGCCCCGTCCGAGCGAAGCCGATATCGGCAATCTGAGAATCCTGGCGCGGATGGCCGGCGAAATCGTGGACCAGGCGGAACTGGCCCACCGACAGTCCGAGCAACTGAAGCTGCTGAAACTGGCCGAGGAGATGGCCGGCATCGGCCAGTGGCGGATGGATGCGGAGACGCTCACATCCACCTGGTCCGACCAAGTCTATCGCATCTATGGCGTGACCCGGGAGACGTTCGATCCAAACCTGGGGGACTCGGTCGACTTCTTCCATCCCGAGGACCGGGAGATGATCCGCAGCGCGGTGATGCATGGACTGGAGACCGGCGAGGGCTTCCGGACCCGGGCCCGGCTGATCCGCGCCGACGGCGAGGAACGGCTGGTCGAGGCCCATGCGGACACCGAGCGGGGGGCTGACGGGCGGGTCGCTTCGATGTTCGGGGTCTTCCAAGACGTCACTGAACAGGAGCGGACGATCCAGCGGGTCAGCGAAAGCGAGCGCCGCTACCGGCTGCTGGCTTCGCGGGTGACCGACATCATCGTCACCTACGGCGTCGACGGTCTGGTGACCTATGTGTCGCCGTCGATCGAGACGGTGAGCGGGTACCCGCCCGAGGCGCTGGTCGGCCGACCGGTGACCGATCTGATCCATCCCGAAGACATACCCGCCCTGACCGAGAGCTTCCGGCAGTTCGTCAAGGCGCCGCCCGAGTGGCCACAGCGGGGCGTCACCTATCGCGGACTGCCACGCAATGGTCAGACGCGCTGGTTCGAGGCGCGGACCTCGATCGTGCGGGACCAGAACGGCCGGGCTGTGGAGTTCCAGGACGTGGTGCGCGATATCACCGACACCAAACGGCTGGAGCAGGAACTCACCGAGGCGCGGGACCGGGCCGAGGCCGGGGCGCGGGCCAAGTCGGAGTTTCTGGCCAATATGAGCCACGAACTGCGGACGCCGCTGACCAGTGTGATCGGGTTCTCGGGCCTGTTGCAGAAGAGCGCGGCCCTGCCAGAGGCCGAGCGGCGCTATGCCGACCGCATCGCCACCGCCAGTGAGGCGCTGCTGGGGGTCATCAACGACATACTGGATTATTCGAAGCTGGAGGCCGACGCGGTGTCTCTGGAGCCGCGGGCCTTCGACCCGGCCGGGATGGCGCGCGCCGCGGCGGCGATGGTGGAGGGTCAGTGCGAAGCACGGGGGCTGGCTCTGGCCGTCGTCCTCGATCCCGGGATCCCGCCGGCGCTGATGGGCGATGAGGGACGGTTGCGGCAGGTGACGCTCAACTTCCTGTCCAACGCCGCCAAATTCACCGCCGAGGGCGGGGTGCGACTGGAGATGTCATGGTCGGACCGGCGGTTGAGGGTGGCGGTCAGCGATACGGGGATCGGCGTGTCCGCCGACAAGATCGAGGCGCTGTTCGAGCGGTTCAGCCAGGCCGACAGTTCGACGACGCGGCTGTACGGCGGCACCGGCCTGGGTCTGTCGATCTCGCGTCGATTGATCGAACTGATGGGCGGAGAGATCGGCGCCGAGAGCCGGCCGGATGAGGGCGCGACCTTCTGGTTCGAAGTTCCGCTGACGCCAGCCGAGGCGACGGAGCCTGGGGAAGTCGCCGGGGAAGGCCCGTCGCCCCAGGGATTGAGCATCCTCATGGCGGATGACGCGGCGGCCAATCGAGAGCTGGTGACCGCGATCCTGACTGGCATGGGCGTGGCGCTGGAGACGGTGACCGACGGAGCCCAGGCGGTCGAGGCGGCCCGAAGCGGCGACTACGACCTGATCCTGATGGACGTGCATATGCCGGTGATGGATGGACTGGACGCGACGCGGGCGATCCGCGGTTTTGACGGGGCGGCGAGCCGGATCCCGATCATCGCCCTCACCGCGAACGTGCAACCCGAGCAGGTCCAGCGTTGCCGGGAGGCCGGCATGGACGACCATGTCGGCAAGCCGATCCAGATCGCTGAATTGCTGCGGGTGATCGCCGCCCGGCTGGAGCAGCGGGCCGCGGCGGCGGCCGCCGCCTGAAGGCGTGACGCTGTGCTTGCCTTTCGCGGATCTATAGTCGGATTCAGAAAATAAAAGCGTTTCTGATCATTGGCTTAATCTTTTCTCGAGCCCTTCTTCCCGCCCTATAACGCTGGGGCCGTATGATGTCGGCAGGTCGGAAAGTCCGCTCGATGCTCCCGGAACGGGGGCGGCGGCGGCCGATACCCCACTCCGGAGATCATCATGCTGAACTGGCGGCGACCCTTCGGGGGGCGGCGAAACCTTGTCGCGCCCGAAATAAAGGATAGCCGGACCGGGCCGCTGATCGCCCTGACCAGCGCGGGGCGTCCGCGATGGACGCCGAGGGACTATGCGAACCTGGCGACGGAGGGGTTCGGCCGCAACGCGGTGGTTTACCGATGCATCCGGATGGTCGCCGAGGCCGCCGCCTCGACGCCGCTGGCCGTGTTCATCGACGGCGCGAGGCAGGACGACCATCCGCTGGCGCGGTTGCTGGCCCAGCCGAATCCGGAGCAGTCGGGGACGGAGTGGCTGGAAGCCCTGTACGGCGGCCTGCAGACGGCGGGGAACGCCTATGCGGAGGCCGTGGGGGACGATGAGCCGGCCGAGCTTTGGACGTTGAGGCCGGATCGGGTGAAGGTCGTTCCGGGCCGCGCCGGCTGGCCCGAGGCGTACGAATATTCCGTCGACGGTCGCTCGCTGCGGATCGGTCGGCAGGCGGACGGCTGGATGCCGGTGATGCAGCTGAAGCTGTTCCATCCGACCGATGACCACTACGGCTTCTCGCCGCTGGAGGCGGCGGCGTCGGCCATCGACGTGCACAACGCCTCGAGCGCCTGGAACAAGGCGTTGCTGGACAATGCAGCGCGACCGAGCGGCGCGCTGGTCTATGGCGCCAGGGACGGCGAGCGGCTGACGGTGGAGCAGTTCGAAACGCTGCGCGCGCAGCTCGACGAGGCTCACGCGGGGACGATGAACGCCGGACGGCCGATGATCCTCGAGGGCGGACTCGACTGGAAGCCGATGAGCTGGACGCCCGCGGACATGGACTTCATCGCCGGCAAGCACGCCGCGGCCCGCGAGATCGCCCTGGCCTTCGGCGTCGCGCCGCAGCTGCTGGGGATTCCCGGCGACGCCACCTACTCCAACTACCGCGAGGCCAACGCCGCCTTCTGGCGCGGCACGGTGGCGCCGCTGGTGCGGAAGACGGCGGCGGCGCTGACCGGATGGCTGGGGCCCCGGTTTCCGGGCGCGAGAATCGAAGCGGATCTGGACGGCGTTCCGGCGCTGCAGCCGGAGCGTGATGCGCTGTGGGCGCGACTGGAAGCCGCCAGCTTCCTCACCGACGAGGAACGGCGGCGCATGGCGGGAGTAGGCGTCTGATGGAAACGCGGAAGATTCCGGTGGCCGTGATCGCGGCGCTGGCGGTGCAGACGGCGGGCGCGTTGTTCTGGGCCGGAGGCGCGGCAGCGCGGATATCCACCCTGGAGAATCGGGTCGGTGAGCATCGCCGGGTCGCGGAACGGCTGGCGCGGCTGGAGGAGCAGAGCAAGGCCACCCGCGCGGCGGTCGAGCGGATTGAGATGCGGCTGGAGCGAGGCGCGTGAGCGCGCATCGGATCGCCGGTGTTGCATCGTCCGGGACGCAAACCGCCCTCGTGCGCGGTGCTGAGCTGGCGATCGAGGGCTACGCCTCCTTGTGGGGCGTGGCCGACCTGAATGGAGACGTCGTCGCGAAGGGCGCGTTCAATGGAGGTGTCGCAGCGGTCGGCGCGCGAGGCGTCCGGATGCTGCATCAGCATGAAAGCCGGTCGGTGGTCGGCGTCTGGGACGAGGTCCGCGAGGACGAGCACGGCCTGTGGGTGCGCGGGCGGATCATGGACTGGTCGGCGGAGGCGCGGTTCGCGCAGGCGCTGTCCAGGGCCGGCGCTCTGGACGGGCTGTCGATCGGCTTCCGCAGCCAGAGGGCGCGCCGCGAGGGACGGCTGCGCGTGCTGGTCGAGGTGGAATTGTGGGAGGTGTCGCTGGTTACGTTTCCGATGCTGCCCGGAGCGCGGTTCAGCGTGAAATCGCAGATAGCGGCCGCGAGCTCCTAGGGGCTCTGGCGACCCTCAAGCTGAGCGATCTCGCTCTGTGGCACGACCCGCGCGACCTCGACATTGCAGGTCCGAAGGATGGTCGCGTGGCTGCGGATGTCGAGGTGGGCCGGGTCGCCGATGCAGACGTCGGCGGTCTCCAGGCCAACAGGCCGCAGGCCGATGCTTACTTCACCGGAGACATCGAGACAGGCGGCGGGACCGGTCAATAGAACGGCTTCACCGCCCCGCGTCCGGACATAGGCGCCAGCGCCCGGCTCGAACTTGATCAGCCGGGCTTCACTGGGGGTGAAGCAGCGGCGGGCCGAGGGTTCGGCGCCGAGCGGCGCCTCAGCTCCCATCGGGGCGCATCCGGTGACGAGGAGTAGCGTTGCGAGTGTTCCAACCAGGCGCATGACGACGATCCTTAAGGTTGAGCCCCGAGCGAGCGTCACACGCCCCTGTGGACCGGTCAAGCTCGACCCCTGCTGGCTTGAACGCCCCGGGGGCGCTTCCGGCCGGAGGGGGCGGTGAGCCGGGCCCACCGGCAAGACCACAACCTTTCCATGGGGCCGCTCACGCCCTGATCTCAACCGCATACCGCGGTTCCTGAAAACCGGAGACACCATGAAAGAGACCAAGACGGCCTCGGGCACGCCCGAGGTGGCGCAGTGGGGCGACGGTTACGGTTGGGGCCTCGAGGCCCGCATCAGGCTCGGCTGATCCCCCGGTCACCAGGAGATTTGAGGCGCGCGGCTTTGCGCTGTGATGCGAATGCCCTAACTGACGGATCGGACTTGATGCGGCAGGAGCGGACTCGAACGTGGCGGGCGATCCCTACAAGGAACTGGGCGTTTCGAGGGGCGCGAGCGCGGACGAGATCAAGAAGGCGTTCCGCAAGCTCGCCAAGGAACTTCATCCAGACAAGAATCCCGGCAATCGCGAGGCCGACGAACGCTTCAAGCGCGTAACGGCGGCGTTCGACCTGTTGGGGGACGCCGAGAAGCGGGCCAGGTTCGATCGGGGCGAGATCGACGCCGACGGGCGCGAGCAGTTTCGCGGGTTCGGCGGCGGCGGCGGCGCGAGGGGCGGTCCCGGCGGACATCCTTTCGGCCAGGGCGGCGGTCAGCGGGGCGGCTTCGAGAACATCGACCTGGACGAACTGTTTGGCGGCATGTTCGGCGGAGCGCGCGCGGGCGGGCCACGGGGCGGGTTTTCCTCGCGCGGGCAAGACGTCAAGGCGACGCTTGAGATCAGCCTCGAGGATTCGATCGCGGGCGCGACCCGGCGCATCCAGTTTTCGGACGGCCGCACGCTCGACGTGACCATTCCGAAGGGCGCGGCGGACGGGCAGGTCATTCGCCTGCGCGGCCAGGGCGCGCCGGGCGCGTCCGGCCGAAGCGAGGCCGGCGACGCCTTGATCACGCTGAAGATCGCGCCGCATCCCGTCTTTCAGCGCGAGGGCGCGGACCTGACCATGGATCTGCCGGTGTCGCTGCCTGACGCGGTGCTGGGCGGCAAGGTCCCGGTGCGGACGCCCGAGGGAACGGTCAGCATGACCATTCCGCCCGGCTCGAACTCGGGCAAGATCCTGCGTTTGAAGGGCCGCGGCGCCTTCGTCGGCGGCAAACGCGGCGACCTGCTGGCCAAGCTTCTGATCCTGCTGCCCGAAGAGTCCCACGAGGGTCTGACCAAGCTGGCGCAGGAGATGCGCGCGAACAAATCGCGGAGCGGCGGATGAACGGAAAGCCGAACGCCATGCCCGCGCGGCCCTGGTTCTCGTCCGGCCCGACGGCCAAGCGGCCCGGCTGGTCCAGCCAGGCCATCCCGCATGAATTGCTGGGCCGCGGCATCCGCGCTCCGGAGGTCGTCGAGCGGTTCGCGCGCGGCCTTCGCCTCACCCGGGAACTGCTACAGGTCCCGGAAGATTGGCGGCTGGTCTATGTACCGGGATCGGACACCGGAGCTGTCGAGGCGGCTATGTGGTCGATGCTCGGCGAACGGCCGGTCCAGGTGATGGCGTTCGAGAATTTCGGCCAGGTCTGGGCCACCGACCTCCGCGACCACCTGAAGCTCGATCCCGAAATTCTCACTGCACCATGGGGCCGGTTCCCCGAGGTATCGAAGGTCGATCCCGCCAAGGACCTCGTCTTTCCGTGGAACGGCACCACCTCCGGGGTGAAGGCGCCGGAGGGCGAATGGATCGCGGCGGACCGGGAAGGCCTCGTTATCTGCGACGCCACCTCGGCCGCCTTCGCCATGCCGCTGCCATGGGACCGGCTGGACGTGGTGACTTTCAGCTTCCAGAAGGCTCTGGGCGGGGAGGCCGGCCTCGGCGTCGCGGCGCTATCGCCGAGGGCGATCGAACGGCTCGACAGCTATACGCCCCCCAGGCCGATCCCCAAGGTTCTACGACTGACCAACGGCAAGGGATTCGAACCGACGCTGGCCTCGGGCTCGATGATCAACACCTTCTCGGTCTGGACGATCGAGGACTGGATCGACGGCGTTGAATGGGGGCTGTCGGTGGGGGGGCTGCCGGCGCTGATCGCCCGGACCGAGGCCAATGCGGCGGCGCTGGACGCCTGGGTCCGGCGGACCGGCTGGATCGACTATCTCGCTGAGGACCCCGGGACCCGTTCGACCACGTCGGTCTGCCTCAAGATCGTCGATCCGCGCCTGACCGCGATGGATGAGCCGGCGCGGCAGGCGCTGGTGACGCGGATGAAGGCGCTGGTCGAGGCCGAGGGCGCCGCCTTCGACATCGAAAGCCACCGCAATGCGCCGGCGGGCCTGCGCATCTGGTGTGGCTGCACCGTCGACAGCGCAGACATCGAAGCCCTGACGCCGTGGCTCGACTGGGCCTTCGAGACGGCGTTGGCGGATTAATCCGCCCATCGGGACGACACCGCCCGATTCCCCCGCTATAGGCTGCGCCCGCATTCCGAAAATTCCGGTAGCGGAGAAACGTCTTGGCGAACGTCGCGGTGGTCGGCGCCCAGTGGGGCGACGAGGGCAAGGGCAAGATCGTCGACTGGTTGTCGAACCGGGCGGACGTGGTCGTCCGCTTCCAGGGCGGCCATAACGCCGGGCATACGCTGGTGGTCGACGGCAAGGTCTACAAACTGGCCCTGCTGCCCAGCGGCGTGGTGCAGGGCAAGCCCTCGATCATCGGCAACGGCGTGGTCGTCGATCCCTGGCATCTGGTCGGCGAGATCGAGAAGATCGAGGCGCAGGGCGTCGCCATCAGCCCGGACGTTCTGATCGTCGCCGACAACGCCTGCCTGATCCTGCCCATCCACCCGGCTCTGGATGTGGCCCGCGAGGCCGCGGCCAGTGCGCCCGGCGCCCGGATCGGCACCACGGGCCGCGGCATCGGCCCGGCCTATGAGGACAAGGTCGGACGTCGGGCGATCCGCGTCTGCGACCTCGCCAGCGCCGAGGACCTGAAGGTCAAGATCGACCGGCTGCGGGCGCACCACGATCCGCTCCGCGCCGGCCTTGGACTGGAGCCGATCGATCCCGATGCACTGCTGGCGCAACTGCTGGAGATCGCGCCGAAGATCCTGCCCTATGTCCAGCCGGCATGGCGGGTGCTGGACCAGGCCCGCCGCGCGGGCAAGCGCGTGCTGTTCGAGGGCGCTCAAGGCGCCTTCCTCGACGTGGACCACGGCACCTATCCCTATGTGACCAGCTCCAACACCGTGGCCGGCCAGGCCGCCGCCGGAGCGGGAATCGGCCCGCGCGGCGTCGGTTATGTGCTGGGCATCGTGAAGGCCTATACGACCCGGGTCGGCGAGGGGCCGTTCGCCTGCGAACTGAACGACGAGGTCGGGCATCATCTGGCGACGGTCGGCCGCGAAGTCGGCGTGAACACCGGGCGGGCGCGGCGCTGCGGCTGGTTCGACGCGGTGCTGGTGCGCCAGTCGGTGGCCATTAACGGCATCGACGGCATCGCCCTGACCAAGCTGGACGTCCTCGATGGCCTGAAGACCCTGAAGATCTGCACGGGATACCGCATCGACGGCGAGGTGCTGGACTATCTGCCGTCCAGCCTGAAAGCGCAGGCCGCCGCCGAGCCGGTGTTCGAGGAGATGGAGGGCTGGAGCGAGAGCACCGCCTCGGCGCGCAGCTTCCGCGACCTCAACGCCAACGCCGTGAAATACGTGCGTCGGATCGAGGAGTTGATCGGCGCGCCGGTGGCCCTGTTGTCGACCAGCCCCGAACGCGACGACACTATCCTGATGCACGATCCCTTCCAGGGCTGAACCGCTCGCGCCCTGCGTTCAACGGGTCTTAACCGACCCGGATTAAGCATGACCGGTCTATCTGGAGGCCGCGTCTTGTTTGCTGTCGATCCTCGCCTGCTGGCGAAGCTGGCGCCGGTGTTGAGGCGGGTTCTGATCGTCGATCCGAACCCCCATGCCGCGCGCCTGCTGACCGAGATCATCAAGGGCCTGGGCGCCGGCGAGATTGTCGTCGAGCCGAGCGAGGCGCGCGCCTTGCAGGCCGCAGCGGCGCTGGAGCCGGGCATCATCTTCACCGAGCGTAACGGCGACAAGCTGGACGGGGAGTCGCTTGCGCGGGCCGTACGGCGTTCGAGCTTCGCCTGTCGTCGCGCCCCGATCATCATGGTCACCGCCGACGCGACCGCCAGCACGATCCTCGGCGCCCGCGACAGCGGCGTGCACGAGTTTCTGCGCAGACCATTCACCAGCGCGGACCTGCTCAAGCGGGTCGAGAACGTCGCGCTCAAGCCGCGGGATTGGGTGGAGGCGGTCGGCTATGTCGGGCCGGACCGCCGGCGCTTCAACTCGGGCGAGTTCACCGGCGACCGCAAGCGCAGGGCTGACAAGCCGGCCAGCGGCGTCGAGGCGATGGCGGCGGCCCGGGATCAGGCCATGCGTATTCTGGCGGCGGCCCTCGACCAGTTCGACAGCGATCCGACGCAGGCCGTGCGGGCCATTCGGGAACAGGCCGCGACGCTGAAGTCGTTGGCCATGAAGGCTTCGGATTCGCGGCTGGCCGTCGCGGTTGGCGCGCTGGAGGTCACCCTCGCGTCAGGACCGCCCAGCAAGGCCAATCTCGCCGCGCCGATCGGTTCCCTGCTCGCCATGGCGCCGCCCGAGCCGCTGAAGCGGGCGGGCTGAGGCCGGCGCCGCCGGCCTCAGAGCCTTCGGTCGAATCAGGCGTCGACCAGATTCCGCTCTTCGGCGGCGGCGCGCATCGCCTTCTGCAGCTTCTCGAAGGCGCGGACCTCGATCTGACGCACCCGCTCGCGCGACACGCCGTACTGGCCCGCCAGTTCTTCAAGCGTGACCGGGTCGTCCTTGAGCCGACGCTCGGTCAGGATGTGTTTCTCGCGATCGGTCAGTTCCTGCATGGCCTCTTCCAGCAGGCCCATGCGGATCGACTTTTCCTCGCTTTCGGCCAGTTGGGTCTCCTGCGAGACCGCCGTGTCGTCGGCCAGCCAGTCCTGCCATTCGCTCTCGCCGTCAGCGCGCAGGGGCGCGTTCAGCGAGGCGTCGCCGCCGAGACGGCGGTTCATGTTGGTGACTTCTTCTTCCGACACGCCCAGCTTGGTGGCGATGGCGGCGAGGTGTTCCGGACGCAGGTCGCCTTCCTCGAAGGCCGAGATCTGGCTCTTGGCCTTGCGCAGGTTGAAGAACAGCTTCTTCTGCGCCGCCGTGGTGCCCATCTTCACGAGCGACCAGCTGCGCAGGATGTATTCCTGGATCGAGGCGCGAATCCACCACATGGCGTAGGTCGCCAGGCGGAAGCCCTTGTCCGGATCGAACTTCTTGACGGCCTGCATCAGGCCGACGTTGCCCTCGGAAATCACCTCGCCGATCGGCAGGCCGTAGCCGCGATAACCCATGGCGATCTTGGCCACGAGGCGCAGGTGCGAGGTGACGAGGCGGTGGGCGGCCTCGGGGTCCTGGTGCTCGGTCCAGCGCTTGGCGAGCATGAACTCCTCGTCCTTCGCCAGCATCGGGAATTTGCGGATTTCAGTCAGGTATCGCGAGAGTCCCTGTTCAGGCGACATCACCGCGAGCGATCTAGCTACAGCCATACTGGTCCCTCCGACCGTGAAAACGAGCGGGCTCTGCGGAGACGGCCACCCGATGTGCGCCGACGCCTCGCCCCTCAACCGGTGAAATAGGGTCGGGTTTCCGTCTTTGTCAGAGGCGGATCGTCACACAGAAGCGTGACCGTTGCCCCGGCGCCACGGCACCGAATGAACGAGTGTATAGCGGATAGTAAGTCCTCAATCAAGACTTACTCCGAAAGCGCCTTCCGGACGCGGGCGCGGGTGGCGTCCCAGGCCGAGGCGTCGCCATCCCGCTTTTCCGGATGTAGCGCCTGCAGCCGACGAATCCCGTCCGCCAGGTCCGGGTCGATCTCGCTGGACGGGGCGCCGAGTTCTTCGGCCGCGACGAAGGCGGCGATCGCGGCGACGTCCTGAATATCCGGATTGGGCGCGGCTGGAGCGTCCTTGCGATGGCCCGTCCAGCGGATCGCCTCGAGGATCTGGTCCCTGAAGCGGGGATCGTCCCACGTCGAGGTCGTGTGGCCGAGGTTGGTATAGAACAGGCGGCCCTGGCCGATCTGGCGAACCCAGGTGACAGGCACAGGGTAGGGGCGCCGCAGGGGCTCCGCCGTCATGTCGAGCGTCTGGAGCACGCGCACCCGATCCGGAACGAACCCGGCGTACTGATAGATCTCCTCCGCATAGGGCGTCCGATCCGGCCACATCGCGGCGAGCGGATGCGACGGCTCAAGGTTCGACAGACGGATCGGCGTACCCTGCGTCCACGGATGGCCATCGAAGCGGCCGCCGAGAAAGTCGGTGTAGGCTGCCTCTCCGCCTTCAAAATCCAGCGCGGTGTCCGCGGCGCTGTGGATGCCGACGAACCCGCCCCGGCCGCTCTCGATCCAGGCGACGATGGCGGCCCAGGTCGCGCGGTCTATGGGCAGGGCGCCGGTCGTGCTGAAGACAAGGACATCGAGGTCGGCCAGGCGGGTGGGCGTCAGCTCGCGGGCGTCCTGGCTCAGTTGGACGGTGAAGGCGCCGCTGTCGCGCGCCATCTCCCGGAGCGCGAGCTCGGACGATGACAGCCCGCCGGCCGGGCGGCGGACGGTCTCGTGCACAAACCCGACGGACTGGGACAGGTAGAAGACCCGCAAGGGCGGTTCCTGAACTGGAGGGGCGCCGGCGCAGGCGGCCAGGCACAACACCGCTGCAAGACACATCATCAGCCGCGACATCATCGACCGCTACAGTCCGAGGATGTCGCGGTAGGTCGGATGGACCACCTCGGCATGCTCAGGGTGCTTCTGCAGATACGCCGAGAAAAACGGACAGACCGGCAGGATCAGCAGGTTCCGGTCCCGCGCGTCCGCGATGACATGTTTCGCCAGCCGGCTGGCGATTCCCTGGCCCTCCAGCGCCACGGGCACCAGCGTCTCGGTGATCATCAAATTCGGGCCGGAGAGATTGTAGATGACCACCGCCACCTCGCCGCCGACCTGCAGCTCGTAGCGATGGCGTTCAATGTTGTCGCGGATGTCGGCGTCGGTCATCGCAGTTCTCCTCCAGGAACTTGTGGAGCGTCACAGCTCGGCGAGCAACCGCTCGAGGGTGGCCATGTCCCGGGGCGGCGCGGTTTCGAAGCGCAGGGGTTCGCCGGTCACCGGATGGGCGAACCCCAGCACGGCGGCGTGCAGCGCCTGCCGTGTCAGGCCGGACTCTGCGATGGCGGCGCGCACGGGCGCGGTTGGACTGCCGGAGCCATAGACCGCGTCCCCGAGGATCGGCGCGCCCTTCGAGGCGAGGTGAACCCGGATCTGGTGGGTGCGGCCGGTGTGCAGGGTGCAGGCGACGCGCGCGGCCATGGGCGCGCCGCCGGCCTTCGCGGGCAGGCCATACAGTCGCTGGACGACATAGTCGGTGATGGCGTTGCGGCCGCCGGACCGGAGCACCGCCATCTTTTTCCGGTCCGAGGATGACCGCCCGATCAGCGTCTCGATCCGGCCCCTCTCCGGGCTGGGCGCGCCGCGGGTCAGGGCGAGGTAGGTGCGCTCGATGTCGTGGGCCGCGAACAGGGCCGACAGCCCGGCGTGGGCCCGGTCCGACTTGGCGGCGACCATCACTCCGGACGTATCCTTGTCCAGCCGGTGCACGATGCCCGGGCGGGCGACGCCGCCGATCCCGGACAGCGAGGTCCCGCAGTGAGCCAGCAGGGCGTTGACCAGGGTGCCGGTCTCGCAGCCCGGCGCCGGGTGCGCGGCCATGCCGGCCGCCTTGTCGACGACGATGAGGTCGGCGTCCTCGAACAGCACGGTCAGGGGGATTGCTTCGGGCGCCGGCGTGGCCGACGCCACGGGCGGCAGGAGGATCGTGTACAGCCCTGGCTGGGCCTTGGCCGACCCGCTTGAGACGGTCTGGCCGTCGCGGCTCACCACTCCCTCAACCAGCAGGGACTGGAGGCGTGCCCGCGACAGGGTCGGAAAGATCTCGGTCAACGCCTTGTCCAGCCGCGCCCCACCCGCCTCGAGCCGCGCTTCCAGCACGGTGACGTCGTCGTCTTCGATCAGGGGTTCGTCGGACACCGGGCGCTCCGCCGCCGGTCAGGCGGTCGTCGATCTAGCATGCCCCGCGTGCGCCGCGGCAAGTCCGAAGCTTGGCCGTCGCTTCCACATAGTCCATAGTTAACGCTGATATCTCGGGGGAGACGTCCGATGAAACTTCTGATCACCGCGGCCGCGGCGGCTGGCGCCGCGCTCGCCTTGGGCAGCTGCGCGACCATGAGCGCGGAGCAGTGCATGGCCGGAGACTGGTCGGGGCAAGGCTACGCCGACGGCCAGTCCGGCCTGACCATGAGCCGCCTGGACGAGCATGCCGAAGCTTGCGCCAAGCACGGTGTTTCTCCCGACGCGGCCTCTTATGTCGCCGGGCGCCGGGAAGGCCTCGTGCATTACTGCACGCCGTACAAGGGCTTCGAGGTCGGGCGCACTGGCTCAGCCTACGCCGGCGTCTGCCCCTCCGAACTGGAGGCGGACTTCATGTACGCCTATCGCGATGGTCAGGTCGTGCACGCAGTCGAACAGGCCCTATCGAGCGCCCGCAGCCGTGTGGACAGCCTCGGAAACCGGCTTGAGGAACTGGACGAAAAGATCATCGCCAAACAGGCGGAGGCGCGCGCCGAAGGCCTGACCGAGGCCCAGCGCGAAGAGGTCCGCGGGCGCATCGCCGAGATCCGTCGCGAACGCGCTGACACCGAACGCGACTGGCGAAGGGCCCAGGATGAGATCGACGACGCCGAGCGCGACGTCCGCGATGTCCACTGGCGCTTCCGCGACCAGTACGGGAGCTGGTGAGGCCTCAGGCCGCCTTCTTCTCCAGCTTCTTCTCCCACTGACCCAGCGAGGCCAGGCCGTTCATGCGGGCGCGGTGGTGGAAGGCGGACTGGCAGGCGACGGCGTTCTCGGCCTTGCCCGACCAGGCGCGTTGCGGCGACGCCTGAAGCGCGCGCCCGTACGAGAAGGTCATCTTCCACGGGAAGCCGCCGATGCGGTTCATGGCGTCGAGGTGGGCGGTGGCCTGCTCGTCGGTCTGGCCGCCTGACAGGTAGGCGATGCCCGGCACGGCCGACGGCACGGTCGCCTTCAGCGCCGCGATGGTGCGCTCGGCCACTTCATGCACCTTGGCCTGGCGCACGCTGCCTTTGCCGGAGATGACCATGTTCGGCTTGAGGATGATGCCCTCGAGCGCCACGCGCTGTTCGTACAGTTCGTTGAACACCGTCTGCAGCACCTGACGGGTGACCTCGTCGCAGCGCGCAATGTCGTGCGAGCCGTCCATCAGCACCTCGGGCTCGACGATCGGCACGATCTGCTCCTGCTGGCAGATGCGGGCGTAGCGGGCGAGGGCGTGGGCGTTGGACTTGATGCAGCCCCAGGTCGGCACGCCGTCGGCGATGTCGATGACGCCGCGCCACTTGGCGAAGCGGGCGCCACGCTCATAGTGGGCGCGCAGGCGCTTGCTGAGGCCGTCCAGGCCTTTGGTGACGGTCTCGCCGGGGAAGCCGGCCATCTTGGTGGCGCCCTTGTCGACCTTGATCCCCGGGATCGAGCCGGCCGCCTTGATGATTTCGACCAGCGGCGTGCCGTCCTTGGCGTCCTGGTACAGGGTCTCCTCGAACAGGATCACGCCGGAGATGTGCTCGCGCATGGTCTGCTCGGCCCGGAACAGGCACTCGCGGTAGTCGCGGCGGTTCTCTTCGGTGTTTTCGACCCCGATCGCGTCGAAGCGCTTCTTGATCGTCCCCGTGGATTCGTCGGCCGCCAGAATGCCCTTGCCGGGCGTGACCATCGCCTGGGCCACTGCGTTGAGCGCCGCCAAATCCATGATTTCCTCCAGAGCTTGTTGTTGGGCGGTGGTCTAGCTCCGCCGTGGCCCGAAGTCACGCATTGTTACAGCCCGGGCCCCGCCATAGCGGGCAGAGTGGCGGAACGGCCACGTCAGGCCCGGAGCGCCTCCACGCCAGGAAGGGGCTTGCCTTCCATCCACTCCAGGAAGGCGCCCCCGGCGGTCGACACGAACGTCATGTCCCCGGCAACCCCGGCGTGATGCAGGGCCGCGACGGTGTCGCCGCCGCCCGCCACGCCGACCAGCGCACCGGACTTGACCAGCTGCGCCGCAGCCTGCGCCGCCTTGACCGTGGCCGCGTCGAAGGGCGGGACCTCGAACACCCCCAGAGGGCCGTTCCAGATCAGGGTCCGCGACAGGGCCATGGCCTTGACCAGCTTCTCGACCGTCAGCGGTCCGGCATCGAGGATCTTCTCGTCCTCGCCGATCGCCTCGCGGGCCAGCACGGTGCGGCTTTCGGCCCCCGGTTTGACCTCGGTCGCGACCACGACGTCGATCGGCAGCAGGATTTCGCAGCCCTTCGCCTCGGCCTCGGCGAGGATATCCCGCGCGGTGTCGGCCATGTCCTTCTCGGCCAGCGAGCCGCCGATATCGACGCCCTGTGCGAACAGGAAGGTGTTGGCCATGCCGCCGCCGATGGCCAGCCGGTCCAGCTTGCCGACCAGGTTTTTCAGCAGGTCCAGCTTGGTCGAGACCTTGGCTCCGCCGACGATGCCCAGCACCGGCTTCTGCGGATTGCCCAGCGCCGCGTCGAGCGCATCCAGCTCGCGCCGCATCGACTCCCCGGCATAGGCGGGCAGCAACCGCGCCAGCCCCTCGGTCGAGGCATGGGCCCGGTGCGCGGCCGAGAAGGCGTCGTTGACATAGAGGTCGCCCAGTTCAGCCAACTGCTTCGCGAAGGCCGGATCGTTCTTCTCCTCCCCGGCGTGGAAGCGGACGTTCTCCAGCAGCACCACGCCGCCGGCGTCGACGTCGGCCAGCACCGCCCTGGCCTCCTCGCCGACACAGTCCTCGGCGAACCGCACCGGCGCGCCGAGCAGCCGCTCCAGATCATCCACCACCGGCCGCAAGCTCATCGACGGCACACGCTGGCCCCTGGGTCGGTCGAAATGCGCCAGCAGCGCCACCTTGGCCCCGGCGTCGCGCAGCTTTTCGATGGTCGGGATCGCCACCCGCAGCCGGGTGTCCTCCGTCACCCGGCCGCCCTCCATCGGCACGTTGAAGTCCACGCGGACCAGCGCGGTCTTGCCGGCGAGGGCGGGAGCGTCGTCGAGGGTGCGGAAGGTCATGAGGCGAATCTCAACTAGTGAATGCTGGCGACCCGCGAGAACCATCGGGGGCGGCGGCGCCGAGCAATGAAGTCGGCGCCGATACCATCAAATGAATTTCGCCATCGCCAGCGCCGTGTCGCTCAGGCGCGTCGCGAAGCCCCATTCGTTGTCATACCAGCTCAGCACGCGAACCAGCTTGCCCTCGATGACCTGCGTCTGGGGCAGGGCGACGGTCGAACTGGCGGCGATGTGATTCATGTCGCTCGACACGACAGGATCGGTGGTGGTGACCAGCACGCCCTTCATCGGACCTTTGCTGGCGGCGGCGATCAGGGCGTTGTTGACCTCCTCCACCGACGTATCGCGTCCGGGCACGACCTTCAGGTCGACCACCGAGACGTTCGGCGTCGGCACCCGGATCGACGACCCGTCCAGCTTGCCTTTCAGCTCGGGCAGCACCAGGCCGACGGCCTTGGCCGCGCCGGTCGAGGTCGGGATCATGCTGAGCGCCGCGGCGCGGGCGCGGTACAGGTCCTTGTGCATCGTATCCAGCGTCGGCTGGTCGCCGGTGTAGCTGTGGATGGTGGTCATGTAGCCGCGCTCGATGCCGAAGAGCTCGTGCAGCACCTTGGCCACCGGGGCCAGGCAGTTGGTGGTGCAAGAGGCGTTCGAGACGACGATGTCGTCGGCGGTCAGGGTGTCGTGGTTGACGCCGAAGACGATGGTCTTCTCGACGCCGTCGGCCGGGGCCGAAACCAGCACACGCTTGGCGCCGGCGGTCAGGTGGGCGGCGGCCTTGTCGCGCGAGGTGAAGATGCCGGTGCATTCCAGCGCGATGTCGACCTTCAGGTCCTTGTGCGGCAGCTTGGCCGGATCGCGCTCGGCCGTGACCCTGATCCTGCCGGTCCCGACGTCGATCCAGTCGTCGCCGCTCTCGACCGTACCCGGGAACCGGCCGTGCACGGAGTCATAGCGCAGCAGGTGGGCGTTGGTGGCCACCGGGCCCAGGTCGTTGATCGCCACCACCTCGATGTCCTTGCGGCCATGCTCGACGATCGAGCGCAGGACGAGACGGCCGATACGGCCGAAACCATTGATGGCGACGCGGACGGTCATGGGGCGGGCTCCTGAGGCTTGGATTTGTCGTTGGCGCTTCAATGGAACCGGCGGCGCGGGGTTTCAACCCCGCGGCTGTAACAAGGCGTGATGAACTGTAACGCTTCAGCGGAGGAACGGCGTCTGACTCAATCGAGGGTCGCCGGCGCCAACGGCAGGTCGAGGCGCGCCGTCAGCCCGCGGGGCCGCCGGATCAGGACCACGTCGCCGCCGTGCGCCCGCGCCGCCTGCCGGGCGACGGTCAGGCCCAGGCCCGCCCCCCCGGTCTCGCGGCTGCGCGATCGCTCGCCGCGATGGAAGGGTTCGAACACCGCCTCCAGTTCGCCCTCCTCCAGGCCGGGGCCGTCATCCCCGATCTCGACCACGGCGCGGTCGTCGCTGGCGAAGGCCTTCACCCGCGCCGCGCCGCCGTATTTGACGGCGTTGGAAATGAGATTGGCCAGGGCCCGCCGCAGCGCCGCCGCGTCGCCTTCGATCGGCAGGGCGCCGCCGTCGAAGCTCACCTCCGCGCCGGTTTCCGTAAAGCCCGCGGCGCAATCCGCCGCCAGGGCGCCGAGGTCCAGCGGTTCGCGCCGCTCCGGCGTGGCTTCGCCGCGCACGAACGCCATGGCCTGGGCGATCAGCGCATCCATCTCCTCGATGTCAGAAGCCATCCGGTCACGCACCGCCCTTGGCGCCTGCTCGGCCCGGAAGCGCAGGCGGGTCAGCGGCGTGCGCAGGTCGTGCGCGATCGCTGCGATGGTCTGGGTCCGCTGGCGCATGTGATTGCGCAGCGAGCCCTGCATGTCGTTGAAGGCGTGGATGGCGGTGCGCACCTCGCTGGGACCGGAAGGCGCCAGCGGCTCGGCGTCCGGGTCGGCCCCCAGCCGCTCGGCGGCCTCGGCGAAGACCCGGATCGGGCGGGTCAGCCGCCGCGCCATCCACCAGACCAGCGGCGCCAGCAGCAGCATCGAGATGCCGAGCGCGAGCAGCAGCCTCTGCTGCCACGGCGACAAAAGGCCCCGCGGCGGCACGACCGTGGCCCAGCGGCCGTCCGGTTGGCGCACCGACGCCGAGAACGGCGCGAAGGTCAGGCGGTCGGCGCGGACGATGAACTCGCGCGTGTCGGAGTTGATGACGATGGCTCCGGCGTCCCCGCGAGGGACCAGGTGCCGCATGCGCAGCTGGGCGGCGATCTCGGCGTGTTCCCGGGTCAGCTCCACGGCCTTGGGCTGGGGAGCCCCCCCGGGCGCACTGGCGGGTCGGCCCTTGCCGTCGGATCCGACAAAGAAAAAGTTCGGCCGCCCCGTGTCCAGGCCCCGCCCCGGGCCCGGTCGGCGCGCCCGACCGCGATCGACCGTCACCCGGACCATGTCCGGTTCGACCCGCAGCCGCTGGGCCAGCCCCGCGGAGATGGCCAGCGCCATCGGATCGATCCGGTCGATCCGGGCCGGAGAGACGGGCTGGTCAGTGATCCGCCGCCTCAACGCGCGCCCGTCGGACGTCTCCGCCGGTTCGCCCTTCAGGGCGTTCGCGGCTGCTTCTATGCTGAAGCCCGTCGGCCGGGGCTCGGGGGCCAGCACCACCACCGCGAAGGCGACGGCCTGCGACATGACCACGGCCAGCGCCGCCAGCGCCGCCACCTGGACCAGGACGGGCAGGGACGAGGGCCGCTTCACGAGCCGCCCCGGCCGGCGCCGCCGTTCAGGCGCTCGACCCGCACGTCGAACATATAGCCCTCGCCCCGCAGGGTCTGGATCATCTCCAGCCCTGAACCGTCGTCCAGCTTCTTGCGCAGACGGCTGATCTGCACGTCCATGGCGCGATCGAAGACGTCCGCATCCGCGCCCCGGGCCCGCTCCAGCAGCTGGTCGCGGGTCAGGATTCGCCCGGGTCGCTCGGCGAAGGCGCGCAGCAGGGCGAACTCGCCCGCCGACAGCGCCACCGTCCGCCCATCCGGCCGGGTCAGTTCGCGCCGCATCAGGTCCAGCCGCCAGCCGGCGAAGGCCAGGCACGGCCCCTCGGCCTCGTCCGTCTCGCGCGGCCGGCGCAGCACGGCCCGCACCCGGGCCAGCAGTTCGCGCGGGTTGCACGGCTTGGCCAGATAGTCGTCGGCGCCGAGCTCCAGGCCGATGATCCGGTCGGTGTCCTCGCCCATGGCCGACAACATGACGATGGGCGGTCCCTTGCCGGACAGGCGCCGGCAGACCGACAGCCCGTCCTCGCCCGGCATCATCAGGTCCAGCACGATCAGGTCCGGCCTTTGGGCGGCGATGGCGCGATCCATCTCGGTCGCCGTCGCCGCGCCCGAGGCCGCATAGCCATGCTGGGCCAGGTACTCGGTCAGCACCTCGCGAATGCCGGGGTCGTCGTCGACGACAAGGATGCGCGGAGCGACGTCGGCTTGCATGGGGCCATTGTGACGAACCACGGTCGCTCCGTCATTTCAGGGTTGAAACAATTCCGGACGGCGCTGAAACACGAGCGCAAGTCCGCCGTGGTCGAACAGGGAAACCTTCAACGGGAGCCGACCGCCGATGCTGACCCTGATCGCCCTTTCCGCCGTCCTCATGCAGGAGCCGCCGGCCCCGCCCGCGCCGCCCGAGGCCCATGCCCGGGTCATGGTTCTGGAGTCGCCCGCACCCGGCTCGCTGGACAAGGACGGCGACGGCCAGGTCTCGCGCGAAGAGTTCACCGCTCCGATGAACGAGCATTTCGCCCGCATGGACAAGGACGGAGACGGCCGCTTGTCGACGGACGAGCGGTCCGCCGGTCACGGCGACGGCGGCGACGTCATGTTCTTCCGCAGCGGACCGGCCGGCGAGTCCGGCGCCCCCCACTTCGAGATGCGCCCTGCCCATCCGGGCGGCGAGGAGCGCGAGATCATCCTTCGCGGAGCCGGCGGCCACGGCATGCCGCACAGGGTCCATGGGCCGGGCCACGCGGGCCACGCCGACGGCGACTCCCGCATCGAGATCCGCCATCTGGGCGGCGAGGGCCACGCCGACATGGACAAGGACGGTGACGGCAGGATCAGCGAGGCCGAGTTCACTGGCCCACTGCGCGAGGCCTTCACCCGCATGGACGCCGACCACTCCGGCTTCATCGAGGAAGGGGAGCGGGGCGGGGACGGCGATGTCCAGGTCTTCACCCATCGCATCGAAACCCGCGCCGAAGATTGATCGAGGCCTGCGTCTTCGTGATTTGAAGAACGGAGGTCGGCCGCCCTATCGTGGCCCCGATGAACCTCCGCCGCCTCCTTCTCCGACTGGCCGGATCAGCCGCGATGAGCCTTGCGCTCGTCGCGGCGCCGGCGCTCGCGCGCGATCCCGCCGTCGGGCCGGACGCGACGGCCGTCTCCGTCGACGCCCCGCCCCGCCCGAGCCGCGAGCGGGCGCGGATGAACCAGCGCGTCTTCGACCGCGTCTGGAGCGAGGTCCGCGGCCAGTATTATGATCCCGCCCTCCACGGCGTCGACTGGAACGGCGCCCGGCGCAGCTTCCGCCCCCGCGCTCTCGCCGCGCCCGATGACCGGACGCTTTACCGCGTGCTCGGCGAGATGCTCGCCCTGCTGGACGACGACCACGCGGGCGCCTCGGCTCCGGCCGTGGCCCGCCGCCTCGACACCATCCATGAACCCCGCGCCGCCATCGGCGTCACCCTGCGGCCCGACCCCGATCGGCCGGGCCACTATGTCGTTGAGGCGGTCCGGGAAGGCTCCCCGGCCGAGGCGGGGGGCGTGACCCCGGGATGGCGGCTGGACGCCACCGGCGCGGATGCCTGGTCTCCGGAACTGGATGTCGTCGAGGGGCAGGCGGTGACCCTGGCCTTCTCGGACCCGGAGGGGACGCGCCGCTCCCTGACCCTCACGCCCCGGATCATGCAGCCCCGCCCGTCCTTCATGGCCGACCTGTCCCGCCCGGGCGTGGCGGTGCTTCGCGTCAACGCCTTCGATCCCGGTCTCGGCGACTGGATGGGCCGGCAGCTGGCGGCCCTGCCGCCCGAGACCGATGTCGTCCTCGACCTGCGCGGCAATCCGGGCGGGCGGCTGCTCGAGGCCGACGCCGTGCTGAGCTGTTTCCTGCCGCGCGACCTGGCCTGGGCCACCCGGACCACCCGCTCGGGCCGCGCCATCGTGCTGAAGACCGCGGGCGGCTGCGGCGATCTGGAGGCTCCGGCCGCCAACGAGGTCGCCGTGCTGGTGGATTCCAACAGCCGCAGCGCCGCCGAACTCACTCCCGCCGCACTCCAGGAAGCCGGCCGCGCTGTGGTGGTCGGCGAACCGACGGCCGGGGCCGTGCTGATCTCGCAGGATACCCGCCTCCCCGACGGCGGCCGCCTCAGCCTGAGCCGCTCCGACTTCGTCACCGCCGGCGGCGTGCGGCTGGAAAAGCGCGGGGTCACGCCCGATCTGAAGGCGTCGGCCCAAGATGGGGCCGGTGGACCCGATCCCGTATTGGAGCTCGCCATCGCCGCGCTCGCGCCGCCCGCGCCCTCTCAGGCCGCGACCACGGCTGCCGCGCCGCTCTAGTCCGCGATCGGCCGGACCCTGGAGGCCGCCTCGCACGCCCGTTCCCGGGCCTGCTCGACCGTCTCGCCCCGCGCGGTCGCCACGCCCATCCGGCGGCGTTCATAGCTCTCCGGCTTCCCGAACAGGCGCAGGTCCGCCGTCGGGACCGTCAGCGCCTCCGCCACGCCCTCGAAGGCGATGCCGGTCGCCTCGACGCCGCCGTAGATCACCGCGCTGGCGCCGATGTCGCGCTGGCTGACGTCGACCGGCAGGCCGAGGATGGCGCGCGCGTGCAGGGCGAACTCGGTTTGTGTCTGGGTGGCCAGTGTCACCAGCCCGGTGTCGTGCGGCCGCGGCGACACCTCCGAGAACCAGACCTCGTCGCCCTTCACGAACAGCTCGACCCCGAACACGCCCAGCCCGCCCAAGGCATCGGTGACCTTGCCGGCGATGTCCTGCGCCGCCGCCAGCGCCGCCGGCGTCATCGCCTGCGGCTGCCAGCTCTCGACATAGTCGCCCCTGACCTGCCGATGCCCGATCGGGGCGCAGAAGTCGGTCCGCACCGACCCGTCCCTCATGGACCGCACAGTCAGCAGGGTGATCTCGAAATCGAAGTCGATCCGTCCCTCGACGATCACCGTCGCCGTCTCGACCCGGCCGCCCGACTGGGCGTAGGCCCAGGCGTCCGGAACGTCCTCCATCGTCTCGATCATCGACTGACCCTTGCCCGAGGACGACATCACCGGCTTGACGAACACCGGCAGACCGATCCGCTCCGCCGCCTCCGCCAGCTCCGCCGCGCTGCTCACGAAGGCGTAGGGCGAGGTCGGCAGGCCCAGTTCCTCCGCCGCCAGCCGCCGGATTCCCTCGCGGTTCATGGTCAGGTTGACCGCCCGCGCTGTGGGGATGATCACGGCGTGGCCGGCCGCCTCGATCTCGACCAGCACCTCGGTGGCGATGGCCTCGATCTCGGGCACGATGATGTGCGGCGCTTCGGCGGCGATCACCCCCACCAGCACCTGCGGATCGGTCATCGGAATGACGTGGCTGCGGTGCGCCACCTGCATCGCCGGGGCGTTGGGATAGCGGTCGACAGCGATCACCTCCACGCCCAGGCGCTGGAGTTCGATGGCGACTTCCTTGCCCAGTTCGCCGGCGCCCAGCAGCATGACGCGGGTGGCGCCGGGTGACAGGGGCGTGCCAATGCGCATCGGGTCAGTCTCCGGTTCGGGCGGGCTCGATCAGGTCCCAGGCGTTGCCGTACAGGTCCTCGAACACCACCACCTTGCCATAGGTCTCATGCCGCGGCGTCTCGCGGAAGCGCACCCCGGCCCCCGCCCACGTAGCGTGGTCGCGGGTCAGGTCGTCGGTCTCGAGGAAAAGCCACACGCGGCCGCCGGCCTGGTTTCCAATCGCCGCCCGCTGCTCGTCTGTCGTGGCCTTCGCCAGAAGCAGCGATGTCTGCCCGCCCTTCGGCGTCACGCGCACCCAGCGCCTGCCGCCGCCCATGTCCGCGTCCTCGCTGAGGGCGAAGCCGAGCGTCCCCACAAAGAAGCCGATCGCCTCGTCATAGTCGCGGACCAGCAGGCTGACGGCGCCGAGATGCGCCATCGGGCTAGAGCCGCGCCTTGACCGCCGCGACCACCGCCTCCGCCGTGATCCCGAACTTCTCGTACAGCACCTCGGCCGGGGCGCTGGCTCCGAAGCCGGTCATGCCGACGAAGCCGCCGTCCTCGCCGATGAACCGCTCCCAGCCCTGCTGGATAGCCGCCTCGACCGCGACCCGCACCGTGCCGCGACCCAGCACCGACGCCTGGTAGGCGGCGTCCTGCTGGAAGAACAGCTCGAAACAGGGGACCGACACCACGCGCGTGGGCGTGCCTTCCGCCTCGAGCGTCTCCGCCGCCTTCAGAGCCAGCGGCACCTCGGTGCCCGTGGCGAACAGGGTCGCCTTTGCCTTGCCGCTCGCGGCCTTCAGCTCATAGGCGCCGCGCGCCGACAGGTTCTCCGACGCAGCCGCGGTGCGCACCGCCGCCGTCTTCTGCCGCGACAGGGCCAGCGCCGACGGCGCGGTCTTGTGCTCCAGCGCCAGACGCCAGCACTCCATCGCCTCGACCGTGTCGGCCGGGCGGAACACCAGCAGGTTGGGAATCGCCCGCAGCGCCGCCAGATGCTCGACCGGCTGGTGCGTCGGCCCGTCCTCGCCCAGGCCGATGCTGTCGTGGGTCAGCACATGGATGGCCCGCACGCCCATCAGGGCGCCGAGGCGGATGGCCGGACGGCTGTAGTCCGAGAACACCATGAAGGTGCCGCCGTAAGGGATGACGCCGCCATGGAGAGCCATGCCGTTCATCGCCGCGGCCATGCCGAATTCGCGGATGCCCCAGTTGACGTAGCGGCCCTCATACGTCGGCGCGTCGAAAATCGGCGTGCCCTTGACGAAGGTGTTGTTCGATCCGGTCAGGTCGGCGGAGCCGCCGATCAGTTCCGGCACGGCGGCGAACAGCTCGTCCAGCGCGGCGCCCGAGGACTGGCGCGTAGCTTGTGCGGGCCTGGTTTCGACCAGTTCGGCGATCTTCGCGTCCAGCTTGGCGAACGCGCCCTCCGGCAGGTCGCCGCTCATGGCGCGGGTGAAGTCGGCGGCCTGCGACGAAGCCGCCAGCCGGGCCTCCCACGCCTTGCGGTCGCGGACGCCGCGCTTGCCGACCTTCTTCCACGCCTTGTCGACCGCCTCGGGCAGTTCGAACGGCTCATGCGTCCACGACAGGCCCAGACGCGTTGCGGCGATCTCGGCCGCGCCCAGCGCCGCCCCGTGCGTCTTGTGGCTGCCTTCCATGGTCGCCGCGCCGCGGCCGATCTTGGTCTTGCATGCGATCAGCGTCGGCTTGTCCTGCCGCGTCGCCCACTTCAGCGCCGCCTTGATCTGTCCCATGTCATGGCCGTCGATCGCCCTGACGACCCACCCGGCCGCCTTGAAGCGCGCCTTCTGGTCGGTCGCGTCCGACAGCGAGACCGCCCCGTCGATGGTGATCGAATTGTCGTCCCACAGCACCGTCAGCTTGTTCAGTTTGTAGCGTCCCGCCAGCGTGATCGCCTCCTGCGACACGCCTTCCATCAGACAGCCGTCGCCGGCGATCACCCAGGTGCGGTGGTCGACCAGGTCGGATCCGTATTTCGCCGCCAGATGCCGCTCGGCTATGGCGAAACCGACCGAGTTGGCCAGTCCCTGTCCCAGCGGGCCGGTGGTGGTCTCGACGCCGGGCATGTGGCCGAACTCGGGGTGGCCGGCGGTCTTCGAGCCCCACTGGCGGAAGTTGGACAGCTCCTCCTTGGTCGCCGCCTTGTAGCCGGTCAGGTGCAGCAGGGCGTAGATCAGCATCGAGCCGTGGCCCGCCGACAGGATGAAGCGATCGCGGTCGGCCCAATCGGGGCGGCTGGCGTCAAACTTCAGGAATTTCGAGAACAGCACCGTCGCCACGTCGGCCATGCCCATCGGCATGCCGGGGTGGCCGCTCTTCGCCTTCTCGACGCCGTCCATGGCCAGGACGCGAATGGCGTCCGCCATCTGCTTCGGCGTGGCTTTTTCGGATACGGTTTTAGCGTCGGTCACGGGCGGACCTTTCGTCGGAAGGCGGAAAAAGGGAGGCGCGCCGCTTTACCCCGACGCGCCAGCGGGTTCTATACGGATTCTGGAGGATGTGACCTGTATGGACGCTGCATCGGCCGCCAAGGACCGGGTTGATCGCGCTCTGGCGCTGCTCGAACGCCGCCTGCTCGACCTGAAAAGCCGCGCCGGCGCCGCCGGCCGGGCCCCGGACGACGACCTGTTCGCGCCCCAGCCGTCCAGCGAAACCGACCGCGCCCGCATCCACGACCTCGAATCCGCCGGCCGCGACGCCGCCGAGGTGCTGGCCCGCGCCGCTGACGCCATCCGCGACAGTCTCGCCGAACAGGAGGCGCGCTGATGGCGACCGTGACGGTCGAGATCAACGGCCGCCCCTACGCCGTCGGCTGTGCCGACGGGCAGGAGGAGCGCGTCCGCATCCTCGCCAAACAGTTCGACGGCCATGTCCGCCAGGTCGCCGGCGAAGTCGGCCACGTCGGCGACATCCGCCTGTTCCTGATGGCCGGTCTGATGCTGGCTGACGAACTGCACGAGGCCCGGCTGAACGGCGGGGCGCCGGCCGCCGACGCTGCGCCCACGACCGACGGGGTCGCTGAAGCCCTCAACGCCGTCGCCGCCCGCCTCGAGAAGATCGCCCAGGGACTTTGAAGCCCCGCCATTGTTCCGCCCCGGCGGAGCGACTATCTTGCTCGACGGCGGGTCTTGCTGCGGCCCTCGTCGAAGGCAACATTTCCTCGCGACCTTAATTCACTCGAAGGGATCTGTCCCTGTTTGGGCTCGAGGGCCCGGGCACACGGAGCCCACCTGGCTACCCAGGTCGAGAGGATTTAAACGCCCTTCACGGTTCTTGCGGCGCCGCCACCTTTCTCCCTTCAGTGCGCTATCGCTCTCGACGCGGTCGCTCGCCGCTTGAGCGGGGGCTGGTGGAGCGCTACCGGTCGTGCGCGTGCCCGACGCGGTCTCCGGCGGCTTTTCCATGATCGACAAGCACGAACTTCGGGCAGCCATGCGGGCGACCCGCAAGCGTCTGGCCGGCCTGGACCCGGAGGCGTCGCTCAGGGCGGCGGAGCACGCGGGCGATCTGCCGCCGGGCGAGATCGTCGCCGTCTACCGCGCCATCGGCTCCGAGATCGACGCCGACGCGCTTTCCATGACGCTGGGCCGCTTCCGCCGTCGGTTGTGCCTGCCGGTGGTGATCGAGCGCGACGCTCCGATGATCTTCCGCCACTGGTCCCCGGGCGAGCCGCTCGAGCTCGACGAGGCGGGGGTGCCGGCGCCCTTCCCGCTGGCCGCCACGGTCACGCCCGACCTGATCATCACGCCGCTACTGGCCTTCGACGCGGCGGGCGGTCGGCTGGGGCAGGGGGGCGGCTACTACGACCGGACCTTCGCGGCCCTGCCGGACGCGCGCCGGATCGGTTTCGCCTACGCGGGACAGGAACTCGAAAATCTGGCGCTCGAAGCACACGATATCCGCCTGCATGGCGTTCTGACCGAGAGGGGCTATAGAGCCGTCCCATGAGGCAGATCGTATGAGACTGGCGTTCTTCGGCGACGTGGTGGGCAAGTCCGGCCGCGACGGTCTCAGCGACCACCTGCCGGCGCTCAAGCGCGACCTGAAGCTCGACTTCGTGGTGGTCAACGCCGAGAACGCCGCCGGCGGCTTCGGCATCACCGAGAACACCGCCCGCGAACTGTTCATGGCCGGGGCCGACTGCCTGACGCTGGGCAACCACAGCTGGGACCAGCGCGAGGCCCTGACCTATATCGTGCGCGAGCCGCGCCTGATCCGGCCGCTCAACTACCCGCGCCTGATGGACGCTCCCGGCGCAGGCGCCAATCTGTTCGAGACCCATTCCGGCAAGACCGTTCTGGTCATGAACGCGCTGGGCCGCATCCACATGGACGCGGTCGACGACCCGTTCGGCGCGGTCGAGAAGGAACTGGCCGCCTGTCCGCTGGGCGCGGTCGCCGACGCGATCATCGTCGACATGCACTGCGAGGCCACCTCCGAGAAGATGGCCATGGGCCATTTCTGCGACGGCCGGGCCAGCCTCGTGGTCGGCACCCACACCCATGTCCCGACCGCCGACTGCCAGATCCTGACCGGCGGCACCGCCTACCAGACCGACGCCGGCGCCTGCGCCGACTACGACAGCGTCATCGGCAACGAGAAGGAAGAACCCCTGCGGCGCTTCACCACCCGCCTGTCCGGCGGCCGCTACACGCCGGCCCACGGCCCGGCGACGATTTGCGGCGTCTATGTCGAGACCGACGACAAGACCGGACTGGCCACGCGGGTCGAGCCGATCCGGGTGGGGGGGCGATTGAGGCAGACCGTGCCCTCGGTTTAGGGGCCCAAGGCCCCGGCTGCCCCATTGACCCAGACAAGGTGCTCTGAACATCTTTTCGCATGGCTAGTCGGGGGAGGGCTCCATGGTGCCGGTGCAAGTTGTCGAGGAGCCGCATGGCCGGTTGCCCAGCTATATGCTTGCCGAGGGGCTTGAACCGACAGCAAACCTCGTGCTTCAGGGCATATTCTGGCTGACCTTAACGATCTCGGTGGTTGTTTTGGCTGACCTCATTATGCGGGGTCGCTTCAGGAATATCTCATTGACCTTGGCGCGGATGCTGGCGGCTTTCGGGCCGTTACTGGGCGTCTATGGCGCCGCGAAGATTCTGATGAATGTGTCGCTGGATTTAAATCGCACATACATAGATCCTGGGACGGTCGGTCAATCCGCCCTTCTGGTCGCAGTGGGTGCGTTGTGCGGTTGCATCGGGGTGGTGCTCGCCGCGGTGCTCATGATCGTTCCGGTGAGGCGCAGAGGTCTCCCGTAGAGACGCTCGATCAGTCCAACGCCCTTACGCGTTAGCGCCGGTTCCGCGGGGTCAGTCCGGCCGACGTCTCACCTGCTCGACGCCGGCTCCCACGCCTGCATCTCCGCGATCTCGCGGGTCGAGCTGACCGGCCGGCGACGCGCTACCCGTTACCGCCAATTAACGAGCCGGGGCCGCGAGGACTGCTAGGTTCGGCGCCACAGGAGGAGCTTCCCATGGTCATTCGTTTCAGCACCGTCCTCGCCGCCGCCCTGGCGCTTTCCACCGCCGCGACAGCGCAGACCGCGCCGCGCACGGTCCTCCTCGGCGACTACTTCGGCATCCGGACGGTCGAGGTGACCGTCGCTGGCGAGACCGGACAATTCCTGTTCGACACGGGCGGCGGCGTCAGCGTCATCAGCCCGGCCTTGGCGGAGAAGGCGGGCTGTACGCCGTTCGCCCAGATCACCGGCTTTCGCCTGTCCGGCGAGCGTCTGACCATGCCGCGCTGCGACGATCTGGCGATCACTGCCGGGGGGGAGGCGTTGACCGTTCCCAGCGCGGGCGTGTTCGACCTCACCTCGCTGCTTCCGCCCGAGGCTCCGCGGATCGAGGGGCTGATCGCTCTTGATGTCCTCGCGGACCGACCCTTCACCCTGGAGCTGGGAGCCGGACGGCTGACCTTCGAGACGCCGGGCTCGCTCGCGGCGCGGATCGCGACGGCGGTCGAACTCCCGGTCCGGTTTCACCGCCAAGCGGGCGGCATCAGCCTGACGGTCATGGCGCGCGTGCCGACGGCGCAAGGCGACCTGTGGATGCAACTGGATTCAGGCAGCGACGGCGCGCTTCAGGTCGCCAGGACCTCGGCCGGACCCCTGGGGCTCGCCGCTGACGTCGAGCGGCAGCCCCTCCATCTGAAGCTGACCGGCGCCGATGGGCGCGAGGTCGCCGCCCATGTCGAGGCGCGCGTCCGCGACATGATCATCGACGGCAATATCGGGCTTCCGGTGATGAAGGACTGGATCATGACCTTCGACCTCGCCGAAGGCCGGCTGTGGGTTCAACCTACGCCGCCGGCTTCCACGACTGGAGCTCGGTGATCTCGCGCGTGCGCTTGTCGATCTCCGCCTGGGCCAGCCGGCGGATTTCCGGATCGTCCGATCGGGCCAGGGCGTCGACCGCCATCTTCACGGCTGCGCGGTGGTGCTCGATCATGCCGGCGACATAGGCCGCGTCGCCCGTGGTGTCCCGCCCGGCGACGGGCGCGGCCGGAGCACGGGTCGAGCCCTCCTTGACCGCCGCCGCCTGACGGGCCGCCGACGCGTCCCTGAGCGCCATCTGCACCGGGTCGCCGCCCTCCGAGCAGGCCGCGACGGCGACAAGCGCGGCGGCGAGCGCGAACCGCTTCATCCGTGGACGCCTTCGATCCACTCCGGCAGCCAGCGCTCGTGCATCTCGCGCAGGTGTTCGAGCGGCAGGCGGAACAGATCGCCGTCCGGCCCGCCCGAGGCGAAGTCGCGTCCCTTGGCGCGGCCCACGACGCTGGCGTGCACGCCCGCCGCCTGCGCCGCCGCGATGATCTCCGTCGCGTCCGGCACGGCGACCAGATACCGCGCCTGATCCTCGCCGAAGAGCAGGATGTGGGCGTGGGTCGCCGAGCTCGCGTCCAGCTCGACGCCGACGTCCGAGGCCAGCGCGAGGTCCGCCGCCGCGCCGATCAGGCCGCCATCCGACAGGTCGTGCACCACGGTCAGGGCGCCCGCCTCGATCTGGGCGCGGACGAAGTCGCCCGTCTTGCGCTCCAGCATCAGGTCCACCGACGGCGGAGCACCGTCCTCGCGGCCCAGCACCTCGCGCAGATAGATCGACGAGCCCAGCTCGCCGACCGTCTCGCCGATCAGCACCAGCACGTCGCCCTCGTTCATGCCGCCGAAGCCGGTGACCACGTCATAGTTGGTCAGCAGGCCGACTGCGCCCACCGTCGGGGTCGGCGGAATGGCCGCGCCATTGGTCTCGTTGTAGAGGCTGACGTTGCCGCTCACGACCGGGAAGTCCAGCACCTGGCAGGCTTCCGCCATGCCGTCGATCGCGCGGACGATCTGGCCCATGATCTCGGGCCGCTGCGGATTGCCGAAATTCAGGTTGTCGGTGATGGCGATCGGTCGCGAACCGACCGCTGTCAGGTTGCGCCACGCCTCGGCCACCGCCTGCTTGCCGCCTTCGTAGGGGTCGGCCTGCACATAGCGCGGCGTGCAGTCCGAGGTCATGGCCAGACCCTTGTCCGTCCCGTGCACCCGGACCACGCCGGCGTCGGCCCCGGTCGAGGAGTCCTGCAGGGTGTCGGCCATGACGTGGCGGTCGTACTGCTCCCAGAGCCAGCGCTTGGAGGCCATGTCGGGGCAGGTCAGAACCTTGATCACCGCATCGACCCAGCTGTCCGGCGCCGGGACTTCCTTCGGGTCGAGGCGCGGCTGCAGCTCGGGCTGGACCCAGGGCCGGTCGTACAGCGGCGCGTCGTCGAACAGCGGGGCCAGCGGCACGTCGCACACCGTCTCGCCGTGATGCTTCAGCACCAGTCGACCGGTGTCGGTGGTCACGCCGATGACGGCGGCGTCCAGCCCCCACTTCTCGAAGATGCGGTAGCCGTCCTGTTCGCGGCCCGGCTTCAGCACCGCCAGCATCCGCTCCTGGCTCTCCGACAGCATCATCTCATAGGCCGTCATGCCCTCTTCGCGCTGGGGCACGGCGTCCATATTCAGCTCGATGCCGACGCCGCCCTTGCCGGCCATCTCGACCGAGGACGAGGTCAGGCCCGCCGCGCCCATGTCCTGGATCGCCGCCACCGCGCCCGAGGCCATCAGCTCCAGCGTCGCCTCGATCAGCAGCTTCTCGGCGAAGGGATCGCCGACCTGCACGGTCGGACGCTTCTCGTCCGAATCCTCGTCGAACTCGGCCGAGGCCATGGTCGCGCCGTGGATGCCGTCGCGTCCCGTCTTCGAGCCGAAATAGACCACCGACAGGCCCGGCGCCGGGGCGGCCGAGTAGAACAGGCTGTCCGCCCGCGCCACGCCCACGCACATGGCGTTGACCAGGATGTTGCCGTTGTAGCCGGCGTGGAAATTGGTCTCGCCGCCCACGGTCGGCACCCCGACGCAGTTGCCGTAGCCGCCGATGCCCGAGACCACGCCCTTGACCAGCCGTTTGGTCTTCTCATGCGAGGGATCGCCGAAGCGCAGGGCGTTCAGCAGGGCCACCGGCCGCGCCCCCATGGTGAAGACGTCGCGCATGATGCCGCCCACGCCGGTCGCCGCGCCCTGATAGGGCTCGATGTAGGACGGGTGGTTGTGGCTCTCCATCTTGAAGATGCAGGCGTCGCCGTCGTCGATGTCGATGACCCCGGCGTTCTCGCCCGGCCCGCAGATCACCCGCGGTCCCTTGGTCGGGAATTTGCCGAGGTGGATCTTCGACGACTTGTACGAGCAGTGCTCGGACCACATCACCGAGAACACGCCCAGTTCGACGTTGTTGGGTTCGCGCCCCAGCCGGTCGAGGACGACCTGATATTCGTTGGGGGCCAGGCCGTATTCGGCGGCCAGTTCGGCCATGGTCTTCTGCGGAGCGCTCATGGCCGCGCCTTCTAGCCGCAGAAGGGGCGCCTGTCAGCCGTCCGTGGCGGAACATCGTCGCCGGACCGCCATTGAGTCCGGGTGAAGCCAACGGAGGCCATCATGACCGACCAGCCTGTCGACCCCGCCGCCACGCCCGAGGACCCGAACGCGCCCGAGATCGCCGCCGACGACGCGGGGGCCAGCGCGGCCGCCGAACGCGCCTCGAAACAGGCGGCCAACGACGATCATGAGCTCCACGAGGAGGGCGCCTGATGGCCCGGACCGGCAAAGAAACCACGCCGACACCGCCCGACCACCAGCAGATGGACCGCTCCAACGACCCCGAGGTCACCCGGGCCATGGACGCGGCCGCTCCCGAACTGGCCATGACCAGCCGGCGTCAGCGCCTGACCGGCTCGGCAGTCGGCGTCGGCAGCGTCGGCTTCGATGAGAACGGCGCCTTCGATGTCGGCGAACCCGACCGCGACCCGCGCGAGACTCCCGAAGCGGACTAGTCGGCGGTCGCCCGTTCGACGCCCGGGCGCAGCCGGAACGTCAGGATGACGGCCCCGACCAGCACCGCCACGGCGGTGGCCAGGGCGACATAGGCCAGTGGCCCGTTCCGCTCCTGCTCGGCCACGAATGCGCCCAGCAGACCCCAGGCGATGGGGAGGGCGTAGGCCAGCATGCGGATGCTCGCCGTCACCCCCACAGCGACCAGCGCCACGACCACGATAGCGAGAATCGCCCAGGCGGTTGGGCTCAACACGGTCGGCAGGGCCCCGTTGCCCGTCGCAACGGTCAGCAGGTTCAGCGGCGCGGCCACGGTCAGCCATCCCGCCAGCAGGCCCAGCGGCCAGACCACCAGCCAACGGTCCCGCTCCGTGCGGCCCAGCGCCCGGATGGCGCCGGCGTTGTGGAGCAGCGGCAGCAGCAGCACGACCAGCGAAGCGAAGATCAATACGACGGTCGCCGCCTCCCAGTCGAAGGCGGCGGCCACGACCCACCAGCCGATCCCGAGAAAGGCCGCGGCCGAGGGCCAGCCGAAGCGATGGATCAGCAGGCTCTCACCCGTCTGTCGCAACGCCTGCCGAACGGCATAGGCGAGGATCGCCACATAGATCAGCCCCCAGATCGAGAAGGCGTAGCCGGCCACCTTTAGCGTCGCGTCGCTGTCGGCCGAGAACTCCGCCGGCGTCTGGCCCCAGCCCATCAGCATCTGCGCCTGGGCGACGGCCACGGCGAACACCGCGCAGGCCAGCACGATCAGCCGGCGGGTGATCTGGGCGGGGGTGGCGCGTTCGATCGCGGACATGCGGGCTCCTGCAAGCGGGGCGGTGACTGTCTTTACGCGCCGGGCGGGCGTTGGTTCACCGGCCCGGAACTCTGCGGTGCGGGCGGGGGTTCTCTCCGCAAAGGAGACTGTCATGGCCGACGAACCCGCCCGCCCCAAGGAAAGCCCCAACTTCGAGACCGACACGGTCCAGGCGGACCGCGCCCGCGAGCAGGGGCTGGGCTTCGGCGAACGCGAGCTGAACGCCCAGCGCGACCCGGGCGGTGTCCGCACCGCCGACGAGGATCCGACCTTTGAGGACGGCGCCTCTCTCAACGCCGACGATGACGATGCGCTGGACCAGTCGATCGGCGTTCAGGGTTCGGCGGACGGAGAGCAGCGTCGCGCCGACGACGTCTAGCCGTCAGACCTTCACCCGCGCCGGATTGCCCATGGCCGTCGCCCCGGCCGGCACGTCGCGGGTGACCACGGCTCCTGCCCCGATGACGGCGTCGTCGCCGATCGTCACGCCCGGAAGGATCAGCGCTCCGCCGCCGATCCAGACGTTGCGGCCGATGACGATGGGTCGCCCGAATTCGATCCCGGCGGCGCGTTCGGCCGGGTCGCGTGGATGGTCCGCGGTGAGGATCTGCACCCCCGGCCCGATCTGGGTCTGATCGCCGATGGCGACCTCGCAGACATCGAGGACGATGCAGTTGAAGTTCAGGAACACGCCCCGGCCAAGCCGGATATTGTAGCCGTAGTCGCAGTGAAACGGCGGGCGGATCACCGCGCCTTCGCCGACCTCGCCCAGCCTTTGCCGCAACAGGTCGCGCCGCTCCGCCGGGGTCGAGGCCAGCGACGCGTTGTAGTGCGCCATCCACTGTTTGGCGCTGGCCTGATCGGCCTGAAGCTCCGGGTCGCCCGGTTCGTACGGCAGGCCCGAGACCATCTTCTGGCGTTCGCTCATGGGCATGGCCGTCGTTCTCCGGCGGTCGCGCGGCTCAGGCGGCGGCGAACACGCTCCGGAACAGGGTCGCGCCGTCGGCGGAGCCCAGTTCTTCCTCGAACGAGCGGTCCGGGTGGGGCATCAGGCCCAGCACGTTGCCGCGTGCGTTCTGGATGCCGGCGATGTCGTCGACCGAGCCGTTGGGGTTGTCGACATAGCGGAACACCACCTGGCCCTCGCCCTCGAGGCGCGCCAGCGTCTCGGCGTCGCAGAAGTAGTTCCCGTCGCCGTTGCCCTGGGTCATCACCACCTCGCGCTGGCCCTGATAGCCGGCGGTGAAGCGGGTCTGGCCGTTGGCGACGGTCAGGCTGATCGGCTTACAGACGTATTTCAGTCCGGCGTTCTTCAGCAGCGCGCCCGGCAGCATCCCGGCCTCGCACAGGATCTGGAAGCCGTTGCAGATGCCGACCACGGCCACGCCCTTGTCAGCCGCCTGTTTGACCGCCTGCATGACGGGCGACAGCGCGGCCATGGCCCCGCAGCGCAGGTAGTCGCCATAGGAGAAGCCGCCGGGCAGCACGATCAGGTCGAGCCCCGACGGGAGTTCCGTCTCCTGATGCCAGACCATGTCGACGGTTTCGCCCGTCGAGCGTTCGATCGCGACCTTGCAGTCGCGGTCGCAGTTGGACCCCGGGAAGACGATGACGGCTGCGCTCATGGGCGCGCCTCTAGCACCGTTCGAAGGCGATGTCAGGGCGCCGGTTCAGCCCAGGCCCGTGTTCTCGTAGCTGGCCGTGATCGAAGCCTTGGCCAGGGTATGGAAATGCAGGTTGAAGCCGAACACCGCGCCCGAATTGTCCGGCGTCACGTCCAGCTTGTCGGTGTCCACGGCGAAGACGGTGAAGATATAGCGATGCGGCCCGTGGCCCGGCGGCGGCGCGGCCCCGCCGAAGCCGGGCTCGCCGTAGTCGGTGCGGCCCTCGACCGCGCCCGGCGGCAGGCCGTCCGGGGACGCCCCGGCCCTCAACTGCGTCACGTCGGCGGGAATATTGGCCACCGTCCAGTGCCAGAAGCCCGACCCGGTCGGCGCGTCCGGGTCGTAGCAGGTGACGGCGTAGCTCTTCGTCCCCTCCGGCGCGCCTGACCATTGCAGATGCGGCGAGGTGTCGCCCTTCGCCTTGACCTGCGCGTCGGGCAGCACGCCCTCATCGGTGATGTCGTTCGAGGTGAGGGTGAAGGTCACGTCGCGTCCTCCTGCGGGGTACGTCGCATCCTAACGCAGCAGCGCACCGCGAGTCGCCCCTAGTGCGCCGCGCCCACCGCCGCCGGCGTGAAGGCGCTGTCGTCCATCAGTCCGCCGGCCAGCGCCGCGGCGAACACGAGGCACCCCGCCAGCACCAGAAGGACGACGACCAGCTTCAGGCCCCGCTTCACGCGATCTCGACGCGGTAGCTTTCGATCACCGTGTTGGCGAGCAGGGTCTCGCACATCTTCTTCGCTTCGGCGGCCGGATCGGCGACGCCGTCCAGATCGAACTCGATCAGCTTGCCGACGCGGGCGTGGGCGACGCCGGGCCAACCCAGTCCGTGCAGGGCGCCTTCGACGGCCTTGCCCTGGACGTCCAGCACGCCCGGCTTCAGGAACACGTGAACCTTCACCTTGGCCATTAGTGCAGTCCCCCCTGAATCACGGTCGGCATGTCCTTCATGATGCCCAGCCGGCGCGCCACTTCGGTATAGCTCTCGATGACGTTGCCGAGATCGCGGCGGAAGCGGTCCTTGTCCAGCTTCTCACCCGTATTGGTGTCCCACAGGCGGCAGCTGTCCGGGCTGATCTCGTCGGCCAGGATGACGCGGCTGAAGTCGTTCTCCCAGATGCGGCCGAACTCGATCTTGAAGTCCACCAGGGTGATGCCGACCGCGCCGAACATGCCGGACAGGTAGTCGTTGACCCGCACCGTCATGGCGAGGATGTCGTCCAGTTCCTGGGTGGTCGCCCAGTTGAAGGCGGTGATGTGCTCCTCGGTCACCATCGGATCGTTGAGCTCGTCCTTCTTGAGGTAGAATTCGATGATCGAGCGGGGCAGGGGCGTGCCCTCGTCGATGCCCAGCCGCTGGCTCATCGAGCCCGCCACTACGTTGCGGCACACCACTTCAAGCGGGATGATCTCGACCTCGCGGATCAGCTGCTCGCGCAGGTTCAGCCGCTTGATGAAGTGGTTGGTCACGCCGATCCCGTTCAGGCGCGACATGACGAACTCGCTGATGCGGTTGTTGATGACGCCCTTGCCCTCGAGCTGGGCCTTCTTCTCGCCGTTGAAGGCGGTGGCGTCGTCCTTGAAGTACTGGATCAGGGTGCCCGGCTCGGGTCCTTCATACAGAATCTTGGCCTTGCCCTCGTAGAGCTTCTTGCGCTTGACGTTCATCATCGTGGGTCCGGGCGGGGCCTCGCCGGAAACGAAAATCGCGCGGCCAGCACGGTGGTCTGGGCGGCGCGATCCGGAATCGGGCGGGCGGGAGAATTCGACGGGCCCTCCCTTAGCGGAACCCGGGCTGCGACACAAACGGCGGCCCCGATTGAACCGTCAGGGTTTCCGTTGCGTTCGGCTCGGGGGGAGCTATAGAGCACCTCGATCGCGGTCACCTTCCGGCCGCCTGACGGAGCCTGCAGACGCCCATGACGACCTTCGACGATCGGGAAAAGGGCTTCGAGTCCAAGTTCGCCCTCGATCAGGAGCAGGAATTCAAGGCGATCGCCCGGCGCAACAAGCTGCTGGGCCTCTGGGCGGCTGAAAAGATGGGCCTGTCGGCCGACACCGCCGATCAGTACGCCGGCGCCGTGGTCCGCGCCGACTTCGAACAGCCGGGCGAGGAAGACGTCTACCGCAAGATCGCCCAGGACCTGGAAGGCGCGGGCCTGATCGTTTCCGAGGGCGAGATTCGCCGCAAGATGGACGAACTGTCCTCGGTCGCCCGCGAACAGATTCGCAGCGGCGAATAAGCCGCTTCCCTGCGTCACGACGAGGAAAGGCCGCGGCCTTTCGGCTGCGGCCTTTCAGGACGGACCGATTGGGGGCGATCCGCCGCCGGCGCCGTAGGGGGAGGCGGCGCCGGTATTCCTGCCGCTACCGCGGCTCTGCGACCGTATCGACCGCGTGAACCACGCCGTTCGAAGCGATCATGTCGGCCTCGACCACCCGCGCGACCTCGCCCGCGCCATCGGTCAGGGTGATCGAGCCGGCCGCGTCGGTCCGCGCCGTCAGCGTTCCTCCCTGCATGGTGGTCAGGACCAGCGATCCGCCGCCGGCCTGGATCCGCTGGATCAGCGCGGCGGCTTCGAGCCGGGCCGGGATTACGTGATAGGTCAGCAGTCGCCTCAGATCAGCGCGCCCCTCGGGCGCCGTCAGGGCGTCACGCCGGGCGGCCGGAATCTTCTCGAAGGCCGCATTGTTGGGCGCGAAGACGGTGAAGGGACCCGCGCCGTTGAGGGTCTCTTCCATCCCGGCGGTCTGGATGGCGCTGACCAGGGTGGTGAGGTCGGGGTCGCGCTGCGCCAGCATCAGAACGGTTCCGGCCGACGACGTGGCTGGCGTGGCCGTCGGAGCCTCGGCCCTGTCCTGCGCCGGCGGAGTCTCGCCGCGGTCGCAGGCCGCCAATGTCAGCGCCAGAGCCGACAGGGCTGCCAGGATCGGACGAATAGACGGCATGCGCTTCCCCTCGTGGGACCCGCCCCTCCAGGCGATGTCACAAACGGATATGGCTCAGCCGCGAAAAGGATGCGTCGCCGCGATATTTTTCTGCACCGCCGATCGCCGAATGGCGTCATGCGGCGTAGCTGGCCAGCGCCGCCCATGCCGCCGCCTTGTCCGCGAACGGGCGCGCATGGGCGGGGCTGGAGGAGGGAAGGTCGATCAGCGCGACCCCATCGGGGCGGTCCGCCAGAATCGCCCGCCCGAGCTTCGCGGCCTTGCTCCCGTTGAAAGCCACGGCCCGCAGCGCCGGCAGGGTCAGCACCAGTCCGCGCAGGTCGGCCGCCTCGGGGGCGCGGATCGCGGCGTCCAGGCTGCCGGGCCGTTCGGCGCTGGCGATGACATCCCACAGGCCGACGCCCGCCGCCTTCAGCGCCGTCAGCCGGTCTTCGTAGGGCAGGGCGGCCAGGTCGCGCCCGGTCACGCCGCCGATCAGTCGCCAGAAGGCGTTCTGGGGATGGCCATAGTATTGTCCCGCCCTCAGCGAGGCGTCGCCGGGCAGGCTGCCGAGGATAAGCAGGCGCGTGTTGGCGTCGACGACCGGGTCGAAGGCGCGCTTGCGGTTCACGGCCTCAGGCGTGTTCGGGCCCGAACACCCGCGCGAACACCGTGTCCACGTGCTTGGTGTGGTAGCCGATGTCGAACAGCGCCTCGAGCTGCGCCGCCGGCAGGGTGACCCGCTCGTCGGCCTTCAGGAAGTCGAGGAAGGCCCCTTCGCCGCGCCACACCTTCATGGCGTTCTCCTGCACGGCCGCGTAGGCGCTCTCGCGCGACACGCCCGCCTGGGTCAGCGCCAGCATGACCCGCTGGGAATGAACCAGCCCGCCCAGCAGGTTGAGGTTCTTCTCCATATTCGCCGGATAGATGTTCAGCCGCTCGACCACTCCGGCCAGCCGGTGCAGGGCGAAGTCGAGGTGGATGGTCGCGTCCGGCCCGATGCCGCGCTCGACCGAGGAATGGCTGATATCCCGCTCGTGCCACAGGGCGACGTTCTCCATCGCCGGCACGACGGCCGATCGCACGAGACGGGCGAGGCCGGTCAGGTTCTCGGTCAGGATCGGATTGCGCTTGTGCGGCATGGCCGACGAGCCCTTCTGGCCCGGATCGAACGGCTCCTCGGCTTCCAGCACCTCGGTGCGCTGCAGATGGCGGATTTCAACGGCCAGCCGCTCGACCGACGACGCCACGACGCCCAGGGCCGCGAAGAAGGCCGCGTGGCGGTCGCGCGGGATCACCTGGGTCGAAACGGGCTCGACCTGCAGGCCCATCTTGTCGGCGACATAGGCCTCGACCGCCGGATCGACATTGGCGAACGTCCCGACCGCGCCGGAGATGGCGCAGGTGGCGATCTCTTCCCTGGCGGTCAGCAGGCGGCGCTTCGCCCGCTGGAACTCGGCGTGATAGCCGGCCAGCTTCAGGCCGAAGGTCACGGGCTCGGCGTGGATGCCGTGGCTGCGGCCGACGCACGGCGTGAACTTGTGCTCCCTGGCGCGCTTCTGGAGCGCGGCCAGCACCCGGTCGACGCCCTCGACCAGCAGATCGGCCGACCGCGCCAGTTGCACCGCGAAACAGGTGTCCAGCACGTCGGACGAGGTCATGCCCTGATGCAGGAAGCGCGCCTCCTCGCCGACGATCTCCGACACATGGGTCAGGAAGGCGATGACATCGTGCTTGGTGGTTCGCTCGATCTCGTCGATGCGGTCGGCGTCGAACGCCGCGTCCTTGCCCTTGGCCCAGATGGCTTCGGCGGCTTCGGTCGGGATCACGCCCAGCTCGGCCATCTTGGTGGCGGCGTGGGCCTCGATCTCGAACCAGATCCGGTATTTGGTCTCCTGCGACCAGATATCGACGGCGGCGGGGCGGGAATAGCGGATGATCATGGGCGCGGGATGTCAGGCGAGGACGGGTCCGAGTCAAGCGCCGCTTGTGGCGGAGGCGCCGGAACTCGGCCCGCGAGGCATGGCGGCCAGGCCCGGCGCGCCCTATTCCTCCTCCAACTGACGGAGGGATTCATGGAACTGATCATCGGACCGCGCCTGTACTCCACCTGGTCGCTGCGGCCGTGGCTGGTGCTGAAGCGCTGCAAGGCGGACTTCACGGTGCGAGAGTTCGACATCTACACGCCCGAGGGTCAGGCGGAGCTCGAGCGCGTCTCTCCCTCGCGCCTCGTGCCCCTGCTCAAGGTCGAGGGCGAGACCATCTGGGACTCCATGGCCATCTCGGTCTGGTGCGCCGAACGCTATCCGCAGGTCCGGCTGTGGCCCGCCGACGCCCATGCCCGCTGGCTGGCCCGCTCCGCCGCGTGCGAGATGCATGGCGGCTTCATGGGTCTGCGCACCGACTGCGGCATGGGGCCCGACCACACCATGGTCGGTCCGGACCGCTCGCCGCCTCCCAAGGGAGAGGCCGTGGAGCGGGACATCCGCCGCATCGTCAGTCTGTGGAGGGAGATGCGGCGCCGCTTCGGCGCCGGCGGGCCCTACATGTTCGGCGAATGGTCGGTCCCCGACGCCTTCTACACCCCCGTGGCCACGCGCTTCCGGCATTTTCAGATCGATCTCTCGGCCTATGGGGATGACGACGGTCTGGCCGCCGCCTATCGCGACACCCTGCTGGCCCAGCCCGACTTCCTCGAATGGTCGGCGGAAGCGCTGCGTTAACCGCACGGCGGAACGCGGCCTTAAGACAACGCCGGTATCTCTGGAGCCTCGAATGCGCACAGGCGTTCCGGGTCAGCCATGTCGATGCACGCCCCACAGCCCGAGACCCGTCGCCCCAGCTTGATGGTCTATGGGCTGCTGATCGTGATCGCCTGCTGTCTGCCGGCGCTGCTGCTGGCCGGCCTCTAGCCGCTGGTCGCGGGAGCCGAGGCCACTTCCATCGGCTGCACCGGCTCGGGCGGAACATAGTCCAGCGACAGCGGCACCAGCGTGGCCCCCGCCGCCACTGCGTCCAGCGTGTTCAGCGGCCGTCCGTTGAGCCGCTGGTAGATCCAGTAGGCCGCCACAACCTTCTCCACATAATCCCGGGCCTGCGGCACATCGATCGTTTCGATCAGCAGGAGCGGGTCGGCGTCCTGGCCCAGCTTGCGCACTGCCGCGACCATGGGGCCCGGCCCCGCATTGTACGACGCCGCCACCCTCAGCAGGTCGCCGTTGATGGCCGGCATGGCCATCACCTTGGTCACATAAGCCTGACCCAGGCGGGCGTTCACGGCCGGATCGAACAGCCGGTCCGGCTCCGAGACGAAGGCGCGATCGTTGGCCAGCTCCGCCGCCGTGGTCGGCATCACCTGCATCAGGCCATAGGCGCCCACCGCCGAGCGGGCGCGGGCGTTGAAGTCGGTCTCCTTGCGGGCGATGGCGTAGACCAGCGAGCGCTCGATGGTGAAGCCGCCCTCCGGCTGGATGTCCGGCTGCGGATAGCGGTCGGCGTCGATGCGCCTGGCGTCGTCGCTGACGCCCGTCACGCGGGGGCCAAGCGCCCGGCCCAGCGCGGCCCACAGCTGCCGCCCACGCTCGGTCAGCGCCGAACGCAGGCCGGTGCGCAGTTCATCACGCGCGTCGGTCCCCCGCCCGACCTCGTAATAGGCCACGGTGCGGCGTGCGCGGTCGTCGGAGCGGATGAAGGCGTTCAGGTCGTCGGCGTCCACCTCGGCCGCATCGTCCGGATGATAGATCGTCCGCAGCACGCCGGCGGCCTGATACGGCGTCGGCCCAAGATTCTCGACGGTCGGCTCCTCGCCGAGCTGGCGCAGGGCGATCTGGCCATAGAAGGTCGCCGGCCAGGCGCCGGCCCGGCGCAGCAGGGGCTGCACCCGATCCTGCTGGCTCGAGCGCCCCGCGGCGCGAGCGGCCCAGAAGGCCGCGCCGGAGCGCACCCAGCCGTCTTCGGTCGGATCGTCCAGCACCCGCTCGAACGCCGTCGTCGCCTTGGCGTATTCGCCCAGCCGATAGCTGGCCAGGCCAACCACCCACCAGTCGCCGATCTGCTCGCCCAGGGCGACCGCGCCGGTCAGGTCGTCGTGGTTCAGGGCGATGCGCGCCGCCTTGGTCGGGTCGTCTTCCGAGGCCCCGCCGCCCGCCGCGACGACGCTGGACCAGGTCCGGCCGCTGACGCTGGAAGGCCGCTTCGGCTCAGGGGCGCCATCGGGGCGCCGGCGCAGGGCCAGATTATAGGCGCGCGGCGCGCACGGAAGGTCCGAATACTCTTCCAGCCAGGCCGCCAGTTCCTCGTAGGTGGCCGAATGGTCAGGGTGAAACAGCCGCTCGAACTCGACCTGGCCCAGCAGCACGCGGTCGTTGGCCTGTCGGGCCGAGGCGCGGGCGGCGTCGAGATCGCCACGGCGCAGGGCATCGAAGGCGGTGGTGTAGCTGAGGCGGTCCGCGGGACTCAGCGCGGACAGGGCCCGCCGACCTTCTTCCTCGGCGTGCGAGGGCGCGGCGGCCCCCAGCGCGAGGGCGAACGCCACAGCGGTCGTCGACGCGGCAAACACGCGGCGGAGATTAAACGGCACTGAGGCGGCCCCCCTTTGAGCGTCATGCGGATCGTCTCGACTCGATCCATCCGGCGCTGTTCGTTCGGTCGTCAGGCCAGAAAGGCGCCACCGCCCCGGCCCATGTCAAGGATTCACCCCTTTTGGGGCAGTTTTGAGTCGGTGGAGTTAACGAGCTTGACCGTCCAGCCGGGCCGCCAGCGACAGAATATCCGCCCAGGCCTGCCGCTTGGCCATCGGCTGGCGCAGCAGAAAGGCCGGATGCAGGGTCGGCAGGGCCGGGGCCGCCACGCCGCCCTCGGCCAGCCGCCATTCGCGCCACTGGCCCCTCAGCTTCATGATGCCTTCGTCCGCGCCCAGCACCGCCCTGGAGGCCGCCGCACCGACCAGCAGCACCGCCCTGGGCTTCAACAGGGCGAAGGCTCGCTCCACGAACGGCGCGCAAACCGCCTGCTCCGCCGGCGTCGGCGTGCGGTTGCCCGGCGGCCGCCAGAACACGGTGTTGGTGATGAACACCCGCCCCTCCAGCCCGGCCTCGGCCAGCATCCGGTCCAGCAGCTGGCCCGCCTTGCCGACGAACGGCTGGCCGCGCGCGTCCTCCTCCGCGCCGGGGCCCTCGCCGATGACCAGCACCTCGGCCTCGGGATTGCCCCGCGCGAAGACCGCCTGCCGCGCCCCGAGACCCCGCAAGGGACAGCCCTCGAAAGCCGCGATGGCCTCGCCCAGCGCTTCAAGCGTGTCCGCTCCCGCCGCCAGCCGCCGCGCCTCAGCCAGTGCATCCGAAGCGTCGACCACCGGCGTCACCGCCGCCGTCGCCCTGGCCACGGCCTTCAGCGCCGGCGGCGGCTCGACATGGGTCCGGTCGACCGGCGCATCCCCGAAACAGGCATCGACGCCCGCGTCGCGCCAGAAGGCGAGCAGGCTTTCGGTCGCGGCGGTGGTCGGGGTGTGCGAAGTCATGGGCGGGCTGGGACAGGGATAGTCCTTGACCGCCCCGGCGTCACCTTCGGATAAGGCGTCACCCACAAGACCCCGCGCAAGACGAGGATTTCAGCCATGGCCCAGGACGCTATCGAAGGCGGCGCGACGAACGCCTGGCAGGAAGCCGTGATCGACAAGCTGCCGCCTGCGGAGGCCCTCGCCGGAGTCGAGCGCGAGGTCATGGAGTACGACGTGGTCGTCGTCGGCGGCGGCCCTGCCGGTCTCGCCGCCGCCATTCGCCTGAAGCAGCGCGCGGCGAAGGACGGCAAGGACATCTCCGTCGCCGTTCTGGAGAAGAGCGCCGAGATCGGCGGCCACATCCTCTCGGGCGCCGTGATCGACCCGAAGGCCCTGACCGAACTGTTCCCCGACTGGAAGGAACGTGGCGCGCCGCTCGAGACGCCGGTGACGAAGGACCGCTTCCTTGTCCTAGGCCCGCAGGGCGAAGCCTCACTGCCGATGTTCCTGCTGCCGCCGCTGATGCACAACGACGGCTGCTATATCGCCTCCCTCGGCAACGTGTGTCGCTGGCTGGGCGAGCAGGCCGAGGCACTGGGTGTCGAGGTCTATCCCGGCATGGCCGCCAGCCATGTGGTCTGGGACGAACCCACCGGCCGGGTGAAGGGCGTCGTCGCCGGCGTGTTCGGCATCGACCGTCATGGCAAGCCCACCGGCGACTTCCAGCCCGGCATCGAACTGCACGGCAAATACGTCTTCATCGCCGAGGGCGTGCGCGGCTCGCTGGCCAAGACCATCATGGCCCGCCACAACCTGTGCGACACGGCCGAGCCGCAGAAGTTCGGCATCGGGCTCAAGGAGCTTTGGCAGGTGCCGGCCGACAAGCACCAGCCAGGCCTGGTCCAGCACACCACCGGCTGGCCGCTGGACGAGTTCACTGGCGGCGGCAGCTTCATGTACCATTTCGGCGACCGCTACGTGGCCATCGGCTACGTCGTGCACCTGAACTACAAGAACCCGTTCCTTTCTCCCTTCGACGAGTTCCAGCGCTTCAAGCACCATCCGTCCATCGCCGAACACCTGCAGGGCGGTACGCGTATCTCCTACGGGGCCCGCGCCATCACCGAGGGCGGGTTCCAGTCGGTGCCGAAGCTCAGCTTCCCCGGCGGCGCGCTGATCGGCTGTGCGGCCGGCTTCGTGAACGTGCCGCGCATCAAGGGCAGCCACAACGCCATGAAGACCGGCATGCTGGCTGCCGACGCCGCCTATGACGCCGTGATCGCCGGCCGGGCAGGGGACCAACTGCTCGAATACCAGACCGCCTATGAAAACAGCTGGGTCTACACGGACCTCAAGCGGGTCCGGAACGCCAAGCCGCTGCTGACCCGGTTCGGCACCACGCTTGGGGGGGCGCTCGGCCTGTTCGACATGTGGTTCCAGACGCTGTTCGGCGGCCTGTCCGTGTTGGGCACGCTGAAGCACCGGAAGACCGACGCCGCCTCGACCGAACCGGCCGCGAAGCACAAGCCGATCGCCTATCCGAAGCCGGACGGCGTCCTGTCGTTCGACAAGCTGTCTTCGGTCTTCATCTCCAACACCAACCACGCCGAAGAGCAGCCGGCGCATCTGAAGCTGCTGGACCCGTCGATCCCGATCCGTGTCAACCTGCCGGAATACGGCGAGCCGGCGCGCCTCTATTGCCCGGCCGGCGTCTATGAGGTGGTCTATGGGGACGAGGCGGCGAAGACCGACCCGCGCTTCGTCATCAACGCCCAGAACTGCGTCCACTGCAAAACCTGTGACATCAAGGATCCGTCGCAGAACATCGTCTGGACCACGCCCGAGGGCGGTGGCGGGCCCAACTACCCGAATATGTGACGGCGGCGTAAGCGAGAGGCCTTGCCGAGGCCGCATAATCCGGGAAGGGTTCCGTTATGCGCCTCACCTCACTTCGCCTGCTCCTGTCCGGTTGCGCCTTGCTGGCCCTCACGGCCCCCGCCGCGGCCCAGGACGCGCCGATCATCGTCGATCCGCCGCTGACCCCGCGGGACAGCGCCCCTGTGGTCGTTCCGACCGACGATCCGGCGCCCATCGCCGAACCGGCCGCGCCGGCGATCCCCGAAGTGTGGGCCCCCGCGCCTTTCACCGCCGACGGCCAGTCCGCCTACGGCCTGTACCTGTCCGGCCGTGTCGCCAGCCTCAGGGGCGAGCAGGCGACCGGCGCCGAACTGCTGGCGCACAGCCAGTCCCTGACCCCGGAACAGCCGCAGTTGGGCGGCGAAGCCTTCCTCGCCAGCCTGTTCTCGGGCGACATCGACGCCGTGGTCCGGCTGGCGCCCTTCGTGGCGGACACCCCTCTGTTCGCCGGGGCCGGTCGCCTGGCGACGGTGGTCCAGACCCTGCGCGACGGCAATGGCGAGGCCGCCCTTGCGCTGATGCGCGGAGAGCCTTTCCCGGATCCCTACGGCCCGGTGACGAGCTATCTGTTGCCGGCGATCGCCGCCGCCGGAGGCGACTGGGACGCGGCGCTCCGGCCCGTCGAGGCCCCGACGACCGAGACCGCTGGTCTCATCCTGCGCGATCAACGCGCCCAGCTTCTTGAGAGCCGCCGCCGCTTCGCCGAGGCCGAGGTCGAATACAAGGCCCTGCTGGCGATCCCGGACGGCGCGCGCCTGTTCCGCGTGCACTACGGCGCCTTCCTCGAGCGCCAGGGCCGGCGTGACGAGGCGTTGACCGTGTACGCGGCGGCGCTGGCCGGCGACGCGCCGGATCCTCGCGCCCTGGTCGCCGGGCGGCGCATGCGTAGCGGAGGCCGGGCGCCGGCCGCGCCGACGGCGCGCCAGATCGCTTCCGACGCGCTGGCCTTCGCCGCGATGGAGACCAGCCAGGTCGACGTGCACGAACTGTCGGCCATCTACCTGCATCTGGCGTCCGCGCTGCACCCCGACGACGCCATCACCCTGCGCTTGGCCGAGAGCCTGGACGAGGCGCATCAGGACGCCGCCGCCCGCGCCGCCTATGCCCGGGTCGGCCCATCCAATCCGATCGTCTACGCCAGCGCACAGCTCGGCCTCGGTGTCATCCTGCAGAAGGAAAACCAGCACGGGGAAGCGCTCGAAGCCTTCATCCGCGCCGACGCCGCGGCGCCCGACCAGGTCATCGTCTCGCGCATCCTGGCCAACCAGTATTTCAATCTCGAGCGCTACGAGGAGGCGCTCGAGATCCTCAACCGGCCCACGGTGAATACCGCCAGCCAGTCCGCGGATGTCCGCTTCGATCGCGGCCGCACCCTGGAGCGGCTCGGCCGGATCGAAGAGGCCGAGGCCGAGCTCTGGACCGCGCTGCAGATGGCGCCCGACGAACCGACGCTGCTGAACCATCTCGGCTATCTGTGGGTCGACAGCGGCCGCCGCGTCGAGCAGGGGGCCGAGATGATCGCCCGCGCCTTCGCCGCCGATCCGCGCAACGCCAACATCCAGGACTCGCTCGGCTGGGCCCAGTACCGGCGCGGCCAGTACGAAATCGCCGTCGAGACGCTCGAACAGGCCGTGGCCAAACAGCCCGCCAACGCCGAGATCAACGACCACCTCGGCGACGCCTACTGGCAGGTGGGCCGCCGCCGCGAGGCCGGCTGGCAGTGGAACCGGGTGCTGACGCTCGAGCCAGAGCCCGAGCGCCGCGCCGAGGTCGAGCAGAAGCTGGCCGACGGCCTCTCCGCGCCGGCCCTGTCCGGCGGCCAGCCCTGAGGCATGGCCGAGCGCTCCGCTCTCGCCCCGGCCAAGGTCAACCTGTTCCTCCACGTCGGCCCGGTTGACGGCGACGGCTACCACCCCCTTGCCAGCCTGGTCGCCTTCGCGGACGTCGGCGACCGCATCGCCGTCACGCTCTCAGACCGTCTGTCGCTGAGCGTCGGGGGCGAGTTCGCGGCGGGGCTAGGGCAGGGCGACAACCTGATCCTGCGCGCCCTGCGCGCGCTCGGCGAGGCCGCCGGAATCGGTGAGCCGCCGCTGGCCGTGACCCTCGACAAGCGCCTGCCGATCGCGGCGGGCCTGGGCGGCGGTTCATCCGACGCGGGGGCGGCGCTCAAGCTGGCGCGCGAGGCCCTTGGACTCGATTTTGATGACGACGCCTTCGCCGACATCGCCGGGACGATCGGCGCCGACGGCCCCATGTGCCTGCACGCCCGCACCGCCTGGGCGGAGGGCCGGGGCGACCGCCTGACCCCGGAGCCCCGCCTGCCGCCGCTCCCGGCCCTGCTGATCAATCCCCGCGTCCCCTCGCCGACGGGCGAGGTCTATCGCGCCTACGACGCGGGTCCGCCCGCCGCCGCCGACCGTCCGCCGGCGCCCTCCGCGTGGGACGTCGCCGCGGTGCTCGAATGGCTGGCCCGCCAGCGTAACGATCTGCAGGAGGCCGCCATCGGCCGTGCGCCCGCCATCGCCGAGGTGATCGCTGCCGCCACCGGTCTCCCAGCCGCGCGGCTGGTCCGCATGTCCGGGTCCGGCGCCACCGTCTTCGCCCTGTTTGAAACGCCCGCCGAAGCGATCTCCGCCGGCCGGCGCCTGTCGGAAAATCGGCCTGACTGGTGGATCGCTCCGACGAATCTGGGTTAGTTGCGACCGCGCCGAGCTTTATGGCGGCATATCGTCGGTATTGTGCAGTTCATCCCGGAATCGCCTTGAGATTACCTCATGATCCCGGATGTTTCGCCGCAACTGGCGTGAATATGGAACTCAGAAGGTCGCTCTGTTTCGTTTGGGGCGGATTTCATCATCACGGCCGCGCCTTTACTCGCCTTGCGGTCTCTTGAAGAACAAAGGGGATACTCATGCTTCGTATCAAACTTCTCGCCGCGGCTGCGACGACCGCTCTGCTGATCGCCCCGGCCGCCTTGGCCCAAGCCGCTCCCGCGCAACCCGCTCCCGCGGCCGCGCCGGCCCCGACGCCCGTCGCCGCCGAAAACGTGATCGAGGTGCTGAAGATGCACGGCCGGTTCACGACCCTGCTGCAGGCGCTTGATCAGGCCCAGCTGACCGAGACGCTCGCCACGCGCCCGCGCATCACGCTTTTCGCCCCGACGGACGAAGTCTTCGCCGCCCTGCCCGAGGCCGAGCGCACCCGCCTGCTCGACCCCGCCAACGTCCAGGAGCTTCGCAACCTGATGCTCTATCACGTGCTGGTCGCCGACCTGACGCCCGACCAGATCATGGGCGCGCGCGGCCCCATCGCCACCGCCGGCGGTCTTGAGGTCAACATCGACGGCACCGGCGAGGCCATCGCCATCGACAACGCCACGGTCACGGGTCCGGCGATCGATGCGGCCAACGGCGGCATCTACGTCATCGACAAGCTGCTGGACCCCGAGGCCGCCGCCCAGGGCGACTCGGAAGAGGCCGAGGCGGCTACCGCCGCTCCGGCGGAAGCCGCGCCGGCTCCGGACGGCTCGACCCCTCCGGCGACGCCGTCGAACTGACCGCTTGGACCTCTGAAAGCGAAAGGCGGCGGGCTCCGGTCCGCCGCCTTTTTCATGTCCGGACGGCCTTAACGGTCGGCCAACCGCTGTTGTGTACGCTGGCGGCATGGAAACGCTGACGCCCGCTCATATCGCCGCCTTCGAGGCCGTGCTGGCCCGGGTTTCCCCGGATGACCGCGCCCGCCTCCATGGCCTCAAGGACGCCGCCGCCGACGCGGCCGTCGCCTCCGCCCCGCACTGGGATTTCGACCAGCCGGCCCACCGCGCCGAAGAGGCCCTGCAGGCCGTCTTCGGGGCCGCGCTGACCGACGTCCACCGCCGCGCCCTCGTGGCCCTCTGGGCGCTGGAGATGCCGGCCCGCGTTCCCGCCGCCGACCTGCCGCCGGCGGTGATGGCGCTTTATTCGGAATGGATCGGCCGTCTCGCCGACTTCCTGACCGCCGCGCCTGACCCCTACGACCGCGACTTCTGGGCCAAGGACGTGCGCATAGCGCTGGTCCTCAGCGTGCCCGGCGCCCGCACCCAGATGATCGATCTCTCGTCGCCGATGGGGCCCGGCCAGGTGTTGCGCCACGCCCGCGAGGGCTGGGGCTGGTCCGTGGTCCCCGCCTACGCCGCCGCCCAGGCCTGGAAGCCGTGGCTGGAGGTGCACACCGAGAGCCGCGAACTCGGCGACTTCAATGAGGCCGGCTGGGATCGCGCCTGGGCCACCGCCGCCGAAATCCTCAGGCGCCGCCCCGAGATGGCCGGCATGCTCGGTTCCTCGTGGTTTTATGATCCGCCGCTGGAGCAGATCAGCCCGCGCCTCGCCTATCTGCGGGTCAATCCGCTGAAGCACGGCGCCTTCATGGTCCATCAGGGGCCCGGCGACATCCACACCCAGCGCGCCGCGACCAGTTCGCCGACCCGCGCCGCCCTGATCGAGACGGGCGAATACATCGCCCGCTCCTGGATCGTGGCCTGGCCCCGCGCCGCGCTGATCAGGTGGGCGGATGCGCGGAATGCCGAGATGGCGCAGGCCGCCTGAGTTTTATATCCGCTCGTCCCGGCCGGCGGCTATCGCGTGACCACGCCCCAGGCCGCCGCCACCGGTAGCACCTCCAGCCCCGCCGACTTCGCCAGCCGGAGCACCCGGTCCAGGTCGTCCGGCGTGCAACCATAGTCCGTCGGCCGGTCGCTTACATCGTGCCCATAGGCCGTCAGCCAGCCGCGCCGCGCCGCCGTCTCGGCCATCAGCGCGTCGAGGTCGTACCCCGGCAGCCGCCGGCTCTCCAGCCCGATGCTCCGGATCAGCGCCCGGTCCGCGCGCCCGGCGTTGACCCCGTCGCGCACCCCCCGCGCCAGATCGAACCGCCCGCGCACCACCCGCTTGGCCCCGACCGTCGCGTCCCCGAATGGCCAGGCGAAGGTCGTCATCCGGTAGCCGTCCAGCCGCTCCGCCACCCACGCCGCATTGGCGTCGAGGCTCAGCCGCAGCGCCTCCGCGTCCATCCGCAAGGCGCTGGTGTGGCCGAAGGTATGGCACCCCACCTCATGCCCCGCCGCGTGCAGCGCCTGCAGATGCTCCACCTCGAACTGGTCGCGGTCCATGTTGCGCCCGCCCGCCAGGCCGCCGCAGACATAGTAGGTGGCCCTGATCCCATGCGCGGCGAGGATCGGCCCCGCTTCCGTCCAGGCGCTGGCCGGGATGTCGTCGAAGCTCAGCGAGAACACGCCCTTCGCCGGGGCGATCTCCGCCGCCTCCACGTCGAGATAGCGCGCGGCCCGCCGGCGCAGCTGGTCGATCTGCTTCATGGCCGCAGGGTGAACGCCGCCCCTTAAAATTCCTTCTCCCGCGATGGCAGGCGGCGGATGGGTGACCCTGCCAACCCACACCCTGCCATCCCTGCCAAACCCGGTCGCCATCCCGCCATCTCGCACCCTGCGACCGTTCCTGACGTCCGCGTCCGCTACACTGCGGGGGCAATTTCGCAGAGGGACGCGCATATGAATGCACACGCAACCGCTCAGGGCCCTGCGCCCCGCCGGGCGCCTCGCGCCCGGCCGGCGGAGTACGCCGGCATCGGTCCGAGCGATCGCGCGCGGAGGGTCCGGGAGTGTCGGGATGACAGGGTTTCGGTGTTTTCGAATGACAGGGTCGGCCTTCCTGTCCGGAGAAGGCCCGCCGCCTTGCCCGTCGATACCGCCCCGTCTAGGGTCCGCCGCCTTCCTCCCCGGACGAAAAGCCTGCCCGTGACCACCGAACCGCTCGCCTTCCAGGACCTGATCCTGACGCTCCACAAATACTGGGGCGATCAGGGCTGCGCGATCCTTCAGCCCTACGACATCGAGGTCGGCGCCGGCACCCTGCATCCGGCCACCGTGCTGCGCGCGCTCGGCCCGCGCCCGTGGAAGGCCGCCTACGTCCAGCCCAGCCGCCGCCCCGGGGACGGCCGCTACGGCGAAAATCCCAATAGATTACAGCACTATTACCAGTACCAAGTGATTTTGAAGCCGAACCCGGAGAACCTGCAGGCGCTGTACCTGGGGTCGCTGGCGGCGATCGGAATCGATCCCAAGCTGCACGACATCCGCTTCGTCGAGGACGATTGGGAGAACCCCACTGTCGGCGCCTGGGGCCTCGGCTGGGAGGTCTGGTGCGACGGCATGGAGGTGACCCAGTTCACCTACTTCCAGGGCGTCGGCGGCATCGAGGTCGATGTCGTCTCGGGCGAGCTGACCTACGGCCTCGAGCGCCTGGCCATGTACGTCCAGGGCGTCGACAACGTCTACGATCTCAAGTTCACCAAAGAGGGCCTGACCTACGGCGAGGTCTTCCTCGAGAACGAGCGGCAGCAGTCGGAGGCCAACTTCCACGGTTATGACGTCGAGGGCCTGAAGCGCCGCTTCGAGGACATGGTCGCCGAGGTCACCCGCTTCCTCGCCATGAAGGGCCCGCAGGACCAGGCGCTGGTCCTGCCCGCCTACGACCAGGTCCTCAAGGCCTCGCACCTGTTCAACCTGATGGACGCCCGCGGCGCCATCGCCGTCGCCGAACGCCAGAGCTACATCGGCCGCATCCGCGACCTGTGTAAGGCCTGCGCTGTCGCCTACGTCGAACAAGAGCGGAAAACCGCCTGATGCCCCAACTCCTCCTCGAACTGTTCTCCGAAGAAATCCCCGCGCGCATGCAGCCCGGCGCCGCGCGCGACCTCGAGCGGATGGCCGCCGACCGCCTCAAGGCCGCCGGCCTGACGTATGACGCCCTGACCACCTACGCCGGTCCCCGCCGCCTGACGCTCGTGGTCGAGGGCCTGCCGGCCGCCACCCCGGACCGTGAGGAAGAGCTCAAGGGCCCCCGCGCCAACGCCCCGGAACAGGCGCTGGACGGTTTCCTGCGCAAGACCGGCCTGACCCGCGATCAACTCACCGAACGCGACGGGGTGCTGTTCGCCGTGATCAGCAGCAAGGGCCGGGCGACCGCCGAGCTGATCCCCGAGATGGTCGACCACATCGTCCGTGGTTTCCCGTGGCCCAAGTCGATGCGCTGGGGCTCAGGGACCCTGCGCTGGGTCCGCCCGCTGAAGCGGATCGTCGCCCTGTTCGACGGCCACATCGTCCCGTTCGAGATCGATGGGATCGCATCGGGCGACCTCACCGAAGGCCACCGCTTCCTCGGCTCCGGCCAGCCCTTCGCGGTGAAGGATTTCGCCGACTACCGCCACAGGCTGGAGCGCGAGTTCGTTCTCCTCGACGTCGCCGACCGCAAGCTGCGCATCCTCGAGGCGGCGCAGAAGGTCTGCCACGACCGCGGCCTCGCCCTCGTCGACGACGACGGCCTGCTCGACGAGGTCGCCGGCCTGGCCGAATGGCCGACCCCCATCCTCGGCGACATGGACCCGCGCTTCCTCGACCTGCCGCCCGAGGTGGTCCGCCTGTCGATGAAGGTGCATCAGAAGTATTTCGCCGTCCGCGATCCGGCGAAACACGGCCTCGCCCCCCACTTCGTCGTCGTCGCCAACGTCGAGGCCTCCGACGGCGGCGCGGCCCTCGCCGCCGGCAACAGCCGCGTGCTGTCGGCCCGTCTGGATGACGCCCGCTTCTTCTGGGACGAGGACCTCAAGACCGGCTTCGATGCCTGGAACAACAAGCTGAAGGGCGTCACCTTCCACGCCAAACTGGGCACCTTGGCGGATCGCGTCGACCGCATCGCCGCCCTCGCCCGCGAGATCGCCCCGCTGGTCGGCGCCGACCCGGATCAGGCCGAACAGGCCGCGCGCCTCGCCAAGGCCGACCTCGCCTCGGGCATGGTCGGCGAGTTCCCCGAACTGCAGGGCGTCATGGGCGGCTACTACGCCCGCGCCTTCGGCCAGCCCGACGCCATCGCCGACGCTGTCCGCGACCACTACAAGCCGCAGGGCCCGGCCGACACCGTCCCGACCGCGCCGCTTACGATCGCTGTTTCGCTGGCCGACAAGCTCGACACCCTCGTCGGCTTCTTCGCCATCGACGAGAAGCCGACGGGTTCGAAAGACCCGTTCGCCCTGCGGCGGGCGGCGTTGGGGGTGATCCGGCTGATTCTGGAGAACGATGTCCGCTTCGGCGATTTCGAAACGAGCATTCAGGACTGGATCGGCCAGTACTTCGCAGAACGACGGGCGTTGCCGGGCTTCGCAGCTGCGGACGCCGCCGACTTCGCGAAGCTGCGCGCTCGTCCCGAAGTCGCGGGCGCGCGGTGGGTTGCGGCGGAGTACGGCAGCCACGGGGTCGTGCAGGCGCTTGTGGCCCATTCGACGCCAAAGGATATCCTCGCCTTCTTCGCCGACCGCCTGAAGGTTCTCCTTCGCGACCAGGGCAAGCGCCACGATCTCGTCGACGCCGTCTTCGCCCTCGGCGACGATGACCTCGTCCGCATCGTGCGGCGGGTCGAGGCCCTCGACGCCTTCCTCGCCACCGACGACGGGGCCAATCTGCTGGCCGGTTCCAAGCGCGCCAGCAACATTCTCAAGGCTGAGGAGAAGAAGGGGTTGCTGCCCGCCGGAGAGCCCGTCGCCCTGACCGGCGCCCCGACCGAGGAGACCGCCCTGATCGCCGCCGCCTCCGCTGCGGCGACCGCCGCCGACGCCGCGCTGGCGATCGAGGACTTCGCCGCCGCCATGCGCGCCCTCGCCGCCCTGCGCGCCCCGGTCGACGCCTTTTTCACCGCCGTGCTGGTCAACTCCGACATCCCGGCGGAGCGCGACAACCGCCTGAAGTTGCTGGGACAAGTCCGCGCCATCATGGGTCGCGTCGCCGATTTCGGCCAGATCGCTGGCTAGCCCAAGCCAGTCAGCGGGCCAGTCCTGGCTGGTCCATGAAGGCCGCATCCAGCCCGTGGCCCGCGAACCGCGCCAGCCGCTCGCGCAACCGCCCGTGCGCCGCCGGGTCGTCGCCGTCACGGTCGATGTCCGGCAGGAACAGGTTCTCCGCCCGGAAGGTCCAGCCGGCGACCTTCAGCCCCGCCGCATGAGCGTCGGCGATCAGCGCCGAGGCCTCGCCCGGCCGGAGCTCGATCAGGGCCGCGTCGGCGCCGATCCAGTCCGCCCAGGTCGCCACCTCCGCCAGCCCCTCCGGCGTGATCATCGCCGCATAGGTCAGGTCCGGCCGATCCGCCGGCCCCCCGACCGCCGCGACCAGCTGCAGCAGCGGCGTCTCGATCCGCGCCCGCAGCCGCTCCAGCGGCCCGACCTCGAAACACTGCACGAGCACCGCCGCGTCCGCCCCGGTCAGCCCCCGTCGTTCCAGCGCCGCCACGAAGGCGTCCTCCATCGGCAGCCCGGCCGCGGCGAAATACGACGGATGCTTCAGCTCGGGAGCCACGCCGATGACCCGCCCGGTCCGCGCCGAGCCCTCGCGCGCGATCTCCAGCACCTCGTCGAAGGTCAGGATCGGCTCCCGCCCGTCGAAGGCCGTGTTGGCGGGGCGCAGCGCCGGCAGGCGCTCGCGGGCGCGCAGGGTCTTCAGCTCGGCGAGGGTGAAGTCCTCGGTGAACCAGCCCTCGACGGCCCACCCGTCGATCGTCTTCAACGCCCGGCGGTCCGCGAATTCGGGCCGGTCCGCCACGTCGGTGGTCCCGCCGATCTCGTTCTCGTGCCGGACCACCAGCGCGCCGTCGCGGCTCATGACCAGATCGGGCTCGATGAAGTCCGCGCCATGGTCGATGGCCAGCTCATAGGCCACGCGGGTGTGCTCGGGCCGTTCGCCCGAGGCGCCGCGATGGGCGATGATCAGCGGAGTCGCCGGGAGCATCATGCCGCCAGCATGAGCCGGATCATGCCCCGGCGACAGGGCCTGGCTTGCTAGCCCCGCAGCACCTTGCGCAGCTGCGGATGCAGGTCGCTGTTCGCGGCCAGGATCTGGCCGCCCGTCATCGGGTCGCCGTCCTCGTCGATGGTGGTGACCACGCCGCCCGCCTCGGTGACGAACAGGATCCCCGCCGCCACGTCCCACGGCTGAAGGTTGCGCTCGTAGTAGGCGTCGTACCGCCCCGCCGCGACCCAGGCGAAGTCCAGCGCCGCCGAGCCCAGCCGGCGGATGCCCGCCACCCGCTGACCCACCGCGTGGATGTCCTTGATCGCCTGCGCGTGCCCGGTCTTGCCGATGAAGGGCAGGCCGGTGGCGATCAGGCTCTCCGACAGGTCCTTGCGGCCCGCGACGCGGATGCGCTGGTCGTTCAGGTAGCAGCCCTTGCCCTTCTCGGCCCAGAACAGCTCGTTCATGACCGGGTTGTAGGTGACGCCCGCGACGATCTCGGAATGGCCGTCCGGCGCCGTCCGCTGCAGCCCCACCGTGATGGCGAAGTGCGGCATGGCGTGCATGAAGTTGGTGGTGCCGTCGATCGGGTCGACGATCCACATGTGCGACTTGTCGGTGCCCTCGATCAGCCCGCGTTCCTCGCCGAGGAAGCCGTAGCCCGGCCGCGCCTTCATCAGAAGTTCGTAGAGGGTGTCCTCGGCCTTGATGTCGGCGGCCGTGACGAAGTCGCCCGGACCCTTGCGCGACACCTGCAGCTGGGCCACCTCGCCGAAGTCGCGCAGCATCGGCCGGGCGGTCTTGCGGACCGCGTCGATCATGACGGAAACGAGGGCGGAGGCGAGGGCCATGGGGAATCTCCTGGTCCGCATGTCCTGAAAAGGCGGTCAGCCCGGACATGCGGAGAAGTTTCAGATGCCGGGCCCCGTCATCGGAGCCGGATAGGGATCAGTCCGCGCGGCGGACGTATTCGCCGGTGGTGGTGTCGACGACGATCTTCTCGCCGACGCCCATGTAGGGCGGGATCATGATGCGCACGCCGTTGTTGGCGATGGCCGGCTTGTAGGACGAGGAGGCGGTCTGGCCCTTCACGGTGGGCTCGGTCTCGACCACTTCCAGATTGACCTGGTCCGGCAGAGACAGGCCGATCGGACGCTCTTCATGCATCTCGATGACGACCTTCATGCCTTCTTGCAGGTAGGGGATGCGGTCTTCGCCGACCCAGTCCTTCTGCAGTTCGATCTGCTCGTAGTTGGCGTCGTCCATGAACACGAGGCTGTCGCCGCCGTCATACAGGTACGAGAAGTCCTTCTGCTCGAGCGTGACGCGCTCGACCTTGTCTTCGGACCGGAAGCGCTCGTTCAGCTTGTTGCCGGTCTCGAGGTTCTTGGCCTCGACGTTGGCGAAGGCGCCGCCCTTGCCCGGCTTGACGTGGCTGGCCTTGGTGACGACCCAGAGGCCGCCGTTCACTTGCAGGACCATGCCGGGCTTGATGGTGTTGCCGTTGATCTTCATCGGTGTCTCGGAAGGGAGTGGGCGCAGCCTGCGATGGCGCGCGAACGGGCGCAGTCCCTAGAGGATGAAGGGGCATCCGGCAAGGCGGCGCGCTCAGTGCACCGTCGCCGTCTCCTCGACGACATTGGCCATGTGCACCTGGCGGCCGACCGGCGCGGCGAGCTTGCCGGCCCGGGTGTCGATCTTGCGCGCCTCGTGGGCGAAGGCCGCGGCCAGCCCCGCCGATGACATGGCCGCTGCGATCTGCAGGTTCCGGCTCGCGGGCCGCAAGGCGATCCACACCGCATTCAGGGCCTGCGCCCCTGCCCACAGTGTCATCGCCACCGTCCGCTCCCGCGCGGGCGGGGCGTTCCAGACCCGGACCGCCGACAGGGTGGTGACCGAGAACACCGCCGGCAGGATCAGGCTCAATGGCCCGCGCGGCCGTTCGGTGATCGGCGCATCGTCGTCCCGCGGATCATCGCGCGTCGGCGACAGGGCCCGGCTTGCGAAGGCTGTCGCCGCCAGGGCGAACCCCACCGTCAGGGCCACGCCGAGCAACACATGGCCGGCAGGCCGACCCTCGGCGTTGAGGAAGTCCGCCGCCGCCTCTCGAGCGTCGTCCAGGGTGTCGTTCATGCTCATTCCGGCCTCCCTTGCGATCGGGACCGGAATGGGCGGGGAGGGGGCTCAGTTCCCGGTGGCGCTCTTGTCCGGCGCGATCTCGGTCATGGCCGACTGCAGGTAGTTTTGCTCGCCCAGCTGTTCGATCAGCTTGTGCTGGCTCTCGAGGAAGTCGATGTGCTCTTCGGTATCGGCGAGAATCTCGGTCAGGATCTGGCGGCTGATGAAGTCGGACGCCGCTTCGCACTGGGCGATGCCGGCCAGCAGGGTGTCGCGCCCGCCCAGTTCAAGCGACAGGTCCGAGCCCAAACATTCGGCTGCGCTCTCGCCGATCTTCAGCTTGTGCAGGTCCTGCAGGTTCGGCAGGCCGTCGAGGAACAGCACGCGCTTGATCAGCTTGTCGGCGTGTTTCATCTCGCCGATCGACTCGTCGTAGATGATCTGGCCGAGGTGCTTCAGGCCCCAGCTTTCGAACATCCGGGCGTGCAGGAAGTACTGGTTGACCGCCGTCAGCTCGTTGGTCAGCACCGCGTTGAGCGTGCGGATGATCGCGGGATCGCCCTTCATCGTCGTTCTTCCGTCCGCGGGTGCGTCCGTCGGCTGACGGTCTGAATCACGCGCGCTGTCCGTGACCAATTAACACGGAAAGCGCCGTTGTGTTCACCTGCGAACACTTCTCACGACATTGAAAATGCGAATGAATCTCCCCGATTGGCGGGGAGCCGTCTATTCCGCGGCGAGGGCGAACGCCTGGCGGCTTTCCTGGATCATCTCGCGCATCTCGCAGACGCATTTAGCGCACTGCGCCATGCATTGGTGGCGGGTGAAAACGTCGCGCGGACGCGTGGCGCCCGCCTCGATGGCCGAGGCGACGTCACGCTTGCGAAGACCGTTGCAGTTGCAGACGTACAAGGAGCGAGTCCAGACAGATGCGAATGGTTCGCTATAGCAGGCCAAATGCGGCGAATGCAAGTCGTTCGCAGGCGCCGCGGCGGGAATCATTGACGCAGCCGCCGGCGCGTCGCACTTGCCCTCGCATGGCCAGAGAACCCGTCGTCCCGCCGCGCCCTCCCTGCCGGCTGTATCTGATCACCCCGCCGGCGATCGCGAATCTTGCGGCCTTCGCGGTCGATCTGGACATCGCGCTCGCCGCCGGCGACGTGGCCGCGCTTCAGATCCGCCTGAAGCCCGCCGACGACGCCGCGATCCTGGCTGCGGTGGAGGCGCTGGCCCCCGTCGCCCGGGCCCACGACGTGGCCGTGATCCTGAACGATCGCCCCGACCTGGCCGCCCGCTCCGGCTGCGACGGCGTGCATCTGGGCCAGTCGGACGCCTCGCTGGCCGAGGCCCGACGGCTTATCGGGCCGGACGCCATGATCGGCGTGACCTGCCACGACAGCCGCGAACTGGCCATGGACGCGGCTGAGGCGGGGGCCGACTACGTCGCCTTCGGGGCCTTCTTCCCGACCACCACCAAGGAAACCGTCCACCAGCCGGAGCCCGAGATACTCACCATCTGGCAGGAGACGGTCGAGATTCCCTGCGTCGCCATCGGCGGAATCACGCCCGGCAACGCCGGCGATCTGGCCCGGGCTGGGGCGGATTTCGTGGCGGTCAGTTCGGCCGTCTGGAACGATCCGGAAGGGCCCGCCGCCGCGGTCCGGGCGTTCAACCAGGCGCTCGCGCAAAACGCCTGACCTTCAGGGGATATTAGGAAGCGGCGGGGTAGGAAAACCGCAAGACAGTCCGCTTTCCCCGGAACGCCCATGCTCATGAGCCGCGCGCTCGCTCCGACCGAACCGGCTGCGGCTCCTCCCGAGGCCGCGTCGAGCCCGCGCGTGGACTCGCCCGTGGCGGTCAACAGCGCCGTGGCCTTCTTCCGCGAGCCGCTGGCCCCGATCTTCACCGCCATCGCCGTTCTGGTGCTGGTGGTGCTGGCGATCCAGTTCGCCCGCACCGCCGGTCTGGTCGCGGGCCTGTGGGGCGCCGGCGGGGTCGCCGTCGCGGTCTGGCTCAGGAATGCGCGTGGTCCTTCGTACGACCTCTGTTTCGCGGGCCTGCTGGCCACCGGCATCACTGCCGGAGAGCTGCTGGCCGGCAATTCCTACGGTCTCACCGCGCTGTTCACCGTCACCAACATGATGGAGATCGGGGGCGCGGTCCTGCTGGCCCGAAGATTCGCGCCGACGCTTAACGTGGCCACCGTCGACGGAGCCTGCCGCTTCCTGCTCAGCGCCGCCGTGATCGCACCCATTCCCGCAGCCGTCATCACAGCCGGGGGGCTGTACCTGATCCAGGGCGCGGACATCCTCCACGCCTTCCAGACCTGGTGGTTCGGTCACGCCCTGGGCATCGCCGTCATCGGCGCCTTCGGCCTTTCGCTCACCCGCCGTCACCTGGTCATGCTGCGCAATCCCTTCCGTGCGGCCGAGGCGGCTATCCTGTTGGCCCTGCTCGCCGCGGTCTGCGTCGGCGTCTTCTTCCAGTCGCAGGTGCAGGTCGGCTTCATCGTCGTGCCCGTGCTGATCCTGTTCGCGGCCCGGTTCCGTGTGCTCGGCGTCGCGACGGCGCTGGTGCTCGTCGCCATCACGGCCGTCGGGGGCGCCATGCTCGGCCGCGGCCCGTTCATATCGGCGGGCCCGGACCTGGCCGACCAGGCGTTGCTGGCCCAGTTGATGGTGCTGCTCGGCTGCATGCCCATCCTGCTGGTCGCCTCGCTGCTGGAGGAGCGCGACCGCCTGTCCGACCGCGCCAAGGCCGGCCAGCTGCGCGCCGAGCTGGCCTCCGAGGCCAAGTCGCGCCTGCTGGCCAACGTCGCCCATGAGATCAAGAGCCCGGTCGGCGGCGTCATCGGCATCGGCGAACTCTGGAAGACCGGCCAGTTGGGCGCCGTCACCCCGACCCAGGCGGAGATGGCGGAGATGCTGGTCAAGACCGCGCGGCAGGTCGAGGCCCTCGCCCATGACCTGCTGGACGTGGCCCGCGCCGAGTCCGGGGCCGTCAAGGTCGAGCTGCGCCCCACCGACGTCCCCGGGGTGCTCGAGGACGTGCGCCGCGCCACCGCCCTGCGTCCGGAGGCTGAGGGCATCGCCATCCATGTGGTCAGCGAGGGCGACGGCCTGATCGCCCTGGCCGACTCCCAGCGGCTGACCCAGGTGATCGCCAACCTGGCCTCCAATGCGGTCAAGTACGGCGGGGCCGGAGGCGTGGTGATCTTCCGGGCCAGCAAGATTTACGACGGCGTCCGCATCGAGGTCATTGACCGCGGTCCCGGCCTGTCGACCGAGAAGCAGGCCCAGCTGTTCGAGCCGTTCAACCGACTCGGGCTGGAGCGCTCGACGGTGGAGGGCCACGGCATCGGCTTGGCCCTCGCCAAGCGGCTGGTCGAACTGCAGGGCGGGACCATCGGCGTCACCTCCACTCCCGGCGAAGGCGCGGCCTTCTGGGTCGAACTCCCCGCCGCCTGACGGAGCTTTTCCCGGCGTTGCGGCGTTCCGTCACGCGACGGAGCGTCCGGTTGCGGACGCCGGGCGGGTGGCTCAGGCTCCCGCCACGCTTCCGGAAAGGGTCGGGCCGTGGAATTCGACGCACTGCTGCTCTCGCGGCTCCAGTTCGCCTTCACCATCGCTTTTCACATCCTGTTCCCGGCCTTCACCATCGGCCTGGCGGCCTTCCTCGCTGTGCTTGAGGGGCTGTGGCTCGCGACGAACCGCGAGGCCTTCAAGGCTCTCTACCTGTTCTGGGTGAGGATCTTCGCCATCAGCTTCGGCATGGGCGTCGTCTCCGGCATCGTGCTCAGCTATCAGTTCGGCACCAACTGGTCCGAGTTCATCCGCCTGACCGGCGGCGTCATCGGTCCCATGCTGGCCTATGAGGTGCTGACCGCCTTTTTCCTCGAGGCGTCCTTCTTGGGCGTCATGCTGTTCGGCTGGAAAAAGGTCGGGGCGCGACTGCATTTCCTCGCCACCGTTCTGGTCGCCGTCGGCACCACCATCTCGGCCTTCTGGATTCTCTCCGCCAACAGCTGGATGCAGACGCCGCAGGGCTTTGAAATCCTGTCGGACGGCCGCTTCGTAGCGACCAGCTTCGCCGAGGTGATCTTCAACCCAAGCTTCCCGTCGCGCCTCGTCCACATGCTGATGGCCGCCTTCCTGACTACGGCCCTGGTGGTCGGCGGCGCCTCGGCCTGGCAACTGCTGCGCGACCGCGAACAGCGCGAAAGCCGGATCGCCCTGACCATGGCCGTCGGTCTGCTGGCCGTGGTCGCTCCCCTGCAGCTGCTTGCGGGGCACTGGTCGGGTGAGGTGGCCAAGGAGCACCAGCCGCAGAAACTGGCCGCCATCGAGGCGTACTGGGAGACCCAGGCCAATCATCCGCTGGTCCTGTTCGCCATCCCCGACCGCGCCACCCAGTCCAACCATTTCGAGGTCTCGATACCCGGCGCCGGGATCATCGTCGCGCCGCCGGACGAGGTCGTGACGGGTCTCAAGGCCGTCGCGGCGGAGGACCAGCCGCCGGTCTTCCTGGTCTTCTGGGCCTTCCGGGTCATGGCCGGGCTCGGCTTTCTGATGATCGGCCTCGGCCTCTGGGGCGCATGGCTGGCGTGGCGCAAGCGGTTGACCGACAACCGGCTGTTCCTGCGCTTCGCGGTCGCCATGGGGCCGGCCGGGTTCGTCGCCGTGATCGCCGGCTGGATCGTCACCGAGGTCGGCCGTCAGCCATGGGTCGTCTACGGCGTTCTGCGCACCGCCGACGCGGTGTCGGCGGTGACGACCGGCTCGGTCGCCACCTCGCTGCTGATCTACATCACCGTCTACGCCGTGGTCTTTGTGGCAGGGGCCATCTACATCCTGCGCCTGCTGGATGAAGGCCCCGCGGCCGGTCGGGTCGAGCCGTCGCCGGAAGGGCTGCGCGCTCCCGGCACCCCGCTCGCCGCCGCACCCGACGAAGCGCCGGGAGACCCGAAATGAACCTTGACCTCCCCCTCATCTGGGCCGGACTGATCGCCGTCGCCGTGCTGCTCTATGTGCTGCTGGACGGCTTCGACCTCGGTGTCGGCATCCTGTTTCCGTTTTCGCACTCGCGCGAGGACCGGGACGTGATGATGAACACCGTCGCCCCGGTCTGGGACGGCAACGAGACCTGGCTGGTGCTGGGCGGGGGCGGTCTGCTGGCGGCCTTTCCGCTGGCCTATTCCATCCTCATGCCGGCCTTCTACCTGCCTGTGGTGATGATGCTGGCCGGGCTGATTCTGCGTGGAGTCGCCTTCGAGTTCCGTTTCCGGGGCCAGCGCCGCGGACGGCCGTTCTGGACCGCCATGTTCGGCCTCGGCTCCATTCTGGCCGCCTTCGCCCAGGGCCTGATCCTCGGCGGCTTCATCCAGGGCGTGGAAGTCGCCGACAGCCGCTTCGCCGGCGGCACCTTCGACTGGTTCACGCCCTACACCCTGCTGGTCGCGGTCGGTCTGGTCTGCGGCTACGCCCTGCTCGGCGCGACCTGGCTGATGCTGAAGACCACCGACGCCCTGCATGGCGACGCCCGCCGCTGGGCCCTGTTCGCGGGCGTGCTGACGGCGCTGTTCATGCTGGGGGTCAGCCTGTCGACGCTGGTGGTGCATCCGCTCGTCGCCGCACGTTGGGGCTGGACCGGGGCCGGGTTCGATCTTGCCCGCTTCCTGCCGCTCAGCGTCATTCCGCTGATCGGTCTGGCCGGGCTGGCGACGGTCGCGCTGGGGGTACTCCGGTCCTCACATGTCTGGCCGTTCGCCGGCGCCGTGGTGGTCTTCCTGTCGGGCTACGCCGGCCTGGCGACGGGCTTCTTCCCCTATGTGGCGCCCTACGCCGTGGACTTCCGCGAGGGCGCCGCGCCTGACAACGCCCTCGCCCTGATGCTGGGCGGCACGGCCTTCATCCTGCCGCTGATCCTCGGCTACACGGCGTGGGTCTACTGGGTGTTCCGGGGCAAGGTGACGCCGGAGGCCGGCTATCATTAGGATCGAACCGCCCCCGGGGCCGGACGAGGCGGCCGGGCCGCTGTGGAAGCGACTGGCCTGGTTCGCGGGCCTCGCCGTCGCCGCCTCCGCAGCCACCGCCGTCGTGGCCTATGTGCTCAGGGCCTTGCCGTTCGCGGGTTGAAGGGAGAAGGTCAGGGCATGAAGAGAACCGTCCTGACAGCCGCCGCCCTCCTGCTCGCCGTCGTCCCCGGTGTATCCCATGCCCAGACTACGCCCCAGGACCCGCCTGCTTCCGGGGCCTCGGCCAGCGACCTTACGCGCGACCTCAACAGCGGTCCGCCGACCATCGAGGAGTATCTGGCGCGCCCGGTGACGCCGGCGCCGTCCGCGCCCGCGCCGGCGCCCCGGGCCGCGGCGCCGGCTCCCGCCGCCGCGCCGTCCGCCACGACACCGGAATCACGGCCGTCCCGCGTGGTTGAGCCGGCCCCGAGGCCGCGCACGGCCCCGATAACGCCGCCCGAAAGCGCCGCGGGACCCACCGCGACGCCCCGCCCGACCGCGCCTGTCCGCACGGAGCCGTCGCCGACCTCCGCGCCCGTCGCGCCGGCCGAGGCCCCGCCGCCGCCGCCGTCCGTCGCCGCCGTGGCCGTGCTGGACTCCGCCGCCCGCGCCGCCCTGCCGTTCACCGTCGACCTGCCGTCCGGGTTTGAGATCGTCACCGGCCGGCCGGGTCCGGACTTCCGGATCTATACGATCCGGCGCGGCGGCCAGTCGTTCGCCATGATCTACGCCGGCCCGGCGTCCCAGTTTCCGATCTACAGCGGCCAGATGATCGAGGCGGGCGGTCGTGCTTCCGTGGTGTCGACCGAGAGCGGCGTGCGCCATGCCCGCGAACATCTGTTCCAGCGCCCTGACGCCCCTCGAGAAGTCCACGTCTGGACCATGAGCCTCGAGGGCGCCGACCGCGCCCTGGCCGAACGCATCGCCCAGTCGGTCGACGTGCGCTAGACCCGGCGAACCGGCGTGTCGGCCTGTCCCAGCCGCACGCCCCGCTGACCGGCGAAGACGAGCACCTCCTGGCCGGCCGTCGCCGCCCAGCGCCGCAGCGTCGACTGATAGGGCTCGCGTCGCCAGTCGTGCGGCCGGGCCGGATCGGATTCGACGATCAGGCGCGCGCCGCCCTGTTCGCTGTGCAGGACGAAGCCTGCTGTCGTGGGCTTCCACGTCTCGTCCAGCGCGTCGGTCAGCAGCCACAGGCAGTTGAACACCCGGCAATCGCCGGGCCGGTCGACATAGACCGCGCAGCCGCCCGCTTTCGAGAAGTGACGGCACCATTTGCCCGCGGGCTTTTCGAGCGCCGTCACCCCCATCAGCTTGCAGCACAGGCCGCAGTCGCCACAGCTCTTGCCGGGCGGGGTCAGGTCTCCGACCACACCGCCAGCTCGTTGCCCGCCGGGTCGCGGAAGTGGAACCGGCGCCCGCCGGGGAAGGCGAAGATCGGCTTGACGATCGTCCCGCCCGCCGCCTCGACCCTGGCCAGCATGGCCGGCAGATCGTGGGCGAACAGCACCGGTAGGGGCGTGCGCGTCGCCTCCGCCTGAGCGTCGAAGCCGCCGTCCAGCCCCTCGTCGAAAGCCGCGTATTCCGGCCCGTAGTCGAGGAATTTCCAGCCGAAGGCCGCGCCATAGAAGGTCTTGCTCGCGGGCAGGTCGCCACCGGGCAGTTCGAGATAGTCCAGCTTGCCGTCCTCACGCATGGGTGATGCTCCCGTCAGTCGCCACCGACGCTTCGGGCTTGCCACGCCCGCCACTCCCGCGCAATCTGCGAACGGTTCGCAATGAACGGAGTCGGCGATGATCGTCCTGATGGCCGGAGGCGCAGCGCTCGCCGTGCTGATGCGCGAGGACCGGGTCGGTTCAGAGCACCTCGCGCCGGCTCAGGTGTGCGAGGGCGCCGATCAGCACGACCGCGCCCAGTCCGAGCCCCAGTCCCAGGGCCGTCTCCATTCGCCAGGCCTCGGTGGCCAGCATGTTCACCGGCATCTGCCACGGGAAGAAGACGCCCTGTTTCGCTGACGTCGCCACGACCGAAAAGAAGGTCCCGCCGATCCCGACCGCAAGCGCCGGCACGAAGCTGGCGAAACGCAGCGCGACCCACAGCTGGATCGCGATCATCAGCAGGGCGGCGAGATACATCTTTCCCATCAGCGAGGCGTAGCGCGCCAGCTCGAAGGCCCCGGTCGGCTCAAGCTGGGGTTTGACCGCGGCCGCCAACGTCACCGCGCCCCAGGTCATCGCCAGCACGGCCGCGCTCATCAGCGCCACGACTCCCAGCACGCAGGCCGCCTTGGCGGCGTACAGCCGCCAGCGGGGCAGGGGCAGGGCGCGCAGGTGATCCCACGACCTCGGCCCGTGCTCCATGTGGGCCACCAGCGCCGTCAGGGCGGTCACGCTCATCGGCAGCATGAAAATGGCCCAGATCGCCGCGGCGTTGATCATCCACATGTCCCACGGCGCCGGCGCCTTGCCGCGCAGCATGTTGAAGAAGACGAAGATGGCGATCAGAGACGGCGCGGCCACGGCCAGCACGGCGGCCAGCGAGCGGTTCAGCTTGCGCGCCTCGACGAACAGCGGCGCGAACAGGGGCGTGTTGGGAGGGAGGGCGGACATCAGGCGAACTCCGGCTCGGCGTTGACGACAGGGACGGGCGGCGACACCTCGCGGTAGATGCCTTCCAGCGAGCGCGACCGCGCGCCGATGGCGAAGACGGCGATGTCCGCTTCATTGAGGGCCCGGTTCAGCGCCGCCGAGGCGGTGCGGGCGTCCTCGCCCGGCCTCAGCCGCGCGACCAGCCCGTCGTCGGTCGCGAGCACGTCAAAGCCTCGCCCCCGGGCCAGGGCGGTCGCCCGCACGACGTCATCGGTCTGCAGGGCGATCTCCGGGGCGAGATCGGCCTTCAGCCGCCCCAGCTCGCCCTCCAGCACCAGCTCGCCGTGGCTGAGGATGCCGACATGGGTCGCTGTTTGCTCGATCTCGCCCAGCAAATGGCTGGACAGCAGCACCGTCGCCCCGGTCCGCTCGGGCAGGGCGCGCAGGAACCGCCTCATGTCGGCGATGCCGTCCGGATCCAGCCCGTTGGTCGGCTCGTCCAGCACCAGCACCGGCGGGGCGCCCAGCATGGCCCGCGCCAGCCCGAGCCGCTGCCGCATGCCCAGCGAATAGTCCGAGACCCGGCGTCGCGCATGCTCACGCATCTCGACCACCTCCAGCACCCGGTCGATCTCGCTCTTCGGGAGGCCCAGCAGGCTGCGGGTCAGGTCCAGGTTCTCGCGCCCTGCCAGGTTGCCGTAGAAGCCGTGCGCCTCCAGCAGGGCCCCGACCTTTCGCGCCGCCCCGATCCGGTCGCGGGCGACGTCGACGCCGCCCACCAGCGCCGCCCCGCCACTCGGCCGGATCAGCCCCAGCAGCATCTTCAGCGTCGTGGTCTTGCCCGCGCCGTTGCGCCCGAGGAAGCCGTAGACCGCCTTGTCCGGCACCGTCATCGACACGGAGTCGACCGCCAGATGGCGTTTGAAGCGGCGGGTCAGGTCGCGGGTTTCGATGGCGGCGATCATCGGCGGCGCTCTTGTTTGGTTTAAGTCTGACATAAAGTTGCAAACGCCGCGTCTTTAAGTCAAGATTAAAGATCAGACAGCTTTCGATCCGGAGATTTCCCCGTGAGCCAGACGGACCTCGCCCGCTTCCGCCGCCGCTGCGCCCAGTTCCGCTGGCTGGCGGTGTTCATGGTGATCAGCGTCGGGGCCCTGTTGGCCCTGATCCATGTGATAGCGCCGGCGGTGCTGACCCTGCGGGGCGAGGACGTCGCCGGCCGTTGGCTGACCCAGGCGGTTTGGGCCCTGCCGACCGTCTTCTACCTGTTCGCCGTCTGGGCGACCGGTTCGGCGATGGGCCAGCTGTCGAAAGGTCGATTGATCCAGCCGACCCTCGCCTCCGCCCTGCGGCGCGTCGGCCTTGCGCTCGGTTTCGGCGGTCTCCTCAGCGTCTTCGGCGTCACCAATGTCTCCCGTCTGATCGAAGATGGGCAGGGCGGCTGGGCGTATTTCGACGTCGCCGGCATGACGCTCGGCATGATCGGCGGAGCCCTGTTCCTGCTCGGCGGGGTCATGGAGCAGGCCGGCAAGGTCCAGGCCGAGCTGGACGAGATGATCTGATGCCGATCCGCGTCACCCTCGACCAACTGATTGTAAAAAAGGGCCTCAAGGCCCGGGACCTGGCCGCCGAGGTCGGGCTGAGCGAGACCCAGCTGTCACTGTTCCGCTCGGGCAAGGTGAAGGGCATCCGTTTCCGGACCTTGGCCAGGCTGTGCGCCGCCCTGGACTGCAAGCCGAAGGACTTGCTCGACTACGACTTCGATCCCGCCGACCTGATGGCGGCGGAAGAGGACTAGAACGTCACCGTCTGCGCTTCGGAGCCGGGGCGGAACACCACCGTGCGGGTGACGCCGTCGACCCGGACATTGACCTGCTGCTCCTGGTCGTCATGCACGCCGGGGAAGAAGTCGAGGTCGACCGTCACCGCCAGGATGTCCCGGTCGGCGGTCTCGCCCGCGAAGTCCACGCGGATGTTGTCCGCGGCGAGGTCGGTGCCGGCGTGGGTGACGGGGACGTCCGTCCCGTCGATCGAGAGCCGGAAGCGCGCCCTCAGATGCGCCTCGAGGTCGGCCACGGCCCGCGGATCGTCCAGGCTGGGCTGGGCCTCCGGGGCGATGCTCGGCAGGGCCGGCTCGACGTCGTGGGCCGCGAACCGGTGCGTCACGCTGACGGCGCCGGAGATCGGGTCGATCTCGATCACCGTCAGTCCGGCATGGCCGCGATGGGCCATCGCCGGCGTGGCCAGTGCGGCGATCAGGGCGGCGGTCAGGAGGGCGCGCCTGAACATCCTATTGCCGCCGCACGCGGGTCGCGGTGGAGTCGGGGCTGACCTCGACGTCGGAGTCGCGCATCCGGTTCTCGCCGGGCGGCGGCGCCGGCGACAGACGCAGCGAACGCTCGTCGATACGGCGCGGATAGTAGTTGTTGCTCCGGTCGGCGTCGGCGGTCTCCCACAGCGGGTCGATCTCGGCCCCGGTCAGCGTCTTCGACGACACGTGCTGCCAGACCACCTCGTGGCTGTCGCGGCGCCAGACCTCGGCCGGGATGCGGATCGTCTCGTTCGAGCCGTCGCTGTAGGTCAGCTTGAGGATCACCGGCATGACCAGCCCACCGACGTTGCGGAAGGTGAAGCGGTAGATGTTGTCGTCGAAGCCCTGGGCCGCGCGGCGCTCTTCGTCGGCCTTGCGGGCGGCGGCCTCGGCGTCGCGACGCTCCCGGGCCGTGACGGTGAACCGGTCGGTCTCGTTGTAGAAGTCCCGCGTCGCCGGATCGCGCTCGATCACCGTCTCGATGCCGGCGTTGTTGGTGATGGTGGTCGGGACCGGCTCTTCGGCGAAGCGCTCGCGGGCGGCGCGGGCGCGGACCTCCGGGTCGGCCGACTCCAGGGCCGCGGCGGTGACGCCCTCCAGCGCAATGTCGACGTGGTCGGTCGAATAGAACCAGCCGCGCCAGAACCAGTCGAGATCGACGCCCGAACTCTCCTCCATGGTGCGGAAGAAGTCGTACGGCGTCGGTCGCTTGAAGGCCCAGCGCTGCGAATATTCGCGGAAGGCGCGGTCGAACAGCTCGCGGCCCAGCACCGTCTCGCGCAGGATGACCAGCGCCGTGGCAGGCTTGGCGTAGGCGTTGTTGCCGAACTGCAGCAGGCTGTCCGAGTGGGTCATCACCGGCACCTGGTCCTCGCTGACCATGTATTCGACGATGTCGCGGGGCTCGCCGCGCGAGGGGAAGGCGGGGTCCCACAGCTTCTGGGCCTGGTACTGCAGGAAGCTGTTCAGCCCCTCGTCCATCCACGTCCACTGGCGTTCGTCCGAGTTGACGATCATCGGGAAATAGGTGTGGCCGACCTCGTGGATGACCACGCCGATCAGGCCGTTCTTGGCCCGTTCGGTATACGTCAGGGTCCCGTCGTCCGCCCGCACGGGCCGGGGCCCATTGAAGGTGATCATCGGATATTCCATGCCGCCGACCGGCCCGTTGACCGACTGGGCCGTGGGGTAGGGATAGGTGAAGGCGAACTGGTTGTAGACATCGAGCGTATGGGCGATCGACTTCGTCGAATAGGCGTCCCACAGCGGCCGGGCCTCCTTCGGATAGAAGGACATGGCCATGACCACCGGATGCTCTGCGCTCTGCTGGTCGACGCCCATGGCGTCCCAGATGAATTTGCGGCTCGAGGCCCAACCGAAGTCGCGCACGTTGTCGGCGCTGAAGTTCCATGTCCGCGTGCCCGACCGGGCGGGGCGGGCCTCCGCCGCAGCGGCTTCCTGCGGGGTGACGATATAGACCGGCTCGTCGGCGGTGCGGGAGCGGTCGAGGCGCGCGCGCTGCTCGACGCTGAGGATGTCCGGGTTGGTCAGCACTCCCGTCGCCGCCACCACGTGGTCGGTCGGGGCGGTGATCGAGACGTCGTAGTCGCCGAACTCGAGGGTGAATTCGCCCGAGCCGAAGAACTGGGCGTTATGCCAGCCCTCGTAGTCCGAATAGACCGCCAGCCGCGGGAACCACTGCGCCGCCAGGAACAGGCAGTTGCCGTCCTCGTGGGCCTTTGTGAAGCACTCGTAGCCGCTGCGGCCGCCGACCACGTTGGTTTCCGGCAGGGGCAGGGTGAAGTCGATGGTGAAGGCGAAGCTCTGACCGGTGGCCAGCGGTCTGGGCAGCTCGATCCGCATCATCGAGTCGACGATGGTGAAGGGCACGGCCTGGCCGTCGGGGCCGGTCACGCGCAGGTCGTTGAAGCCGCCCTCCCAGTCCTGGAAGCGACGGATGCGCTGGATCTCGTTGACGCTGACGGTCTCGGAATTGCGGTAGGTGCGGCTGCGTTCGGCCAGGGAGTCGCGGCGGTAGTTCTGCTGGTCCAGCAGCAGCCACAGGTAGCCGAGGGCGTCGGGCGAATTGTTGGTGTAGGTCACCGCCTCGCGGCCCGTCAGGGTCCGCCGCGCCTCGTCCAGCGAGACGTCGATGTCGTAGTCGACCTGCTGCTGCCAGTAGCGGTGGCCGGGCGCGCCCGAGGCGTTGCGGTAGTCGGTCGGGGTCGGCCAGTCCTCGCCCTCGAACTGGCGGAACTTGTCCTCGAACGAGCCCTTCGACTGGTCGATCGGGCCGACGCTCTGTTGGGCCGCCGTGGCCTGGGCCATGAGAGAGAGGCCGGCGACCGAGGCCAGCAACAGTCCGATACGCATGGAAATTCCGCCCCGATGCCACAAAACGCCGCCGGACCTTAGCGGGCGAGGGCGGGGGTGCAAGGCTGGGAAGGTTACGACTGTGTAATCCGGCACGGCGTCGACCGTCGGCGGCCGCGCCTCGCTGCGCCCGGCCACCTTCTCCCCGCAAGAAGGACGCGGGTGGTCCGGCCGGAACGCTCCTGCGGTCGCCGGTGTTCATCAGGGCGCGGGGCTTGAGGGAGAAGCGGTATGCGGTACCTGTTGAGCATGACGGCGGTGGCGGCCTGCGGCCTGACGCTGTCGAGTTGCGCGTCGACGGACGACTACGCCTCGGCGTGCGAACGCGACTACGCGCGGAACCGGGAGCGGGCCACGGCGGCCGGCGCGCTGCTGGGGGGCGCCATCGGCGCGGCGGTGGCGGGAAGTGAGGACCGGGAGCGCGGCGCGGCCATCGGTGCGGCGGCCGGAGCGCTGCTGGGACACACCCTGTCCGAGGAAGACGATCCGTGCGGCTATGGCTTCGGCGGCTACAACACGGACTATCGCTACGGCCGCGAGCGGATTTACTGGCGCGACCGCTATCAGGGCTGGTGAGGGAACGAGCCCGGGCGGCGGCGGTTGTCGGGTCTGACCGGAGACACCGATGACTCAGCTCAAGACCGTGTTCACGACCGCCGCCCTGGCCGCCGGCCTCTCGACCGGACTGGGGGCCTGCAACAATCCACAGTCCGCGCCGGAGCCCGAGAACGAGGCCGTGGCGGAGATGATGCCGGATACACCCGATGCGGCCGCGTCGCGCGCCGCGGCTGCGGAGGGCGCGACCGGACTGACGCCGCCGGCCGAGGACGTTCCGCCGCAACCGCAGGCACCGGCCCCCGCGCCGGCCGGCTGAACCCGTCACGGTCGCCCCCGGGCGCTCGCCTTCACGCGACGGCCGTTCCGCCGGGCCAGACCTGTGGGGGATTCACATCCGCGGCTTGGTATGTCTCCGGACATCGGCTAGGGGCCGGTGACCGATGTTCGGGAGATCTACAAGTTGCGTTGGTTTCGGAAGCTCGTCAGGCGGCTGGGTTGCAAGCGGCACCGCTGGCGCACGGACCGTCGGCGCGAGGGTTGGGAGTTCTGCGATCTGTGCCGAGCGCACCGGCGGGCGCCGCCGGCGAAGTGACGTCAGGGCCGTTCAGGCGAACCGCCGCCGCTGATCGGCGCTGCGCAGGGTCGAACGGATGAAGTCGGCCGGTGGGTCGGTCTCGGCCAGCACCGCCTCCTTGATGGCCCGCGGCTCGCCGAACAGGTGGCCCTGGCCGACCGAGATGTCGAGCTCGAGGATGTCGACGATCTGGCGCTCGGTCTCGCACTTCTCGGCGATCAGTTCGATGCCGTAGCGACGGGTCAGGCCGGCGAAGTCGGCGGCGGAGATGTCCCGCAGGGTCGGCAGGGCCGAGGCGGCGTCGGTTTCGAGCAGGGTCTCGATCAGCAGGTCGGCCGACACCTTCATGAACTTGACGTCGGACCTCTGCAGGTCGGCGAAGTCGAGATCCAGAGTCTGGACCTTGTCGATCGAGAAGCGGAAACCGAGGTCGGCCAGCTTGGCCATGTTGCGGGCCTCGATGGCGCCGCGGGCGTCGAAATTGGCTTGGCCCAGCTCGAAGATCAGCGCCTGGTTGAGGTCGCGGTTCTCGCTGAGGAAGTCGAGGAACTGCGGGAAGAAGGTTTCGTCGCCGAGCGAGGACAGGGCGACGTTGCAGAACACGCCGACCTTGCGGTCCTGACGGGCCAGGCGGCGGACGATCTGGGCGCAGCGGAACAGCAGCAGGTTGTCGATGGCCGGGACCAGGCCCTCGCCCTCGGCGACCGACAGGTATTCGGCCGGCATCATCACCCGGTCGTCGGCGGCGCGCAGGCGGGTGAAGCTCTCGTAGAAGATGGTGCGGCGCTGGGGCAGGGAGACGACCGGCTGCAGGTAGAGGTCGACGCGATTCTCGGCCAGGGCCTCGTGGATGGTCTGGAGCAGGACGTTGGACTGCTCGCGGTGGCGGGCCTCGAAGGTGTTGGCGGGGGTCGGCTGGGCGATGCGCTGGTCGATCGATTCGCTCATCTGCTGGATCAGCGATTCCAGCATGCGGACCTCGCCGGACAGTTGTTCGGTCGAGCTGAGGGCGCCGGATTCGATGGCCTGGGCCAGATCGGTCAGGGCCCCCTGTGTGGACTCCATGGCGTCGGCGAGCAGGCGGTGGGCCTCGCGGACCTGGTCGATCTCCTTCTTGAGCGAGGCGCGCTCGGCCTTGCCGGAAACCCAGGTGTGAAGGGTCGCGAGCAGGCCAAGGCCGGCGATGCCGGCGGCCGCGCCCGCGCCGGCGCCGAGGCCCGCGCGCCACACGAAGACGCCGACCGTCATGGCCAGGAACATGTAGCCGAAGAGCAGGAGGCCTTGAGTCAGGACGCGCATGGAAACGGTAGTTCCGCCTTCCCCCGATGGAATCGCCCGAGTATCGGGTTATCACGACAGATCGCCTAGGCTTGGTGCACGGATTCTCCCCAGACTTCGAGGTTAACGATGCAATTGTTCGATCTGAGCGGCCAGGTGGCGGTGATCACGGGCTCGTCCCGCGGCATCGGCAAGGCCATCGCCGAGCGGCTGGCGGAGCACGGCGCGCGCGTGGTGATCTCGTCGCGCAAGCCGGGGCCGTGCGACGAGGTCGCCCAGGCCATCAACGCGAAGCACGGCGAGGGGCGGGCCATCGCGGTCCCGGCCAACATCGCCTCGAAAGAGGACCTGCAGCGGCTGGTCGACGAGACCAACGCCGCCTTCGGCCGGATCGATATCCTGGTCTGCAACGCCGCCAGCAATCCCTATGCGGGACCGATGGCGGGGATCAACGACGAGCAGTTCGGGAAAATCCTGCAGAACAACGTGGTCTCCAACCACTGGCTGATCCAGATGGTCGCGCCGCAGATGCTGGAGCGGAAGGCGGGGTCGGTGATCATCGTCTCGTCGATCGGCGGGCTGCGCGGCAACGCCCTGATCGGCGCCTACAACATCTCCAAGGCGGCCGACATGCAGCTGGCGCGCAACCTTGCGGTGGAGTGGGGACCGTCGAACGTGCGGGTCAACTGCATCGCACCGGGCCTGGTGCAGACGGATTTCGCCAAATACCTGTGGGACAACCCCGCACTGCTGAAGCAGGTCACCGATCCGGCGCCGCTGAAGCGCATCGGCCAGCCGGACGAGATCGCCGGGGCGGCGGTCTATCTGGCCTCGCCGGCGTCGAGCTACATGACCGGCCAGACGCTGGTGGTGGACGGCGGGATCACCATTGCCTGGTGACGAACCGACGCGCGTCAGCCTCCGCCAGGACCTGATCTGGCGGCTGGAGGGCGTCGGGTTCGCGGGCTTCGTCGGCTTCATGCGGCTGCTGGGCGTCGAGCGGGCCTCGGGGCTGGGCGGCTGGCTGCTGCGCACGCTGGGGCCGAGGACGGGGACGCAGAAGACGGTGATGCGGAACCTGCGCATCGCCTTTCCTGACATGGATCCGGCGGAGCGCGAGCGGCTGGCGCTGGACCAGTGGGAGCAGACCGGGCGGGCGTTCGCCGAGACGGCGGTGATGGACCGGCTGGTGGCCGAGGACCGTATCGAGGTGGTCGGACTGGAGCGGCTGGAGGCCATTCGCGACAGCGGCGAGCCGGTGGTCTTCGTCGGCGGCCACTTCGCCAATATCGAGACGCTGGCGGCCACCATCGTCGGCGCGGGCGTGCCGTGCCAGATCACCTATCGCGCCGCCAACAATCCCTACGTCGACGCCCAGATCATCGCGGCGCGGGCGCGTTACGGGGTCAAACTGTTCGCGCCCAAGGGCGGGGACGGGGCGAGGGAGCTGCTGGCCGGCATGGCGCGAGGCGAGTCGGTGGCGCTGATGAACGACCAGAAATTCTCGGAAGGGCCGGAGGCGATCTTCTTCGGCCAGCCAGTCAATGCGGCGCCGGGGCCGAGCCGGCTGGCGCTGAGGTTCGGCACGGTGCTGCAGCCGATGTCGACGGCGCGGCTGCCGGGCGTGCGCTTCCGGGTGACGGTCTATGAGCCGATCCGTCTCGAGCCGACCGGCGACCGGCCGGCCGACATCGCCGGGGGGGTGCAGGCGATCACGCGCTTCATCGAGGATCGGGTGCGCGAGAACCCGGTCGACTGGTTCTGGGTGCACAAGCGCTGGCCCGACCGGGTCTATGCGGCGCTGAAGGCGGAAGAGGCCTAGAGGCTGGCGGCGTCGGCGGGCTCGGCCGGCTCGCGCGCGGCGTCGGTGGCGCGGCGGAAGGGGCCGCGGTAGCCGGGCGGGGACACCCGGCGTCGGTCCGGCCCGAAATAGCCCTCGGTCTTCACGAACGGCCGCGGCTTCCAGATCACCGAGTGGATACGGTCGAGGACGGCCTTGGCGGTGATCGGCTTGGCGAGAAATTCGGTGACGCCGGCGTCGCGCGCCGCATAGACACGCTCCTTGCCCGAATGGCCGGTCATCATGATGATCGGCAGATACGGGTTGACGCTGTCGGGGCTGTTGCGGACCAGACGGGTGAACTCGACGCCGTCCAGCGGGAACATCTTGTAGTCGACGAGGGCCAGGTCGACCGCGTTGTGGCGCAGCATCTCCAGCGCCGCGCCGCCGTCGGCCGCCTCGATCACCTTGCGGATGCCGGCGGACTTGAGCACCGCTGAGGCGATGGCCCGCATGTGGGGATTGTCGTCGACGAGAAGGACCTGGATGGCGGCGAGGGATGGCATTGAGGGTGGCCGGAAAAGCGCCTTCTGGCGCGCGGAAGCAGGATGCTAGGGACCGATAGCTTACCGGTCCATGACTGACCATTGATCAGGAAACACGTAACCGATTACTCGCGCTCAGGTTCGGACCAGAAGCGATGGGTCCATGTTGCGGTTGCGCCATTTCAGGCGCCAGCACAGGTGCGGACCGGTGGCGCGGCCGCTCATGCCGACCCGTCCGAGCGAATCGCCGGGGCGCACGTCCTGACCGGCGCGGACGTCGATACGGGACTGGTGCAGATAGGCGGTGATCAGGCCCTGGCCGTGGTCGATGAGGACGAGGCCGCCCTCGAAATGCAGGTCCGGCTGGGCCAGGACGACGCGGCCGGCGGCGGGCGCGCGGATGACGGTTCCCTGCGGCGCGGCGAGGTCGACGCCGTAGTGCGGCCGGGCCGGCGTGCCGTTGAGAGCCCGCTGGGCGCCCCAGCGGCTGCTGACCCGGAACGCCTCGAGGGGCCAGACGAAGCCGTCGCGGAAATGGTCGGCGTCGAGGCGGCTGGCGAAAGCTTCGGTCTTGAGCTCCACCTCGCGGGCGATGCGCCGCAGAAGGGCCGGGTCGGACGGAGTCACCGTCGCCGGCGGAAGGCCATCGACGCGGGTGATGTCGAAGTCGCCGGGCGCGATCGTCAGCGTGCGGCGGGCGGAGCGGCCGTCGGCGCGGACCTCGATCTCGATGCTGGCCGGGGCGTCGCGGTCGAAACCGACGACGAAGGCGCCGTCGGCCGAGGCGGCGGTCAGGGCCTCTCCATCGACGAACACCAGGGCCCGGGGCCAGGTGCGGCCCAGGGCGTGGCCGCCTTGGACAAAACGGCCAGTCAGGGCGAGGTCGTTCGCTTGCGATCGGCCGGGACCGGCGGCCGCCAGCGCCGCGGCTCCGGCGAGGAGGGCGCGGCGGTCGGGGGTCATCGCGACGGGGCCAGTCGCTGCAGGGCCTGTCCGGCCCCGGCGTAGGGTTCCTGCAGCGCTACCGACCAGTAGCGCAGCACCTCGAGCGCGATGGGACGCTCGCTGACGGCGCAGACGACAAACCGTCCCGGCTTGAGCACGACGAATTCACCATCGCCGTAGTGGAGGGTCGCGGGGGCGGAGTCGGTGTCGGCCATGATCGGAGGCTAGCCCGGCGGCGGAGGCGGCGCCAAGGCTTTCGCCCGTCAGAACAGGTCGCCCTGTCCGGGTGGAGGAGCCTTGGGCCGGACGGGGGGCGCCGGTTTGCCGCGGGGCGTTGGTGGAGCCTCGCCGTCGCCGTCGATACGGGCTCCGCGCGCGCCGTCGGCGAAGACGAGGCGGACGGCCTGACCGGGCTGAAGCGCGGCGGCGAGAGCGATCATGGCGCCATCCTCGGCCTCGACGCGGGCGAAGCCGGGCTTGGGCCGTTTCGGGTCGAGGCTGGCGAGGGCGCGGGCGAGGGCGGCGAGGCGGGCGCGGTCGTGGTCGAGCCGGCGGGGCAGGATGGGCGAAAACCGCGCGGCGGCGGCGCCGAGGCGGTCGCGGCGGCGTTCCAGGGCGCGGTCGAGCACGCCGCGGGACAGGCGGCCGGCGATGGTGATCAGCTGGCGCTCATGCACCGCGACATTGCGGTGCAGGGCCGAGCCGAGGCGGCTGCCGGCGTGGTCGAGCCGCTGGCGGGGCAGGGCCAGCAGATCCTCGGGACGGACGGGCAGGCCGCGCTCGACCGCCCGCAGCCGGGTGCGGCGCTCCTCGATCAGCCGCCCGCCGGCGCGGACCAGCCGCCGGTCGAGGTCGAGCACGGCGGCGCGCAGGTCGACCAGCACCGGGGTGGCGATCTCGGCCGCTCCGGTCGGGGTGGGGGCGCGGCGGTCGGAGACGAAATCGATCAGGGTGGTGTCGGTCTCGTGCCCGACGGCCGAGATGATCGGAATGGCCGCCGCCGCGACGGTGCGCGCCAGCCCCTCGTCGTTGAAGCACCACAGATCCTCGACCGAGCCCCCGCCGCGGGCGACGATCAGCAGGTCGGGGCGGGGGATGGGGCCGTCGGGCGTCAGGGCGTCGAAGCCGCGGATGGCGTTGGAGACCTGGCCGCAGGCGGCGTCGCCCTGGACCACCACCGGCCAGACGATGACGCGGCAGGGCCAGCGCTCGGCGATGCGGTGCAGGATGTCCCGGATCACGGCGCCGGTCGGGCTGGTGATGACGCCGATCACGGCGGGGAAGGTCGGGATCGGCTTCTTGCGGGCGGGGTCGAACAGGCCCTCGCCCTGCAGCTTGACCTTGAGCCGCTCCAACTGGGCCAGAAGGGCCCCGGCCCCGGCGGCCTCCATGGTCTCGATGACGATCTGATAGGAGGAGCGGGCCGGATAGGAGGTGATCTTGCCGGTGACGATGACCTCCAGCCCGGACTCCGGACGGACGCCGAGGCCGCGCACCGAGCCCTTCCAGATGACGCCGTCGATGGCCGCCTTGTCGTCCTTGAGGGTCAGATAGACGTGGCCGGAGGCGTGGTGATTGACCTTGGAGATCTCGCCCCGCAGCCGGACATGGCCGAACCGGTCCTCGAGCGTGCGCTTGAGGGCGAACGACAGTTCCGAGACCGTCTGCGGCGGATTGTTGTCGCGGGGCGCCGCCGGTTCGTCGGCCGGGCCCTCGAAGACGTAGGAGTCGTCGCTCATCGGGAGAGACTAGCGGGGGGAGCGGGCGACGGAAACGGGGTAGAGCGGGGGCGGGGCTGAAAGTCCGCCGGCGGTCCGATCGCCACAGGGCGACCGGACCGCACAGGTTCGAAAATTAACAGGGGGTGTTCGTCTAGGGCTGGATCGGGCCCTCAGGATCGCACGGGAATTCATAGACCAGGACTTGATACGGCCCTTGCTGTCCCCAGACGTAAACGTCTCCGAAGCAGTCCATTTCCCGCCCGCCCACCAGCGTGCTCAAGGAGGCGTCGGCATAATATTCCCAATGCCGTTCATGCGACGGGAATGCCAGCGCCGGCCCGGACGCCAGAGCGCAAGCCACAGCCAGACCTGTCGTGGTTAAAACGCGGAACAACTTCATCACGATCCTCCTCAGCGAGCAGGGCTGCTCAACCAATGGTAGTTGCAAGGAGGGTCGCGGTCAACGACTTAAGGTTGTCATTGGCCGGCAGTCCCAACAACCATGAACAGTCGGCTTCCGGCGGGTGACTTCACCACGCAGGACATTCTGAACGCGCCGTCAGGTTCTGTCCGCTTGGCAGCAGGCCGGACATTCGGCAGGGTGTCATTGGATCGAAGAGGAAATCCCATGCGCCGTTTCGCAGCTGTCCTGACCGCCGTGATGCTCGTGTCAGCCCCCGCCGCGGCGCATCAGGAAGCGTCCGCGCCGCTGAGGCTGTCCTTCCTCGCGGACTCCGACGAGGTCACCCAACGGGCCCGCGGCGAACTGGACGACTTCGCGCGCCGCTATGACCCGAAGGGCGGGATGAGCGTCCGGGTCGCGGGGCACGCGACCCTGGGGGAGTCGGAAATGCAGTCTCCGCAGTATGCGGTCGGCCTCGCCCAGCGCCGCGCCAACAACGTCCGCTCCTATCTGGTTGTGCGCGGCGTTCCCGATGGGGAGATCACGACCGAGACCTACGGGGCGAGCAGCCCGCTCGACGGCCGCCCCCACGACGACGCGGCCAACCGGCGGGTCGAGGTTTCGCTGCAAGCGGGATCCGGCTGGTAGCGCCGGGCCGCCAGGGCGATCGCGCCATTTCATTGGCCGACGATACGCGAGTGCGATAAGGCTGGGCGCATCGAGGGAGATGCCGATGCGTCCGCTGGCGATTGCACTTCCGTGGCTGGCCTTGCTGGGCGCATCCTGCGCGCCCGCCGCGCCATCCTTCGTCGGCCCCCCGACGGCGGTGCGGGTGGAGGCCCCCGCGGCCGCAGCCGGTTCACTGGTCATCACCGGCGTGTCGATCGTCGATCCCGAAAACGGCGTCGCTTCCGATCCCCACGACATCCTGATCGAGGCCGGGCGGATCGTGGCGATGGTCCCGGCCGGGACGCTGAGAGGAGCGGGCGGCGTTCCTCGGCTCGACGCCTCGGGCCTTTTCGCCATGGCCGGGCTGATCGACGTCCACGCCCATGTCGGCGAGGGAGGCATCGCGCCGGGGAGCGACGCCACGCGGGCGCGGGCGCTGCGCCAGTTCCTGCGCTATGGCGTGACCACCATTTTCGTGCCGGGCGCGACGGGCGCGGGCGATGCGGACTTTCCGGCCCTGCGCGAACGCTGCCGCGCCGCCGTCGCCAGCTGTCCCGGCCTGTACGGGACAGGTTCGCTGATCACCGCGCCGGGGAGCCATCCGGTCTCCACCATCTTCAACATGCCGCCCGACGTTCCGGCCGAGGTCACCGAGGCCCGCGGCGTCACCGTGCTCAGGCCCGGCACGGATATCGACGCGCTGATCGCGGCCAAACAGGCGGCGGGCGTGGACGCCATCAAGATCGTCATCGAGGACGGGCCGCCGCCCTGGTATCCGAAGCCACGCTTGGAGGACGCGCAGATCCGCGCCCTGGTCGAGGCGGCGCATGCCCGTTCGTTGCCGGTGTTCGCCCATATCAGCACTTCGGAGCATGTGCGGATCGCGCTGGACGCCGGGGTCGACGGCATCATGCACGGGCCGACCGACCGGCTGCCGGACGAACTGGTGCGACGCATGGCCGAACAGCGGATGACCTATGTGGCGACCTTCGCCCTGTACGACGGCATCCTGACCTGGGCCCGGGGGCAGCGGGAGTCCGATCCCTATGCCCTGGCGGGGGTCGAGCCCTCGGCGATCGAGAGCCTGACCGCGCCGCCCTTCCTCGCGGCGGCGGCGGAGGACGAGGCCGGGGCGTTGGGCTATCTGGCCAACAATTCCGACAACCTCAGGCGGGCGGCGGCGGCGGGGGTGCCCATCGCGCTGGGCACTGACGTCAGCAACCCCTTCGTCTTCCCCGGATACTCGGCGCACGAGGAACTGTCGTGGATGGTTCGGGCCGGGCTGACGCCGGCCCAGGCGCTGCAGGCTGGAACGGTCGGCGGAGCCGCCTTCTTGCGACGGCCGGAACAGGTCGGCCGCGTCGCGCCGGGGTATGAGGCGGATTTCGTGCTGCTGGCGCGCAATCCTCTCGAAAGGATCGAGAACAGCCGCAGCATCGTCGCGGTGTTCGCCGACGGGGAGCGGGTGGCCGACGTGGTTTCGGCGACCCCCTAGGCAGGCTCTCAGTCGATGCGCCGGAACGGCAGGCGGGTTTGTCCCAGCTGGATGTAGCCGCTCCGCGCCGGACCATCGCCGGGATCGAAGTGGAAGGCGGCGTCCTGGCTCAGGCCGAACAACTCGTCCGGAGACGCGGCATAGGCCGGTTCGGGATCCTCGCCCGGCGATCCCAGGGTCAGACGGCCATTCACCCGCTGGACCGTGAATTCGCCGGTGTCGCGATAGCGATAGCGGCCTTCCAGTCTCGCGCTCTGCGCGGAATCGAGCGGCACGGCCGTGCGTTCGCGCGGCTTGAACGCGTCCCAGTCCCAGGCGGCGGCGATACCGCGCACGACGTCCTGGGCCAGCACCGGCCCGTTGGCGCCGTTGGCCATGACGACGACCCCGTCGCCGGATTCGAACGCGACCATGAAGGCGCCGAAGCCCTGGGTGTCGCCCCCCTTGCTGAACCAGCGCCGCCCGTCGGCCCCGCCCACGTCAAAGCCCAAGGCGCGTCCGGGTTTGACTTCATCGAGCATACGCCGGGCCCTGAGCCGGGCCGTCTCGCCGTCGTCGCCGGACAGGGCGCGCTGAACGCCGCCCAGGGCCAGCGCCAGATCCCCGGGCGTCGTCCACAAGCCGGCGGCGGCCTGTTCGGGATAGATGAAGGGGCCACCGGCGACCGGCCGCCCGCGACCGTCGTGCGCCTGGGCATGGTCGCCGGTCGCTTCGTGCTCATAGCCGCTGTGCGTCATCCCGAGCGGCTGGAACAGCTGCGCGTCCATCCAGGGGGCGAAGGCGGTGTCGGTGACGTCCTCGATCAATTGCTGGATCACCTCGTATCCACCGCCCGAATATCGCCACTCCGCCCCGGGGCGGGTCGTCACCCGCACGGCCTCCGTATTTGCGGGCGGCGCGCCGTCCAGGACCTGGCGCAAGGTCGGAACCGGCCCGTCGACCGGATAGCCGGGGAAGCCGCGCACGGTCGTTCCGGCCGTATGGGACAGCAGGGCGCCCAGGGTCACGGACCCTTCCCAGGCCGTGTCGTCGACCGGCAGGCGCCAGGTCTCCAGCTTCGTGCTGACGGCCTCGTCCAAGGATACGGCTCCACCGTCCACCAGGGCCATGACGCCCAGAGCGGTGATCGCCTTGCTGATCGACCCGGCCTGGAACCGGGTGTCCGGTCCGACCGCCGCGCCTCCCGCGATCGTCACACCGTACTGCCGGGTCCAGACGACCCGGCCATTGCGGATGAAGGCGATGCTGAGCCCGGGGACGCCCTGCGCGGACATCGCTTCGGCAAGGGAGCGGCCGGGAGAGGCGACGCCGCGCAGCACCACGGCGGGCGGCAGATCGCTCTCCATTCGCGCGATCCGGTCGCTGTCGGCCGACTGCGCCGTCGCCGGCTCCCACAGGATGAGCGGCAGGAACAGGGCCGCCGCGATGGCAAGATGTTTCAAGCGACCCGCCCCCTTCCTCGAACGTCCCTGCCCGTCTCCGGGCCCGTGAGGGTATCCCGGATACAGGTCTGTCCGGAATGACATCAAGCGGGCGATATCGGCCAATCCGCCGGTCGGCCTCTTCGTGGCGGGCTTGTCGCCATGGGAGAGGTTTCGTCAGGACGCGGGACCCGGCGCTTGGGGTAGGGGGTTCGTCAGTCATCCTTCCGTGGAATCCAACCAGAGCAGACTGTGATGCTGGACCCCGCCACCCACGATTTCCTCGCCGCCGCCAAGGGCCGGCGCCAAGTAGAGCTGTCGGCGAGGTTCACCGACGCCCTGACCAGGCCTTCCAAACCCGATCCGCGGGCGGAAACCGTGCGCGATCAGGTCTGGGCCGACCTGAAGGCGGCGATCCTGGCGGCGGTCGGCGAGTACGAGGGCGACGGGCTGCGGGTGCTGAGGCATGTGAAGACCCGGCCGGAGATGATCCTGACCGGGCCCGTGGCGGCGTGGCGGCGGTTCTTCGACGAGAAGCGCACGCTGGCCGGCGGCCGGTCGGTGGTGTTCCGCCACTATGTCCAGCCGTGGAGCCACGGCCTGCCCGGCTTCCCGGAATAGCCGCTACCGCCGTGCGGCCCGTCTGAGCGATCCGGGCGGCTGGCCGAAGGCGCGGAGGAAGGCGCGGCGCATACGGCCGGGGTCGCCGAAGCCGGTGGATTCGGCGATGCGCTCGAGCGGCGCTGGCGTGGTCTCGACGGCGGTGCGGGCCATCTCGAGGCGCAGGCGCTCGACGGCGCGGGCCGGGGTGGTCCCGGTCTCGGCGGTGAAGGCGCGGGCGAAATTGCGCGGACTCATGGCGGCGTGATCGGCGAGGCGCTCGACGGTCAGCGGCTCGGCCAGGTGGTCGCGCATCCAGTCGATCAGGTCGGTGAAGCGGCCGGTGCGGCCGCCCAGGTCGACGAGGGCCGAGAACTGCGACTGGCCGCCGGGACGGCGCTGGTGGACGACCAGTTGCTGGGCCACGCGGCGGGCGAGGGCGGGACCGTGGTCGTCCTCGATCATGGCCAGGGCCAGGTCGATGCCGGCGGTGATGCCGGCCGAGGTCCAGACGTCGCCGTCGCGGATGAAGATGCGCTCGGCGTCCAGCGTCACCTTGGGATAGCGGCGGGCGAAGTGGTCGCTCGAATCCCAGTGGGTGGTGGCGCGGCAACCGTCGAGCAGGCCGGCCTCGGCCAGCAGGAAGGCCCCGGAGCAGACGCTGGCGACGCGGCGGGCGGGAACGGCCCTTAGCCAGTCGACGATGCGGTGCGCCTCGGGCAGGGCGCCGCCGATGTCGCCGCCGGAGACGACCACGGTGTCGATGGGCGCGGCGTCGAGCGGGCGCGCCGCGAGGGTCAGGCCGGAGGAGCTTTCGACCGCGCCGCCGTCGGGCGCGACCAGGGCCAGGTCGTAGCTGCCGGGGCGGAAGCGTTCGGCGATCTCGAAGGCCGAGACGGGGCCGGCCGCGTCGAGCAGCTGGAAGCCGGGGAAGATGACGACGGCGACGGCGCGCGGCATGGCAGGATTCGCCCGATCTATGTCATTTCGGACAGAAGACCCCGGGCCTAGGCTGGGTGTCAAGATCGGGGGCCGAGAGGACGAAGACGATGACACGGCGGATCGCGGTGTGGGGCGGGCTGGGCGTGCTGGCCCTGGCGGCCGTGGTCGGCGGGGCGCTGATCCTGTCGCTGCCGCCGGCGCCGGCCGCGGCGGAGGCGCCACCGGTCCCGCGGGCCGAGGCGGAGGCCATGCTGGCGGCCCTGAAGCCGCCGAAGCGGGCGCGGCCGGTGGTGGCGATCATCGGCATCAACGACGCGACCGAAACCACCGACTACCTGATGCCGTACGGCGTCCTGAAGCGGGCCGACGTGGCCGAAGTCATGCTGGTGGCGACCGGGCCGGGGCCGGTGACGCTGTATCCGGCCCTGACGGTCGAGCCGCACGCCACCACGGCGCAGTTCGACGCGCGGTATCCTGAAGGGGCCGACTACGTCATCGTGCCGGCGATGAGCCGCAACGACGATCCCGCGGCGCTGGCGTGGATCCGGAAGCAGGCGGCGGACGGGGCGATCATCATCGGCGTCTGCGCCGGGGCCACGGTGGTCGCCGAGACCGGGTTGCTGGACGGCCGGCGGGCCACGACCCACTGGTATTTCCTCAAGCGACTGAGGAAGGACCATCCGGACATCCGCTACGTCGCCGACCGGCGCATCGTGGTCGACGGCGGCGTGGCGACGACGACGGGGATCACCGCCTCGATGCCGATGGCGCTGACCCTGATCGAGGCCATCGCCGGCCGGGAGCGGGCCGGGGCGGTTGCGCGGGAGGTCGGCCTGGCGCGCTGGGACGCGCGGCACGCCAGCGCGGCGTTCAGGTTCAACCGGCCGTTCGCCCTGACGGTGATTGGCAACACCCTGACCTTCTGGAACCGGGAGACGCTGGGACTGGAGCTTACGCCCAGCATGGATGAGGTCTCGCTGGCCCTGGTCGCCGACGCCTGGTCGCGGACCTACCGGTCCCGGGCGGTGTCGTTCGCCGCCGGGCCGGTGACGACCCGCAACGGCGTGCGCGTCCTTCCCGACCGGGCGGGGGCGGACTGGCCGGCGGCGCGGCGCCTGCCGGCGATCGACGACCGGCCGCCGGCCCAGGCGCTCGTAGCGGCCCTGCAAGGGGTCGAGCGCCGCTACGGACGGCGCACGGCGGACGTCGTAGCGATGCAGCTGGAGTATCCCGGGCGGGGCGCCATCCGGCCCCGCGAGGTCAGCCCTCGATCGGGATGATGAAGACGCGGTCGTAGTTGGTGGGGCCGTCGTAACGGGGCAAGGCGACATAGTCGTCGCCGGAATGTTCCATCACCTCGCGCGCGAGCCGGTTGAAGGCCGCACGATCCGCCGAGCGCTTGCGCACGACGGCGAAGCCATCGTCGGATTTTTCGACCGCGTAGGACGGACCGCCGTCCCTCAGAGACTGCAGAAACACGCCCATGGCACGCCTCCCAGTGTTTGGTAACCGGAACGGGATCATTCATCCACAACCGGCGGCGACTTGCAACATCATGGGTTAACAGGAGCCGATCAACGGCGGCCGGCCTTGACCGCCTTCGCGGGTGCGGTCATTGCGCGGGGATGAACATCCTGCTGGTGGGATCGGGCGGACGCGAGCACGCCCTGGCGTGGAAGATCGCCCAGTCGCCCCTCGTGCGGCGGCTGGTCATCGCGCCGGGCAATCCGGGCATGGACAAGCTGGGCGAGCGGGTCGCGCTGAAGGTGACGGACGCGGACGGCCTCGCCGCCGTGGCGCGCGAGATGAAGGCCGATCTGGTCGTCGTGGGGCCGGAGACTGCGCTGGAGGCCGGCCTGGCCGACCGGCTGGCCTCGGCGGGCATTCCCTGTTTCGGACCAACGAAGAAGGCGGCCCAGCTTGAGACCTCGAAGGCCTTTTCCAAGGCCTTCATGGAACGGCACGAGATTCCGACGGCCGGCTACGGCGTCTACGAGCGGCTGCACGAGGCGCGGCAGGCGCTGTCGGTGTTCAAGCCGCCCTATGTGATCAAGGCCGACGGGCTGGCGGCGGGCAAGGGCGTGGCCATCAGCCCTAACCGGCGCGAGGCCGAGGGCGAGATCGAGCGGATGTTGGGCGGCCGCTTCGGCACGGCCGGCGCCCGGGTGGTGATCGAGGAGTTCATGGACGGCGAGGAGGGCTCGCTGTTCGCCGTGTGCGACGGTCAGCGGGCGCTGCTGCTGGGCGGGGCGCAGGATCACAAGCGCGCCTATGACGGCGACCTGGGACCCAACACCGGCGGCATGGGCAGCTATTCGCCAGCCCCGGTCTTCACACCGGACCTCGTCGAGGCGGCCGAACGGACCGTGGTCGGGCCGGTGGTGAGGGGGATGGCGCGCGAGGGCATGCCCTATCGCGGCGTACTGTACGTCGGGCTCATGGCCACCGAGGCGGGGCCGAAGGTGGTGGAATTCAACGCCCGCTTCGGCGATCCGGAATGCCAGGTGCTGATGATGCGGCTGGACGGCGACATCGTGCCCCTTCTGCTGGCCTGCGCGCGCGGCGACCTGACCCGGGTCGCGCCGCCCGAGTTCCGGCCGGAGACGGTGATCTGCGTGGTGCTGGCCGCCACCGGCTATCCCGACAGCCCGCTGGAGGGGTCGATCATCCGCGGGGCCGAGCAGAATTTCGGCCCGCATGTGCAGGTCTTCCACGCCGGCACCCGGCGACAGGACGACGGCCAGCTGGTCGCCGCCGGCGGACGGGTGCTGAACGTCTGCGCCCGCGGCAAGGATATCGCCGAGGCGCGCCAGCGGGCCTATGCGGCGATCAGGAAGATCGATTGGCCGGGCGGGTTCCACCGGACGGACATCGGCTGGCGGGCGATGGAGCGGGAGTAGGGCTCAGGCCCAGGCGAACAGGAGGCGGCCTTCGCCCATGCGTTCGCGCAGCACCGGCAGGTCGTGGTGGGCGACGGAGAAGCAGCCGTAGCTGCGGCCCAGCTTGCCCTCGCGGGCGAGGAAGGCGGGGTCGGCGTAGTCGGCGCCGTGGACGATGATGGCGCGCTCACGGGCCAGGTTGTTGGTGTACTCGAGACCGTCGAGCAGAACATTGGGGCCCTGCTGGGCGCCGTAGCCGGCCCCGGCGGTGGCGTAGGCGCCGACCGAGGACATGTAGCTCTCGGGAGTGTTGGAGAAGCGCTCGGCGAAGCCGGTGTGGGCCGGGTCGGAGCCGCGGCCGTGGGTGGTGCGCATCAGGGTGACGGCGCCGCCGTGCAGGTCAACCTCGTACAGCCGCTCGTCGCCCGAGAATTTCTTGAAGTCGACCAGATACATGCGGTCACGCCGGGTGATGCGGTCCTTGTGGATGTCGAGGGCGGCCATGGCCCGCTCCATCAGTTCCTTGCGGACCGCGCCGCGCGGATCGAGCGGACGGGTGGAGTTCAGTTGGGCGGTGATGGCCTGGGGCGGGCGGGCGATCTGGACGGTCGGCGTCGGTGGGATTTGCGCCCCGGCGAGGGTCGTGACCGGCCGGGCGGCCGCGGTGGCGCACCCCGACATCAGCGCGGCGCCGCCCAGAATGAATCCTCGTCTCGCTAGCCGCATGCGACGCCCCTCGCACGGTTTCAACAGGTTACGGGTTGTTTCAAATCATCCTGTCCGTAGCAACCTGAGCCTTGGCGGAAACGGGCAGGGGTCTAAGGTGAAGGCGCTGTTCTGGAGGGGTTTCGTGAAGATCATCACAATGTTTATCGTTGCCGCGGTCTTGACCGGGGCTACCGGCGTTGCCGCGCAAACGCCCGCTGTCGCGCCTGTTTCCCCACCCGGGGGAACCACGTTCGTGCACGCAGGGCGGCTTCTGGCCGATCCGGCTACCGGTGTTGTGCAGCGCGATAAAACTCTCGTGATCGAAGGGAACCGGATCGTCGAAGTGCGCGACGGCTTTGTCGGAGAGGGCCGGATCGTCGATCTGCGCGACTCGTTCGTTCTGCCCGGCCTGATCGACAGCCACGTGCACCTGACCGGCCAGCAGAACCCCAACGGGCGGCTGGAGGAGGTGACCCAATCCAACGCCGAACAGGCCATGGTCGGCGCGCGCTACGCCCGGCGGACGCTGATGGCGGGCTTCACCACGGTGGCGGACCTGGGCGGAAGCAACGAGGCGGTGTTCGCCCTGCGCGACGCCATCCGGCGCGGCGACGTGCCTGGGCCGCGGGTGATCGCCTCGGGCCAGTCCGTCTCGATCCACGGCGGCCACGGCGATATCAACGGCTTCCGCGAGGACGTCATGCACCTGCTGTCGCCGGAGAGCGTCTGCTCCGGGCCGGAGGATTGCATGCGGGCGGTGCGGCTGCAGGTCCGCTCGGGCGCGGACATCATCAAGATCACCGCCACCGGCGGGGTGCTGTCGAACACGGCGGCCGGCTTGGGACAGCAGTTCTCGGACGCCGAGCTGGCGGCGATCGTCGACGCAGGCCACCGCATGGGCCGCCAGGTCACGGCGCACGCCCACGGGGCGGACGGGATCAACAGCTTCCTGCGCGCGGGCGGCGACTCGATCGAGCACGGGACCTTCCTCGACGACCAGTCGATCCGGCTGATGCGCCGCGAGGGCGTCTGGCTGGTCCCCACCCTGCTGGCGGGGGATTTCGTGGCCCGGGTGGCCTCGGGCCCCGACAATTTCTTCACCCCGGCGCAAACCGCCAAGGCGATGGAGGCGGGGCCGCGGATGCTGGACATGGCGCGGCGGGCGCACGAGGGCGGGGTGCGGATCGCCTTCGGCACCGACAGCGGGGTCTCCGCTCACGGCGACAACGCCCAGGAATTCGCCCTGCTGACGCGGGCCGGACTAACGCCGCTGGAGGCCATTCAGGCCGCGACCGTCGGCGCGGCGGCGCACCTGGGGATATCGGACGAAGCCGGGCGGATCGCGCCGGGGCTGCCCGCCGATCTGGTCGCCGTGTCAGGCGATCCGCTGGCCGACGTGACGGAACTGGAGCGGGTGCGGTTTGTGATGAAGGGCGGGGCGATCTACCGGGCGGAGTAGCCCGATCCGGGGAACTGTTTGGAGAACGACGGTGTTGGAGGCCGCAGACCACAGAATTCCTGCGCGTCGCCCCAACAGCCGAGGACGCCATCATGACTTCCATCTCGCATCCGCTTTCCGCCCGCCGCCTGGCCATTCTGGCCGTCGCGGCTCCGTCGCTCCTGCTGGCCGCCTGTACCTCGGCGGACCTGAACATGGACGGCTCCACCGTCCTGACGGCCGCCATGACCGGCGCCGCCGAGGCCCCCGGACCGGGCGACGCCGACGGCAGCGGCTCGGCGACGGTGCGCATCGATCCGCTGATGGCGGGCCGGATCTGCTACGATCTGTCGGTCAGCGGCATCGCCACGGCGACCGCCGCGCACATCCACCGGGGCGCGCTGGGTGTGCCGGGACCCGTAGTGGTCACCCTGACCCCGCCGGCCGCCGGCTCGAGTTCGGGCTGCGTCGACGTCGCGGCCGGGCTCGGGGCCGAAATCCTCGCCATGCCCGCCGGGTTCTACGTCAACGTCCACAACGCGCCCTATCCGGACGGCGCCGTCCGCGGACAACTCGTCAACTGACCGTCAGAGCCGCGCGGAGCGCCGCCGAGACGGCCGCTTCATCCTCGAACGTCGCCTTGACCGGCCAGCCGACCACCCGCGTCCGCCACTCGGGCGTCAGCCGCGACCAGTCCTTTTCGGTGGTGATCAGCGTCGCCCCGAACTGGGCGGCGCGGTCGGCGAGGAAGCGCAGGTCCTGATCGCGGAAGGCGGCGTGGTCCGGGAAGGGCGCGAAATCGACGAGCTCGGCCCCGGCCGCCTTGAGCGAGCGCTCGACCTTCCACGGCTTGGCGATGCCGGCGAAGCCGACCAGCGGCCCGGGCGGGGGCGGCGCGGCCGGCTGGAGCCGGGCGACGAAGACCGGCAGGGCGCCGAAGGTCGCCAACAGTTCGGGGTCGGCCCCCGGCGCATCGGCCGGCAGCAGCACGACCACGGCGTCGGCGCGGGCGAGACCGGCCCGCAACGGCTCGCGCATCGGGCCGGAGGGAAACACCGAGCCGTCGCCGAAGGGCCATTCGTCGTCGCGGGTCTCGCCGTCCACCACAATCAGGCTGAGGGCCTTTCTCAGGGCCGGGTTCTGGTGGGCGTCGTCGAGGACCAGCGCCCGCGCGCCCGCCGCGGCGGCGGTGCGGGCCCCGGCGACGCGGTCGCGGGCGATCCAGGCGGGGCTGTCCAACGCCAGCATCAGCGGCTCGTCGCCGACGTCGGCGGCGGTGTGAGCGGCGAGGTCGACCCGGATCGGTCCTTCGAGCCGGCCGCCGTAACCACGCGACAGGGCGTGGGCGTCGATGTCGGCGGCCCGCAGCAGGCGCAGGATTTCGCGCGCGACGGGGGTCTTGCCCGAGCCGCCCACCGTCAGATTGCCGATTGAAATGACCGGCACGCCGGGATCGACCGGCGTGGCGCGGGCGATGCGGCGGGCGGTGGCGGCGGCCCAGACCCATGACAGGGGCTTGAGCAGCATGCGGGCCATCGGCGCGTGGCGGCGTTCGCGGTCGTACCACCAGCGGGGGGTGTTGAGCTTCACCGGCGTCCCCCCGCGGGCGGAAGCAGGGGCGTCAGGTTGTCCCACAGCCGATCAAGACCTGATCCGGCCTCGGCGGCGGCGCGGCGGCCCCGCTCGCCCATGGCCTTGGCCGCCTTGTCATCAGCGAGCAGGGGCGCGACCACGCCCGACAGGTCCCACGGCGCCTCGACCACGGCGAGGCCGCCCGCCTGGATCAGGGCGTCGGCGACGGCGGCCCAGTTCGACATGTCGGGACCGGTCACGGCGGGCTTGCCGAGGCGGGCGGGCTCCAGCGGATTGTGGCCGCCGACGGGGGGCTTCTCCAGAGCGGCGGAGAAGGAGCCGCCCATGACCACCACATCGGCCAGACGCAGGAACAGGCCCATCTCGCCGAGGGTGTCGGCGAGATAGAGGTCGGTGTCGCGGTCGGGCTCGCGGCCGTTCGAACGGAGGGCGAAGCGGTAGCCGTCGCGGGTCAGCGCCGCGGCGATGGCGGCGCTGCGCTCCGGGTGGCGGGGCACGAGGATCAGGCACAGGCGGTCGGCCAGCTTGTCGAGGGCGCGGACGAGGGCGATCTCCTCGCCGTCGTGGGTGCTGGCCGCGACGACCACCGGGCGGTCGCCGATGGCGGCGCTGAGGCGGGTGAAGGCGCCGGGATCGTGCGGCGGGGCGGCGCCGGCCAGCTTGAGGTTCACATGGCCGTCGATGCGGGCCCCGAGGCTCTCGAGCCGGGCGGCGGAGGCCTCGTCCTGCGGCAGGACGCGATCGAAGGCGGACAGGATCTCTCGGGCCGCGCCGGGAAAGCGGCGCCAGCCGTCGACGGTCTTCTCCGTGATACGGGCGCTGGCGAGCACCAGTTTCACCTCACGGCGGCGCGCCTCGAGGATCAGGTTGGGCCACAGCTCGCTCTCGACGAAGACGGCGGCGCGGGGCCGCCAGTAGTCAAGGAAGGCGCCGACCGCGCCGGGGGTGTCGATGGGGGCGAACTGGTGGAGGACGCCGGCGGGCAGGCGCTTGGCCAGCAGCGTGGCCGAGGTCAGGGTGCCCGAGGTGACAAGCACGGTCAGGTCGGGGCGGCGGTCGCGCAGGCGCTCGACCACGGGCAGCAGGGACAGGGTCTCGCCGACGCTGACGCCGTGCAGCCAGACGAGATCGCCGGCGGGACGGGCGGCGGAGGCGAGGCCGAGGCGCTCGTCGACCCGGGTCGGATCCTCCTTGCCCTGTTTGGCGCGGGCGTCGAGCAGGCGCGGGGCCAGCGGCTCGATCAGGCGGGTGACGAACCGGTAGGCGATCAGGGCGGGGCTCATGTCAGATCCGCTCCAGACCGGTGATGGCGTCGGCCTGCGCCTCAACGGCGGTGCAACGTTCCGACCAGTCGGCGATGACGTCGGCGATCTCCGCCCCCTCGGGGAAGTCGGCGCGGTCCCAGACGATCGCGCCCCGGCCGAAGGGCAGGGGGATCAGGGCCCGGTCCCAGCTGTTCAGGCGGATGGCGGGATTGCACGACAGGCCGATGAACAGGACCGGCGCCTTCGACAGCCGGGCCATGAGCGGCAGGCCCTCGGCCATTCTTCGCGCCGGGCCGCGCGGGCCGTCGGGGGTGATGGCCAGACCGCCGACCTTCAGCTGGCGCAGGCCGTCGCGCAGGGCCTGCGTGCCGCCCTTGTCGCGGTCGGTCTTGTCCTTGTTCGACGAGGAGCCGCGGACCGCCGGGATGCCGAGCCGGGCGACGGCCTTGGCGATGAATTCGCCGTCGGCGCTGCGCGAGATGACGCCCTTGACCGGCAGGGCCCGGTCGAGCGGCCAGCTGTGCGGGGCCAGAGAGGTGCGCGAGTGCCAGAATACGGCGAGGGCGCCGCCGCCCTGTTTCCAGACGGCTTCCGCCACATCCTCATTGCGATGCTCCCAACGGATGGTCGCGTAGCAGAGGCGCAGCCAGCCGGCGAGAATCGAGGCCAGCACTGACTGGATCACCGGATTGCGGAGGGGCTTCATGCGACGGTGGCCACCGTTACGGCATCGCCGTCCAGCGATTGCTGGCGGGCCAGGCGGGCGTAGAGGCCGCCTTTCCTGACCAGGGCGGCGTGGGAGCCGGTCTCGACGACGCGCCCGGCGTCGATGACGTAGATGCGGTCGGCGTTGCGGACGGTCGACAGGCGGTGGGCGATCATCAGCGTGGCGCGGCCCTGCATCAGCCGTTCGAGGGCCGCCTGGACCAGGGCCTCGCTCTCGGTGTCGAGGGCCGAGGTGGCCTCGTCGAGCAGCAGGATGGGGGCGTCCTTGAGGAAGGCGCGGGCGATGGCGATGCGCTGGCGTTGGCCGCCGGACAGGCGCAGGCCCGCCTCGCCGGCGCGGGTCAGATAGCCCTCGGGCAGGGCGGTGATGAAGTCGTGGGCGGCGGCGGCGGCGGCGGCGGCCTCGATCTCGGCCTGCGACGCCCCGGGGCGGCCGTATGAAATGTTGGCGGCGATGGTGTCGTCGAACAGGAAGGGTTCCTGCGTCACCAGGGCGATCCTCGAACGCAGGTCGTGCAGCTTCAGTTCGCGGATGTCCCGTCCGTTGACGGTCACGGCGCCGGCGGTGACGTCATAGAAGCGCGGCAGCAGGGACAGCAGGGTGCTCTTGCCGCCGCCGGACGGGCCGACGAGGGCGACGGTCTCGCCCGGCTTCACGGTCAGGGAAATGTCGGACAGCGTCGGCGCGCCGCCCTCGGCCGCCGGGGCGTAGGCGAAGCTGATGTGGTCGAAGGCGACGGTGACGGGGCCGTCCGGCAGGGATGCGGCGTCGGCGGCTTCACGGATCTCCGGCTCGATATCGAGGGCGCCGAACAGGCGGCGGGCGGCGGTCAGGCCCTCGGCCATCACGGTCTGCAGGTTGGTCACCTGCCGCAGCGACTGGCCGGCGGCCATCAGCAGGCCGATATAGGCGGCGAAGGCCCCGACGCTCATCGCCCCGTCGCGGGCGCGCCAGCCGGCGTAGGCCATGACGGCGGCGACCACGAACATGGCCACCAGATTGCTGAACGGGCCGGCGAAGGCGCGGCTGTCGGCAGACTTGATGACGTGGCGCTGGCGACGGGCCACGACCTCGCCGACGCGGGCCTCTTCCGCCGCCTCGCGGTTCTCGATCTTGATCAGGCGGACGCCGTCGAGATTCTCCATCAGGGCGGTGGAGAGGTTGGAGGTCTCGACCATGGCCCCGGTGGTGGCCTTGCGCATCCGCTTGCCGAAGCGGCGCAGCACCAAGGCGATCAGGGGCGCGCCCAGCAGCACGATCATCGTCAGCCGCCAGTCGGTCCAGGCCATGTAGGCGATGACCGCGATCAGGGTCAGGGCGTGCTGGGTGTAGTTCACCACGCCGTTGGTGAAGGCCTCGCGCACCAGGTTGGCGTCGAACAGCACCGAGGAGACGAAGCCGCCGGAGTGCTGGCTGCGCAGCCGGGCGAGGTCGGCGCGGATCATGGCGCCGAACAGCCTGACCTGGATGTCGCCGACGATGCCGTGGCCGAGGCGGTTGACCAGCGCGGCCTGGCCGAGGGCGGCGGCGGTCCAGATCAGGCCGGCGCCGATGATGATCAGGGGGATGCCCGTCAGGGCTTGACCCGGCGGCACGGTGAACACGCCCCAGATGGTCACGGCCTCGCCGAGGAACAGGCCGTCGATGGCCGGCTCGAGCAGCTGCAGCACGGTGGCGGCCATGACGCCGACGACCGCCGCGCACAGGATCGACAGGAACAGCGGCGTCCGGTGATGCGAGAGATAGTCGCGCCAGATCCGCCCCAGCAGCGGGCGCAGCGGCTCCTTCTCGTCGGCGGGGGCGGGAGTCGTCATCGGTCCGAGGTCGGTCGGGATGGTGGGGAAGTCAAGCGGTGTCGCCCTTGTAGCGGATGTAGCGGTTGTGTGGGCTTCCAATGTCGAGGGTGTGTCGCCGGAATTGTAATGGCCCTGAACCGGTGGCGTCGCGCCGCGGTGGAGGCTATCTCCCCTCCATGCCCCGCTACGACCTCACCACCCCGGCCGGCCGCTTTCGCGCGCGGTGGGACTATGTCTGGAAGGATCACGCCTTCCTGCGGCGGTGGTTCATGAACGCCCACTGGCTGGGGCCCGATCTGGTGCGGACCAACCAGCCGTCGCCGCGGCAGCTGGCCTACTGGAAGTCGAAGGGGATCAAGACCGTCATCAACCTGCGCGGGGCGCGGGATGAGGCCTATTATGCGCTGGAGAGGGAGGCGTGCGAACGGCTGGGGCTGACCCTGATCGACGCGCCGCTGGATTCGCGCGATCCGCCGCAAAGGGACCGCATCCACCGGGCGCGTGGACTGTTCCGGACCATCGAGTATCCGGTGCTGATCCACTGCAAGTCGGGCGCGGACCGGGCCGGGATGATGGCGGTGCTGTACCGGCATTTCCATCTCGGCGAGCCGATCTCGACAGCCATCGAGCAGCTGTCGAAGAAATACCTGCACCACCGCGAGGGCCTGACCGGGGTGCTGGACTACACGCTGGAGAAATACCTGAAGGAGGTCGAGCCGACCGGGGTCAGGTTCATCGACTGGGTCGACAGCGATGCCTACGACCCGAAGGCCATTCGGGCCGAGTTCAAGGCCAACTGGTGGGGCACGGTGCTGACGGACAAGCTGCTCAGGCGTGAGTAGGCCGTCTTAACCCCACGGCCCGCGCGGGGCGTCGCGGGGTGGCGGACCGTCGCCCTTGTCCATCGCCAGTTCGGCCTCGCGCCGGGCCTTGCGGTCGCCTTCCCAGCGCTTGAACCAACGCGCCCATCCCCGCTCGCCGCGGTAGACGGCGATCCACAGGACCAGCGCCGCCAGCAGGAAGACCAGGCTGGCGATCTCCTCGCCCCCGAGGGTGCGGCCGAACAGGGTCATGGGCGGGGGTCCTGCGAGGGTGCTTCCCCGTGGGTGACGGTGTCGCGCCGAGCGGGGGTCTCGTCCGGGGTGATCGGGTCGTTCCAGGCGGTGTCGGCCTCGGCCGGCCCGACCGGCGGGGCAGCGGGCTTGCGGCGGGCGGCCCAGACGACGATGCCGACGCCGAGAACCAGCAGGGCCAGAACAATCAGGGCGGGGGTCAGCATGGGTCTCTCCCGGGCAGGCGTGACAGCATACGCCGAAAGCGCGTCAGTCGGGCAGCAAGTTCCCGCCGCCCGGCTCGGGGGCGTCCCCGCGCGGATCGATCAGCCGGTGGGCGTGGAGGATGAAATACCGCATGTGCGCATTGTCCACCGTCGCCTGCGCCCGCGCCTTCCACGCCTTGCGGGCCTCTTCGTAGTTGGCGAAGGCGCCGACGAACTCGACCTTGGACAGGTCGCGGAAGACCGGGGCGTCGAGGTGGCGCAGCTCGCCGCCGATGACGAGGTGGAGCAACTGGGTGTCGGTCTCGGCGGGTTTGGTCATGGGCGGCGTCCGGTCCAGAGAGCTAGCGGGGCGCCAGCGGAATAGGCGCTGTACGCCGCACGATCAACGGGTGAAGGGCCGGAGCGCTGCACACCAGGCTGCCCTGGCGCGGATCGGCCTGGTTGAAGCGCCAGGCGCCGCCGTGGTGGTCGCTGACCCGGCCCCCGGCCTCCTCGACGATCAGGGCTCCGGCGCAGACGTCCCAGTCCCATTTGGGCGTCAGGGCGATGGCGGCGTCGAAGGCCCCGGCCGCCACGAGGGCCATGCGGTAGGCGATGGCGTTGCGTTTCTCGAAGCGCATGGCCGGCCACGGCTCGGGCCAGAGCGGCCCCTCCATCAGCCGGGCGTCGGCCAGCACCGAGGCGTCGTCGAGGTCAGCCGTGTCCGAGGCGGTGATCGGCCGGTCGTTCAGGAACGCCCCGCCGCCCAGCACGGCGGTGAAGGTCTCGCCGAGCGCCGGGGCGTGGATGACGGCGGCCACCGGGCGGCCCTCCTCGACCACCGCGATGGGGATGCACCACCATGGCTTGCCCTTCATGTAGGCGACGGTGCCGTCGATGGGGTCGACCACGAAGATGCGGCGGGCCGCCAGGCGGGTCGGGGTGTCGACGGTCTCTTCCGACAGCCAGCCGTGATCGGGGCGCGCGCCCAGTAGGGCGTCATGGAGCAGGCGGTCGACCGCCATGTCGGCCGAGGTGACGGGCGAGCCGCCGATCTTGGACCAGATCTTCAGTCCCGCCTCACGCTCGGCCAACGCCAGCTCGCCGGCGGCGATTGCGGCGGCGCGGATCAGGTCGAGATCGGCTCCGAGGTCGTCTGTTGCGTCGCTCATTTGCCGGCGATGGCGACCGCGTCGAACATCAGGGAGGGGCTGTTGTTCGCCCCGCGGAACTCGAGGTCCGAGCCGCGCTGCATCCTGGCGTAGAGATCGGTCAGCTTGCCGGCCACGGTGACCTCGCTGACCGGCCAGGCGATCTGGCCGTTCTCGAACCAGAAACCGGAAACCCCCGCGGACCAATCGCCGGTGTTGGCGTTCAGAGAGGGGCCGAACATCGAGGTGACCAGCAGGCCGGCACCGGCGTCGGCCATCAGGCCGTCGAGGTCCCGCTCGCCCGGTTCAAGATGCAGGCTGTGGGTCGAAACCCCGGGCGGCCCTGCGAGGCCCCGCGAGGCGTGGCCCGTCGAAGCCAGGCCCAGTTGGGCCGCGGCGGCGCTGTTGAGCAGCCATGTGGTTACGACGCCGTCCTCGACGATCGACTGGCGTGACACCGCCACGCCTTCGTCGTCGAACGGGGTCGAGCCCATGCCGCGCGGGCGGAACGGGTCGTCGATCAGGTTGACGCCCTTCGGCAGCACCGCCTGGCCGAGCCGATCCTTCAGGAACGAGGTACCGCGCGCGATCGACGGGCCCGATATGGCGCCGATCAGGGGCGACAGAATCTGCATGGCCAGACGGTTCTCGAAGATCACCGGGGCGGTGGTGGAGGCGATTTTGCGCGGACCTGTGCGGGCCACGGCGCGGCGTCCGGCCTCGGCCCCGATGCTGTCGGCGGAGGGCAGGTCGGACAGGTGGCGGGTAGCGCGATGCTCGCCGCCGCGTTCCATCGCGCCGTCCTTTTCGGCGATGACGCCGACGCCCAGCGAAAAGGCCGAACCGTGATAGGCGCCGTCGAAGCCGTGCGAGGTGACCAGCCGCCAGCGGCTGGCCGAGGCGGAGGCGTGGCCGCCCTCGGAGCGGACGACGCCCGGCACCGCAAGGGCGACGGCCTCGGCCTCGGCGGCGACCCGCTCCAGATCGGCGGCGCCGCGTTCCGACGGGTCGAATAGATCGAGGTCGGCGAAGGGGCCGCGGGCGAGGCGGTCCTGCGGGGCCAGGCCGGCGTAGGGATCCTCGGGAGCGAGGCGGGCCATGGCCACGGCGCGCTCCACCAGCCGGGCGCGGGTGGCCTCTGACAGGTCGGAGGCGGAGACGGTGGCCTGGCGCCGACCGATGAAGACGCGCAGGCCGAGGTCGCGGCTCTCCTCGCGCTCGACATCCTCCAGCGCGCCGTTGCGGACCCCGACGGAGAGGGCGGCGCGCTCGGCGGAAACCGCCTCGGCCGCGTCGGCGCCGGCCTTCAGCGCGGCGGCGACCAGATCGGGCAGGATGTCGGGGGAGGCGGAGGACGACAGGCTATCAGGCATGCCCCGATATGGCCGGGCCGCCCCGGCGACGCAACCGGCGCGCCGGCCTTGCTCAGCGCAGGTGCGGGCAGATGATCAGCGTCGCAGCGGCGCCGAGCAGCGCCAGCCACGTCAAGGTCATGCCGACGACACGGCCGAGCGAAGGGCCGGAGCCGAACTTCAGGCCAATCGGATGAACCAGCCGCCCGACGAACAGGGTCGCACCCACCGCATGCACGATCCACGAGGCATAGCCCGTGACGGCCAGCAGGATGAGCGCTCCGATGCCGATGGGGATGTATTCCGCCGCATTGCCGAAGGCCCGGCTCGCGAGGGTCATCTGCTCGACGCCCCCGTCGCCGAACAGGACCCCGTGCTTGCGGCGGTTGAGGACGACCCGGATCGACAGCACGACCATCAGCACGATGAGGGCGCCGCTCCACACGCCGGCGGCCTGCACCGCGGTCAGATGGTCATGCATGGTCAGGTCTCGCGCGCCACCGGATAGAGCCGGTAGCGGTCATCATAGAACGGGGTTCGCTCATAAAACCACTGCAAACGCGCGTCGCCGTCGGCGGCGAAGGCGGGATCGGCGGCCAGCTTGGCCTCGAACTCGGCCTTGAGCGCCGGGTCGGCGGCCAGCATCCGTTCGGCCAGCGGAGCGATGGCGTAGCCCTCGATGTATTCGACGCGGCTGAGCACCTCGGGGAACAGGCCCCAGGCGAAGAAGCTCTCGGACGACTGCGGCTCGAGCAGCAGGACGACGACGTCGCCGAGCGGCTGGTCGGTCGGCACGCGGACCGAGCCCGCCGGGAAGATCCAGTCGCGGTGTTCAGGCGTGACCGAGGTGACCGAGGCCTGCACGTGGCCCTCGTTGGCGCGGGTCGCCAGCTTCGGGTCGTCGAGGCGCAGCATGTCGACGGAGACCGTGCGGGGGGCGTCGAGCGTCTCCATGCTGACGCCATGGGCGGCGAGGCGTTCGATGATGTCGGACCGGTAGGACGGCACCCAGTAGGCTTCCGGCCGCTGCAGCGTCAGGGTCGGGTGCGACGAGTAGAAGGGCAGTTGCCACAGTTCAGGGTCCGGCTCGCCGAGCCAGCGGATTTCCCGGCGGCCCGAGGCGGGGCTGTCCCAGGTCTCGTAGCGGATGCCCTTGAAGGCGCGGGTGGTCGAGGGCTGGTCGTCCTGGACGAAGTTGGCGGGAATCTCGGCCGGGCGCAGGGCGCTGTCGGCGGCGACGGCGGCGCGCAGGTCGGCGCTGCCGGCGGCCAGGGTGCGCAGGGCCTGTTCGAGGAAGACGTAGGTCCCCAGCACCCGCTGTTCGTGCGGCTTGAGGCTGTGGTTCTCGATCAGGATGGTCGGGACGTGGGCGGCCGAGCCCCAGCCGTTGGAGAAGCGTTCGCCGAGGCCGCCGTCGGACAGGCCGGCCTTGGGATCGTCGCCCATGCCGAAGACCAGTTCGCCGGGGATGTGGCCCTGGGCCTCGAGCGCGGCGTTGATCGCCGGCTTGAAGGCGGCGTCGAGCCAGCGCGCCGTGGCCGGTGAGCGGGAGTAGATGCCGTTTTCGCCGTTGTATCCGTAGGTGACGTCGTACTGGTAATCCATGCCGTCGGTGACGTGGATGTCGACGTAGAGGTCGGGCCGGTACTTCAGGATCAGGCCGCGGACAGCCCGCATCTCGGGCTGGTCCAGCTTGAGATAGTCGCGGTTGAGGTTCTGGTTGGTCGCCGTGTTGCGCCAGCCCTGGATGCGGGGACCGCGCTGATTGGGACGGGAGTAGGCCGAGGCGCGCTCGTGACCGTCGACCGACAGGATCGGGATCAGGATCAGATTGACCCGGTCCAGCAGATCATCCTTGCCGTTGAACGCGATGTCGCGGAGCAGCATCATGCCCGCGTCCTTGCCGTCGATCTCGCCCGGGTGGATGCCGGCCTGGGCGAGCAGCACGGGCTTGGCCGGATCGAAGGCGGCGCCGTCCTTCGAGGCGATGACGGCATAGATCGGCCGGCCCTCGGGCGAGACGCCGAACTGTTCGATGCGGATCAGGTCGGAGGCCGCGTCCAGCCGGTCGAACCAGACGCGGGTGTCCGCGTAGGTTGGGCTGAAGTCATGCGCCGGGTCGGCCTCGAAGGCCGTGACCCAGGGGTCGGAGGCGTCGCGCAGCAGGGCGCGGCTGGCGCCGTCCCATTCGGGCGCGGGCGGCAGGAAGGGCTGGTCCCACGGGGCGGCGTTGGGGACGGACGGGGACGCGGACTGGGACATGACGGGAGTTCCCACGGAAAGCAGGGTGAGGGCGAGGATCAGGGAGCGCATGGGACCTCGAGGCGACGGATGGCCCTGACTATCAGCCTTGCATGTCTGGGCCAACGCCGCGCGGTCGCGGTCAGGCGACAAAGGCCTGGGCCACGTCCATCGACAGATGCAGCAACAGCAACACCAGGTTGACCCGCCGGTTCTTGATGACGATCAGCGCGCCCAGCAGGCCGAAGAACAGGAGCAACAGGACGGCCTCGATCACACCCCAGCCCGCCAGCCCCGTCATCATCACCCGCCAGGTGATCCCGATCGCATTGCTGGCCAGGACGCCGCCCAGGACCAGCGCCTTGTGGCTGTCGTAATAGTCGTCCAGTGAGGTCCATTCGGAGGCGTCTTTCGGAAAGACGATGGCCGCCGACAGGAAGTAGATCATGGTGATCGCCAGACCCACGTAGAGCGAGGCGTAGCCGATGGTGATGTCCTGGAAATTATTCCAGCCGATGACCCAGAAGCTGACGATGTCGAACAGCACCAGCAAGGCCAGAAGCGGGGTCAGCCACCCCAGCGGCACAACCTTGCGCGCCCTCAGCACATTGGCCAGGCCCGAGGCCACCGTCGCCAGCGCGAGGCCCATCACCAGGCTGAAGAAGCCGAAATAGAATTCGAACGGGCTCACGAGGCACTCCGACCAACGTTCACCGAACACTAGGCGTTGCCGGGCGATGCGTCACCAGCAATCAGCATCAGCCATGCAGGCGCGACCGCGCGGTGGCTTCCAGGCGCAGGCGCTGGATCGATTGCTCCGGGAAGAGGTGGCGCGCCGCGTCGGCCGCGTCCGGATCGGCGAAGAGGGCGAACCAGACCAGCACCTGCTCGGCCTCACGCACTGGCAACCGGGGAAAGGTGTTCGGGCTGCTGTCGGTGACCAGCACGGCGATGGAGGCCGCACCGGCGTCCCGCAAGGACGGGATGACCTCACGCCGGAACCGTCCCGGCAGGGGATCGTCAGGTCCGTTCAGGGTGTGGACGCCGGCGATGATCCGGCCCGCGCCCGGACCGGACGCGCCGCGCGATTCCCGCTCGCCGAGGGTGAAGCCCGGCGCCCCGTCCAGCGGTTTCAGCAGCAGAACGTCGTCGGAATCGATCATCGTCTCGTTGGCGGCGTCGCGATGGGCCTGCCAGACCGACCCCCCGTAAAAGGCCTCCAGCGAGCGGCTTCGGGCCTCCATGTCGGGAAAGCCGCGGAGCCAGACGAAGCGGTCGGGGTCGTCGAGGTCGCGGAATTGGCCGATCAGGGTCATGCCGACCGCTTCCTGGCTCTCGACGAACTCGCGCTCGAACAGGTCGATCAGGTCGTCCCGCCTGCCGGGATGGAGCGTGTACTGGCGCAGTTCGACGATCATGCCGCCGCCCGCGTGAAATCCATCACCCAGTTGGTCTCCCAGGTCGCGCCGTCGTCGTAGGAGAAGGCCTGGGTCCAGCGGGCGCTGTCGGGGGTGATGTCGGACCAGATGTAGCGGGCGATGATGGGGCGGTCGTCATCGCTGTCGGGGCCCTCCAGCACGCAGCCGTCGGCGTTGAAACGGCCCCGGACCGGCGGCTGGAGCCGGCCGTTCAGGCTGCTGATCCAGTAGACCGACCACTCGCGCGTTTCGACGTCGAGGGTGCGCACCGACATGCCCGTCCAGCCGCGGGTCGGACTGTCGATCTCGTCGACGTTGACGAGACCGCCGAGGCGGGGCTCGCAGGAGGCGGTGGCGGGAAACGCATCCCAGTCCTGGCTGCCTACGCCGCGGGCCTTGAGACGCCGGTGGGCGACTGTCCAGCGGCCGAAGAGGAAGTCGAAGTCGTGGATTTCGGGCAGGGCGTCGACGGGGACGGCGGACATGGCGGTTTCCTTCTCGTGAGGCGATGCGAAGGGAATAGGCCCTGTAAACTGACACCTGTTGTCAGCATTTATCGGCTACAGTCGAAAAATGCGCGCCAGCCGACTGCTCTCCATCCTGCTGCTGCTCCAGACCCGGGGGCGGATGACGGCCGAGGCGCTCGCGGCCGAGTTCGAGGTATCGGTGCGCACCATCTACCGCGACATCGACCAGCTGAGCGCGGCGGGGGCGCCTGTCTACGCCGACCGCGGCCGATCGGGCGGATTTCAGCTGCTGGACGGCTACCGCACCCGGCTGACCGGATTGACCGATGCGGAAGCCGAGACGCTGTTCCTCGGCGGCCTGTCGGGACCGGCGGCGCAGATGGGCTTCTCGGGGGCGGTGACCACCATGCAACTGAAGCTGCTCGCGGCCCTGCCGCCCGAACGGCAGGCGGCGGCGGAGCGGCTGGCCGGGCGATTCCATCTCGATCCGGTCGGCTGGTATCAGAACCCGGACGAGGCCGGGCGCCTGCCGGCCATCGCCCAGGCGGTGTGGAACAGCCGGCGCATCTCGGTGCGCTACGAGAGCTGGAAAGGCGAGGTGCGCCGCGAGCTCGAGCCGCTGGGCCTGATCCTCAAGGCCGGGCTTTGGTATCTCGCGGCGCGGCCGGCGGACGGACACGGGCGCGAGCCGCGCACCTATCGCGTCGCCAACATTCTCGACCTGACCGTCAGCGACCTGGCCTTTGAGCGGCCGGAGACCTTCGACCTGGCGGGCTGGTGGACAGAGACTTCGCGGCGGTTCGAGACGGAGATCTTCACCGGCCAGGCGACCCTGCGACTGTCGCATGAGGGGCTGAGACGGCTGGCCCGGCTGGGGGTGGAGCAGTCCCGGATCGCGGCGGCCGTCGATGCGGCCCCCGGTGATGGCTGGGCCGAGGTCGTCGTGCCGATCGAGTCGGTCGAGCACGCCGCGATCGACTTTATGCGGCTGGGCGCCGAGGCCGAGGTGCTGGCTCCGCCGGCCCTGAGGGTCGAGATGCGCCGGACGGCCGAACGGCTGGCGGCGCTTTACCGGGTCTGAGGCCTAGCGGTTCCGCTTGGCCTCGAGCCGGTCGACGGTCCGCTGGACGTCCGTGCGGCGGCGGTTCAGCTCGTTGAGCTGGTTTTGCTGGGCCTCGGTCAGCCCGCCCTGTGCTTCCGCAGCGGCCTGGATGTCGGCGATCTGGGTGTCGATCTCGAACACCATGCTCTCGGCTTCGAACAGGCGATCCTCCTCGGCCTCGCTGAGGGCCGGACGGGGCGGAGGGGAACGGCGAGGCGAGCCCCGCCCCGTCAGGACCTGGGCGTCGGCGGCCACGGGCAGGGTGATGACCGGCATGGCGATGGCGAGCGCGAGGGCCGTGACGAGGGTGCGTTTCATGAGGGTCTCCGGGAGGACGCGAACCCGCATGGTAGATTACAGCCTCGTCATCTGAAAAGCGCTTTTTGAACACATTCGGGCGAGTCGCGGCCCTGCCGTCACACCGGTTGCTTCCAGATCGGCGTCCCGTCGCCCGGCAAGCCCAGCCGGTTCCACATCTCCGAGACCCGGTCGACCACAGCCTCGTCCATGCGGATCTCTTCGCCCCATTCGCGCTTGGTCTCGGGCGACCATTTGTCGGTGGCGTCGAGGCCGATCTTGGAGCCCAGGCCGCTGTCCGGCGACGCGAAGTCGAGGTAATCGATCGGGGTGTTCTCGATCAGGGTGATGTCGCGCGCAGGGTCCATCTTGGTCGAGATGGCCCACATGACCTGTTTCCAGTCGCGGGCGTCGATGTCGTCGTCCACGACGATCACCCATTTGGTGTACATGAACTGGCGCAGATAGCTCCAGACGCCGAGCATCACCCGCTTGGCGTGCCCGGGGTAGGCCTTCTTCATCGACACCACGGCGATGCGGTAGGAACAGCCCTCGGGCGGCAGCCAGAAGTCGGTGATCTCGGGAAACTGGGCGCGCAGCAGGGGGATGAAGACCTCGTTCAGGGCTTCACCGAGCACGGAGGGCTCGTCCGGCGGGCGGCCGGTGAAGGTGGTCAGGTAGATCGGATCCTTGCGCATGGTGATGGCGCTGACCTGGAAGACCGGGAATTTCTCGACCGAATTGTAGTAGCCGGTGTGGTCGCCATAGGGCCCCTCATCCTCGAATTCGTCGAGCAGGACGTGGCCCTCCAGCACGATCTCGGCCTGGGCCGGCACCATCAGCGGCACGGTCTTGCAGACAACCAGCTCGGCCTTGGCCCCGCGCAGCAGGCCCGCGAACTGGTATTCGCTCAGGGTGTCGGGCACCGGCGTCACCGCCGCCAGGATGGTGCCCGGATCGGCGCCCAGCACGACGGCGCAGGGCAGGGGCTCGCGCTTGCCGGCCTTCTTGTGCCGGGCGTAGTGCTGGGCCCCGCCGCGATGGGCCAGCCAGCGCATGATGGCCTTGTCCTTGCCCAGCACCTGCATGCGGTAGATGCCCAGGTTGAAGTCGTCCTCGGCCGACTCGGACGGCCCCTTGGTGACGACCAGGCCCCAGGTGATCAGGGGCGCGGGCTCGCCGGGCCAGCAGCCCTGAACGGGCAGGGAGGTCAGGTCGATCTGGTCGCCCTTGAGCACCATCTGCTGGACGGGCGCGGACTTCACCACCTTGGGCCGCATCGACATGACGCTCTGGGCCAGCGGCAGCATCTCCATGGCGTCACCGAGACCGCGCGGCGGAGTCGGGTTGCGCAGGAAGGCCAGCAGTTCGCCGACCTCGCGCAGTTCGGCGGCGGTGGTCCGGCTCTTCTTGTCGAGCGTGACGCCCATGGCGACCCGCTTCACCGTGCCGAACAGGTTGGCGAGGCAGGGGATGGGACTGATCGAGCCGTCGGGCATGACCGGCTTTTCGAAGATCACCGCGGGCCCGCCGTTCCTGAGCAGCCGCGTCTGGATCTCGGTCATCTCGAGTTGGGTGGAGACCGGTTCGGAGACCCGCACCAGTTCGCCCTCGGCTTCCAGAAGGGCGATGAAGTCACGCAGGGATTTGTAGGCCATGCGCCGACGCTTATGCGGCTGCGGCGCTCCTGTCACGCCGTCCGAGGGTGCGGTCGACGGCCACGACCATCAGCCCCGCGCACAGGAAGAAGACCAGCAGGCCCGAGAAGTTGAGCGCGGCGCCGGCCACGCCGAGCTCGTCGACATTGATGAACCAGTAGGGCCACCAGCCGGCCGCGTAGCCGTGGACCAGTGTCCAGCCGCCGTAGATCAGCGGGAAGGCCAGCCATTTCGGCGCGTCGATCCAGCGCAGCCGGCCCTTGGGGGTGAACAGCAGCCAGTCGAACAGGATGGCGGCCGGCATGACGTAGTGCAGCGCGATGTTGGCCACGAGGTCCCAGCCCTGCGGGTTCCAGGTGGCGTGCAGCAGGAAGTGATACACGAGGCCGACGACGACCGCGTACAGGGTCACGCCCGCGCGTACTCCCTCCGATCCGGCCCAGCGGCCGAGCCGGGTTCCGGCGCCGACAACCGGCAGGGTCAGGGCCGCGGCGACCAGCCCGTTGGTCAGGATGGTGAAGAAGCTGAAGAAGTTCAGCGTCAGCTCGGCCGGGCTCATTTCGGGATTCCCGACGAGCATCAGCCTGTATTGCAGCGCCAGCGCCGCCCAGCCGGTCAGGGCGAAGGCCGCGCGCCAGACCAGCGCCGCGCGCGATCCATCCATCAATAGGCCCGCGTGTCGGAGACGAGGGCCCAAAGCGGCAGGCGAAGGGCGCTGGTGGCGGCGCCGAGCTGGGCGGAGGTCAGATGGCCGCGGCCCGCCTCGACCCGCCGGGCCTGCTCGGGCGACATGTGCAGCACGGGGGCGAGGTCATCAAGCGCCATGCCGCGCGCCTCGCGCCATCGCTTCAGTCTCGCGCCGACCGCCGCATCCAGCGGATCGACGCCGGGGAAGCTCAGCACCGAACCCATCGGCGTCACTCCCTTCTGGCGCTACCGGCTATCGTTCGCCCGAGCGCGCGGTGGACGTCCTCTGGCCGGGACGCCTCACGCCCATTCTTGATCCCATTGGAAGGCGGGATCAATCCAGTCGCCAAGGCGGCCGTCCGGCCGGGCCAGGGCGTGGATGCGATCCATCTCTTCAGCCGACAGCGCGAAATCGAAGATATCGAAGCTTTCCTCGGCGCGGCTGACCTTCGTCGTGCGCGGGATGGCGACGACGTCCTGCTGGATCAGCCAGCGCAATGTGACCTGACCGGCCGACTTGCCATGCGCGCGGCCGATCTCGATCAGGGTGGGATCGTCCGCGATCTTGCCCTGGGCCAGCGGCGACCAGGCGGTGATCGAGGAACCGAGCGCCCGGGCGGTCTCCAGCAACTGCGCAAGCTTCAGGTAGGGGTGGTATTCGACCTGGTTGGTGACCAATTTCGCCTTCGACAGCGCCTGGGCCTGGCGGAACTCGGCCGAGGGGAAGTTGGACAGGCCGATGGTCCTGGTCAGACCCTTGTCCTTCGCCCCGTTCAGGGCGCCGAGGGTTTCTTCGAACGCGGGCTTTTTCTTCGGCCAGTGCAGCAGCAGCAGGTCGGGGGTGAAGCCGAGGCTGGCGGCGGATTCTCCAGCCTGCTCCAGCAGGGCGTCACGGTGGAAGTGATCGACCCAGATCTTGGTGGTCAGCCAGATGTCGTCGCGAACGACGTGGCCGGCCTCGATGGCGTCACGGATGCCGTCGCCCACCGCCGCCTCGTTGCGATAGATCCACGCCGTGTCGATATGGCGGTAGCCGATGCGCAGGGCCTCGGCGACCATGCGACGGGCGTCGTCCGGCTCGAGCATCCAGGTGCCGAAGCCGAGCAGGGGAATGGCGTGGCCGTCGACGGTGATGGCGGGCTGGTCGGTCATGGCGGGCTCCGAAGGGTCCGCTTACCTAGGCCGCCCCGGCGCCGGTTCAACCAGCCAGTCGAACATCTCGTCCCACAACGCTTCCATGCCCCGCCGGAAGGCGCCCTCGTGACCGATGCGGGCGACCCCGTAGTCGGCGGGCGCGCGGACCACTACTTCGCGCGGCGCATTGGGATAGACATCCAGCAGGATCGGAGAGGTGACCGGAGTGGCGATCGGGTCGTCGGTGAAGATCCACGAGCGGATCGGGGCCGTCACCGCCTCGAAATGGTGCGGTCGCAGCCGGTCCTTCAGCTCGTCGCGGAAATAGGCCTGCTTCAGGCACCAGCGCCGCCAGGTCTCCCAGACGCCGCGCGGCAGGTCCGTTCCCGCCCACAGGCCGCCGCCCTTGATGTAGCCGCGCCGGAACAGACTCCACGGGCCGTAGCCGAACCAGAAGAACAACTCGAGCGGGTTGTAGGAGCGGTGGTGCCGACCCCAGTAGCCGCTGCCCACCGAGACGAAGGCGTGGCGGGCGATACGGTCCTGATTGGCCATGAAGCCGAGGAAATGGCCGCCGACGCTATGGCCGACGTGGGCGACCGGCACGTCCGGGGCTGCCTCGATCAGGGCGTCGAGCGCGGCGGGCATGTCGAGGCGGCCCCAGTCAGGATAGTCCATCCGCATGGCGGCCAGGTCGTCCGGCCGCGATCCGGCGATGCCGCGGAAGTCATAGGTCAGCACTGCCGCGCCCCTGGCCGCCAGATGACGGGCGAACCGGTCGTAGAAGCCCTTGGGGAAGCCGGTGCCGGAACTGATCAGCACAGCGACGGTCGGCCGTTCGGCCGAGATCAGGCGCATCGACAGCGGATAGCCGTCAGCGGCGGGGGCGCTGAAGTCGCGGATGACTGGGTCGCTCATCAGGGGTCCGTAGCTATTCACAACTAACCTAGCCGATTGACGCGAGGTCAGGTCAAGCTCTCTTGGAGTGGACGCCGTCCTCGGCTAAAGCCCGCGACCTGTCCTTCGCCGAGCGCTTCACCATGACCGACCTTCCCGACCGCCTGTCCGTCGACCCCGACAGCCCGTTCCACGACGCCGACCTGCTGGCGAAGGGCATCGGCGTCCGCTTCAAGGGCGAGGACAAGACCAATGTCGAGGAATACTGCGTCTCGGAAAGCTGGGTCCGCCTCGCCGTCGGCAACCGCGTCGATCGTCGCGGCAAGGCGCTGACGGTTAAGCTGCAGGGACCGGTCGAGCCCTACATCAAGGGCGAGTGAGCCTCACCCGACCCTGTCGAACTCGACCTGTTCGGCCGCGCTGTCCAGGATCAACGACCCGTCCTGAATGATTGTGGCGCGGGTCACGCGGTCCATGAACGCCCCAAAGCGCTGCTCGAACGGGCTTGTCATGCGCTCGCAGACCGCGCCGTCGGCCGGGGTCACCTCCATCAGCGTTCCATCCCGCCGATAGCGCCAGCCAGAGAAGACGCAGGCGTTGGCGTCGATCCGCCCGTCGGTGATCGTGATCTCGATCGGCTCCTCGCCGGCGGGCGGCGCAGCGCCGTGGAAAAATTGCAGCCGCCAGCGGCCGGTGATGTCGTGCCGCGGGAGGGGCGGCGCGGCCTCGAAGGTCAGGCTGGCCTCGGGACCAGTCAGCCGCAGGTTTCCGTTACGGCGTTCGGCCCGGGTCACCGCCGACAGGGTGCGGCTGAACTCCGTTTCCCACGTCGAGAGACCGCGGGCGCACATCGCTCCGGGATTGGCCTGTGTGACGACAAGGCGATCCCCTTCCCACGCATAGCGCCGCCAGAAGGCTACGCACTGGGAGCGGGCGCGGAGGGTGAAGTCGCCCACCGTCATCAGGATCGGGTGCATCGAGTCCGTATCGTCGGGCGCCGGGGCCGGGCGGCCGTTCATCGCTGTCAGCCGCCATTCCCCACGGATGTCGGCGGGAGCCGGGGCCGCGGCGGGCGGCGGCAGAGCGGGCCGCTGCGCGGCCGGAGGCGGGGCGGCGGGGCCGCAGGCGGCGAGGCACAGGGCGAGAAGGACGGCGCGCATGATCTCAGAGCGAATGAGCCGGGCGACGGTTTCATCTCCGGCCGTCCCGGGCGCCGCGGGGCCTGGCCGGGCCATATCAAAAGGAACAGGCCGGCTTATGCAGCTGCTGACAAAACTCCGGCGCCGATCGCTTCTCCCTACGGCGTGCGCGGTCTAGGTTCGGGTTCCTTCTGAGTCCCCGGAGCCGCCGATGTCCCTGTCCGCCCGACTTCTCGCCGCCAGCGCCCTGGCGCTGACCCTCGTCGCCGTGCCGGCGACGGCCCAGGACGCCGCCACCATCGAGCGGGCCGGCGCGATCCGTGACGCGGCCATGGAGCGGAACATCGCCATGGACTACGTCACCCAGCTGACCACCCGCTTCGGCGCGCGGCCGGCGGGGTCGAAGGCCGAGCAAGACGCCTCGGCCTGGGCCGCCGACTACATGCGGGCGCAAGGATTCCAGAACGTCCGCATCGAGGAGTTCCCACTGGTCGGCTGGGAGCGGGGCGAGGAGAGCGTCGCCATCGTCGGCGCGCGACCCCAGCGGTTGGTCGCGGCGGCGCTGGGTCATTCGCCCGGCACCGACGGCGTGATCGAGGCCGAGGTGGTGCGGTTCGAGACGCTGGAAGACCTCAACGCGGCGCCGGCCGGGTCGCTGGCGGGCAAGATCGCCTATGTCGACGCCGGCCAGATGGTGCGGATGCAGAGCGGCGCCGGCTACGGCCCGCTGACCCGCATCCGGGGCGCTGGCCCCGGCGCGGCGGCTGCCAAGGGGGCGGCGGCCTTCATCATGCGCTCGGTCGGCTCGGACGAGCACCGCATGCCGCACACCGGCACCACCCGCTATGTCGACGGCCGGGTGCCCGTGCCGGGCTTCGCGCTCAGCGCGCCGGACGCGGACCAGCTGTCGCGGCTGATCGAGATGGGCGAGACGGTGACGCTGCGGCTCTCCTCGACGGCCCACACCTACGAGACCGTGTCGCAGAACGTCGTCGGCGACATCGTCGGGCGCTCGCGGCCGGAGGAAGTCATCGTGCTGGGCTCGCACATGGACAGCTGGGACCTCGGCACCGGGGCGATCGACGACGGCGCCGGCGGGGCCATCACCCTGGCTGCGGCCAAGGCCATCGCCGAGAGCGGACGCCGTCCGGCGCGAACCGTCCGCGTGGTGCTGTACGGCTCGGAGGAAGTGGCTCAGCCGACCGACACCGGCAATGGCGGCGGCGCCTATCTCCGCGGCATCGGCGATGCGGTCGAGGACCATGTAATCGCCGGCGAGAGCGATTTCGGCGCCGACCGGGTCTACGCCCTCGGCCTGCCGCCCGGCGCCCAGGATTCCGATTTCGCCCGGGCCGCGGCGCGCGTCCTGTACCCGATCGGCGTACTGGCCTCGCCGCAGCCGGAACTGCACGGCGGCGCCGACATCGGTCCGCTGGCCGGAGCCGGCGTTCCGGTGTTCGGCCTGAACCAGGACGGGACGCGCTACTTCGACCTGCACCACACGGCGGACGACACCCTGGACAAGATCGACCCGGAACAGCTGGACCAGAACGTCGCCGCCTGGGCCGCGCTGGTCTGGCTGATTGCCGACTCGGACGTGGACTTCCGCGCCATGCGGCCGGCGGAGGCGGCGGCGCACTGAGCCCGGGCCGCATGGCCGCCGGGTACGCACCCTGCTAGACAGCCAAGGCCGCGAGCGTGGCGAAACTGGTAGACGCAAGGGACTTAAAATCCCTCGACTTCGGTCATGCGGGTTCGACCCCCGCCGCTCGCACCACGGCCGAGCCAAACAGGCGTCGGCGCGTTTGAGGCGGATGGCCCGCGTGCAACTGAGCCTGTTCGACGCCCCGCCCGCGCTGCCGGACGGGCTGCGCTACGCAGGGGATGTGATCTCCGCGCCCGAGGCGGACCGGCTGGTGGAGGCGTTCGCCGACCTGCCGTTCGAGGCCTTCGACTTCCATGGCTTCAAGGGCAATCGCCGGGTGGTGTCGTTCGGGTGGCGCTACGATTTCAGCGCCGCGAGGCTGAAGGACGCGGAGCCGATGCCGGCGTTTCTCGGCGCCGCGCGGCGGGCGGCGGCGGATTTCGCGGGCGTGAATCCCGCCGTGATTGAGCACGCGATGGTCACCGAATACGCGCCCGGCGCAGGGATCGGCTGGCACTGCGACCGGCCGGAGTTCGACAAGGTGATCGGTCTGTCGCTGGTGTCTCCGGCGGTGCTGAGACTGCGCCGCCGGGAGGGCGTCGGCTGGCGGCGGGCGTCGCTGCCGCTGGAGCCGCGCTCGGCCTATCTGCTGGACGGACCGGCGCGCCGGGACTGGCAGCACAGCATCGCGCCAGGTGAGCGGCTGCGCTATTCGGTGACATTCCGGACGTTCAGGTGACGACCGTGCGCATAACTTCGTGTTTCCGGCGGCGAACCGACCTTAACCGGGCGCGCTTTCATGGGCACAAGGGAGGCCTTCCCCTTTCAGGCGGTATGGATATTCGATGAAAAGAGCCCGGCGCGCCCGCATCGTCGCGACCCTGGGACCCGCCAGCCGGGCCCCCGGCACGGTCAAGGCCCTGGCCCAGGCCGGAGTCGACGTGTTCCGCCTGAACTTCAGTCACGGCTCGCATGACGACCACGCGGCGGCGCTCAAGGCGGTGCGTGGGGCCGAGCTGGCGCTGAAGCGGCCGCTGGGGGTGCTGGCCGACCTGCAGGGCCCGAAGCTGCGGTTGGGGCGGTTCGCCGACGTCGAGATCGATGTGAAGCCGGGCCACAAGATGCGCTTCGACCTCGACCCCTCGCCGGGCGACGAGACCCGGGTGCAGATGCCGCACCCGGAGATCTTCAAGGCGCTGCGCACCGGCATGCTGCTGCTGCTCGACGACGGCCGGGTGCGGCTGCGGGTCGGCGAGCGGTCGGACGAGTGGGCCGACGTGACGGTCGAGAGCGGCTCGAAACTGTCGGATCGCAAGGGCGTGGCCGTGCCCGAGGCGGTGGTGCCGGTTTCGGCCCTGACCCCCAAGGATCGCGAGGATCTCGCCTTCGCCCTGCGCGTCGGCGTCGACTGGGTGGCGCTCAGCTTCGTGCAGAAGGCCGAGGACATGGCCGAGCTGAAGCAGATCGTGAAGGGCCGGGCCGCCTGCCTGGCCAAGATCGAAAAGCCGCAGGCCCTGAGCCAGTTGGAGAACATCCTCGACTACTGCGACGGGGTGATGGTGGCGCGCGGCGACCTGGGCGTCGAGCTGGACCCCGAAGAGGTGCCGGTGGTCCAGAAGCAGATCATCCGAGCCGCCCGTCAGCGCGGCGTGCCGGTGATCGTGGCGACCCAGATGCTGGAGTCGATGACCTCCGCCCCCGCCCCGACGCGGGCGGAGGCGTCGGATGTCGCCAACGCCGTCTATGAGGGCGCCGACGCCCTGATGTTGTCGGCCGAGACGGCGTCGGGCGACTATCCGCTGGAGTCGGTCGGCATCATGAACCGCATCATCGAGCGGGTGGAGCGCGACCCCATCTGGCCCAGCCTGATGGACGCCGAACACGCCGGCATGGACGACATCGACGCCGACGCGCTCGTCGCCGCCGCCCGCAAGGCGGCGGAGGCCCAGTCGACGGCCTGCATCGTGGTCTTCACCACCTTGGGCGGGACGGCGCGGCGGATGGCGCGCGAGCGGCCCCTGCAGCCCATCCTGGCCCTGACCCCCAATCCCGACACGGCTCGACGGCTGTCGCTGGTCTGGGGGCTGGAGAACCGGCTGGGCAAGGAGCCGGCCTCGCTGGAGGACGTCACCGAGGACGCCGTCGCCAGCGCCGTGGAGTACGGTCTCGCCGAGGCGGGCCAGCGCGTCCTGATCCTGGCCGGCACGCCCTTCGGCGCCCCGGGGGCTGCGAATCTGCTGCGCCTGGCCCATGCTCCCAGCAGGGGCGGTCGCAAGGGCTGACCCGGAGCGTCGTTCCAAAAGGGTCGGCATGATCAAATACATCGGCTCCAAGCGCGCCTTGCTGGGCCATGTGACGGCGGCGGTGGCGGCGGCGCTCCCGGACGGCGGGACCGTCTGCGACCTGTTTTCGGGCACTGCGCGGGTCGGTCATGCCTTGAAGAAACAGGGCTTCCGGGTCTGGTCGAACGACCACAACGCCTACGCCCATGTTCTGGCCACGGCCTATGTGCAGGCGGACCGGGAGCGCTGGCTGGGACGGGCCGAAGGCGTGCTGGCGGAACTGCGGGCGGTGACGCCTGACGCGGGCTGGTTCACGAAGACCTTCTGCGAGGACGCCCGCTATTTCACGCCGGAGAACGGGGCGCGGATCGACGCCATGCGCGACCGCATTGCGGCCATGGAGCTGGAGCCCGAGCTGGAGGCCATCGCCCTGGTCAGCCTGATGGAGGCGGCGGACCGGGTCGATTCCACGGCCGGGCTGCAGATGGCTTATATGAAATCCTGGGCCAGCCGGGCGCTGAAGCCGCTGGAGCTGCGCCTGCCGGACGTGCTTCCGGGCGTGGCGACCGGAGCGTGCAAGGCGACCCGGGCCGACGCTGTCGAGCTGGCCCCGCAGGTAGAGGCCGACCTCGTCTATCTGGACCCGCCCTACAACCAGCATTCCTACCTCGGCAACTACCATTGCTGGGAGAGCCTGGTGCTGTGGGACAAGCCGGAGACCTACGGGATCGCCAACAAGCGGATCGATGTGCGCACGAGGAAGAGCGCCTTCAACAGCCGCCCCGGCATCGCCCCTGCGCTAAAGGCGGTGATCGAGGGGGTGAAGGCTCCGAACCTGATCGTCTCGTTCAACGACGAGGGCTATCTGGGTCGCGACCAACTGGTCGAGATGCTGTCGACGCGAGGCGAGGTGCAGGTCATCGAGATCGCCCGGCCACGTTACGTCGGCGCCCGCATCGGCATCCACAATCCGAAGGGCGAAAAGGTCGGCGCCGTGGGGCGGCTGCGCAACGTGGAATACCTGTTCGTGGTCAGCGACCGGCGCGTGAATCTGGCCGACGCGGCGTGAGCGCGGGCGCACGGAACGCGAGCGAGTCCCGACCGTTGTGTCGGGCATGGAACAGATGACCATCACCCCCTCGCGCCGCCTCCAGGCCCATCACGCCTACGGCCGGGCGGTCGACGCCTTTGAGCCTGTCGCCTGGAGGCCGCCGACGGCCGCGCGCTTCGACAGCCATGTCGCCAACGATGTCGCGCCCCGGCGGGAACCGGCCTTTTCGGACATGGCCGACGGGATTCCGGGGTGGCTGACCGTAGTGCTCGGCGGCGTTGTCGCGGCGTTGGCGGGCGCGCTGATGGGCGGCGCCCTGCACATCTAGGTTTCCAGCAGCGCCCGGATCGGAGCCCAGCCGCGGCGGTGGGCCGGGCAGGGGCCGAGGGCCTCAAGCGCCGCCTGATGCACCGGGGCGTTGTAGCCCTTGTGGGAGGCGAAGCCGTAGCCGGGGTATTCGGTGTCCATGGCGATCATCAGCCGGTCGCGCGCCGTCTTGGCGAGAATCGACGCCGCAGCGATCGATAGCGACAGGCCATCGCCTCCGACCACCGTCTGCACGTCGCACGGCAGTTTGAAGCGGTAGTTGCCGTCGACCAGCGCGGCGACCGGCTGCACCGCCATCGCCTCGATGGCGCGGCACATGGCGAGGCCCGTAGCGTGCAGGATGTTCAGTTCGGCGATCTCCTCGACCGAGGCGAAGCCGACGCCCCAGGCGACGGCGCGGGCCTTGATCTCGATCTCCAGCGCCTCGCGCCGTTCGGCGGTCAGCACCTTGGAGTCGTCGATACCCTCGGGCAGGTCGTCCGGGCTCAGGATCACCGCGCCGGCGGCCACGGGTCCGGCCCAGGGACCACGCCCCGCCTCGTCGACGCCACATACGGGGCCGGCGCAGGACTGGATCAGCACCGTCTCGAGCGCCAGCGTCGGGAAGCCGCGCGGCGCCTTGGCGGCGGCCTTCTTCTTCGCAGGTGTCTTCGCCGGGGACTTCACCCGTCGGCCATCGCACGAACCTGCCGGTGACGGAAGCACTCGACGCCGTGATCGTTGACCATGCCCACAGCCTGCATGAAGGCGTACACAATCACCGGCCCGCAGAACGTAAAGCCACGCTTCTTCAGCGCCCTGGCCATGGCTTCGGACTCCGGGGTGGCCACCGGCCGGGCGCCGCTGTCGGGCCAGTGGTTCTGGATCGGCGTCCCGCCGACGAACGACCACAGCCACTCGCTGAAGTCCTCGCCCTGCTCATGCATCTCCTGCCAGATCCGCGCGCCCTTGATCGCCGAGTTGATCTTTGCCCGCGAGCGGATGATCCGCGCATCGCCCAGCAGCCGCTCGATATCGGCCTCGCCGTAGGCGGCCACCTTTTCCGGATCGAAGCCGTCGAAGGCGTCGCGCATGCCCTCGCGCTTCCTGAGGATGGTGATCCACGCCAGCCCGGCCTGGAACCCGTCCAGCACCAGCTTCTCCCACAGAGCGCGGGGATCGTACTCGGGCACGCCCCATTCCTCGTCGTGATAGGCGACATACAGCGGATCGGTCCCGCACCAGGCGCAGCGGTGGAGTGAGTCGGACATGGGGGAAGGGTAGCGGTTTGAGGGTAATGACGCAGGCGCGAGGTTATCAGTCGTCAGCGAGCTTTTGAGTTATTGCTCGTCCTCTGCCCGCAGTGGCGTCCTATACCAGTCGAATTCAGCCAAAAGGCTCGCCGCCTCTCCGTCGTACTCAGGGCGATAATGATGGAAGTGGTTGGCGAGCGGCTGGACGATGCCTTCCTCAAATCCCTGCTCACAGAGCGCGCTGATCACATCGTCAAGCGACTCCCCCTCGGCAAACAGCATATTGTGCCTGTCCCAAACCAGAGTTCGACCTGAGTTTGGCGAATAGACCCACAGGTCGTGCCGCGCATCATCCGCGAAAAACGACCTGTATTTGATCAGGAAACGATCCAACTCCCGCCTTGAAAGCTCCGTGCTCTGATACCGTCCTGGCTCGCCTTCACCTCTAGGCGTGTGAAGGACATACAGGACGTAGAACGGCTCCGGCATCAGCACCGAAAGCCGCTGGATCAGGTCGGCTTGTCCGTCCGGGACATAGGTAATCACGCGGGGCTTGCCCGTTTTCATCACCTGCTGCTCAAAAAGGGCGCGGGGCGACTGGTCGACGTCGTTCCCGTTCAGCTCCAAACTCAGTTTGCGCATGGCCTTCACCCCACCTCCGCGAACGCCCGCACCGGAAACGTCCCGAACGCCTTCACCTTCGGCGGGGTGGCGCTGAAGCGGAAGCCGTCGTCGGGCAGCAGCTCCAGCCCCCGCATGTGCTCGCAGATCGGAATGCCCGCGCCCAGCAGCCGGGTGTGCGCCGGCCGCGCCCGGGTCCGGGTGTCGTCGATGTTGTGCGAGTCGATGCCGACCAGCGCCGCGCCCGCCTCGACGAGGAAGGCCGCGGCGGCTTCGGTCAGGAAGGGGTGGTCCTCGAAATAGGCGTCGGTGCGCCAGTGGCGGGCCCAGCCGGTATGGACCAGCACCGCCCTGCCGCGCAGGTCGCGGCCCGCGAAGCGGTCAGCGTCGATGGCCTGGACGTCCGGCGCGCGGACGACGAGGCCCGGCAGGCCGGCGACCCGTTCGAGGCCGACCTGGCTCAGGTCCTCGCCATCGGCGTAGCGGTGGAAGGGGGTGTCCAGATAGGTGCCGGTGTTGCCGACCATCTCGATCCGGCCGATCTGGAATTCCGTGCCGGGCTCATAGTTCGCCCGCGACGCCTCGCGGCTCAGATGATCGCAGATCAACGGCGCCGGCAGGCCCTTGTAGGTGATCATGCCGGCTTCGATGGTGTGGCTGAGGTCGATCAACGGCATGCGGCGGGTCCGGGCGGGTGGGCTCCGGATGATGGGCGCGGGATCAGGAACGGTCCATCCACCCCGGCCAGCGCACCTCGACAGGTCGCCCGTCCACCGACAGCGCGCCCTCCAGCCGGTCCAGCCGGAGCAGGGCCGTGGCCGCGCCGGCCTGACCGCCGAGCACCTCGCCGGCGCGCAGGGTCCCGTTCAGCACCTCGGCGCCGAAGGGCGGGGGCGGGCCGTCGAAGGTGACCGGCAGCATGCGGTTCTTGATGCTGCCGCGGCGCTTCATGCGGGAGGTGGTCTCCTGGCCGACGAAACAGCCCTTCTGGAAGTCGATGCCGTTGAGGAGGTCGAAATTGGCCTCGATCGGATAGGTCTTGTCGGACGGCGCGTCCGCGGCCGGGTCGGGCACGCCGACGGCGAGGCGATGACGCTGGTAATCGGCCTCGGTGGCGTTCGTCTCGTCCTCGCCGCCGTAGCGCCGGCCGCCGAGGCCGGACGCACGCGGGTCGGCGGTGAATCCCTCCAAGACCTCGGGCCAGCAGGCGAAAGTCGGTGCGTCGTCCGCCTCGACCGTCACCTGGGCGCGGAGCCGGTACATGGCCAGCCGCTGCAGCAAGGCGTCGCGGCGGTCGGCGGCGACGTCCAGCAACACCCCGTCCGCCTCGCCCCGCAGGAACAGGTCGAAGAGCAGCCGGCCCGGCGGGGAGAGCAGGGCGCCGAAGCGCAGGTCGCCCTCGGCCAGCGTATCGACATCCTGGGTCAGGAGGTTGTGCAGGAAGGGCCGGGCGTCGGGGCCGGAGACCCGGATCAGGGCGCGGCTGTCGAGGCGGGCGATATGGGTCGTCATACGGCCTAGATAGGGCCGCGACCGCCTGTGGACCACACCCCGTGAAACGCTGATTGAAAGGGAGAATCCGTATACGGTCCAGGCATGACGGGTCGGTTCCCCATCCTCTATGTCGCCGAGGCGGGCGCGCAGGACGCGGTGCTGTCGTCCGGCGTGCTGGCGTATCTGGTCGAGGCCATGCCGATGGCGCGCTTCACGGTGGTCGGATCGCCGGCCAGTGCGCCGCTGTTCGCCGAGACTCCGCGGCTGGACCGGCTGATCGTGCTGGAGAAGGAGAGCCGGCTGGACTGGATCGGCCTGTGGAACCAGGTGCGGGGGACCAACTGGGGGCTGGTGGTCGACATGAGGGGGTCGGCCCTGTCCGGCAAGCTCAAGCGCCAGAAGCGGGCGGTGCGCGGCGAGCGGGAGCCGGGCGTGCACGCTGTCGAACTGGCGGCGCGGGTGCTGCAACTCGACGAGATTCCGGGGCCGAGGCTGTTCGTGTCCGAGGCCACGCGGGCGTCGGTCGAGGCGCTCCTCCCCGCGGGCGACGGACCGCTGCTGGCCATCGGGCCCGGAGCGGCGTGGATGGGCCGACGCTGGCCCGCCGAGCGCTACGCCAAGGTGGCCTCAACGCTGGTGGGCGAAGGCGGCCCGCTGGCCGGCGGGCGGGTGCTGATCGTCGGCGACGAGACCGACCGCGACGCGGCCCACACCATCCGCCTGGCCCTGCCGCGGCGCCGCACGATCGAACTCCACGGCCGGCTCAGCCCGTTGCAGGTGGTCGCGGCGGTGGGCCGCAGCGCGCTGTACCTCGGCGGAGACTCATTGTGGACGGACCTCGCCGTGGCGTCGGGCGTCCCGGTCGTCGCCGCCTATGGACCGTCGGATGAGGTCGAGCGGGGCCCGTGGGGCGGGGTGGCGGTGCGCGGGCCGCGCTCGGTGGAGGAATACCGCAAGATCGATCCGCGGCTGGACCAGGCCATCGAGCACATGAACGACCTGCCGGCCGAGCGGGTGCTGAAGGCGGCTCGCAAGGCGCTGGCGGAGCGCGTATAGGGCCGGGTCATGACCCAGAATTACGACCTGATCGTCCGTGGCGGCGAGGTGGCCAATCACGCCGGACGCGGCATGGCCGATGTCGGCGTGATCGACGGCAAGATCGCCTTTATCGGCGACCTGTCGCAGGCCAGCGCGGGCGAGACGGTGGACGCGGCGGGGCTGACGGTGCTGCCGGGGGTGATCGACACCCAGGTGCATTTCCGCGAGCCGGGGCTGGAGTGGAAGGAAGATCTGGAGACCGGCAGCCGCTCGGCGGCGCTGGGCGGGGTCACCGCCGTATTCGAGATGCCGAACACGGAGCCGGCGACCACGGACCCCGAGGCGCTGGCCGACAAGCTGGCCAGGGCGCGGGACCGGATGTGGACCGATCACGCCTTCTACATGGGCGGCACGCACGAGAACGCGAAATACCTCGGCGAGCTTGAGCGGCTGCCCGGCTGCTGCGGGGTCAAGGTGTTCATGGGGGCCTCGACCGGCACCCTGCTGGTCGCCGACGACGACGGGGTGCGCGAGGTGCTGAGCCATGTGAAGCGGCGCGCCACCTTCCATTCCGAGGACGAGTACCGGTTGGCCGACCGGCGCCCGCTGGCGCGCGCCGGCGACTGGACCAGCCATCCGGAGGTGCGCGATCCCGAGAGCGCCATCATGAGCACGCGCCGGCTGGTGCGGCTGGCGAAGGAGACCGGGGCGCGCATCCACGTGCTGCACGTGACCACGGCGGAGGAGGTCGAGTTCCTGGCGAACCACAAGGACGTGGCGACGATGGAGCTGACGCCGCAGCACCTGACGCTGGACGGCGACGAGGCCTATGAGCGGCTCAAGGGCCTCGCCCAGATGAATCCGCCGATCCGCAACAACTACCACATCGCCGGGCTGTGGCGGGGCATCGAGCAGGGCGTCGCCGACGTGCTCGGCTCCGACCACGCGCCGCATACGCTGGAGGAGAAGGCCCGGCCCTATCCGGCTTCACCGTCGGGCATGCCCGGGGTGCAGACGCTGGTGCCGGTGATGCTGACCCATGTGGCCAACGGGCGGCTGAGCCTCGATCGTTTCATCGACTTGACTTCGCACGGGGCCAACCGGGTGTTCGGCATCGCCGGCAAGGGCCGGATGGCCGAGGGCTATGACGCCGACCTGACCCTCGTCGACCTGAAGGCCAGGCGGGTCATCAAGCACGAGGACATGGCGACGCGGGCGGGCTGGACCCCGTTCGACGGCTTCGAGGCGACCGGCTGGCCGATGGCCACCCTGGTGCGCGGGCGGGTGGTGATGCGCGACGGCGACCTGATCGGATCCGCTCACGGGCGGCCGGTGCGGTTCCAGGAGACGCTGGCCTAGCGCGGCTGCAGGATGAAGCCGGCGACGTCGTCAACGACGCCGGGCGCCAGCGGCAGGGCCGGGTCGCCGTAGGTGGCGATGTTGGCCGCGCGATCGGCGGGCGCGAGCTTCAGCAGGTGGTTGACGCCGTCCCACAGCACCAGCTTCGCGTCGGGCCTGGCTGTCGCCAGGGCGCGGGCGTCGGTCTCGGTGGTCTGCAGGTCGGTGGTTCCCTGGCCGATCATGACCGGGCCGTCCCAGGACGCGATCAGGTCCGCCGGGTCCAGCGCCAGCCACGAGATCAGGTAGGGCTGCACCGATGGCCGCAGCAGCGCCGCGAGCGCCGGCGGGGTATCGGCCACGAGACGGCCGGCCTCCAGCTCCGCCAGGGCGTGGAAGGCCTGGGCGCGCATCGGCTCGGGCAGTTGCGACCCGAGCTGTTCCTCGATCACGACCCGCGCGGGGCGGCCGGCCCCGGACAGCAGGACCAGGCCGCAGACCTTGTCGTTCCCGCCCTCGATCGCGGCAAGGGCGACCAGCGCGCCCTCGCTGTGGCCGATCAGCCATGCGCAGGGCTGTCCGGCCCGCGCCGCGGCCTCGGCCGCCCAGGCGCGGGCGTCGTCGGCGTAGGCGAAGAAGCGCAAATCGGCCTCGGCCGGGCCCGCCGCCGCGCTTTCGCCGATGCCGCGCTTGTCCACGCGGATGGTGGCGACGCCCTGTCCGGCCAACCCTTCGGACAGCCGGCGATACGTCCCGCCGACGATGCCGAACTGCGGGCTGTCGCCGTCGCGGTCGGTGGGGCCGGAGCCGGGCAGGATCACAGCCGCCGCTCGCGGCGCCTCCGGCGTCAGGAACGTCCCATGCAGCGGCGCGGGCTCGGACGGGAGGCTCACAGGGGTGGCGACCGGGTCGGACAGCAGGGCGGCGGCGAGGATCAGGCTCAGCATGGCGGACTCCTTGGCGACAGGGTCAGAAGGGTTGGCGGTCGGGATCGGCGCGCCAGACGCGCCAGCTTTCGACGACGGCCCAGAGCATGGCTATGAGCAGGCCAGCGCCGAGAACCATCAGGCCCGCCGGCTGGGGCGCGACGGCCGAGGCGGCGAGGCCGAACAGGCCGAGCATGAACAGCAGCCGGCCGGCCAGGCGATTGCTGCGGTCCCAAGCCAGGCGGCTCTTGTATGTCCATGGCGTGCGCAGGCCGACGAAGGGATTGGGTCCCACGCGGCCGAGCAGGGCCCCGGCGGCGAGCAGGATCAGGCTGAAGCCGGCCATCGGCAGGCCGCCGGCGATGGAGACGACGCCGCCGAGGCTGGCGCCGCCGGCGAACAGGGCGACCCCGAGCAGGACGATTAACGACACCAGCTGAGCCATCCTCAAGGCGCGGCGGCGGGCGGGGTCGTCGGTCCGGCCCGCCGCCAGTCCGTTGCCGCCGGCGATGACGACGATGAGTACGCCGAGGGCGGCGATCAGTCCGCCGACCTCGCCGCGGCCGCCCCAGCGGTCGACCTCGCCATCGAGGCCGTAGTGGACCGGCATCAGTTCGAGAGGGCCCGCCAGGATGACGCCGATCCCCGCGGCGGCGACGATCAGGCCGATGACCAGGGTGGCGATGTCGGCGGCGGACAGGCGGGTCATGGACGGGTCTCCTCTGTGGGGTCGGGATCCGGGGCGCGGGCGCCGGTCATGGCGAGCAGGAAGGCGAGGGCCTCCTCGACCGCCGAGATTTCCAGCCGGTAGCGGATCGAGGCCCCGTCGCGCTCGGGCGAGACCAGCCCCGCCTCCTTCAGCGCATTGAGGTGGCCGGTGATGGTCGGCCAGCTCATGTCGAAGGCGGCGGCGATGTCGCCGGACGCCATCGGTCCCTTGCGCAGCATCTCGATGATGCGGCGGCGGACCGGATGCGACAGGGCCTTGAACAGGGTGTTCATAGGGAAGAGGCTAATTAGGAACTTGGCTAAGTGCAAGCGCTTTCGGGGCGAGGGGAAGGGATCAGGGCGCCGCCCTATGGCGGGTTCAGGACACTGAGGCGGCGGCTTGTTCAGAAGGAACAGGGGCTTGCCGGCCAGGATTATGATCGCCGTCCCATGAACTTGCAGCCAGCATTTGTGTCGTCTCCCGTGGCGGCCGCGCTGGAACGAAGGCGCTGGTGATCTGTTCACCGAACGAACCGTGGTCGCGGAAGAGGATAATTTCTTCACGCAAGCAACTGCGGTCCGAGGCGCGACCACGCAATCAGCCGAACCGTTGCCAGGAGATCGATGATGTTGATCCGGAGTAAGCTGAAAGCCGTCCTGACGGCGCTGGTCGTGACCGGCGCAGCCTCGGCGGGGGCGGTTCACGCACAGGACAGCACCGCCCCCGGAACCCGGGCCGAGCCCGTCGTGGTCGAGCGCGGAGCGAACGGCCGGCCGACCTCAGTGCGCATCGAGGGCGTGGTCTATGCCGTGTGCGTCACCGAGAACCAGGACAGTTGCATTCAACCCCGCGAGATAGGGTTGGGCTTCGGCGATCGCCCGCTGCAGCATTGGCCCGGCGTGCCTGTCAGCGAGAGACGCGCACCTGCCCGACCCGCCGCTTCGACCAGTCGCTGACCGGCGCCGCCCTCAGATCGAGAAGCTGACCCCGCAGCCGCAGCTCGACGCCGCGTTCGGATTGCGCACCACGAACTGGGCGCCGGCCAGGTCATCGACGAAGGCGATCTCGGAGCCCTTGAGGAAGGGCAGGGACACCGGGTCGACGAGGGCCGCCTGGCCGTCGGCCTCGATGCGCAGGTCATCGGGCTCGGCGGCCTCGACCAGTTCGAACCGGTACTGGAAGCCGGAGCAGCCGCCGCCGTCGACGGCGACGCGGAGCAGGACGGGATGACCGTCGGCCTCGGCCAGTTTCGCCAGACGCCGGGCGGCGCTTTCGGACAGGCTCAGGCCATGCCCGCCGGCGTGGGGCGAAATCTCGAAGGCGGGGGCGGCCAGATCAGTGCTCATTGGACGGTGCTCACAGGGGGCTATATGAGGCGCGCAGGGCCGATCGCAAAGGCCCGCCATCGAATGAGCAGCCGACGTTGATCCCCGAGCGCGCCGCCTATGCCGAATATCCCGAGCACAGCCGCGGCCGGCTGACGCCCGAGCCGATCAGCCGCACCCGCAACGCCTATGCCCGCGACCGCGACCGGATCATCCACGCCACCGCCTTCCGCCGCCTGAAGGAGAAGACCCAGGTCTTCGTGGCGCACGAAGGCGACCACTACCGCACCCGCCTGACCCATTCGCTGGAGGTGGCGCAGATCGCCCGCTCGATCGCCCACGCCCTGCGGCTGGATACCGACCTGGCCGAGACTGTGGCGCTGGCGCACGACCTGGGGCATCCGCCGTTCGGCCATTCGGGCGAGGACGAGCTGCAGGCGCGGATGGAGCCGTGGGGCGGCTTCGACCACAACGTCCAGACCTTCCGCGTGGTGACCCGGCTGGAGCATCGCTACCCGCAGTTCGAGGGGCTGAACCTGAGCTGGGAGACCGTCGAGGGGGTGGTCAAGCACAACGGGCCGGTGTCGCACCGGCTGGAGGAGCCGGCGTGGAAGGCGATCGCCGACTATGCGCCGGGCTGGGACCTGCGGCTGGACAGTTTCGCCTCGCTGGAGGCGCAGGCGGCGGCGCTGGCGGACGACATCGCCTACAACAACCACGACGTCGACGACGGGGTGCAGGCGGGGCTGTTCACACTCGAGGACCTCGCCGAGGTGCCGCTGATCGGACCGGTGCTGCACGGGGTGCGCAAGGACTGGCCGGACATCGACGAACGCATGGTCCGCATCGAGGCGGTGCGCCGGATGATCGGGGTCATGGTCGAGGACGTGCTGGCCGAGACGGAGGCGCGGATCGAGATGGCCGGCGTGCGGTCGACCGAGGACGTGCGGACGGCGGGGCGGCCGCTGGTCGGCTTCTCGCACGGCATGCTGGCCGATCTGGGGGTGCTGCGGTCGTTCCTGTTCGAGCGGATGTATCGCCACTATCGCGTCAACCGGACGCGCAGCCAGGCGCGGCGGCTGCTGGGCGAGATGTTCGAGCTGTTCATGGCCGATCCGGGCACCCTGCCGCCGGAGTGGTCGGGCAAGGCGGGGAACTGGGACGAGGCGCGGCGGGCGCGGGCGGTGTGCGACTACATCGCCGGCATGACCGACCGGTACGCGATCGAGGAGCACAGGAAGCTGTTCAGCCTGGATCTGGCGCTGGACCTTTAGGCGTTTCCCTTTCCCGGGATGATGGAGATGGCCTGAAAAAGGACTCCGACCGGGATAGAGTGTCTGTTCCGCGCGTCGATTCGCGCGGCACGACGGAAGGCGCGGCCATGTCCCACGAAGATCCCTATCGCCCGAACCAGGGCCGCGACCGGGGCGCCTATACGCCGCCGACCGACGACGACCTGCCGTTCAACCGCGGGGGCTACGACCCGCGCCGGGGCGGCGGGGGAGGCGGCGGCAAGGGGCCGCCGTGGACGCTGATCATCTCGGCGGTCGTGCTGCTGGTGCTGATCATCGCCGTGGCGGTCTATTACAGCCGGGGCGGCCTTCGCGCCTCCGAAGACGCGCCACCCGCAGTGGGCACGCCCGTCGGCGAGATGAAGGCCGGCGTCCCCATCGACGCCCAGCCGGTCGATCCGACCGCCGGCATCGACGTCTATTCCGAGGCGCCCGCCGCGACGACGGACCCCACCTTCACGGCGCCGCCGGAAGAGGTGGCCCCGCGTCCCGCGCCGGCGCCGATCGAGGGAGCGCCGCTGCCCGCTCCGACCCGCCCGGCCCCTGCTCCGGCTCCGGCCCCGACCGCTCCGCCCGCCAAGAAGGCCGAACCCAGTCCAGCCCCGGTCGGTGGAAGCGCCGGCGTCCAGATCGGCGCCTTCTCGACCCCGACCCTGGCCGAGCGCGAGTACAACGCCGTCGTCGGCCGCTATCCCCAGCTCACCGAGGGAGGCAGCCGCCGGGTGCAGGAGGTGACGGCGTCGAACGGCTCGACCGTCTATCGCACCACCGTCACGGGTCTCAGCCAGGAACAGGCGAGGGCCCTGTGCGGCGCTATCCGGGCCTCGGGCGGGGACTGCATCCTTCGGTGACACGCTCGGCGGCGATCTACGGCTGCAGCGGGCATCGGCTGACCGCGGCGGAGAAGGCGTTCTTCGCCGAGGTCCGGCCGTGGGGCTTCATCCTGTTCCGCCGCAACGTCGACAGCCCAGACCAGCTGCGCGCCCTGACCGACGAGATGCGCGACTGTCTCGGCGACGCGGCGGCGCCGGTGCTGATCGATCAGGAGGGCGGCCGGGTCCAGCGGATGGGGCCGCCGCACTGGCCGAAATACCCGCCGGGCGACGCCTTCCTGAAGGCGACCAACGACCCGCTGGCGGCGCGCGAACTGGTGCGGCTGGGAGCGCGGCTGATGGCGCATGACCTGAAATCGGTGGGGATCAACGTCGACTGCGCCCCGGTGCTGGACGTGCCGGTGCCGGGCGCCCACGACATCATCGGCGACCGGGCCTATGGGCGCGATCCGGCGACGGTGACGATGTTGGGCCGGGCGGCGGCCGAGGGATTGCTGGCCGGCGGGGTGCTGCCGGTGGTCAAGCACGCGCCGGGGCACGGCCGGGCCTTCGCGGACAGCCATCACGACCTGCCGGTGGTGCATGCCGACCTGAAGACGCTGGACGGCTGGGACTTCGCGCCGTTCCGGGCGCTGTCGGACATGCCGCTGGCGATGACGGCGCATGTGGTCTTCGACGCGGTGGACCCGAAGCGGCCGGCGACGACGTCGCGAAAAGCGGTGCGGCTGATGCGCGAGCACCTGGGTTTCAGCGGCCTGATCATGACTGACGACCTGTCGATGAAGGCGCTGTCTGGTTCATTGCGGGAGCGGACTGAGGCCTCGCTGAAGGCCGGCTGCGACGTGGTTCTTCACTGCAATGGCGACCTCAAGGAAATGCGGCAGGTCGCCGAGGGAGCCGGCAAGCTGAAGGGCAGGACGGCGAAGCGGGCGGAGGCGGCGCTGACGCGGATCGTTCGCGATCCCGAGCCCTTGGACCCAATGGAGGCGCGCGACCGTTTCGACGCGCTGATGGCCGGGCGGCTGGACGCGGCGAAGGGGCCGGATGTCGGGGAGCGTCAGGCATGACCGACGCCTTTCAGCCCAATCTGGATTTCGCCGCGGTCGAGCAGGCGGACGAGCACGACGCCTTCGTGGTCGATCTTGAGGGCTATGAGGGCCCGCTGCACGTGCTGCTCGCGCTGGCGCGGACTCAGAAGGTCGATCTGCTGAAGCTGTCGATCACGAAGTTGGCCGAACAGTATCTGGCCTTCGTGCACGAGGCGCGGCGGCGGAATTTCGCGCTGGCGGCCGACTATCTCGTGATGGCTTCGTGGCTGGCCTATCTGAAGTCGCGCCTGCTCTTGCCGCGCACCGAGAAAGCCGGCGAGGAGATGCCGGCCGAGGAGATGGCGGCGGCGCTGGCGTTCCGGCTGCAGAAGCTGGAGGCGATGCGCAAGGCGGTGGAGGCGATCACCGCCCGGCCCCGGCTGAAGCGCGACGTGTTCACGCGCGGCGACCCCGAGGCGCTGGTCATCATCCCGTCCGACCGGATCGACGCCAGTCTGTACGAGCTGATGGCCGCCTATGTGACGCAGCGGCGGCGCGAGGAGCAGCGGCGCTACAATCCCGGCCAGCGGGTCGAGGCCTTCGGGCTTGAAGCGGCGCGGGACTGGCTGCGCGACATCCTGCCCCGGCTTGAGGAATGGACGCCGCTCGAGCGGGTGGCGCCCGAGAAGCACGGGGCGGAGGGGCCGTCGCAGGCCAGCTTCACCGCCTCGACGCTGTCGGCCAGCCTGGAGCTGGTCAAGGAGGGGGCCATGGACGTCAAACAGGCCGAGGCCTTCGCCGAGCTGTACCTGAAGCGACGCGGACGCGGGCAGGTGCTGGAGCTGACGCCGTGATCCAGTTCGCCCCCGATCATCTGGAGATCGAGCGCCGGGTCGAGGCCCTGCTGTTCGCGGCCGCCGGCCCGCTGTCGGCGGCGGAGATCGCGCGGCGGCTGCCCGAGGGGGCGGACGTCGGCGGGGCCATCTCGGCGCTTCGCGAGCGGTATCAGGGGCGGGGGGTCGAGCTGGAGTGCGTGGCCGATCGCTGGCGCTTCCGCACGGCGGCGGACCTGTCGTTCATGATGACAGAGGAGCGCGAGGAGCCGCGGCGGCTGTCGAAGGCGGCGCTCGAGACCCTGGCGATCATCGCCTACCACCAGCCCTGCACCCGGGCCGAGATCGAGAGCGTGCGGGGGGTGTCGCTGTCCAAGGGCACGCTGGACCTGTTGCTGGAGATGGGCTTCGTACGGCTGAAGGGCCGGCGGCGGACGCCGGGGCGGCCGGTGACCTACGCGACGGCGGACAAGTTCCTAGAGCATTTCAGCCTGTCGAGCCTCTACGACCTGCCGGGGGTGCAGGAGATGAAGGCGGCCGGGCTGCTGGACCTGTCGATCCCCGTGGGGTTCGAGGTGCCGGACCCGTCGCGGGCGTCGGACGAGGACGATGCGCCCTTGCTGCCGGGCGAGGAGGACTCGCCCGAGTTCGCGCAGGATTTCGTGGCCGAGGACTGAGCGTTCCTCTCCCCAAGGGGGGAGGATCGGGTGTCGCAATCCCCCCGATCCCCCGCTATGACGCCTGAATGATCGCACGCCTTCGTCCCGTTCCGTTCGACCTCGGTCCCGTCCATTTCGTGGGCATAGGCGGCATCGGCATGAGCGGCATCGCCGAGATCATGCTCAAGATCGGCTATTCGGTGCAGGGCTCGGACGCGAAGGCCAGCGCCAATACGGAGCGGCTGGAGAAGCTGGGCGCGAAGATCTTCATCGGCCACGACGCCGCCCATGTCAGCGACGGGGTGTCGGCGGTGGTCTATTCGACCGCAGTCAAGCCGACCAATCCCGAGATGGTGGTCGCCCGCGAACGCCGCATCCCGCTGGTGCGCAGGGCCGAGATGCTCGCCGAGCTGATGCGGCTGCAGTTCTCGGTCGGGGTCGGCGGCACCCACGGCAAGACCACGACGACCTCGATGGTCGCGGCGGTCCTCGACGCCGGCGGGCTGGACCCCACCGTGGTCAACGGCGGCATCATCAACGCCTATGGCACCAACGCCAAGGTCGGTGACGGCGACTGGATCGTGGTCGAGGCCGACGAGAGCGACGGCAGCTTCCTGCGCCTGAAGTGCACGGTGGCGGTGATCACCAACATCGACCCGGAACACCTCGACCACTACGGCGACTTCGACGCGCTGAGGAAGGCGTTCGTCGATTTCATCGAGGACATCCCCTTCTACGGCTTCGGCGTGGTCTGCCTCGACCACCCGGAGGTGCAGCGTCTGGTCGCCTCGATCGACAACCGGCGGCTGGTCACCTACGGCCTCAACCCCCAGGCCATGGTCCGGGCCGAGAACTGCGACATGGGCGCAGACGGCTGCCGCTTCGACGTGGTGATCCAGGGCCAGGGACTGGCCGCGCTGGACGAGCCGACGCGGATTGAGGGCCTGCACCTGCCCATGGCCGGCTGGCACAACGTTTCAAACGCGCTGGCGGCGATCGCCGTGGCCCGCGAGCTCGATGTCTCGGATGCGGCCATCAAGGCGGGGCTGGCGGGCTTCGGCGGGGTGCGGCGGCGCTTCACCACCACAGGCGTGGCCAACGGCGTGCGCGTTATCGACGACTACGGCCACCACCCGGTCGAGATCGCCGCCGTGCTCAAGGCGGCGCGGCAGGTGGCCGAGGGGCGGGTCATCGCCGTGGTCCAGCCGCACCGCTACACCCGGCTGCGCGACCTGATGGAGGAGTTCTCGACCTGCTTCTCGGACGCCGACGCGGTCATCGTGGCCGACGTCTATCCGGCCGGCGAGACGCCGATCGAGGGGATCGACCGCGACGCGCTGGTCGAGGGCGTCCGCCGCTTCGGCCACCGCTCGGTGCAGGCGCTCGACGGCGTCGAGGCCCTGCCGGGGCTGATCGCGGCGGAGGCGAAGGACGGCGATCTGGTGGTGCTGCTGGGCGCGGGGGACATTACCCAGTGGGCCTATGCCCTGCCGGGGCAGCTGGAGGCGCTGGGGTGATCACACGCGCTCTCGAAAGCTTTTGCACTGAGATGCGCGATCTGGCGTCCCGGATTGATGCCCCCGAGGCGTTCGTTCCGATGTGCGGAAGGTGCGGACGCCAAGGTTGGAGCGTCGATATTTCAGACGATGGGAGCGAGTATGTCTTCTCGGCGTCCGACAAAGGCGCTCCATACGACCTCTGCCGTTCAACAGACCGGGCGAGAGTTATGGAAGCCGTGTTTGTCGATGTCACAGAGCGACTGGCGAGGAAAGAAGTTGTCGCCCGGTATCCTCCAATCAGCTTCTGGCGGTCCTTGTTGGGGGAGCTGGGGAGACCTAACCCGATCAGGCAGCAACGGGAAATCCAGATTGTGGAGGAAGCGTTGCTTTCGCGGATCAACCTAGGTTGGGGCGAGCGGCGCGCTATCGAGAACGCCATGCGCCTGAGACGTGACGTGGATTTCTATTTCGGGGTTCAATGACAGCCTCTTCTGATTTTCCAGCCGTTCGCGGCAAGCTGCTCCGTGATGAGCCGCTCGGGCCTTTCACATGGTTCCGGGTGGGCGGGAGCGCCGACACCCTGTTCATTCCGGCGGACCCCGACGACCTCGCCGACTTCCTGAAGGCGCTGGACCCGGTCGTGCCGGTGACGGTGCTGGGCGTTGGCTCCAATGTCATCGTCCGCGACGGCGGGGTCGAGGGCGTGGTCATCCGGCTGGCCGGGCGGCCGTTCGCGGGGATCACGGCGGAGGGCGACACGATCACCGCCGGCGCGGGGGCGCTGGACTCGATGGTGGCCAAGGCGTCGGCCAAGGCCGGCCTCGCGGGGCTGGAGTTCTACGCCGGCATTCCGGGGACGATCGGCGGGGCGCTGACCATGAACGCCGGCTGCTATGGCGCGGAGACGAAGGACATCCTCGTCTCGGCGTGGGGGCTGAACCGGAAGGGCGAGCGCGTGGAATATGCGCTGGCCGACTTCGGCTACACCTACCGCCACTCCGAGGCGCCGGCCGACATCATCTGGATCGAGGCGACCTATCGGGGAACGCCCGCCGATTCCGAGGCGGTCTCCGCGAAAATCTCCGAAATCACCTCGCGCCGCGAGCAGACCCAGCCGATCCGCGAAAAGACCGGCGGCTCGACCTTCAAGAACCCGCCCGGCCATTCGTCGTGGAAGCTGGTCGACGAGGCGGGCTGGCGCGGCAGACTGTTCAAGGCCACCGGTGGCGGGGCGATGTTCAGCGAGCTGCACTCCAATTTCATGATCAATCCCGGCGAGGCGACCGCCGCCGATATCGAGGGATTGGGCGAAACCGTGCGCGGGGACGTTAAAAGTAAACTCGGCGTAAACCTTGAATGGGAGATCAAGCGGATCGGCCGAGCCGCCTGATCAGGACACCCGATGACCCGCCCCTTCGCAGACCTGCACGTCGCCGTCCTGATGGGCGGGCTGTCGCCGGAACGCGAGGTGTCGCTGACGTCGGGCAAGGGGTGCGCCGACGCGCTGGAAGGGCAGGTGGCGCGGGTCAGCCGGGTCGACGCCGGGCGCGACATCGCCGAGGTGCTGAAGGCCCTGAAGCCCGATGTGGCGCTGAACGCCCTGCATGGCGTGTGGGGCGAGGACGGCTGCGTGCAGGGCGTGCTCGAGACGCTGCAGATTCCCTACACCCACTCCGGCGTGCTGGCCTCGGCTCTGGCCATGGACAAGGACAAGTCGAAGGCCGTGCTGCGCGCCGCCGGGGTGGTGGTGCCGGGCGGCGGGCTGTTCGACCGGTTCGAGGTGGCGCGACGCCACGTGATCGAGCCGCCCTATGTGGTCAAGCCCAACGCCGAGGGCTCGTCGGTCGGGGTCTATCTGGTGCCGGAAGGCGCCAACGGCCCGGTGATCCAGGTCGGCGAGCCGGACTGGACCTATGGCGACCTGGTGATGGTCGAACCCTACATCCCGGGGCGCGAGCTGTGCGTGGCGGTGCTGGGCGAACCAACGGGGCCGCGGGCGCTGACGGTGACCGACATCACCCCGGTGAAGGGCTTCTACGACTACGAAGCCAAATATGCCCCGGGAGGGTCGATCCATAAGCTGCCGGCCGAGATCCCGCCGCATGTGTTCGAGGCGGCGCTGCGCCAGGCCGAGCTGGCCCACGCCGCCATGGGCTGCCGCGGCGTGTCGCGGACCGACTTTCGTTATGACGATATTAACGACGTTCTCGTTCTTCTGGAGGTCAACACCCAGCCCGGCATGACGCCGACCTCGCTCGTCCCCGAGCAGGCGGCCCATCTCGGAATGGGTTACAAAGACCTGGTCCGGTGGATGGTGGAGGACGCCTCATGCCCGCGGTAGTTCGCGGCGGTCGGCGACAGAGTAACAAGCAGCCGGCCAAGCGGTCCGCGGCTCCGAAATCCGGAGGCCGGGGCCGCGCGTCCCGCAACGCCTCGGCGACCCCCGACAAGATGGCGGCGATCGGCCGGCTCGACCTGTCGCCCCGCGCCGTCGCCGTCACGATCTTCGCCGGCGTCCTCGTCCTGGCGGGCGTGCTGACCACCGGCGCGCGCGCCGACCGGATCGGCGCCTCGATCAACCAGGGCGTGGACGGCCTCGCCGTCGGCCTGGGTCTGAAGCTCGACAAGGTCTACATCGAGGGCGAATCCGCCGAGGCGAGCGCCGCAATCCAGCGCGCGGCGCAGCTGCGGCCCGGTCAGGCCATGACCTCGATCGACCTCGACGCGGTGCGTGAGCGGGTCGAGGGCGTCGGCTGGGTCAAGTCGGCCCGGGTCGTGCGCCTGCTGCCCAACACCCTCGTCGTCCACGTCGTCGAGCACGACCGGCTGGCCATCTGGCAAGCCGGCGGGCGCAACATGGTCATCGACAGCCATGGCCAGGTGATCCGGGGCGCCGACGCCGGCCGCTATCCGAACCTGCCGCTGGTGGTCGGCAAGGGAGCCGAACAGGCCGCCGCCGAGGTGCTGCCGCTGATCGCCCAGCGTCCCCGGCTGATGGGCCGGCTCGAGGCGTTGGTGCGGGTGGATGAACGCCGCTGGGACCTGCGCCTCAAGGACGGCAGCCTGATCCAGCTGCCCGCCACCAACCAGGACGCGGCCCTGATCCAGCTGGACGCGCTGGACCAGCGCGAACGGCTGCTGGAGCTCGGGTTCGCCCGCATCGATCTGAGAACGCCCGACGAGGTCGCCGTCCGGCCCTCCGCCGGCGCCGCCGAGAAACAGGGATAACGCGTATGGCCGGGCGGTCTGTGGACAAATCTGTGGATGGCGGCAAGTCCGCCGCCGGTCGGGCGCCGGTGGTGGCCGCGCTCGACCTCGGCCACGCCAAGGTCGGCTGCTTCATCATGAAGCCCGACGGCGTGCGTCACGCCGACCGCACCATCCGGGTGGCGGGGGCGGGTCACGTCCAGTCGCGCGGCATCCGCGGCGGCGGCATCGTCAACATGGACGAGGCGGCCCAGGCTATCGGCCACGCCGTCGAACGGGCCGAGCGCGCCGCCGGCTCGCCGGTCTCGGGCGTCGTGGTGACCACCGCCATCGGCCAGATGGCCAGCCACCGGGTGCAGGCCCGGGTGTCGCTGGGCGCCAATCCGGTCGGCGACGCCGACCTGGCGCGGGCCATCGCCATGGCCCTGGCCCAGATCCGCTTGCCCAACCGGCGACCGATCCACGTGCTGCCGATCGCCTGGTCGGTGGACGGCGCGCGCGGGGTGCACGATCCGCGCTCCATGAAGGGCCATTCACTGGGGCTGGACCTGCTGGTCGTGTCGATGGCCGAGAGCGCCTTCACGGCCCTGAGCCACTGCCTCGAGCTGGCCCACCTGGACCTGCAGGGCGTGGTGGCCGCGCCAGTGGCGTCGTCGCTGGCGGCGCTGGAAGACGACGAGATGGACCTCGGCTGCGTCTGCATCGACATGGGCGGCGGGGCGACCTCGGCCGCGGTCTGGGGCGGGCGCTCGCTGCTGCACATCGAAAGCCTCAACGTCGGCGGGGACCACGTCACGGCCGACATCGCCCGGGGGCTGTCGACGTCGCGGGCCGGGGCCGAGCGGCTCAAGACGCTGCACGGCTCGGCCATGGCCAGCGCCAACGAGGATCGCGAGATGCTGGAGGCCCCGCCGCGCGGCGAGGACCCGTCGGCCGGGCCGGTGGTGGTGCCGCGCGCCATGCTGAAGACCGTCATCGCCCCGCGCGTCGAGGAGACGCTGGAACTGCTGCGCGACCGGCTGCGCCATGCGGGAGTCGGCCTCGAGCCGGGCGCCGGCCTGGTTCTGACCGGCGGCGCCAGCCAGCTGAACGGGGTGCGCGAGCTGGCGGTGCGGGTGTTCGACCGGCCGGTGCGGCTGGGCAAGCCGCAGCGCGCGCCACACCTGGCCGACGCGGCCTCGGGCCCGGCCTTCTGTTCGGCCGCCGGCGTGCTGCTGCGCGCCGCCTATGGGCCGCGTGAAGCCGTTTCGGCCCGGAAGTTGATGTCCCGTCAGATCACCGCCGCCGACGCGCCGCGCGTGCACCGGGGCGGACTCGTCGCCCGCGCGGCGGGCTGGCTGCGCGAAAACCTTTAGCGATCAGGCCTGTCTCGCCCCGAAAAGGGCGGCGGAAGCCCTAGAGGCCCGGCAGCTTGAAGCCGGTGTCGCGACGCGGCGCGATGATGATGCCGGCCTGGCCGCCGGTCAGGGCCTGCAGACGCTCATACTCGCTCGCCGCGTCGATGGTGACGGCGCCGGTGGCGGTCTGCGTCGTGGTCGGCGCCTGGGTGGCGGCGTTGTCGCGGCGCCAGAAGAGGATGCGGTTGGCCCAGCCCTCTTCCTTGTGGGCGAGGTCGCCGAACTCGTCGTCGATGACATAGCGGGCCAGCGGATCGGCGCGATCGCCGCCGGCCTGGGCGACCAGCACCTGTTCGCCGGGCGACCGGGTCACGGCCTGGCGTTGGCCGAGAAGGATCTGCCGGGCGGCGGATTCGGGGGCCAGTTCCTGCGGGCGCGGCTGGCCCGGCGCCGGCGGGCGCAGGCCGTATTCCGGCGGCACAGTCAGGGGCGCGGTCGAGACGGTCAGGAACTCGTCGGGAGTCACCTTGGTCAGGCCGATGCTGTTGCGCATGGTGCCGCACCCGCCCAGCACGAGGGCCGATGCGGCGAGGGTCAGAACGGCGGTGCGGGTAAGGCGCATGTTTGATCTCGGCTGGGCGCGCCCGGCAGGCGCGCGCGTAGTCCATAGAGGAAGCGGCTGATTACGACTTTTCGGCGGCCACGCCAACCTTGGCCGCCCTTTCGGACAGCAGGCTGTCGAGGATGAGCAGGATCACGCCGACGGTGATGGCGCTGTCGGCGACATTGAACACCCAGGGGAAGACGCCGGTCCCGGAGAAGTCGAGGAAGTCGACCACGAATCCGAAGCGGATCCGGTCGATCACATTGCCGATGGCGCCCCCCATGATCAGGCCGATCGAGGTGACCAGCAGGCGGCGGTCGGCCTTCAGGGCCCACCAGCCGAGAACGCCCGCGACCACGACCGAGAAGACGCTGAGCATCCACCGCGCCGAGCCGTCGCCGAACAGGCCGAAGCTGACGCCGCGGTTCTCGACCCAGGTGAAGTTGAGAACCGGCGGCCAGACCGGGACGCGGCCAAGCTCGCGCAGGTCCAGGCCGGAGAGAACCCAGGCCTTGGTCAGCTGGTCGACGACGATGATGAGAATGGCGAAGCCGTAGGCGGCCAGGGCGATGCGTGGGATTTTCATTCGGGTCGCTGAAAAGTGAGGCAGACCGGTTAGCAGGCCCCGCCGCGGGCGCGAAGGGGCAATCGTGCCGCGCGGGCGGCATGGGAGGTTGCGTCAGGCCGCTGCAGACCGCAAATGTGGCGCTTCCCGACCCGAGGAACTCACCGCCCGCCGCAAGGAGCGCCGATGCCGCATGCCGACAGCCTGATCCTCACCCTGGTCGGCGGCTTCGTGCTGGCCTTCGTGTTCGGCATGTTGGCCAACCGGCTGAAGCTGTCGCCCCTGGTCGGGTATCTGGTCGCCGGCGTCGTTGTGGGCCCGCATACGATCGGCTTCGTGGCCGACACGGAACTGGCGCCGCAGCTGGCGGAGATCGGCGTGATCCTGCTGATGTTCGGAGTGGGGCTGCACTTCTCGCTCGCTGATCTGATGAAGGTGCGCAAGATCGCCATTCCCGGCGCCCTGGTGCAGATCGCCGCCGCCACCGTGCTCGGCTGGGGCATGGGCCGGCTGATGGGCATGGGGGATCTCGAAGCGGTGCTGATGGGCTTCGCCCTGTCCACGGCCTCCACCGTCGTGCTGCTGAGAGCGCTGGAAGAGCGCAAGCAGGTCAAGGCCGAGGCCGGGCGCATCGCCATGGGGTGGCTGATCGTTGAGGATCTCGTGATCGTGCTGGCCCTTGTCATCCTGCCGTTGCTGGTGGCGGGGGCGGGCGAGGCGGCCGGCCCCGTCATGCTGGCGCAGTCCATCGGCTGGACGCTGCTCAAGGTGGCGGGCTTCGTGGCCTTCATGCTGCTGGCGGGCACGCGGATCCTGCCCTGGCTGCTGGTCAGGATCGCCCACACCCGGTCGCGCGAGTTGTTCACCCTGGGCGTGCTGGCCATCGCCCTGGGCATCGCCTGGGTGGCCTACCAGCTGTTCCATTCGTTCGCCCTCGGCGCCTTCCTGGCCGGGCTGGTGCTGAACAGTTCGCCGCTGGGGCACAATGCGGCGGAACGGTCGCTGCCGTTGCGGGACGCGTTCGCGGTGCTGTTCTTCGTCTCGGTCGGCATGCTGTTCGATCCGACCATCCTGGTGCGCGAACCGCTGGCCGTGCTCGGCGTGCTCGGCATCGTCATCGTCGGCAAGTCCATCGCGGCCCTGGGCATCACGACGGCGTTCAAGCTGGACAAGGCGACCAGCCTGACGGTGGCGGCGGCGCTCGCCCAGATCGGCGAGTTCTCCTTCATCCTGGCCGCGCTCAGCGTCGGGCTGGGGGGTATGTCGCAGGAAACCCACGACCTGATTCTCGCCGCGGCCCTGCTGTCGATCTCGCTGAATCCGTTCGTCTTCGCCCTGATCGACCGCCTCGGCGGGCGGCCCAGGCCGCCGGCCAGCGGCTCGCCGGAGGGAATCGCCTTGGCCGAGGAAGAGGCCGCCGCGCCCAATCCCGCGACGGCCTGATCCTGCGCGGGGTCAGAGCACCCCGATCATGCTCGCCACCAGCGGGTGGCGGACGATGTCGCGCTCCGCCAGCTTGACCACAGCGATGTCCGGCACCGGCGCGAGGCGTTCGGCGATGTCGGATAGGCCGGAGATGCCGGGCAGCAGGTCCGACTGCTGGGGATCGCCGGTGACCACCATGGTCGAATGCCACCCCAGCCGCGTCAGCAGCATCTTGAGCTGGACGTAGGTGCAGTTCTGGGCCTCGTCGACGACGATGAAGGCGTTGTTCAGGGTGCGGCCGCGCATGTAGCCGATGGGGGCGATCTCGATCAGCCCCTCGGCCATCAGCGCCTTGACCCGCTTCATCGACAGCCGGTCCGACAGGGCGTCGTAGAGGGGCCGCAGATAGGGCGCGAGCTTGTCCTCCATGTCGCCGGGCAGGAAGCCGATCGACTCCCCGGCCTCGACCGCGGGGCGGGACAGGACGATGCGGCCGACCTTGCCCGCCTCCAGCGCCTCGACGGCTTTGGCGACGGCGAGATAGGTCTTGCCGGTGCCTGCCGGCCCCAGCGCCAGGACCATGTTGTGGTGATCGATGGCCGTCATCAGCTCGGCCTGACCTTCGGATTTCGGCTTCAGCGTCTTGAGATAGGCCTGCTCGCGGTCGTCGTTGGAGGGATAGGGCGACCAGCCGGCGTGGGTCGGGAGCCGCCTTACCTTGGCGTCTTCCATGAACTGCCGCGAATCCAGAACCCCGTGTTCACGGGACATGTCGCGGGTCTGACGCTTGATTGCCGCACGCTTGGTCATGGACGCCTCCAGGGCATGAAAAAAGGCGATGCCGCAAAAGCATCGCCTCGAACGAACAGGGAGAGGTAGGGGACAGAGGATGCGACGCACCCGCCCGGGTCGGAGGAAGGACCAACTTCCAGCGGAAACACCCGCCGACCGGAACGCGTCACGCGCGTCCTCCGTGGATCTGACCGGACCGGGCTTGATCCGGCTTCGGATCCGGGGCCGAAATGGCGACCTCGAATCGCATCTACACTCTGATGCTAGCGTGGTTTACGAACGCTTAAAGCGCTGATTGGCTTCAAGATAAGGTGATGATTAGATGACGATTCATGCGTTGGCGGACAAGAAACCGCAGCTTCCCCCCGAGGGCGAATACTGGGTGGCGCCGGATGCAACCGTCATAGGAGACGTGATTCTCAAGCCCGGCGCCAGCATCTGGTTCGGCGCCGTGGTGCGCGGCGACAACGATCCGATCACCATCGGGCGGGACACCAATATTCAGGACGGCAGCGTGTTGCACTCCGACCCCGGAGAGCCGCTGACCATCGGCGACGGCGTGACGGTGGGGCATATGGTCATGCTCCACAGCTGCGAAATCGGCGACAACACCCTGATCGGCATCGGGGCGGTGGTGCTGGGCCGGGCGAAGATCGGAAGGAACTGTCTGATCGGCGCCAACACCCTGATCACCGAGGGCAAGGAAATCCCGGACGGCTCGCTGGTCATGGGCCAGCCCGGCAAGGTGGTGCGCCAGCTGGAGCCCGGCCAGATCGAGGCGCTGAAGGCGTCGGCGGCCCACTATGTGCAGAACTGGAAGCGCTATGCGACAGGTCTGAAGCCGGCGTGAGGCGCGGCTCAGGCGATCCGGCGACCGCCGACGGCGGCGAGGCTGAGCGGGGCCCGGGCCGCATCCCCCACGCCGATCGAGACCCGCGCCGTCAGCAGCCGCGGCTCGTCGGCGGCGAGCGTGAGGGTGGCGGCGGGCGCATAGAGGCCCAGCAGCCGGTCCGGACGGCCTGACGGTCCGCGCAGCGGCAGCAGGGCGACCTCGATCTGCGCGGTGAGGCTGCCGGCGAGGGCGACGATCACGACCGGTCGGCCCTCGCGGACGGCCTGAAGAAGGGCGGTGGACACCAGCGGTCGCGAGGCTGTTCGCCACAGGGACAGCAGGGACTGGCCCTTCAGGCTCTCGCCGTGGAAACCCTCGATCCAGCCTCCCGCCAGACGGACGACGGCGTCGTCGCGGCATCGCTGGGCCATGAAGGTGCGCGGCAGGCGCAGGCCCAGGGCGTCCGGCTCCAGCGCCGCACGGTCGGGAATGCCGCCGCGCGACACGGACCGGCGCGACAGGGCCGTCCAGTGATCGATCAGGAACTGCGTGTCAGGGTGAAACATCGTCTCTGCCTCTGGCGCGCACGCCGCAAGGACCAGGCCGGACGAAACGCAACGGAAACGAAAGGCTTTGCGGTTCAGATGCAGGCTGGAGCGGCCCACGTCTTGCAGGGACCGCGATGTTTCAATCTGGAGGTCGGCCCATGCGGGTGCGGATCATGAACTGGACCCCGGCCGTGGCGACGTTCGTCGTCGTGACGGCGGTCGCGGGCGCCGCCGCCGCTCAATGCGGGCCGGTGTGCCCGCCGCCGCCGCCGCCGTGCTGCGAACCGCCCCCGCCGCCGCCCCCGCCGCCTGCACCGCCGCCCTGCTGCCAACAGCCCCCCGCGCCGCCGTGCTGCGGCGGCGGCGGCGACGTCAACGTCAATGTGAACGTCAACGCCAGCGCCGACGCCGGAGCGCGCAGCCGGGCCGGACTGAACGCCCGCGCCGGCGGCAGCGTCTTCGTCTCGGGCGGGGGCTCGGCCTATGTGACGGTCGACCAGCCCTATCCGACCACCATCAACGGCCTGACGGTCGAGGGCGCCCGCGTGCGCCAGGTCATCCGCGTGCCCTATGAGGCGCGCCGCCGGTGGGAGAAGCGGGTGGTCATCCGCGCCTTCTGCATCGACGACCGCAACGTGCCCCACCCGGCCTCGCAGGTGCGCCCCGACCGGGAGGTTGACGCCGATTACGAGGGCGAGCTGTACCGCTGCCTGGCCGGGACCTGGCTGCAGTACACCTGGGCCGAATACGCCGGAGACGTCGACTTCGAGCGGGGCGAGACGATGAACTGCCGCAAGGGCGAGTCGCTGTGGCACGGCCGCGGCGGCCAGGTCGAATGCCGGGACCAGAAGACCGAGCGGGAATGCAACGAGCGTTCGCTGCTGCGCCGCTATGGGGCGGGGGTGAAAATCCTGACCATGGTGCGTGAGGAGATCTACACCGAGTACCGCGAGGAAGTGGTCGAACAGGCCGGCGTCGCGGTTTCGGGCGCGTCCATCACCCTCGACGGCGGCGTCGGCGGCCGGGTTTTCTGACGCCAGCCTGAACACCGCTGTTCAGCCGGGCGTCATTCCGGACTGGCTAGAGTATCGATCGTCGGCTCTGTCGACGATCCTGAGAAGCGACTGGCCCCGATCCGCAAGGACCGGGGCCTTTTTTCGCTATTCCGCGGCGGCGGCCTGGGTCGACCGGACCGTGGTCTTCCACGCCCGTTCCGGGCGCAGGTACTGGCGGGCCAGGCGCTGGATGTCGGCCGGGGTCACAGCCTCCAGATCGGAAATCTGGGTGAGGGTCTGCTCGACCTCCCGCGGATCGGTCGCCACGTCGGCGAGCTGCGCCAGCCAGTATTCATTTCCGGCCTGGGAACGGCGCAGCGATTCGATCAAGGGCAGGCGGGCGCGGTTCAATTCGTCCTCGGTCGGCGGCGCCTCGTGCAGCGAGGCGACGATCGAGTCGACCGCGGCATAGAAGGCGTCCACCTTGTCCGCCGCCGTTTCGCCACGGACGGCGATGTAGCCGTAGCCCTCATAGACATCGGACGCATTGGCTCCGACGCCCGGGGAATAGGCCAGGGCCTGGCGTTCGCGAATCTCTTCAAGCACCCGCAGGGACAGGACCTCTGAAAGCAGGTTGACCTGCCGTGCTTCGGTCCGGTCGCCCACCTGGTCCGTGGTCGGGAAGGCGACAAAGGCCAGCGCCTGTTCGGCCGGCCCGGTGTGGGTCAGCTGGACCGGCTCGGGCGTGGGGGCGGGGAAGCGCAGCGTGGTCGCTTCGGGGGCCGGAACCGGATCGGGCCCGCGAGCGGGCAGGGCGCCGAGTGTCGGGGCCACCGCCGCGACGGCGTCCTCCACGGTCAGGTCGCCGACCATGATCACGTCGATCGGACCCGAGGCGAGGCCGGAGGTCACGCCCGAGCGCAGTTCCTCGATCGTCCAGGAGGCGACCTCCGGGACGGTCGGGAAGCTTTCCCGCTTGTCGCCGCTGGCCAGCAGGCCCGAGCCCTGAACCTGGAAGGCGCCGCCGGGCGTGGCCAACTGTTGCTCGAGGATCTGCGGGAACAGACCCTTGATCTGCTCGAAAGGAGCCGGGCGCATGGCCGGATCGGTGAGATAGGCGGTCAGGACCTGCAGCTCGAGGTTCAGATCCTCGGGCCGGGTAGCGCCGGACAGCTGATAAGTGTCATCGGAGACGGAGAAGCCGGCCGAATAGATCCGCCCGGTCAGAACCCGCGTCAGTTCATCGAACGTGAGCTTGCCGACCCCGCCCTGGGTGAAGAAGGCGGGAGCGAGCGACTGCGGCGTCGACCGGTCGGTCGGCAGGCCCAGGCCGCCGATGCCGGTGCGGACGCTGACGAGGATCTGCTCGTCGCGGAAGGTGGTCGGCTTGACCGTCAGGCGCACGCCGTTGGCGAACGTCACGACGGTGGCGCCCAGTTCGGCGATCTCGCGCTGCTCGCTGACCACGCCGGGCGTTCCGAAGCTGGTGTAGGGCCATTCCAGTTCAGCCTGCGCCGCCGGCGCCGAGACCGGGACCTGGCGGGAGGCTTCGAGCGCCGCGGTTACGGCCGCCTCGCCGCCCTCGATGTCGACGGGCGTGATGACCAGGGCCAGCGGTCCGCCGCCCGAGAAGGCCGGGGCCAGGGTGGCGTTGACCTGTGCGGCCGTGAGGCCTTCCACGGAGGCGTTGAACAGGTCCAGTTCGGTTTGCGGCGAGCTGAACACCTCCGCCTCGTTGACAGCGCTGACCAGCCCATTGGCCAGGGCCGGAGTCCGCCGGGTGGCGGCTGCGGCCACGGCGGTCTCAAGGCTGGCCCGGATCGCCGTGATTTCACGCTGCAACTCGGCGTCGGACACGCCGTACTGCACGAGCCGCCGCTGCTCCTGCTCCATAACCTCAAGGGCGGGCTTCCAGCCGCCCGGATTGAAGTCGGCCGACACCGCGGCGACGTCGAGGCTGTTCCACAGGGTCGAGAGGCCCCCGCTGGCGCCGGTGAACGGCGGATTGTCCGAGCGAGCTATCTCGCCGAGCCGCCGGTTCAGCACCCGGATGCCGAGAGTCTGCAGGAGGTTTTCACGGCGCTCGGCGACCGTGTCGAGGTCGAGGTCCGGCGCCTTGGTCCAGTTGAGCTGGATCTGCGACTGGATACCGGGTTCGACAAGGATGCGGGTGGCGGGCTCGCGCGGCGCCACCGTGCCAAGGTCGGGTTCGGGACCGTCCGCCGCCGAGGGCTCCCAGCTCTCGAACGCACCCCGGATCTTGGCCTCCATGACATCGACGTCGAAGTCGCCGACGGCCACGAAGGTGGCGCGCGAGGGCCGGTAGTAGGCCTCATAGAACTCGACGAAACGTTCGCGCGGCGCGGTCCGGATGATGTTCAGGTCGCCGATCGGCAGGCGCTCCGAGATGCGCTGGCCGGGTGCGAGCAGCGCCAGCTGGGCCTTGATCGAGCGGAGCCCGGGCGTATTGCGCAGCCGCTCCTCGCCGACGATCACGTTCCGCTCGGCGTCCACCGCGTCGGGGGCCATCAGGGCCTCGGAGACCTGCTCGCGCATGATGCGCAGGCTGGTGTCGACGGTCTCGTCGTTCGTCCGCGGCAGCTCCAGCATGTAGATGGTTTCGTCGAACCCGGTCGAGGCGTTGGTGTCCGCGCCGAAGGCCAGGCCGAGCCGCTCGAGAATGCGCAGCAGGTCGTTCTCGGGGATGTTGGTCGTCCCGTTGAAGGCCATGTGCTCCATGAAGTGGGCCAGCCCCAGCTGGTCCTCGTTCTCCATCAGGGACCCCGCGTCGATCCGCAACCGCAGCGACGCCTGTCCGGGCGGGGTGGCGTTGCGCAGGATGGCGTACTGCATGCCGTTCGCCAGGACGCCGAAGCGGACGTTGGCGTCCGCGGGGATGTCGCTGGCGCCGTGGGCCCACGGATCGGAGGGCTGGACCTGCGCCTGGGCCAGGGCCGGGGAGGCGGCGGTGAGCACCGCCACGGAGGCGGCGGCGAGCAGGAGCAGGCGACGGGGTGAGCGCATTTGGCTTCTTTCCGATGGGCGCGAGGGCGCCCGGATCGGGGCCGCGCCGGAGGAGGTTCAGGGGGTCGCGATCCTCGACCGCCGACGCCCCTGACAACCTTTTAGCGAAGAAGCAGGCCGCTCAAGTTACGGAAGATTAATGTGAGGGCCGGGAGACGTGGAAGGTGGCGGAGTTGCCGACCGCGTTGGCGCCGGTGATCGCCGCCCGGCCGGAGCCCGCGACCGTCGTGCTGGCGATCGCCGAGACGTCGCCGCTGTTGGTCTGGCTGTTGCGCGCCTCGAGATAGCCTTCGCACTCCGAGCAGGCATAGCCGGTGACGCTGTTGCCGACCGCGTCGGCGCCGACGTAGGCGTCATAGCCGTTCGTGCCCGAGAAGGTCGCCGTCACGGCGACGCCGCCCGAGTTGATCTGGCTGTTGTCGATCTCGACGTAGATGTCGTTGTTGCCGACCGACAGCTCGTTGGCGGCGCCGCGGGCGTGCGCTTCGGCCCGGCCATAATCGTAGGCCGTCGTGGTGGCGGCGGCGCGGACGAAGCTGGTGTTGTCCTGGCTGGACTCGACCACGACCGATCCACCTTCATTATAGAGCACGGCCTGGTTGGCGGCGGCGTGCGCCCGGCCGGTCAGGTCCCAGGCGTTGCCGGCGTTGGCGCTGGACTCGGCCTCGACGAAATCGCCGGTGGAGGTCTGGACGATGCGGAGGTCCTGGCCGGAGGTCTGGCCACTGGTCACCGCGACGGCGTTGATGATGGCCTGGCTCGAGACGCTGGCCTCGGCCGGAATGTACTGGGTCTCGATGCGGTCGTAGGCCCGCACGGTGGCGGAGGACGACTGGTCGATCGCGCCGCCGACCGAAGCGCCTTCGCCGTACAGGGCGACGGTGTTGGAGATGGCCGAGGCGTTGATGACCGCGCCGCCCAGCAGCCGGGCGTCGTCCTCGCCCAGCTCGGAGGTGGCGCTGACCAGCCCGGTGCTGGACTGCGCGGCGTCGACGGTCAGGTCGGCGTCATAGGCGCTGACCGCCAGGTAGTTGCCGCCGGCCTGGGTGGTGGCGGTGACGAGGCCATCGGTGTCGCCGCCCAGGGTCATGTCGGTCGTGGCGACGGCGTCGCCCTGCATCTGCTGGTCGGACTGGACCGTGACGCTGCCGTTCTCGACCGCCCCGGAGGCGCTGTTGCCCTGGGCCGAGGTGCTGACGGTGACCTGGTCCTGGGCGTCGACGACGTTCAGCGTCTGGTGCGAGAAGACGTCGCCCAGCTGCAGCTGTTCATTCAGGACGATCGTGCCGTCCTGCGCCGAAGCCTCAGTAGCGGCTGCGACGCACAGCGCCGTCGCGGCGATCGTGCCAGCGAGACGGATCCGCGCGGGTATCGCCATTGTTCGTGTCCGTGTTTGCATAAGCCGGATAGTAGCCGCCGGTGGGGCCGGTCGTGCCGCCGAGGGGGTCGGGGCCGGCCGAGAGACAGATGTCGGGGCCGGGCGCGCCGTACAGGTTGGCCATGAACTCGACCGTCGCCCGCTCGATCAGCGCGCGCACCGCCAGCTGCACCGGCTCCAGCCCGCCCTCGCCGGCCGAGATGTCGAAGACGTTGCCGTTCAGGAAGTCGAACACGCCGGCCGAAATCTCGCGGCCGATGATCTGCTTCTGGTAGGAGATGACATCGACGACCTCGAAGGAGGTGGTCTGCACCACCCGCAGGTCGATGGCGACGTTCATCACATAGGCCTTGCCCGCGAAGGCCGTGGACAGTGGCGTCTGGCTGGTCGCCTGGCCGGCGGCCATGTCGAAACCGCCGGAGCGGATGTTGTAGTTCACCTCGGTGATGCCGCCGATGATGTAGAAATCCGATCCAGGCACCGATCCCGCGAGGATCCGCCGGTATTCCACGTCGTCCGGGCCGCCGACGCCTTCATCGCCGATCAGGCGGTTGTTCGCGTAGCGCAGCTCCATTTCGCCGACGGAGGTGTCGTAGCGCTCGACCAGACGGGCGCCCGCCTTGGCCAGGGCGGTCATCGCCATCGCCGAGGCGCCACCGGTGATCTGGCGTCCGCCGTCGGCGGAGACCGTGCCGGTGTAATCGCTGATCCGTCCCACCGCGATGCGCGGCGACGGCAGATTATAGCGCCGGGCGTAGTCTGCCATGCAGTAGAGGGCGGCGGAGTAGGGGGTCGGGTTGGCGGTCACCGGCGCGTTGCCGATCGGCGTGGCGTAGGTGCCCTGCGGCCCCGCGGACGCGGAGATGCAGCCGCCCAGAAGCGCGGCGATGGCGCTCGCGGCGGCGGCCGTCCTCAGACGCCGGGCGGTCGGACCGTGATTCATGGAAGCCTCAAGGTGCCGTTCAGGCTGGTTCCGGCAGTGACATTGCCGTTGTTGGTCTGGGTGGAGTTGACGATGACCGTGTTGTGGTCGCCCTGAACCACGACGTTCAGGCTGTTGCCGATGGCCGTGGAGCCGCCGATGGCCGTGCCGCCGTTCGCGCCCGCGCCCGAGAAGCTGGACGAGACGCCGCCGCTGGCGCTGGAGTAGCTGCTGGCCCCGGCCTGGATGATGCCGTCGACGATCAGGCGGTTGCCGTTCTGATCGCGGGTCGATCCGGTCTGGGGCCGGGCGGTGGTGTAGCGCGATCCGCCGTAGCCCGCCTGGTAGCTTCCCATGCCGGACGAACCCGCCGACTGGGCCGCCGCCATGGCCGGCAGGGCGAGGAGGGCGCTGGACAGCGCGCAGACGGTCTTCAGCCGGATGGGCAAGGCGAACCTCCACATGCGAACACGGTTGCTGATCGGAAATGCAACCCCCGTGCCAAACATCGATCATGGTTATTAAGAAACCGCTTGCGATGGTGAACGGCGATCACGATGTGCCGCTCACGACACGCCCGAGGAGCCTCGCCCTGACCGACCAGCCGCCGCCGCCCGAACGAATCTTCACGGCCCCGGCCGTGACCCTGATCCTGGCCGTTTCGTTGCCCATCCTGTTCTGGCTGCAGACGACCCTGCCCGACGGGGGGGTGTCGCTGGCCTTCCGCCCGGCCTCGCTGTGGAGGGGCGACTGGTGGCCGGGGATCTTCACCTCGATGTTCATCCATCACGGATGGGGACACGTGGCGATGAACGCCGTGGGCGTGCTGGCCTTCGCCTCGCCCGTCGCCCGGCTGATGCCGGGGCCG
>NZ_CAXUQW020000002.1:0-30000 GCF_964253355.1 Brevundimonas sp. LjRoot202 | reverse complement strand
GTTCCGTAAGCCGGTGAAGGTCAACCGTGAGGTTGGCTGGAGGTATCGGAAGTGAGAATGCTGACATGAGTAACGATAAACAGTGTGAGAAACACTGTCGCCGAAAGACCAAGGGTTCCTGCGTAAAGCTAATCTGCGCAGGGTTAGTCGGCCCCTAAGGCGAGGCTGAAAAGCGTAGTCGATGGGAAGCAGGTAAATATTCCTGCACCAGCTGGAAGTGACGGATGGCGTAAGTTGTCAGGGCTTATTGGATTGTCCTGGCAGCGAAGTTGTCCCTGGAAATAACTCCAGCAGAGACCGTACCCGAAACCGACACAGGTGGTCAGGTAGAGCATACCAAGGCGCTTGAGAGAACTGTGCTGAAGGAACTCGGCAAATTGCACGCGTAACTTCGGAATAAGCGTGACTCACCTCGGGCAACCGAGACTGAGTGGCACAAGCCAGGGGGTAGCGACTGTTTAGCAAAAACACAGGGCTCTGCGAAGCAGCAATGCGACGTATAGGGTCTGACGCCTGCCCGGTGCCTGAAGGTTAAAGGGAGATGTGAAAGCGTCGAACTGAAGCCCAGGTAAACGGCGGCCGTAACTATAACGGTCCTAAGGTAGCGAAATTCCTTGTCGGGTAAGTTCCGACCTGCACGAATGGCGTAACGACTTCCCCACTGTCTCCAGCACAGGCTCAGTGAAATTGAATTCCCCGTGAAGATGCGGGGTTCCCGCGGTCAGACGGAAAGACCCTATGAACCTTTACTATAGCTTCGCCTTGGCGTTAGCGACCGTATGTGTAGGATAGGTGGGAGGCTATGAAGCCGGGGCGCCAGCTCTGGTGGAGCCATCCTTGAAATACCACCCTTACTGTCGTTGACGTCTAACCGAGGGCCGTTATCCGGTCCCGGGACATGGCGTGGTGGGTAGTTTGACTGGGGCGGTCGCCTCCCAAAGTGTAACGGAGGCGCGCGATGGTGAGCTCAGAGCGGTCGGAAATCGCTCGTCGAGTGCAATGGCATAAGCTCGCCTGACTGCGAGACTGACAAGTCGAGCAGAGACGAAAGTCGGCCATAGTGATCCGGTGGTCCCGAGTGGAAGGGCCATCGCTCAACGGATAAAAGGTACTCTAGGGATAACAGGCTGATTTTGCCCAAGAGTCCATATCGACGGCAAAGTTTGGCACCTCGATGTCGGCTCATCACATCCTGGGGCTGGAGCAGGTCCCAAGGGTATGGCTGTTCGCCATTTAAAGTGGTACGTGAGCTGGGTTCAGAACGTCGTGAGACAGTTTGGTCCCTATCTGCCGTGGGTGTTCGAAGCTTGAGAGGATCTGTCCCTAGTACGAGAGGACCGGGATGGACATACCTCTGGTGGACCTGTCGTGGCGCCAGCTGCGCAGCAGGGTAGCTATGTATGGAATAGATAACCGCTGAAAGCATCTAAGCGGGAAACTAACCTCAAAACAAGGCTTCGCTGAGGATCGTGGAAGACTACCACGTTGATAGGCCAGGTGTGGAAGTGGGGCGACCCATGAAGCTTACTGGTACTAATAATCCGATCGGCTTGATCGTTTCTCAGCAAAACTCATTCGATTTTCGAATACGACAATGTCTTCTCACAATCGTCTATCCGCCTGGTTGACCTGGTGGCTATGTCGGAGGTTCCCCACCCGATCCCATTCCGAACTCGGTCGTTAAGCCCTCCAGAGCCGATGGTACTTCGTCTTAAGGCGCGGGAGAGTAGGTCGCCGCCGGGTCTACCAGACGGATATATGATTGTGTCTTCTCGAACCGTTCTTCCTTTGCACTACCGTTTGCCGCGGGATGGAGCAGCCCGGTAGCTCGTCAGGCTCATAACCTGAAGGTCGCAGGTTCAAATCCTGCTCCCGCACCCAAGATCTCAAAGCCCCGCCTGGCTCCCGCCGGCGGGGCTTTTTGCTGTTTGGTCGCGGGGCGGACGCCGACGCCTTACGCCGAGTTCATCCCGCCGCCACAATCTCGACCATTTCCGCTACAAGTGTCGCGCTACGTATGTAGCGACGGATCGCGGAGCCATCATGATCGAGTCCCTGCCGCGCCGTGAGCGAGAGGTCTTCGAGACCCTTTGCCGCCTGGAGAAGGGCTCCGTGAGCGCCGTCCGCACCGCGATGGGCGGCGACCTGAGCGATTCCGCCGTCCGGACCTTGCTGGCCCGGCTGGAAGCCAAGGGGCTGGTCGGGCGAACCGCCGACGCCGAGGGCTTCGTCTACCGCCCGTCGCCGCGCCCGGAGGCCATCGCCACGAGCGCCTTGCGGCGGACGGTGGACACCTTCTTCGCCGGCTCGGCCGCCATGGCCGCCACCGCCCTGCTGGGCCTGACACAGCGGCTCAAGCCCGAGGAGCTGGAGGCGCTCGAACGGGCCATAGACGAGGCGCGGGAGCGCGGATCATGAGCGTCGAACTGGTTGTCGAACTGCTGTGCAAGTCGAGCGTCATCGCCGGCGCCGGCCTGCTGTTGTCCGCGGCCTTGGGCTCGCGGCCCGCGGCGGACCAGGTCGACGTGCTGCGCGCCGCCGTCTGCGTCCTGCTGGGCCTGCCGTTGATCATGGCCCTGTTGCCGGCGCTGGAGCTTCAGCTTCTCCCCGCCGCGACCGTCGAACCGCTCGCCGCCCCGACGCCGGTCTGGGAAGGGACGGTGACGCCGATCGAGGGACTGTCGCTCTCCAGCTCGATCCGCCCGCCGTCGCCGATGGAGGTTCTCGTCGGTGCGTGGGCCCTCGGCGCGGCCGTGGTGTTCGGACGTTTCGCCCTCGGCGTGCTGACCCTGTGGCGCTGGACCCGGTCGGGGGCGCCTGTCGTCGATCCCACCTGGACCGCGCCCCTCGAGCGCCTGGGCGCCCGGCGCCAGCCGCGGCTGGTCGCTTCGGCCCGCGTCGAGGCGCCGTTGAGCTGGGGCCTGCCGCCGGGCGTGGTGCTGATCGGCAAGGCGTGTCTCGCCCGTCCGGAGAGCGCCGGCGCGGTGATGGCGCACGAACTGGCCCACATTCGCCGGGGCGATTGGCTGTTCCTCGGCCTGTCGCGCCTCGCGCTCGCCCTGTTCTGGTTCAGCCCGCTGGTCTGGCTGCTGCACGCCACGCTGGCGAGCCGAACCGAAGACGCCGCCGACGCCGCCGCGCTCGCCGCCGTCGACCGCCGGACCTACGCCCGCGCCCTTGTCGGCCTCGCCGCCGATTTCCGACAGTCCGCCGCCATCGGCATGGCGGGGGACGCCCAATCCCTGACCCGAAGGATCACCCGCATCATGACCGTCCGACCCGCCTCGCGTGCCCGCCCGCTGACCCTGGCCCTCGCCATCGGCGCCCTGATCGCCGTCGCCACGCCGATCGCCGCGGTGGAGATCACCCAGCACCCGCCCGCGCCTCCGGCGCCACCGGAAGCGCCCCACGTCATGCCGGCTCCGCCCGCGCCGCCCGCGCCGCCGGCCCCGCCCGCACCCGTCGCCATGCCTGCCCCGCCCGCGCCCCCGGCGCCGCCGGCCCCTCCGAGGCTGCAAGACGGCGCGCGCTTCACCGTCACGGAGGATGGCCGGACCCACGTCTACCGCTCGATCGAGGAGATGGATCCGGAGACACGCCGCGAGTACGAGCGGGCGATGGCGGAGGCCGTCGAGGCGCGCGCCCACGCCGCCGAGGCCCGGGCTCATGCGCAGGCCGCCCACCGGGAGGCGGAACGGGTCCGGGCCAGCATCGACCACGAGGCCATCGCCCGCATTGCGGCGGAGGCCCGCGTCTCGGCCGATCACGCTCGCGCCCAGGCCTCCGTGGCGCGGGAGGAGGCCCGGCACGCCATGGCTCGGGCGCGCGTCGAAATGAGCAGGGGCGCTGATGAGATGGACCGGGGCGCCCGGCAGATGCGCGAGGAGGCTGTCCGCCTGCGTGATCCCGCCTATCGCGCTCGCCAGATCGAGGAGAGCCGGGCGCGTGGCGGCGCTGTCACGGACGCCGAATTGATCGCCCTGTCCCGTCGCCTGCCGCAGCAGGCTGACGAGATGGAGCAGCAGGCGCAGCGGATGCGGGAGCACTCCGCAGCCCGGACCTGAGGACGGTCAGGCCCCGCTTCGGCGGGGCCTTTTCCTATGATCTGGCCGCGTCCCAGGCCCGCACAGCGTCCGCGTCTCGGGCGCTGAGGTCCGGGTAGGCGGGGTCCGAACCGACGTCCGGGACGCGCCGCCATGAGCGGGCGCATTTCGGATGGTCGGCGAGGCGGACCTCGACCGTCACGGCGTCGCCGCCCGACTTGAGGTCCACGCCCGAGGTGCGGAACACCTCGGCGGCGTCGAGGCCTTCGAAGGGGGCGAAGGCGTCGGCCGGGCCGGTGACCACGGGCCAGGCGTCGAGGGCGCCGCCGATGATCTTGTCGCGGCGGGCGCCTTCCAGCGCCTCGTTGACGATCTCGAGCACGGTCTGGACGCCGGCCCAGCGCTCGGCCTCGGCCGGGTTGCGCCAGTCGTCCGGCGTCTCCGGAATGACCCGGGCGCAGTTGGAGCCGCCCTCCGGGAAGCGGGTGGTCCACGCCTCTTCCATGGTGAAGGGGGTCAGCGGGGCCAGCCAGGCCGTCAGGCGCATGAACACCTCATGCATGACCGTGCGGGCGGCGCGGCGGCGGATCGCGTCGGGGCGGTCGCAGTAGAGGCTGTCCTTGCGGATGTCGAAATAGAGGGCCGACAGGTCGTTGGAGCAGAACTCCAGCACCGGGCGGACGACGTCTTGGAAGCGGTAGTCGCGGTAGGCGGCGCGGACGTCGCCGTCCAGCTCCCACAGGCGGTGCAGGATGAAGCGCTCCAGCGGCGGCATCTGGTCGAGCGGCAGGCGCTCGGTCTCGTCGAAGTCGGCGAGAGCGCCGAGCAGGTAGCGCACCGTGTTGCGCAGCTTGCGATACGCATCGACCGTGGTCTGCAGGATCTGTTTCCCGATCCGCTGGTCCTCGGCGTAGTCGACCAGGGCGACCCAGAGGCGAAGGATGTCGGCGCCCGACTCCTTGATGATGGTCGCGGGGTCGGTGGTGTTCCCCTTCGACTTGGACATTTTCTCCCCGTTCTCGTCCTGGGTGAAGCCGTGGGTCAGGACGGCGTCATAGGGGGCGCGGCCGCGGGTGCCGGCGCCTTCGAGCAGGTTGGACTGGAACCAGCCGCGATGCTGGTCCGAGCCTTCGAGATAGAGGTCGGCGGGCCAGTGAGACGGCCGGTCGCCGGTGTAGCCGTGGGCCGGATCGCGCGGCTCGAGCGTGAAGGCGTGGGTGCAGCCGGAGTCGAACCAGACGTCGAGGATGTCCTGGATCTTCTCGTAGCGCTGAGGGTCATGGGCGCCGAGGAAGTCGGCGTCGGGCCGGTCGAACCAGGCGTCGGCCCCGCCGTCGCGGATCGCGGCGAGGATGCGGGCGTCGACCTCGGGGTCGTGCAGGGGCTGGCCGGTTTCCTTGTCGACGAACATGGCGAGCGGCGTGCCCCAAGCGCGCTGGCGGCTGATCAGCCAGTCGGGACGGCTCTCGACCATGGTGCGGATGCGATTTTTCCCCGCGGCCGGGTGGAAGGCGGTGGCGTCGATGGCGGCCAGGGCGCGTTCGCGCAGGGTCCCGTCGTCCTCAAGCGGCGCATCCATGCGGATGAACCACTGCGGCGTGTTGCGGAAGATCACCGGGGCCTTGGAGCGCCAGCTGTGCGGGTAGGAATGCTCCATCCGGCCGCGGGCCAGCAGATTGCCCGCCTCGATCAGCTTCTCCATCACCGCGCCGTTGGCGGGGCCGAACTTGCCGGTCTTCTTGCCCTCGGTCTCCAGCACCTTGAGGCCGCCGAACAGGGGGACGTGGTCGTAGTAGGCGCCGTCGGGATCGACCGTGTCGGGCACCTCGTGATGGCCGTGGGCCTTCCACACCTCGAAGTCGTCGGCGCCGTGGCCCGGCGCCGTATGGACGAAGCCCGTGCCGGCGTCGTCGGTGACGTGGTCGCCGGCCAGCAGGGGCACGGAGAAGCCGTAGCCGGGCGACAGGGCGGCCAACGGGTGGGCGCACTCCAGCCCCGACGGATTGAGGTCGTCGACGCGGGTCCAGCGGGCGATCTTCGCCGCTTTGAAAACGTCTTCGGCCAGTTTGTCGGCGAGGATCAGCCGGTCGCCGGGCCTGGCCCAGGGCTCGAACTCCAGCCCGGTCTCCATGGCCGTGACTTCGTAGAGGCCGTAGGCGATCTCGGGGCCGTAGCTGATGGCGCGGTTGGCCGGGATGGTCCACGGGGTGGTGGTCCAGATCACGATGGCCGGGTTGGCGTTGCGGAACGACAGCAGGTCGTCCGGGTGGTCGTCGGTCGCGGCGACGACGGGGAATTTGACCCAGACCGTCGGGCTGACGTGGTCGTGGTACTCGATCTCGGCGTCGGCCAGGGCGGTGCGCTCGACCGGCGACCACATCACCGGCTTGGAGCCGCGATAGAGCTGGCCGGAGTTCTTGAACCTGTGGAACTCGGCGACGATGGCCGCCTCGGTCGGGAAGTCCATGGTGGCGTAGCGATGGTCCCAGTCGCCGAGGACGCCGAGGCGTTTGAACTGGTCGCGCTGCACGTCGATCCAGCCGGCGGCGTATTCGCGACAGGCCTGGCGGAACTCGGCCTTGGAGACCTCGTCCTTGCGCTTGCCCTGGCTGCGGTAGCGCTCCTCGATCTTCCACTCGATCGGCAGGCCGTGGCAGTCCCAGCCGGGCACGTAGTCGACGTCATGGCCAAGCAGGAAGCGGCTGCGGACGACGAAGTCCTTCAGCGTCTTGTTGAGGGCGTGGCCGATGTGGATCTCGCCGTTGGCGTACGGCGGGCCGTCGTGGAGCACGTAGAGGGGCGCGCCCTCGGCCTGGCGCTGCCTGCGCAGCTTGCCGTAGAGGTCGCCCCACTGCTCGAGGATCAGCGGCTCCTTCTGGGGCAGGCCGCCGCGCATGGGGAAGGGCGTCTCCGGCAGGAAGACGGTCTCGCGGTAGTCGCGTCCGGAAGGCGTGTCGCTGGCGTCAGCCATGAAGTCTGTCTCGTCGTGTTGATCGTTCGCGTGAAGGTCGAGTAGGCCCGGCGAGCGCGGGGTTGAACCCTGCGGCGCTACGCCGGGCGGCTAATCGAAATCGGGCGAAACACGCGGACGGTCATGGTGGGAGCGGTCTAGCAGGCGGTTCAGGCCGGCGCCAGCGCGGCGCGGGCGGCGGCGGCGTCGGCGTCGATCTGGCGCTTGAGGGCGTCGAGGTCGGAGAAGGCCTCCTCGCCGCGGAGGAAGGCGATCAACTGGGTCTCGACCGTCCGGCCGTAGAGGTCGCCGTCGAAATCGAACAGCCAGACCTCGAGCAGGGGCTCCTCGAGGGCGAACATGGGGCGCAGGCCGAGGCTGGCGACGCCGTCGAAGGTGCGGCCGTCAGGCAGGCGGGCGCGGACGGCATAGACCCCGTAGGCGGGGCGCATGTAGTCGCCGAGCGGGATGTTGGCGGTGGGCACGCCGATGGTGCGGCCGCGCTTGTCGCCGTGGACGACTTGGCCCTCGATGGCGAAGGGGCGGCCGAGGATGGCGGCGGCGCGCGGCATGTCGCCGGCGTGGACGGCCTCGCGCACGGCGGACGAGGACAGTTTCAGCCCGTCGGGATCATCGACGCGGTCGCAGACGGTGACGCCGAAGCCGAGCGCCTCGCCCTGACGGCGCAGGCCCTCGGGCGAACCGGTGCGGCCCTTGCCGTAGGTGAAGTCGAAGCCGACGGCGGCGTGGCGGATGCCCAGTCCGGTTCCCAGGATGTCACGGGCGAAATCCTCATCCGACATGGCGGCCATGTCGGCGTCGAAGGGGAGGATGTAGAGGTGGTCGACGCCCAGCGGTCCGAGCGCGCGGGCCATCTGGGCCGGGGTCATCAGGCGGAAGGGGGCGGCGTCGGGCTGGAACCAGCGGCGCGGATGGGGATCGAAGCTGACCACGCCGAGGGGGGCGCCGAGCGAACGGGCCGCCTCGCGGGCGGCGGCGATCACCGCCTGATGGCCGCGATGGACGCCGTCGAAGGCGCCGATGGCGACGGCGGCGCCTCTCAGACCCTCGGGCAGGTCGCGCCAGTCGGTGACGATCTGGACCACGCCGGCCTGCTTTCAGCCCTTGGCCGGGCGACGGCGGCGGGGGACGCGGACGACGGCGACGCCGTCCATGATCAGCTTGCCGTCGACGAAGCCCTCGCAGTTCAGCTCAACCCGGGCGCTTTCCTGGTCGACCGTGACGACGCTGATGCGGACCACGACGTCGTCGCCGATGCGGACCGGCAGGTGGAAGCCCAACGTCTGCGAGATGTAGATGGCGCCGGCGCCGGGCAGGATGGTGCCGACCACGGCCGAGCCGAACGAGGCCGACAGCAGTCCGTGGGCGATGCGGCCGCGATAGGCGGTCTTCGAGGCGAAGGCCTCGTCGAGGTGGACCGGATTGAAGTCGTCCGAGGCCTCGGCGAACAGACGGATCCGCTCTTCGGTGACGTGGATGACCTTTTCGGCCGCCATGCCGGGGTGGAGTTCCTCGAGGATGTAGCCGCCCGAGGGATGTTTCGTGACCAGTTCCATGGCGGGCCCTTAGCCTGAATTGCGGACCCTCACCACGCCAGATCGAGCATTGCGTAGCGGGCGTAGGTGGTTTCGGCCCTGAGCAGTTCGGCGGCGCGGCTCTCGTCGAGGCGGCCGTCAGGTCCGCGGGCGGCGTCGCCGTGGATGCCCTGGGCGATGAACAGGCAGTCCAGCGCCTGACGGTTGGCCCCGAGCACATCGGTGGCCACGCCGTCGCCGATGCACAGCACGCGGGCGCGATTGACCGGCCGTTCGAGCAGCCTTTCGCCCTCCCTGACCGCCAGCTCGTAGATCGGGCCGTACGGCTTGCCGACCATGGTCACCCGGCCGCCGAGGCTTTCGTAGAGGTCGGCCAGAGCGCCGCCGCAATAGATCAGGCGGTCGCCGCGCTGGACCACCCGGTCGGGGTTGGCGCAGATCAGTTCGAGATCGCGGGCCGCGCCGGCGGCGAGGCGTTCGCGGTAGTCCTCGGGCGTCTCGGTCTCGTCGTCGACGGGGCCGGTGACGGAGATGAAGGCGGCGTCCCCGGCGCCCTGGGCGAGGTCCAGGTTCAGCCCTTCGTAGAGCGGCCAGTCGCGGTCGGGGCCGATGATCCAGGCCGGACCGGGCGCGCGCCTCGACAGTTCGGCGCGGGTGGCGTCGCCCGAGGTGACGAAGGCCTTCCAGCTGTCGCGCGGCACGCCGAGCCGGTCCAGCTGGGCCACCACGTCGGAGGCGGGCCGGGGCGAGTTGGAGATCAGCACGACGTGGCCGCCCTGCTGGTTGAACCGGGTCAGGGCCTCGCAGGCGGCGGGGAAGCTCTCGCGGCCGTTGTGGATCACGCCCCAGACGTCGCAGAGCAGGATGTCATAGTCGCCGGCGACAGCGCCGAGGCCGGAAAGGGCGTGGGGGAGGGTCATGGGCGGCTGATAGCGGGTTCGGGGGAGGCGGTGAAGGGGAGGGCGGCTTCCGGCTCCTCCTCACCGCCGGACCGGAACTGCACCGCCTCGAGGCGGAGCAGGGCCGGCGACAGGATGAAGTCCTCGCGATCCGGCCGGAGACCGGCGCGGAACAGTTGCAGGTAGAAGCTCTCCCGATCCGAGAGCGGCTCGAACCGGCCGGTCTCGAGCCCTTCGAGGCGGAGCCTCTGGAGGGCGTGGACGAGGTCGCGATCGGTCAGTCGGGGGCGGTGGTCACGGGGCATGGGTGGGGCCTTTCCGCAGGTCTTTCCTTCCCGGGGTGGGGAGGTAGGGGGTTCGGGCATGACTCTTCGCCGCTACTTCCGAAGCGGTGTGGGGAGGGAGCAGGGCGGCCGGGCCTCGCCCGGTGCTGTTGTAGTGTTACCGTTTCGACGAGACTGCCGCCCCGCGTGGCCGTTATCCACTCGCCCCGCCGGCTGGCGGCCCTTCTCGGGCCTCACCGGCGTCCCGGACCGCTCCTTGCGGAGAGGCCGGAAGGCGGAACGTGCTGACCGTGTTCAGTCATGTAGCGGTTCCATCCAAAGGCGCGCGGCGAGCAAGCAGAGGCCATCCATCGACCTCCGACGAAGACCCCCGGGCTCTCCTCCGCCCGGGCTTCATCGCTCGACCACAGCCCGCCGTCATCGAGAACGTGGATCCGACGCCCTCCCCGTCGACGGGATGGGCAGGAGTGTACGGGCGGTTCTTCCTGCGGCGGGCTCAGGACGCTGGGAATTTTCAATCCGGCGTGAAAGCAACGGGTTGGCGGCCGAAAATAGGATGGCTGCGCATTAACTTGCAGCGCAGCAATTGCCGCCCTTCTCCCCTCCGGGGGAGAAGGTGGGCGGCGGAGCCGTCCGGATGAGGGGGATGGTCGAAGCGAACTGGCCGCCAGCGGGGTCCGGAGCAGACTCACCCCTCATCCGTCTCGCTCCGCGAGCCACCTTCTCCCCCAAGGGGAGAAGGAGGGATCGTTCCGCTACGCCAGCTCGACCGCCATGGCGACGGCCTCGCCGCCGCCGATGCACAGGCTGGCGACGCCCTTCCTGCCGCCACGGGCCTGCAGCGCGGCCAGCAGGGTGGCGAGGACGCGGGCGCCGGACGCGCCGATCGGGTGGCCGAGGGCGGTGGCGCCGCCGTTGACGTTCAGCTTGCCGTGCTCGATGCCCAGTTCCTGCATGGCGATCATCGGCACGACGGCGAAGGCCTCGTTGATCTCCCACAGGTCGACGTCCTCGACCGACCAGCCGGCCTTCTTCAGCGCCTTCTGCATGGCCGGCACGGGGGCGGTGGTGAACAGGCCCGGCTCGTGGGCGTGGGCCGAGTGGCTGACGATGCGGGCCACGATCGGCAGGCCCAGCGCCTTCGCCACGCTCTCGCGCGTCATCACCACGGCGGCCGCGCCGTCCGAGATCGAGGCCGAGGAGGCGGCGGTGATGGTGCCGTCCTTCGCGAAGGCAGGCTTCAGGCCGGGGATTTTCTCCGGCATGGCCTTGCCGGGCTGTTCGTCCTCGCTGACCGTCTCGACGCCCTTGCGGGTGGTGACCTCGACCGGGGTGATCTCGGCCTTGAAGGCGCCCGAGGCGATGGCGTGGCGGGCCCGGGTCAGGCTTTCGACGGCATAGGCGTCCTGGGCCTCGCGGGTGAACTGGTAGGTCCCGGCCGTGTCCTCGGCGAACGAGCCCATCGGCTTGCCGGGCGCGTAGGCGTCCTCCAGCCCGTCCATCATCATCGAGTCGACGATGACGTCGTGGCCGATCCGGGCCCCCGAGCGATGCTTGTTCATCAGATAGGGGGCGCCGGTCATGCTCTCCATGCCGCCCGCCACGATGACGTCGGCAGAACCGGCGGTCAGGGCGTCCGAGGCCATCATGACGGCCTGCAAGCCCGAGCCGCACATCTTGTTGACCGTCGTCGCCTCGACGTGGCGGCCGAGGCCGGCGCCGATGGCGGCTTGACGGGCCGGGGCCTGGCCGAGGCCGGCGGGGAGGACGCAGCCCATGTAGATCTGCTCGACCTTCGCCGGGTCGACACCGGCCCGCTCGACCGCCGCCTTCACCGCCGTGGCGCCCAGCTCGGTCGCCTTGACGCCGGACAGGGCGCCCTGGAAGCCGCCCATCGGGGTGCGGGCGAAGGAGCAGATGACGATCGGATCGGACATGGCGGGAACCTGGGGGACTCTGGAAAAATCGGGGGCTAGATCGGCTGTTTGGAGGCGGGGCGCAAGCGTAGGCCTATTGCGGCGTCATCGGGCCGCGGCGGGCCGTGTCGCCGGCCCAGCTGTGCGGCGAGGCGACGAAGCCGAACTCGGACAGGCGGTCACGCTGCGCCGGCACCGGCGTGCGCATCAGGGCGCGGGCCAGGGCGTTCAGGGGGCCCAGCGGGGTCTGTGTCTCGACCCGCTCCAGCCACGCCGCCAGCTTCGGCCAGCGGGCCGGATCGACATTGACCTGCACCGCGCCGGCGTTGACGAAGGCCGGGGCCACGCTGAGATCGGCCATCGACAGCTCGCCGAACAGGAAGCCGGCCTCCGGGGCCCAGCCTTCCAGGTAGTCGAGGATGCCCGGCAGCTCGACATCGCGGGCCTGCTCGACCTTCGCCTGGTCGACCTCGCCGCCGAGGAAGCGCGGCTTGACCGCGATCTCGAAGAACAGCCGCCAGCCGAGGACGTCGAACAGCCGGGTGTCGGCGAACTCCTCCAGCCAGCGCGCCTTCGCCCGCTGCACCGGGTCGGCCGGCCACAGCGACGGGCCGGGGCGGGTCTCCTCGATGTACTGGACGATGACGCTGGAGTCGCACAGCGTCACCTCGCCCTCGACCCAGACGGGGATGCGGCGCAGCGGGCTGATCCGGTCGAAGTCGTCGTTGCCCATCAGGCCGACGATGGGGTCCAGCTGGACCTCGACGCCCTTCAGGGCGCAGGCGGCCAGCACCTTGCGGACATAGGGCGAGACCGGATTGCCGACGATGGTGACCGGCTCCATGGCTCAGGCGACCTCTTCGGAGGCCCGGTCGCGGGGCATCATTTCGCCGACGGTGGGGCGGTTCTCGGCCAGGTTCAGCTGGATGTCGCGCGGCTTGACCAGTTCGCCGCAGCAGCCGCAGGCGATGCGCGGCGTCAGCTCGTGGCCGCAGGTCTTGTGGGTCATGGAGACGCCGGCGTCCTCGCCGCAATAGACGTGTTTGGCGCCCCAGCCGTGCAGGGTGACCAGCACGCCGTACAGATCCTTGCCCTTGGCGGTGAGGCGGTACTCGTTGCGTGGCGGGCGTTCGGAATAGAGGTGCGGCTCGAGCACGCCGTGCTGGACCAGCGACTTGAGGCGCGCGGCGAGAACGTTGCGGGCGACGCCCAGCCGCTCCTGCCATTGCTCGAAGCGGCTGACGCCGTTGAAGGCGTCGCGGATGACCAGCAGGGTCCAGGGATCGCCGATGACCTCGAGGGTCGCGGCGATCGAACAGCTCTGGCGAGAATAGTCGGCGGTGCGTCCCATGGCCTCAAAGGTGACCCCGCGTCAGGCTTTTGGCAAGAGGGTTGCCAATCTGAACGGACTCAGTCAGTCTTGTTTCGCTACGGACGCGCGGCGAGCCCGCTCGCGGCGTTTCCGGATCCCTCGACTGGGGCGGGAGGTTTCGGCCTTCCGCCCATCTTTCTCCCACGATATGCCGGACGCATGACCCAGCAGACCCTCGCCGAGGCCCTGACCCTGACCGATGACGGCGCGGGCGGCCTGACCGCACGGCTGTCGGGCGACTTCTCCAACGCACCGCTGTCCATGCCGTCGGAGAAGGGCGCGCCGTTCGGCGGGCTGATGGCGGCGCTGGCGGCCGGGGCGGCCCGGCAGGGGCTGGGCATCGAGACGCCGCTGAAAACCCTGACCGTCCAGTATCTGGCCGCCGCCCGGTTCGAGTCCGCGAGCTTCGTTCCGGCCCTGACCCGGGGCGGGCGCAACGTCGCCTACGCCTCGGTGCTGGGCGGGCAGCCGGACCGGCTGGCGGTGCAGGCCCTGGCCACCTTCGGCCGCGAGGTCGCGGGGCCCGCGCTGACGCCGCTCGCCGCGACGCCCCGCCCGGTCGCCGACATCGCGCCGACGCCGCTCGATCCCCGCTTCGGGCCGTGGTTCACCCGCCATATCGAGCACCGCTTCGTGGCCGGGCCGAAGCTGTTCGGCGAGAACGCCGGCGGTTCGCCCGAGCTCGGCTGCTGGATGCGCACCAGCGACGGCGCGCCGCTGGACGAGGCGCGGCTGCTGTTCCTGCTGGACGGGGTGTATCCGACCTACTGGACCGCCCTGCCGGCCCCGCCGGTGATTTCCGCCAGCGTCGACCTGCGCGCGGACCTGCTGGAGGCGATCACTCCGGACACGGCCCCGGACGGCTGGGCCTATTTCCACTTCACCAGCCGCGACGTCGGCGGCGGCTGGGCGGTCGAGGACGGGGTGGCCCACGCCGCGGACGGGCGGCCCATCGCCCTTGTGCGCCAGCGCCGCAAGCTGATGCCGACGCGCGGACCGGGCGGCGCCTGACCGCCCGGTCCGGCCGGACCTATTTGCGCACGTAGCGGTCGAGGAAGGCCAGATAGGCCTCCTGCGCCGTGATGCGGTTCTCGCGCCGCTGGAAGCCGTGGCCCTCGTCGGGGAACAGCACGTATTCGACCGGCACGTCGTTGGCGCGGACGGCGGCGACCAGTTCGTCGCTCTCGACCTGAAGCACCCGCGGATCGTTGGCGCCCTGCACCACCAGCATGGGGCGGGCGATGTTCGAGGCGTGGAACAGCGGCGAGATGCGGCGGTGGCGCTCGCCGTCGGTGGCGGGGTCGCCCATCTCGTCGAACAGGGCGTCGCGCTGGGCGCCCCACCAGGCGGGGATGGACTCCAGTGTCCGCACCCAGTTGGTCACGCCGTAGATGTTGACCCCGGCGTCGAAGGCCTCGGGGTGGAAGGCCAGGGCGGCGGCGGTCAGGAAGCCGCCGTACGAGCCTCCCATCACCGCCACCTGGTCGTCGGCCACCCAGTCCTGATCACGCAGCCATTGGCCGGCGTCGACGATGTCCTGAAGGTCGGCCTCGCCGTGGGCCCGGTCGTCCATGTGGAAGAAGGTCTTGCCGTAGCCGGACGAGCCGCGGTTGTTGGCGGCCAGCACCGCATAGCCGTGATTGACCAGATGCTGGGTCATGGCCGAGTAGCCGCGGGTGCTCTGGCCGCCGGGGCCGCCGTGGACGAGCACGATGGCCGGCGCGGGGTTGGCGGCCGACGCGCCTTTCGGGCGATAGAGCACGCCGGGGATGATGGTCCCGTCCGAGGCGGCGTAGCGGACGATGCTGGACTCGACCAGGTCGGCCTCGTCGATGGCCGGGCTGAGGGCGGTCAGCAGCCGCCGCGCCTGACCCGTGGCGAGATCGGCGGTCCAGACGTCGTTGGGCGAGGTGTCGGACGAGACGGTGAAGGCGATGCGCGTCTCGTCGGCGTTGTAGCGGATCTGGCCGATATCGCCGCCGGGCATGCCGGTCAGGCGCACGGGCTGGCCGGTGGTGGTGTCGAGCAGGGTCAGCTCGGTCGAGGCGTCGGCGTTCAGGGCCGAGACGCGATAGCGGCCCGACGGCGAATAGCTGACGAACTCGACGTCCCAGTCGGCCTGGATCAGCGGGGCCTTGGCGCCGGTGGCCAGGTCGTGGGTCCAGGCCTGATGGAATTCGCCATGCTCGTTCGTGCCGTAGACGAGCTGGCGGTTGTCCGGGGTGAAGCCGTAGGTTCCGTGGGCGACCTCGCCCTCGTGGGCGGTGATCAGGCGGGGTTCGCGGTCGCCCTGCAGGTCGACCAGATAGATGTCGCTGTCGGCGCTGGTGACGGGCTTGTCGATGGCCACCCAGCGGCCGTCGGGCGAGACGTCGGCGATGAACATGCCGGGGTTCTGGAACACCATCCGGCTCTCGTAGGTGTCGGCGTCATAGGCGTAGAGGTCGAAAACCTCTGGATCGCGGGCGTTGGAGGTGACCCAGAACGCATCCCGCGCGGCGTTCCAGCCCAGCAGGTCGGCCTTGACGTTGTCGCCGGGGGTGAGGTCGCGGACGGTCCCGTCGAGCTCTCGGACATAGACGTGGGTCAGTTCGCTGCCGCCGCCGCCGCTGTCGGCCGCGAGCAGGACGCGGCCGTCGTGGGGGAAATAGCTGACGCCGCGGGTCGCCACCGTCGTCGAGGTGCTGAGCGGCGCCGCCTCGCCGCCATCGATCGGTAGGGCGAAGGCGTTGAACACCCCGGTCTGGTCGCTGGAGATCAGGATCGAGCGGCCGTCGGCCGAGAAGCCGAGGCCCGCCGGGCTGGACATGCCGTAGCTGCGGGTCTGGTAGAACTCCGCGGCGGTGTAGGTGCGGGGTGCCTCGGGCGACTGGGCGACCGTGGGTTCGGCGCGGGCGGGCGCGGCGGCCAGCGGCGCGGCCATGACGAGCGCCAGAACGGACGCCATGCAGGCGGAAGTGAGTTTCATCGGTAGCCCCTGTTGATCGATGGTGATGATCGTCAGAGGGGGCAGGCTGCCATTTCAGATGCGACCTGTCGCCGATTTAACCTCGGCCGTTGGCGGACGTCAGCCCAGCGGGTCGCCGCGCAGGGCGATCAGGGGAATGACGATCTCCTCCTCATCATCCAGATGCCGGGCCAGTTGCGGGCCGGCGAGGGCGAGGACGTCGGCCAGACGTTCGACCCGGTCGCGGGCGTCGGGGGCGGCGCCGGTCACCGATTGATGCAGGGCGCGGCCGGTCTCGACCATGGCCTCGATATGGGCGTGGATGGCGTCGTGGTCGCGGTCCAGCAGGTCGATGCCCGCCGCGATGCGCGGCTCGAGCTGTTGCAGGGCCGGGAAGTAGTGGCCGCTCTCGATCCGGTGGTGGCCGTCGAGGTGCTGGAGGAACTGCTGCAGGGCGGGGATGAGGGCGCGGTGGAGGGTGGGGACGTCGAGCGTATCGGCCCGCCATGCCTCGACCATCGCCGCCATCTCGGCCTGATGGGCGCGGAAGCCGCCGTGCATGTGCAGCCAGCGCCGGGCCGTCGGGTGCAGGCCGCCCGCGCTCCAGCGCTCGCGGGGGAAGGCGTCGCGCAGGTACAGGAATTCGGAGGGCAGGCCGGCGCGCGAGGCGAGCGCCAGCGGATCGTCCGTCGCGTCAGACAACGGCCGTCGTGGTCTTGATGAAGCCGCCGCCCAGCAGCCGGTCGGGATCGGCGGGGTCGTAGAGGGCGCAGGCCTGGCCGGGAGCCACGCCTTCCTCGCCGGTTTCGAAGGTCACCGACACCGCGCCGTCGACCAGGCCGAGGCGGGCCGGCGAGGGCGGGCGGGTCGAGCGCACGCGGGCCAGCACGGGCGCGCCGGCGGCGGCCGCGACCTCGATCGAGGCTTCGTCGCCGAGCCAGTTGGTTTCGTCCAGGGTCAGGGCGGCGGTCGCCAACGCCTCGCGCGGGCCGACGATGACGTGGCGTTTCGCCGGATCCAGTTTCGTGACGAACAGCGGCTCGCCGACCGCGACGTTCAGGCCCCGGCGCTGGCCGATGGTGTAGTCGGTGATGCCCGAGTGCGAGCCGAGCACGCGGCCGTCCATGTGCACGATCTCGCCGGCTTCCCGGCCTTGCGGGCGCAGCTTGTCGATCAGGGTGCGGTAGTCGCCGTTGGGGACGAAGCAGATGTCCTGACTGTCGGGCTTGGCGGCGATGCGCAGGCCCAGTTCGGCGGCGACGCCTCGAACCTGGGGCTTCTCCAGGTCGGCCAGCGGGAAGCGCAGGTAATCGAGCTGCTCGGCCGTGGTGGCGAACAGGAAGTAGGACTGGTCGCGCGAATGGTCGATCGCCTTGCGCATCTGCGGGCGGTCGCCGGCGACGGCGCGGCGGACATAGTGGCCGGTGGCCATGGCTTCGGCGCCGAGGTCGCGGGCGACGTCCAGCAGGTCGCGGAACTTGACCGTCTGGTTGCAGCGGATGCAAGGCACCGGCGTCTGGCCCGCCAGATAGGAGTCGGCGAACTGGTCGATGACGGCGTCGCGGAAGCGGCTTTCGTAGTCGAGGACGTAATGGGGGATGCCCAGCGTCTCGGCGGCGAGGCGGGCGTCGTGGATGTCCTGGCCCGCGCAGCAGGCGCCCTTCTTCTTCAGGGCCGCGCCGTGGTCGTAGAGCTGCAGGGTCACGCCGACGACGTCATAGCCCGCCTTGTGCAGCAGGGCGGCGACGACGGTGGAGTCCACGCCGCCCGACATGGCCGCGACCACCCGGGCGCCGACCGGCAGGCCGACCGCCGCGCGCGCGGAGGCGATCGCCGCGTCCATGTCGGCCTGGCCGGTCATGGGGGCGATGGTCGGAACCGGGCAGATGTCCTCGGCGAGCGTCATGGCGCGCTATCTAGTGCGAAACACGCGCGATTTCGAGGCCACCCGAAAAACCGGCTCGGAAACGACAACGGCCGCCCCCGTCGCCGGGAGCGGCCGTCGTATCTTCGGGGAGTTACCTTAGGCGCCGCGGCCGTAGTGCTGGATGCGGGTCGTACGCAGGCCCTGCATGCCCCACTTGTCGATGGCCTTCTGCCAGGCGAGGAATTCCTCGGCCGTCAGGCGATAACGCGCCAGGGCGTCCTCGAGGCTGATCAGTCCGCCGCGGACGGCGGCCACGACCTCGGCCTTGCGGCGGATCACCCAGCGGTCCGTATTGGCCGGCGGGAGATCGTGCAGGGTCAGGGGCGTGCCCGTCGGGCCGACCACATACTGTTCGCCTTGCGTATTAAGGCGTCGCTCTTGCAACATGGGCTTATGCCTCATTGACCACCATCACTAAGGATCGAACCGTAGCGGTCGGCGGCTAAGGGCCGTTTAAGCGTCGTGGTGAAGGAAAGCCTAAAATGACCTCCGTCCACCCGCTCAATATTCAACAAAGTTTTCATTGAGGTTTACGACCCGTTACCTGGAAATCAGCGTTTGATGCTGATCAGTTCGGCGAGCATCTCGTCCGCGGTGGTGATGATCTTCGACGAGGCGGAGTAGGCGCGCTGGGTGGTGATCAGCCCGGTGAACTCGGCCGACAGGTCGACCGTCGAGGCTTCCAACTGAGAAGCGCCGATCAGGCCGGCCCCGCCCGTGCCGGCGGCCTTCAGGTTGTAGGTGCCGGAGCCCTGGCTGACGCGGTAGGCGTTGCCCGAGGTCTGGGCCAGGCTGTCCGGGCTGGGGAAGGTGGCCAGGGCGATCTGGGCGATCTTGCGCGTCACGCCATTGTCGAAGATGGCGGTGACGAAGCCGGTGTCGTCGATCTTGACCTCGGACAGGTTGCCGAAGGCGGTGCCGTTGGTGATCACGGCCTGGACGACCGAGGCGCTGTCGTACTGGGTCAGGCCGCCGGTGGACGCCGTCAGGTCGAAGGTCAGCTCCTGGTCGTCGATGCCGAGGCCGGCCGCCCAGTTGAAGGCTCCAGCCGCAGGGGCGGCGGCGTCGGACGCGCCGAAGGTCAGGGTGGCGTTGGCGGGGTCCGGGAACAGGGCCTGGGCGCCGAGGGCGGCCATGGCGACGGGATCCAGACGGCCGTCCTGGGTGAAGGCGACCAGGCCGGTCTTCAGCTGGCCGTTGGTCAGCCCCGCGCCGGTGATGACGTCGGAGGCCGGAATGGCGCGGATTTCGGCGTACCACTGGTTCGGCACGGTGCTCTTGAGGAAGGACAGGGCCACGGTGCGCTGGCCGCCCTTGGAGTCGGAAGCCGGAATGGTCAGTTCGAAGTCCGGCTTGACGCCGACGCCCGTCTCCGGGTCCCACATGGCCATGGAGTTGGTGGCCGGGTCATAGGCGTTGGCGCCGACGGGCACGGCGGCCGCGTCGGTCGCTTCGGCCGAAACCGTCTGGCTGGACTTGATGTTGGCGTTCAGCTGGATGCGGGTGGTGGCTTCGGCCGTGCCGCCGACCGAGCCGACGTTGATCGTGCGCAGCCGGTTCAGGTCAGAGGGGTCGGAGGCGACATCGCCGTCCGAGTCCACCGGCCAGCCCTGCAGATAGAGGCCGGCGGTGTTCTTCAGATAGCCGAGGTCGTCGATCCGGAAGGCGCCGGCGCGGGTGAACAGGCGCGCGTCGGTGACCTGAAGGTTCTCGGCCTTTTCGGTGACGACGAAGAAGCCCTGGCCGGAGATGCCGAGGTCGGTGTTGGACGTGGTGCGCTGCAGCTGGCCGGCCTGGCTGGTGTAGTGGCGGGCGGAGGCGAGAACGCCGCCGGCGGAATAGCCCGCGCCCTGGCTCTGGGCGTTGATCACGGTCTGGAACTCGCCGGACGTCCGCTTGTAGCCGATCGTGTTCACGTTCGCGATGTTCTGGGAGATGGCCGCGAGGGCGGCCGAGTTGGCGGTCAGGCCGGACACGCCGGCCAGAAGGGCGCTGTTGATGCTCATGGCGCGAGGCTCCTTACGAGAAGAGGTTCATGGGGTTGGATGACGGGGCCATCAGGCTCCCGCCTCCCCGGCGGGCGGCGTGGTTTCGGCGGTGCGGGCTTCCTCCAGCGCGATCACGCTGGACAGCGGCAGGATGGAGTTGCCGACGGTCAGGTAGGCTTCGCCGTCGTACATCTCGACGCCGGTGATGCGGCCCCGGGTGAGGACCTGGGCGTCGATGGCGCCGCCGGCGGCGTCCTTGGCGACGACCTTCAGCGTGTAGACCTGATCGTCCTGGCCGTCGGCGCCGGTGGTGGCGTCGCCGTCCCAGGAGAATTCGTGGACGCCGGTGGTCTTGGTGGGCGCGTCGCCGGACCAGACCACATTGCCCGAGCCGTCCAGCACCTCCAGCTTCACGGAGGCGGCGTTGGAGGCGACCTCGTAGCTCCAGTCGGCCTTGCCGTCCTTGAACTTGGTCGCCGCCCAGGCGGCGGTGGCGTCCTTGCCGATATAGTTGGCGGCGCTGGCGAGATCGCCGCCGCCCTGGGCCGAGACAAGGCTCTTGAGCAGTTCATTGGTCAGCAGCTGCTGTTCGACGCCGGCCATCTGGGTCAGCTGGGCGGTGAACTGGTTGGAGTCGACCGGGGACAGCGGGTCCTGGTTCTTCAGCTGCGAGGTCAGCAGGGCGAGGAAGGTCTCGAAATTCGAGGCCAGCATGCCGGCGCCGGCGTTGATCCGGCTCGTCGCATTGTTGGTGGTGGTGACGGCGTCAACCATCGGTCAAACCTTCATGTCCACGCCCGAAGGCGAGAGGGAGAGCGCCAGCCATTGCGGCGGCTGGGCCACGTCGATGTCGGCGTTGAGGCGGGCGGCCGCGGCGAAGGCGCGGTTCTGGCCCTGGCGGGCGTCCTGCCCCCGGTCGAAGGCGCTGGAGCCGCTGTCGCGCTCGGCGAATTCGAAGGCGTCCTCGGCCAGCTGGAAGCCGGCGGCTTCGAGCTGTCGACGCAGGTCGTCGACCCGGCCGCGCATGTCGGTGGCGGCGACGGGATTGTCGAAGGCCAGGCGGGCGGCCAGCCGGCCCTCGGCGTCGATGTCCAGCTTCACGTCGACGCGGCCGAGCTCGTCGGGGCGCAGGGCGATCTCGAAGCGGGTCGACCGGCCCTCGAGCTTGCGCAGAATCTGGGCCGCGATCTGGGCGGTGGCGTCGATGGTGGCGCGGGACAGGGTCGACAGGCTGTGATCCCGGGCCGGAGCGGCGGCCTCGGTCTGGCCGGACACGGCTTCACCCGCCGGAGCGGCCTCGGCCGGGGCCGAACCGGGATCGGCGGCCGGGGCGGCCGGAGCGGCGGAGGCGGCGGGCGCGGCAGGCTTCGAAGGCGAATCCGCCGGCGTGGAGGGCGGCGAGGGCGTCGAAACGGCGGTCTTCGCCTCGGCCGGAGCGGCGGAAGCCGAGGCCTGCGCCGCCTGCTCGAGCGGCTTGGAGGTGCGCTCGGCCAGGGCCCGCAGCGGCGGCGCGGGGAGGGGGGAGGGCGCCGGCGCCGGAACCGCCCCGGACTTGACCGGCGGGGCGGAGGGCGTGTCCTCGTCCGAGGCCGCGGTCTGGATCGTATCGCCGGTCGGCGGCGCGGCCTGTGCGTCGTCGCTGGACGCCGCGACGGGCGGAATTTGCGGGGCGGCGCTCCCGGCCGGTTTCGTTCCGGCCGGGATCTGCGGCGCGGGGACCGGGACGGGGGCCGCGGCCACGACCTGCGGCTCCGGAGCCTTGTCGGATGTCGCCGCAGGAACGGTTTGCGGCTCGGGGGGCGCGGCGGTGGCCGTCCCGGGAAGGTCCGGCAGCCCGGCGCCGTTGGCGGGCGTCGGGGCGATCGGGGGCGACGTCGACGCGCCGGACGTCGGCTCCGGGGTCGCGACGGGGGCCAGGATGGACCCGGCCTCGTCAGCCGTGACCGGAGGTTCGGCGCCGGTCCGGATCACGGGCGAGGCCGCCACCGGAAGGGCGGCGGTCAGAAAGCCCGGCAGACCCGACATGTCCACGCCGTCGGCTTGGGGGGCGGCGTCATCGACCGCCGCTTCTTCCATGGCGGGCCGCGGCGCGACGCCGGCCGCGGCGGGAGCGGCGTCGTCCGCGGCGAGAGCGGTGGCGAGCAGTCCCTCGAAGGCGGACGCGTCGGCGTCCGACGGCCCTTGCGGGGTCGCCGGGAGCGTAGGCGCGATCATGGAAAGCACGGCTTGAGCGGACATGGTCCCGAGGGGCGTCGCCGGAGCGATGGTGACTGGGGCGCCTGCTGCGCCGGACATTCGGACCCCCCGGCGCAAGTCGTGGGCCAACTCGGGTCCTGCTGACAACCTACGAAAAAATAACAGAAATATCGTTTTGTCGTCGCGACGGGGAGCGGCGGCGCACGGTCGAATCTTGCCGTGTGGCGACGTTTCTTGCCCGGCGCCGATGGTTGGTGCGGCGCAAGGCGGTGGTCTGGCCCGCAGTTTGCGCCCCTTGCCGGTCATGACACAGGCGCAAAACACTAACTTGCGGAATTTCAAGACCTTGGCGGGATCGCCTGCGAGGTCCGCCGGGCAAAAAGCGCGCATCGGCTGGCAGGGCTTGCCGGGCGCCGCCGCCATGGAGGCCGTCCAATGTCGTTGAACGCGATCATGAACACGGCGACCAGCGGGCTCGCCGCGGCGCAGACCCAGCTCAGGGTCGTTTCCGACAACGTCTCCAACGTCAACACGCCCGGCTATGTCCGCAAGATCGCGGATCAGGTCGCCCGGACCAGCCAGGGCATGGGCACGGGCGTGGAGGTGGCGCGCATCCGCCTGGCCACCGACCGCTTTCTGCAGGCCGCCAGTCTGAACGCGGGCGCGGAGGCGGCGCGCCAGGGCGTGCGCCATGAGCTGTACGACCGCATCCAGTCGCTGTTCGGCGACCCCGGCGGCGAGACCGGCTTCTTCTCGCAGGTCGACCGGGTCTTCTCGGCCTTCGCCACCAGCGCCGAGGATCCCACCTCCGGCCCGCGCCGGCAGGACGCCCTGTTCAAGACCCAGGCCCTGTTCGACGAGGCCGGCCGGATCGGCCAGCAGATCCAGGCGGTACGCGAGGACGCCGACGGCCGCATCGAGAGCGCGATCGAGCGGGCCAACAGCCTGCTGGAGCAGATCGAGGCGCTGAACCTCGAGATCGCCCGCGCCACGGTGGTCAGCGGCGACGCCTCGGGCGCCGAGACGGCGCAGTCGGCGCTGATCGGCCAACTGGCCGAACTGGTGGACATCCGCGTCTCGGCGCGGCCGGTGGGCGGCGTCTCCATCCGCACTGGGGCCGGGACCCTGCTGGCCGGGCAGGGGGCGGCCACGCTCAGCTACAACCGCGCCGGCACGGTCACCGGCGAGACGGTCTTCAACGATATCTGGGTGACCGAACCGGGCGGCCAGAAACGCTCGCTGCTGGACAGCGTCGTCTCGGGCGAGATCCGCGGTCTGGTCGAACTGCGCGACATCGAGGCGACCGCGGCGGCCGAGCGGCTGGCCGAGCTGGTGGCGCACGTCGCCGACGAACTGAACCGGGCCCACAACGCCAACAGCTCGGTCCCGGCCCCGACCAGCCTGACCGGCCGCAATGTCGGCCAGACGCTGGAAAGCGCCATCGCGGGCTTCAGCGGCCAGACGACCGTCGCCGTCACCAATGCCGGGGGCGTCATCCAGGCCCGCGCCGACATCGTCTTCAGCGGCGCGACCATGACGGTCAACGGCGTCGCGGCGACGCCGGCCACCTTCCTGACCGTGCTGAACGCCCAGCTGGGCGGCGCGGCGACGGCCAGCTTCGTGGACGGCAAGCTGACCCTCGCGGCCAGCGGAACCAACGGCGTGGCCATCGCCGACGACCCGGCCAGCCCCTCGACCAAGGCCGGGCGCGGGTTCTCGCACTATTTCGGCCTCAACGACCTGATCTCGACCGACCGGCCGGCCATCTACGAGACCGGCATGACGGCGGCGTCCCCGCACGGCTTCACGGCGGGCGAGACGATGACCTTCCGCTTCGTCGGGGAGAGCGGGTCGAAACTGCGCGATATCCAGGTGGCGGTGCCGGCCGGCGGCACCGTCGGCGACCTGCTCAACGCCCTGAACGACACGACCACCGGCGTCGGCCGGTTCGGATCGTTCGCCCTGGCCGCGGACGGCTCGCTCAGCTTCACCGGCTACGGCAGCCCGGCCCCGACGATGAGCGTGCTCGAGGACCGGACCATCCAGACGCCGTCGGGCGTCTCGGTGACCGAGCTGTTCGGCATCGGCGGCGGGGTCCGCTCGTCGCGGGCGGACGGCTTCTCGCTGCGGACGGACATCCGCCAGAGCCCGAGCCGGCTGGCGCTGGCCCAGTTGAACCTGTCGGCAGCGGTGGGCGCGTCGGCGCTGAGCGTCGGCGACGGACGCGGCGCGCTGCTGCTGGCCGACGCCGGGGAGCGGGCGGCGAATTTCGCCCCGGCCGGCGGGTCGTTGGGCGGGCCGATCTCGGTGTCGCGCTACGCCTCGGAGCTGTCCGGAGAAATCGGCGGCAAGGCGGCGGCGGCCAAGAACCGGAGCGACATGGCCGGGGCTCTCGCCACCGAGGCCACGGCCCGCCAAACGGCCTACGAGGGCGTCAACCTCGACGAGGAACTGGTCCTGATGACCACCTATCAGCAGGCCTTTAACGCGTCGGCGCGCCTGATCCAGGCGGCCAACGACATGTACGACACGCTTCTGGGGATGATCTGATGACCCGCGTCGCCACCTTCGGAAACTATCAGTCCGCGCTGCTGGACCTGATGAAGGCCCAGACCCGGGCGGCGGACGCGCAGGAGCGCGTCTCGACGCAGAAGACCGCCACCGACCTGACCGGCTTCGGCCGCCAGTCCGAGACGCTGACCGCGCTCAAGGGCGCGCAGAGCCGGATCCAGGGCTTCATCGACACCTCCAAGGCCGTGAGCGCCCGCCTGACCACCCAGGACCTGGCCATGAACCAGGTCAACGACGGCATCGCCGGCCTGCGGGAGGCGGTCGGCAGCGTGCTGGCCACGGATTCCGCGGGCGCGCTGATGCAGGAGCTGGAGGGCCATTTCCAGGGCATCCGCGGCGGCCTGACCATGCGGCATCACGGCGGCTACCTGTTCTCGGGCGCGTCGACCTCGACGCTGCCGGTGACCGTCACCAATCTGGCCGAGCTGGCGGCCGCGCCGGACGTGGCTTCGGTGTTCGCCAACGACACGCTGAAGACCGCCAGCCGCGTGGCCGAGGGCACGACGCTGGAGACCGGCTTCCTCGCCGACGAACTCGGCACCGAGGTGCTGGAGATCCTCAGGGACATCCAGATCTACCACGCCGGCGCCAGCGGTCCGCTGAGCGGCAAGGTCACCCAGGCCCAGAAGGACTTTCTGATCATCCAGCTGGGGCGACTGGAACAGGCGGCGACCGGGGTCATCGACAAGACCGCCAGCACCGGATCGATGGCCAACCAGGTCGAGAGCATTACCCGGGGTCACCAGTCGCAGCTGAACTCGCTCGACGAACTGGTGGCGAACCGGACGGACGCCGACATGGCCGCGGCGATCACCGACCTGCAGCTGTCGCAGGTGGCGATCCAAGCGTCGGCGCAGGTGATTTCGCAGCTCCGGCAGGTCTCGCTTCTCAACTATCTGAGCTGACGCGACAAAACGCCTTTACGGCCACGCTGGACGCACTGTTCCCGGCGGAACATAGTGCGAACAAATGGCCCAGATCGATCTCCGGCGAAAGCTGTCCATCCTCGCCGACGCGGCCAAGTACGACGCCAGTTGCGCGTCGTCCGGCACCTCGAAACGGGACTCGATCGGCGGAAAAGGCCTCGGTTCGACCGAGGGCATGGGCATCTGCCATGCCTATACGCCCGACGGGCGGTGCGTATCGCTGCTGAAGGTCCTGCTGACCAATTTCTGCATCTACGACTGCGCCTACTGCATCAACCGGGCGAGCTCGAACGTACCCCGCGCCCGCTTCGCCGTGGACGAGGTCGTCGAGCTGACGCTGAATTTCTACAAGCGGAACTATATCGAGGGCCTGTTCCTGTCGTCCGGCATCATCCGTTCCGGCGACTATACGATGGAGCAACTGGTGCGGGTGGCGAAGACGCTGCGCACCGAACACGACTTCCGCGGCTACATCCATCTGAAGCTGATCCCGGAGGCCGATCCCAGGCTCGTCGAGGCCGCGGGGCTCTACGCCGACCGGCTGTCGGCCAACATCGAACTGCCCCGCGACGAGGCCCTGAAGCGGCTGGCGCCGCAGAAGGATGTCGGCGTCATCAAGAAGGCGATGGGGCAGGTCAGGCTGGGCCTTGAGGCCGCGAAGCCGGGCAAGCGGGACCGCATCAAGCCGCCGAAGTTCGCGCCGGCCGGCCAGTCCACCCAGTTGATCGTCGGAGCCGATGGCGCGCCGGACACGGAGATCATGGCGCGCAGCGCCTCGTTGTACGGCGGCTACGGTCTGCGCCGCGTCTACTATTCGGCCTTCAGTCCGATCCCGGACTCGTCAAGCGTCCTGCCGCTCGCCAAGCCGCCGCTGATGCGCGAACACCGCCTGTACCAGGCCGACTGGCTGATGCGGTTCTACGGCTTCTCCGCGCCGGAAATCGGCGAGGCGGCGACGGACGGGATGCTGGATCTCGCCATCGACCCCAAGCTGGCGTGGGCCCTGAACCGGCGCGAGCAGTTCCCGGTCGATGTGAACAGCGCGCCGCGGGAGATGCTGCTCCGGGTGCCCGGGCTGGGCGTGAAGTCGGTGGACAGGATCGTGTCCGTCCGGCGCTGGCGGACGCTGCGGCTGGAGGATATCGCCCGCCTGTGCCGGGGTATCGACAAGGTTCGACCGTTCATCACGGCGCTGGACTGGACGCCCGGCGGGCTGACAGACGCCGCCGACCTGCGCGCCCGCATCGCCCCCGATCCGGCGCCGGTGCAGATGAGCCTGTTCTGATGCGGGTCGCGGTTCTCGCGCACGAGACCGACTTCGAAGGCTGGCGCAAGGCGGCGCGGGCGTTCCGGCAGGCCGGCGTAGCGCCGGAGCGCGCGGCGTTCCGGATCGGCGCGAGCGGAGACGGCCTGTTCGACGAGCGCCTTCCGCTCGCCGGACCGGGCGCGGCTCCGTTCAGTGTTCCGAAGGCGTTCGTGGACCTGGCGCGGGAGGTGATCCTGCATCGGTCGGCCGACCGGCTCGACCTGCTGTATCGCCTGCTGTGGCGACTGGGCGGCGAACCCGACCTGATGAAGGTGGTCACGGACATCGACGTGGCCGCAGCCGTCGAGCGGGCGAGGAACGTCAGCCGCGCCAGCCACAAGATGAAGGCCTTCGTCCGGTTCCGGCGGATTGAGGACGAGGCGGGGGAGCGTTGGGTCGCGTGGTTCGAACCGGCCCACCGGGTCGTGGAGAAGACCGCGCCGTTCTTCGTACGCCGGTTCACCAGCCTGCGCTGGTCGATCCTGACGCCGGACGGTTCCGCGTCATGGGACGGTGAGCAGCTGACGTTCGGACCGCCGGCGACGCGCGCCATGGCCCCGAGCGAGGACGAGGTCGAGGAATTCTGGAAGACCTACTACGCCTCGACCTTCAACCCGGCGCGGCTGAAGACCAAGGCCATGCGGAGCGAGATGCCCCAAAGATACTGGAAGAACCTGCCAGAGGCCGCGCTGATCCCGGAACTGGTGGCGCAGTCGGCGGTTCGGACGGAGGCCATGGTCGCCGCGCCCGCCCCCGAACCGAACGCCCGTCTCGCCAGGACGCTGTCGCGATTGAACCGGGACGGGGCGTTCGGCGAAGGCTTCGCGCCCTCCACACTGGATGAACTCGATCAGGCGGTACAAGCCTGCCGCCGCTGTCCGCTGTGGCGGGACGCGACGCAGGGCGTGTGCGGCGAGGGGCCGAAGCGGGCGAGGCTGATGATCGTCGGTGAACAGCCGGGCGATCAGGAGGACCTGGCGGGCCATCCCTTCGTGGGGCCGGCCGGACGGGTGCTGGACGCCGCCCTCGAGCAGGCGGGGATCGACCGGGGGGACGTCTTCGTCACCAATGCGGTCAAGCATTTCAAGCATGAGCCGCGCGGCAAGCGGCGGCTGCACAAGACGCCGAACACCGCGGAAGTCAGCGCCTGCCGCTGGTGGCTGGAGGCCGAACGGCGGCTGGTCCGGCCCAAGGTCATCGTGGCCATGGGCGGGACGGCGGCGCTCGGCGTGCTGGCGCGCAAGGTGGCGGTGACCCGGGAACGGGGGCGGGGCATCGACCTGTCCGACGGGGCCAAGGCGCTGGTGACCGTCCACCCGTCCTTTCTGCTGCGCATTCCCGACGCCGCCGCCAGGGCCGTGGAGCGGGACCGGTTCGTGGCCGACCTGAAGCAGGCCAGGGCGCTGCTGTAGCCGCGAAGCCAGCGTGTCTGAACGAATACGCCCGGGCGGCGTTCTTCCGCTCTGCCCAGCTTTGCCGTGGTCCGACCGTAGGCAAATCGAACGGCGCAATCTAGGTAGGGGCATGGCCGCAGCGGACTTTCAGATCGACGAAGGCGACGGACGGCTGACCCTGCGCCTCGTGGGCGACTGGACCGCGACCAGCCTGGGCCGGATATCCCGTCGCCTGGACGACACCCTGCATCAGCGCTGCGTCGACGCAGTCGACCTGAGCGAGCTCGGCCGGTTCGACACGGCGGGCGCCCTGGCCATCGTCCAGGCCAGCAACTGCGTCCTGCCGGAGACCGCCTGGAGCCAGCGGCCGGAGGCGGGACGCACCTACGCGCTCGTCGAGCGGCTGGAGCGCGAAAGCGCCGGGCCGCCAAGGCGGTCGCCGGGCTGGGTCCGGGGGTTCGCCAAGGTGGGCCGGGGCGTGCAGGACATCGTCGCGGAAGCGACCCTGTCCATGGCCTTTCTCGGGCGCCTGATCGTCGCCGTCGGCACGGCGCTTCGCCATCCGGGCCGCATCCGCTGGCCGGCGTGGTTCAGCCAGGGCGAACGCGCGGGCCTGGACGCCATACCCATCATCGCGGTGACCAACTTCTTCATCGGCGCGGTCATCGCCTATCTGGGCGCGAATATGCTGACCCAGTTCGGAGCCTCGGTGTTCACGGTCCAGCTGGTCGCCGTTTCGGTGCTGCGCGAGTTCGCCGTCGTGATCACCTCGGTGCTGCTGGCCGGCCGGTCGGCCTCGTCCTTCGCCGCCGAGATCGGGTCGATGCGGATGAATCAGGAGGTGGACGCGATGCAGGTGATGGGGGTGAACCCCTTCCAGGCGCTGGTCATTCCCCGGCTGGCGGCCATGCTCGCCATGCTGCCCCTGCTGACCTTCATCGGCATGATCTCCGGCCTGTTCGGCGGCCTGCTGGTGACCTGGAGCGAGCTGTCTTACGGCCCCGCCTTCTTCATCCAGCGGATGACCGAGGACCCCAAGATGGCCACCCATCTCGGCGTCGGCCTGATCAAGGCGCCGGTCTTCGCCGTCGTGGTCGCCGCCATCGGCTGCCGGCAGGGCATGGCCGTGGCCGGAGACGTCGAGAGCCTGGGCCGGCGGGTGACCGCGGCCGTGGTGCAGGCGATCTTCGCCATCATTTTCCTCGACGCCGTCTTCGCCATGATCTTCCTGGAGCTGAACTGGTGACCGGGGTCACCGCCGGGACGGCGGCCAAACCGGAAGCCCTCATCGAGGTGCGCGGCCTGCTCAGCCAGTTCGATGAGCGCGTCATCCACGAGAACCTCGACCTCGACGTCGAGCGCGGCGAGGTGCTGGGCGTGGTCGGCGGATCCGGCTCGGGCAAGACCGTGCTGCTCAACTCCATCATCGGCCTGAAGGAGCCCGACGGCGGATCGGTGCGCGTATTCGGCCATGACATGGCGGACCTGACGAAGGAACAGGCGGCCGATATCGAGCGCCGGACCGGCATATTGTTCCAGCAGGGCGCGCTGTTCTCGTCCCTGAGCGTCATCGACAACGTGGCCTCGCCGCTGGTCGAACATACCCGCCTGCCCAAGGACGTGATCCGCGAGCTGGCCGAGATGAAGATCGCCATGGTCGGACTGAAACCCGAGGCGCACCACCAGAAGCCGGCCGAGCTTTCGGGCGGCATGCGCAAGCGGGTC